>NZ_JBFAHR010000021.1:0-87138 GCF_040654275.1 Nocardia sp. NPDC050717
GTCGACCGGCTGATCAGGCGCCGGTGCGTAGGCGACGAAGGAGCAAGCACCGGTGCCTGATCGGCGGGACCAAGGGGCCGCGACCTCGAGCGCGCCAGCGCTCCAACAACACCGCTAAGCTGACTTGGTGTCTCCTCCGGCCGATCGCGCGAACAGTCGACGCCGCCAGCCGCGGCGCCGCGGGTCGGCGGGCAATGCCGGTAAGCCGCGGATGCGTACCGTGCGCGAAACCTCCGCGGGCGGCCTGGTCGTCGACGGGTTGGACGGCCCGCGTGAGCAGCGCTCCGCCGCGCTGATCGGGCGTACCGACCGCCGGGGGCGGCTGCTGTGGTCGCTGCCCAAGGGCCATATCGAGGAGGGCGAGACCTCCGAGCAGACCGCGATCCGCGAGGTCGCCGAGGAGACCGGGATCAACGGCGAGGTGGTCGCCGAACTGGGCAGTATCGATTACTGGTTCGTGACCGAGGGCCGTCGGGTACACAAGACCGTGCACCATTTCCTGCTGCGCTCGCTCGGCGGTGAACTCTCCGATGCCGACGTGGAGGTCACCCAGGTTGCGTGGGTTCCGTTGAGCGAGTTGGATTCCCGTTTGGCCTACGCCGACGAACGGCGGCTGGCCGAGGTGGCGAATCGGATGATCGACCGGATGGAGACCGGCAAGCGATGACGGGTGGACTGTTCCGGCTGATCACGGCGGTCCTGACCATCTTGGGTTCGGTGACGCTGCTCGGAGCGGTCGGGCACGCGCAACCGAACGGGTCGGGTACCACCGCGCCGAAGTTCCTCAAGCTGACGCTGGACGCGGTGGCGCCGGGGACGGTCACGACGAGCAGCGATTCGATCCTCACGGTCTCGGGCACCGTCACCAACATCGGTGACCGGGTCGTCGACGACGTGAGCGTGCGGGTGCAGCGTGCCGCCGCGGTGGACTCACCGAGCGGGCTGCGCAGTTCGCTGCGGCTCGATCAGGTGAACTACGAGGTCACCGGGCCGTTCCAGGATGTGGCCGAGCGGTTGAGTCCGGGTCAGCGCAAACAGTTCTCGGTGCGCATCGCGTTGCGGGCCGGCGGCGACGGCCCCTCGCTGGGGCTCACCGATCCCGGGGTGTATCCGCTGCTGCTCAATGTCAACGGCGAGCCCGCTTACGGCACGCAGGCCCGCCTCGACGACGCGCGCTTCCTGCTGCCCGTGCTCGGTCTGCCGCCGGTGGGCGGTGACGCCACCAGCGAACCGGTCGCCGCGCCGCCGCAGGCCTCGCCGGTGGCCACGACGATGATCTGGCCGCTGGCCGACCGGCCGCGGATGGTCGCGGGCAAGCCCGGCTCGGTGAACGCGCAGGCGGAGCTGCTCGACGACGAGCTGGCGGTCTCGGTCGGCAAGGGCGGGCGGCTGGAACAGCTGGTCGCCGCGCTGGAGACGGTCGCGCCCGGGCCCGGCCGGGAACGCGGGGTGGCGAACTCGGTGTGTATCGCGATCGACCCCGACCTGGTGTCGACCGTGCAGACCATGACCTACGGCTATCGCGTGCTGGCCAGCCCGTCCGATCCGGAGGGCGCCACCAGGGAGGGCACCGGGGCGGTCGCCGCCCAGGAGTGGCTCGACCGGTTGCGCGTACTGGCGAGCACGATGTGCACGGTGGCGCTGCCGTTCGCGCAGGTCGACGTCTCGGCGCTGGCGGCGGTGAACGATCCTGGCCTCTCGGCCAGGGCCCTGCAGGCGCCCGCCGACGTGGTGGACACCATTCTCAACACCCGGTCGCTGCGCGGGGTGAGCCTGCCCGATTCGGGTTCCATCGACGATCCGGCCGGGCTGCTGCTGCGCGGGCACGGGTACGGCACGGCGGTGCTGGCCAGCACGGCGGTCTCGGCCGACGGCGAGCCCACCGACACCGACAACGCGCTCACCTCGGCGCCGACGACGCTGGAACCCGGCGTCGTCGTCGGTGGGGAGGAGGCGGCGCCGGACGTCGTGCGGGTGCCCGGTGTGAGCGTCGACCCGCCCGCCAACGCGCCGGCCGGGACCGATCCCGCGCTGCGCGTGACGACCTTCGACATCTGGTCGGCGACGGCGCTGGCAGCGGTCGGCTCGAACCCGCCGACGCCCTCGTTCACGCCGTCCAAGGTGCGTTTCGACGTGACCAACGATTCGCGCGCCGCCCGGTTGCAGGACGCGCTCGGCGCGATGGCGTGGACGGCGCTGAACCCGTCGCCGGATCGCCCGCGCTCGCAGCTGCTCATGCCGCCGCAGCAGTGGGGCGCGAGCCGCGAAGAGGGCGTCGCGCTGCTCAAGCACATCGAGCTGCTCACCAAGAACAACCTGGCCGGGCCGCGCAGCTTCGCCGACCTCGTCGCCCAGGGGCCCGACCCGCGTCCGTTCGCCCTCGAATACCTGCCGCGGGCGGCGCAGGACGCGGCTCCCGAACGTTTCGTCCCGCCGATCCAGGCCCAGGGCGCGCGGATCACCGAGCTCATGCGCGCGCTGGTCGAGCTGCCGGAATCCGAGCTCACCCCACACGCCTATATGACGCCGGTCCGGGAGGACCTGCTGCGGGCGCTGAGCCTGTCCGACCGCAGAGCCGACGACGACACCCAGGCCGATCTGCACGCCCAGCGCCGGATCGATCAGGCCACCCGCGAACTGGACACGATGTTCGGCGCGGTCTCGGTGCTGCCGCCGGGCGGGGTGTACACGCTGGCCTCGGAACAGAGCCCGCTGCTGCTGGTGGCCCGCAACAATCTGCCCGTCGCGATCAGGGTGCATTTCAAGATCGAGGCGCCCGCCGAGACGAACATCACCGATATCGGCGAACAGCTGCTTCCACCGTCGGGGACCAGGTCCTTCCAGATCCCGACCGAGGTGAGCGACAGCCGTAAGCTGGTGATTCCGATTTCCCTTACCACGCCCGAAGGGGTAGCGCTAGGAGAGCCGACATCGGTCTCGGTGCGTTCGAACGCCTACGGACAGGCCTTGGCCATAATTACGGCATGTGCCGCGATACTGCTGTTGCTGTTGGCCGGGCGCCGGCTCCTGCGCCGGTTCCGCGGTCAACCCGACCCCGCCGACGAGGGGTTCGAACGACAGTGAACGCCACCGCCTGACACGCGGGCGGGGGACCATGGCAGACAAGGACGAGAGTGGCACGGGTGAGCGAAACGCTCACCGGACCGGCGGGCATCGCGGGTTACGCCGGGTACAGGAGGCATGATGGGCGACGATGATTCCGCTCATCGGCACGACCACGACGATGATCGCGACGGACCGGCGCAGCGCCACGCGCCCGTCGCGCCGTGGGAGCGTGGGATGACGGCCGGGGAGCGCGATGTCGCCGGGTCGCGGCCGGGTGAGCCGCCGTTCGAGCGGCCACGTCAGCCGGGGGAGCCCGGTCCTCGTCTGCCCATGCCCGGTCAGCCCGGCGAGCCGAACCGTCCGCCCTATGGCGACCGCCCCGGGCAGGGTCTCGGCGACGGCGGTGCTTTCGGCGAGCACCCACGGCCCGTGCCCGGCAATGCGTCCCGAGCCGGCCGACCCGGCGACTCGTTCCTGCCCGGCGGGAACCGACAGAGCGGAAGTCCGGGCCACAGCTTTCCGCCCGGCAGTACCGGGCGACCAGGCGATATCTACAGCTCCGGCGAACCCCCACAGGGTGGATCGGGTCACCCAGGCGGCGCCTTCCAGCCCGGCGATGCCGGGCGACCAGGCGATATGTTCCGCTCCGGCGAACCTGCGGACGGCAGGCCAAGTCGGCCCGGTCGCGCGCCGCAGCCCGGCCGGTCGGGTGAACTTCCCCGCGTACAGCTGCCCGGTCAGCCTGGGGAGTTCGCGCACCGCCCCGGTACCGCCGACCATGCGGGCGAGTCCGCGCGGCAGCAGCACCGCGGCCAGCGCCCGGCTCCCGGCCAGTCCGGCGAGTTCCCCCGCCAGCGCCCGCTGCCCACTGGGCCGGAGGGCCAACCGGGCTATCCGAGTCCCGGCGACGAGGCCCGAATCGTCTCCGATGCCGACGGCGAGACCACCCGCTATACGCCTGCCTTCGAGGGTCAACGCCCGGCACAGTCACCCCGGCCCGCGCCGGGTGCTTGGCAGTCCGGCGAATTCCCCACGCAGCGCCCGGGTCCGCCCGCGCGCCCGCTGCCGGGCGCCGAGGGCGAGCCGGCGCGCTACGCGCAACCCTTCGAGGGCCAACGCCCCGCACAAGCGCCTCGCCCCGCGCCTGGATCGGCAGGGCAATCCGGCGAGTTCCCCCGGCAGCGCCCGGGTCAGCCTGGGCACCCACAGCATGGTGACCAGCGCGGTCGCCTACTTCCTGGCGCCGAGAACCAGCCCGGCGGCTCCCTGCCCGGTGCTGACAGTCGGGTCGGCCGCCCGGTGCCGAGTAACGACGAGACCACCCGCTATCTGCCGGGATTCGACGAACAGCCGCCGTACGCGACGCCGGGAGCAGTAGAGCGGCACCCCGACCGATCTGTGCGCCCCGGGCTGGAGACGGACGGTCCCACCAGTTACCGGGAGCCCGGTGCCGAGCGCGGCCGCTCCTTGCCCGGCGCCGGGAATCAGCCCGGACGTCCACTGCCCGGTCCCGAGGACGAGACGACCCGCTATCGGCCGGGGGTCGACGGACAGCGTCCCGCGCAGTCGCCGGGAGCCGGCAGCCGGCAGGGCGGTCGCGGCCATTCGGCACCCGGATCAACGCCCGCATCGGGTGAGTTCCCGCAGCAACGCCCCGGCCAGCCCCGGCCCGCCCCCGGCTCGGCAGCGCAGTCCGGCGAGTTCCCGCAGCAGCAGCCCGGCCGACCGCCGCAACCTGCCCCCGGTTCAGCTGGGCAATCCGGCGAGTTTGCGCGGCAGCGTCCCGCCCAGCCTCCGCGATCCGCCGCGGCCTTCCACGACGGCTCCGGAGAGTTCCCGAATCAGGCACCCGGCGGGCAGGTCCCGCCGGGCGAGCGAGGACGGCCACCAGGGACCGAACGGCGCAACCAGCCACCCGGCGCGGAGTTCGGCGACCGCCCGCAGCGGCGGCCAGGGCAACCACCTCGGCCCGCGGGCGGGGCGGAGTCCGGTGAATTCGCGCAGCCCGGTCGGCCGGCACGACCCGGAGACCCGGGGCCGCCGCGTGGCGCGCAGTCCGGGGCGATTCCGCGGCAGACTCGCGGTGAGTTCGACGGTGGTCGGCAGCAGCAAGGCGCGGACCAGCGATTCGCACGGCCCGACGCGCCGAATCGAGCCGGTGCGCCCGGCGACCGTGGCTACAGCGCGGCGAGTCCGGCTGAACGAGAGCGTCGTGGCGCCGCCGCGCGTGCTTCGTATCCGGGCATGCCGGGGACCCCGGTCGACCGTGCCGACTCCGGCCGCCGCCGACCCGCCGTCGACGAGCTGGCGGCCGCCAAGACGCAGAAGATCGCCCGGCGGCAACCGGTCGCCACCGAGAAGCCCGCCGCCCCGCAGAGCGCCAACGCGAAACTGCTCAAGGACTCCGGGTCGATCGCGATCGCGACGCTGATCAGCCGCATCACCGGTTTCGCCAAGCAGTTGTTGCTGCTGACGGTGCTCGGTCCGGCGGTCGCCTCGGCGTTCATCTCCGCCAACCTGATCCCGAACATGATCGCCGAGCTGGTGCTCGGCGCTGTCCTGACCGCGATCGTGGTGCCGACCCTCGTACGCGCCGAACAGGAGGACGCCGACGGCGGTGCCGCGTTCGTGCGAAGACTGGTGACCGCGGCGTTCACCGTGTTGTTCGTCGCGACGGTGCTGACCCTGGCGGCAACCCCCGTCCTCGCCGGTCACATCCTGGTCGACTCGGACGGCAAGGTCGACACCAACCTGACGATCGCGCTGACCTATCTGCTGGCACCGGCGATTCTGTTCTATGGCATGTCAGCGCTGTTCACGGCCATCCTCAACACCCGGCAGGCGTTCAAACCGGGCGCCTGGGCACCGGTGCTCAACAACCTGGTCGCCCTCACGGTCCTCGCCGCCTACGCGTTGACCCCCGGCGAGATCACCTTCGATCCGGTGCGGATGAGCGATCCGAAGCTCTTGGTGCTCGGCCTCGGCATCACCGCCGGTGTGGCCACCCAGGCGCTGAGTCTGCTGCCCGCGATCCGCAGGCACGGCATCAATCTGCGACCGCTGTGGGGTGTCGACGCCCGGCTCAAGCAGTTCGGCAAGATGGGCGCCGCGATCATCCTGTACGTGCTGATCAGCCAGACCGGCCTGGTCGTCGCGAACAACATCGCCTCCGCCGCCGACGAAGCGGGCCCGGCGATCTTCGCCAACGCGTGGGCGCTGCTGCAACTGCCCTACGGCGTCCTCGGCGTCACCCTGCTGACGGCGATCATGCCGCGGCTCAGCCGAAACGCCGCCGCCGACGACACGCCCGCGGTGGTCGACGACCTCTCCGTGGCCACCCGGCTCACGATGATCGCGCTGATCCCGGTGGTCACCTTCATGACGCTGGCCGGCCCGACGATCGGCGAGGCCCTGTACGGCTACGCCCGGTTCTCCGGCGACGCCGAACGCCTCGGCGCCGCGGTCAGCTGGTCGGCGTTCTCGCTGATCCCGTACTCGCTCGTGCTGATCCATCTGCGCGTGTTCTACGCCCGCGAACAGGCCTGGACCCCCACCTGGATCATCCTCGGCATCACCACGATCAAGATCCTGTTCTCGGCCCTGGCCCCGGTCCTGGCGCGCGACAGCGACGACGTGGTGATCATCCTCGGCGTCGCCACCGGCCTGGGCTTCACGGCGGGCGCGATCATCGGCGGCGTGCTGCTGCATCGCAGCCTCGGCGATCTGCGCATGTCCAATGTTGGCCGCACGGTCACCCGGGTGCTGCTCGCCTCGGTGGCCGGTGGCGCGGTGATGCTGATCGTGGACACCGTCACCCGGATGGATCACCTCTCCGGTGGTCCCGCCTCGCTGCTGCGGGTCACCGTCGGCGCGCTGGTGATGTTCTCGGTGGCGTTCGGGCTGATGCGCCTGGCCGGTATCCCGGAGGTCGTGGCGATCACGGTCGCGATCTCGCGCAAGCTCGGCATCACGCCGCCCGCGCCGGATCTCGGCCTGGACGACACACCGTCCGACGACATCTACGCGACCACCGTCCTGCGGCGCCCCGATACCTACGCCTTCCCCGCGTACGGGCACTCCATGGACACCCAGACGATGGTCCTGCCCGTGATCCGACCCGGCGCTGTTGACATCACCGGTCAGGCACAGTTCCCGTACGCTGTTCGGCAGACCGATGGCGATTATCCGGCCGAAGGAGGACCGAGGGTGAGCGATGACGCGGTGGGCGGAGTCCCGGCCGCCGATTCTGCGGCGCGCGCAGCAGGAGGTATGTCCACCGACGTCTCGCCCGCTGCGGCGGACAAGGCAGGATCCGCGCCCGACGACGCGCCCGAGGACAGCGAGAATCCGCAGGTCGAAGGACCCGCTGGCGACAACGGCGAGCCCGATGCCCCGCACGCGGCCATGCCGCCGCACGATCCGACGCACGACACCGGCATGCTGCCGATCCCGCCGCAGGTGCCGCCGTCGGCGAACCGCGCGCAGCGTGGGCCGAAGCTGATCCCGGGCGCGTCGGTGGCGGGCGGTCGCTATCGGCTGCTGGCGAGTCACGGCGGCGCGCGTGGGCTGAAGTTCTGGCAGGCGCTCGACATCAAGCTCGACCGCGAGGTCGCGCTGACGTTCGTCGACGCCGATCAGAAGTCGGGTGAGAACTCCGGGCACGACGGCCCGCAGGCCATCCTGTCGCGCACGCTGCGGCTCGGCCGGATCAACTCGCCCGGCCTGGCAAGGGTGCTGGACGTGGTGCGCG
Organism: Nocardia sp. NPDC050717; assembly: GCF_040654275.1. Taxonomy (NCBI): domain Bacteria; kingdom Bacillati; phylum Actinomycetota; class Actinomycetes; order Mycobacteriales; family Nocardiaceae; genus Nocardia; species Nocardia sp. NPDC050717. Next base: position 7,817 of record NZ_JBFAHR010000021.1, read on the forward strand.
GCAGTTCGGGCGGCATCGTGGTGGCCGAGTGGACGCCGGGTCGCTCGCTGCGCGAGATGGCCGAGACGGTCCCCTCGCCGATCGGCGCGGCCAGGGCCATCAGGGCGCTCGCCTCGGCGGCCGAGCTGGCGCATCGTGGCGGCGGCTCGCTCTCGATCGACCATCCGGATCGGATCAGAATCAGCGCCTCGGGCGACGCGGTGCTCGCGTTCCCCGGCACGCTCGGCGATTCCGACGCCCAGTCCGATGTGCGCGGCCTCGGCGCGATGCTCTACGCGCTGATCACGGCGCGCTGGCCGATCCGGGTCGGCGGTGTCACCGGCACGGCCGCCACGATCGGCGGCCTGCGGCTGGCCGATTTCGGGCCCGACGGCACGCCGGTGGAGCCGCGCCAGATCCGGCCGGAGGTGCCGTTCGAGATCTCGGCCGTCGCGGTGCGCTCGCTCGAGTCGAACAAGGGCGTCCGGACCGCGGCCACCGTGCAGCACGTGCTGGAACAGGCCTCGGTCGTCGACCAGAAGACCGATTTCATCCCGGTGCTGCGGCTGGGTCAGCGGGCGGTCGCCGGCGGACCCGATTCGCTGGCCGATCCGGAGCTGCTCGCCGCCGAGCGCGAACGCTCCAAGCGGATGATGTGGATCATGGTCGGCCTCGGCGTGCTCGCCGCGCTGGTCGTCGGCATCCTGATCTGGTGGATGGTCAGCATCTTCGCGCCCGGCGCCTCGGACAAGCCACTGGACGAGCAGATCAACATCGGCCTCACGTCGAGCGTCGCGCCGCCGAGTGCGGCCGCGGTGCCCGCCGAGGGGACCTCCGTCGCCCCGCCGACCAGTGTCCCGGTGCCCGTCACCGGGGCCGCGGTGTTCTCTCCGGAGGGCACCCCGGACGGCGCGGCGACGGCGGGGGCCGTGCTCGATCAGAACCCGGCCACGGTGTGGCGCACCGATCAGTACTTCCAGCAGTTCCCCGCCCTCAAGAAGGGCGTGGGCCTGCTGGCCACGCTGCCCACCCCGGCGAAGCTGACCAACGTCTCGATCACCTCGCCCAGCGCGGGCAGCACGGTCGAGATCCGCACCTCGCCGACCGAGGCGCCCACGCTCGACCAGACCCAGCTGATCGGCTCCGCGAAGCTCGGTGAGGGCGTCACCGACATCGCCGTGCAGACCGATCAGGCAGCTCGTTTCGTGCTCGTGTGGATCACCGGGCTGGCGAATTCCGGCGGTCAGTTCCAGACCGCGATCGCCGACGTCCGCCTCGACGCCGCGCCGTAGCCAACCCATCTCCCACCGCTATCAGCGCAGGTGGCCGCGTGATTCCGCCGCGGACGCCGACGTTGACCGAACTGCGGTCCGGTTGGTGCGCAATTGTTATCGACGATATGATCTAGCAGCGCTCTCGGCAGGGAGCTACCCAGGATCTGTCCACGTCGGTCCTGGACGCCGCGTTGTAGTCAGGTGATGGATCGGCCTCGTTCGCCGACGTGAAGTCGCCGTAATGAGCGCTGTCCAAGGGGTCAGGTGTTGCCGGAAGTCAACGAGCAAGTCCGCGGGGGGACACGGCAGGTCGCCGCAGACCGCGATCGCTCGTTCGTCTTGGCGAACGGCAGCGACAAGGAACTGCTGGCCGCCCACGTGCGCGGGGTGCCGCACGCGTTCGCCGAACTGCTCGGCAGGCACAAGGATCACCTGTGGCAGACCGCGCTGCGCACCTCCTACAACCGCGAGGACGCCGCCGATTCGCTGCAGGACGCGCTGCTGTCGGCGCATCGCACGGCGAGCTCGTTCCGCGCCGAGGCCGAGGTCCGCAGCTGGCTGCACGCCATCGTCGTCAACGCGTGTCTGGACCGGATCAGGCGCAACAAGACGCGCCGGGCGATCTCGCTGCTGCCGGAGACCATGCCGGAGGCCGTCGAGCCCCGTGACGTCTTCGCCGAGTACGAACTCACGACCGTGGTGGAGGAAGCCCTGTTCACGCTGCCGGAGGAGCAGCGGCTGGCGCTGGTGATGGTCGAGATGGAGGGACGCAGCGTGGCCGAAACCGCGGTCGCGCTCGGCGTGGCGGAGGGCACGATCAAGAGCAGATGCGCCCGAGCGCGCGTACGTTTGCAAGAACGTTTGGAATTTTTCCGGGATCCAGGGAACCGGATCTAGCCCGGATGCGTCATTAACAGTGACGAACAAGTCAGCGATGTAAATCCTGCGATCCGATATCGACAGAACAGGGGAGGTGCGAGGGTGTCTCGATCCGTGCCGCAGCCTCCGTTCCCGTCGGAACTGCTGGCCGATCTGCATGCCGACAACCTCGCGCCCGAATTGCGTGAGCAACTGTGGCCACAGGTCAGCACCGACCCAGACGCGCTGCACTACCTGAATCAGCTCGACGAGGTGAACGCCCACCTCCGCAAGCTCGGCGCCGACGACAGGGTCGTGCATCGCATGCCCGACGATGTCGCCGACCGCATGTTCCGTTTCGTCGCCGAACTCGACGCTGGCGATGGCCCGACCGACCGCATCACGCCGATGTCGCTGGTCCCGCCCGCCATCGAAGCCGCAGCGCCACCGCCGCCGATCTCCCTGGCACAGCGCCGATCCCGCCGCCGGATGGGCCTGCTCGCCGCGGCCGCCGCCACCGTCGCGGTGCTCGCCGGCGCCGGTGCGGTCGTCGAGACGCTCGACTCCACCGGCGGCACCCCCACCGCGGCGCCGCTCATCGAACCCGACGGCACGGGCGACGACCTCACCGCCGCGGCCGCGCTCAGCGCCCTCGGCAAGCGCGAGGTGCGTGGTCCGCTGGCCGACGAGGCGGCGCTCACCCGCTGCGTCGTGGCCAACGGTGTCGACCGCGCCGTGCTCGGTGCGTCGAGCATCACCTTCCGCGGTACCGACGCGGTACTCGTGCTCGTGCTCGGGCCGGAGCCACCGACCATCACCGCGCTGGTCGTCGGGCCCGGCTGCGGCACCGGCGCGCCCGAACAACTGGCGCTGCGCGATATCGGTTGAGCGCGCTGCTTCCCGGGCAGTGCCGTCACTCCGGGAACAACACCGTTTAGGCTGTTGTTGACCGACACGTCCCCAGCTTGTCTTTCGGAAGGGCCCCATGAGCACGCCAGTTCGCGACCTGATCATCGTCGGCTCAGGACCCGCCGGCTACACGGCCGCCGTCTACGCCGCCCGCGCCGAGCTGCAGCCGCTCGTCTTCGAAGGCACCCAGTTCGGTGGCGCCCTGATGACCACCACCGAGGTGGAGAACTTCCCCGGCTTCCGCGAGGGCATCATGGGCCCCGACCTGATGGAGCAGATGCGTGAGCAGGCCAAGCGTTTCGGCGCCGACCTGCGCACCGAGGACGTCGATGCGATCGACCTGTCCGGCACCATCAAGAAGGTGACCGTCGGTGACGAGACCTTCGAGGCCTACGCCGTGATCCTCGCCATGGGCTCGGCCGCCCGCTACCTGAATGTGCCGGGGGAGCAGGAGCTCCTCGGCCGTGGCGTCAGCGCCTGTGCCACCTGCGACGGCTTCTTCTTCAAGGGCCAGGACATCGTGGTGGTCGGCGGCGGCGACTCGGCCATGGAGGAAGCGACCTTCCTCACCAAGTTCGCGGCCAGCGTCACCATCGTGCACCGCCGCGAGGAGTTCCGCGCCTCGCGCATCATGCTCGAGCGCGCCAAGGCCAACGAGAAGATCAAGTTCGCGCTCAACGCCGAAGTGGTGAAGGTAAACGGCGAGACGAGCGTCACCAGCCTGACCCTGCGCGACACCCGCACCGGCGAGGAGTCCGAGCTCGCCGCGACCGGCCTGTTCGTCGCCATCGGCCACGACCCGCGCAGTGAACTGGTCAAGGGCCAGGTCGCGCTCGACGGCGAAGGCTATGTGCGGGTGAACGATCCGGGCACCGCCACCGATGTGGCCGGCGTGTTCGCCGCGGGCGACCTGGTCGACCACACCTACCGCCAGGCGATCACCGCCGCGGGGACCGGCTGCCGCGCCGCGATCGACGCCGAGCGCTGGCTCGCCGAGCAGGGCGACATCACCGCCAACACCCTCGCCAACGCCGACGGCGCGGCCGCGGTGTCCGCCAACTGATTTCGAGTACTGAGTTCCACCTAGGAGACACCCATGGCCGAGAGCGCCAACACCATCACCGTCACCGACAAGTCCTTCGCGGATGACGTCCTGCTCAGCGAGAAGCCGGTGCTGGTCGACTTCTGGGCGGACTGGTGCGGCCCGTGCAAGATGGTCGCCCCCGTGCTCGAGGAGATCGCGGGTACCCACGCCGAGAAGCTGACGATCGCCAAGCTCGACACCGAGGCCAACCCGGCCACCGCGCGCGACTACCAGATCCTGTCCCTGCCGACCATGATCCTGTTCCAGGGCGGCAAGCCGGTGAAGCAGATCGTCGGCGCGAAGGGCAAGGCGGCCCTGCTGCGCGAACTCGATGGTCTGATCTGATAACCCACCTCCTACCGGCCGACGCGCCGTAGGATGCCTGGACCCGGGATTCCCGCAATAGCGCCCGGGTCTGAGACAATCGAGGCTACGCTCCGGCCGAAGGAAAGGGCTCTCACGCATGCACCGACTTCGTCACGGCGATTCAGGACCAGCCGTCGCAGAGGTTCGGAGCACCCTCGCAAGCCTCGGCTTCCTGCATCCGCCCCACGGCGACTACTGGAAAGACACCGACGCGGAGTTCGACCGTCCGCTGGACTCCGCGGTACGCGCGTTCCAGCAGCAGCGCGGTCTGCTCGTCGACGGTGTGGTCGGTCCGGCGACCTACCGCGCGCTGAAGGAAGCCTCCTACCGCCTGGGTGCCCGCACGCTGATCTATCAACTGTCCGCCCCGCTCTACGGTGACGACGTGGCCACCCTGCAGCGCAAGCTGCAGGACCTCGGCTTCTACGTGCACCGCGTGGACGGCTATTTCGGCCCGCACACCCACGACGGCCTCAGCGCGTTCCAGCGCGAGATCGGTTTGGCCGCCGACGGTATCTGCGGTCCCGACACCTTGCGTTCGCTGGATCTGCTCGGCGCCCGCGTGACGGGTGGCAACCCGCATCGCATCGCCGAGGAGGAAGTGGTGCACCGGGCGGGCCCGCAGCTCACCGGCAAGCGGATCGTCATCGATCCCGGTTTCGGTGGCGCCGACAAGGGTTTCGCGGTGCCGACCGAATTCGGTGACGTCTACGAGTCGGAGATCCTGTGGGACCTCGCTTCCCGGCTCGAGGGCCGCATGGCCGCCACCGGCATGGAGACCTTCCTGTCCCGGCCCTGGGGCGCCAACCCCTCCGATGTGGAACGCGCCGAGACCTCCAACGCGTTCGATGCCGATCTGATGATCTCGCTGCGCTGCGCCACCAGTGACAATCCGTCCGCCAACGGCGTGGCCGGCTTCTACTGGGGCAACTCGCACGGCTCGGTCTCGATGATCGGTCAGGTGCTGGCCGGCTTCATCCAGCGCGAGGTCGTCGCACGGGCTTCCGTGCAGGACTGCCGCACCCACCAGCGCACCTGGGATCTGCTGCGCCTCACCAAGATGCCGACCGTGCAGGTCGACCTGGGCTACCTCACCAACGAGTACGACGCCTCGGTCCTCACCAACCCGCGCATGCGCGACGTGATCGCCGAGGCCATCCTGATCTCGGTGAAGCGGCTGTACCTGCTCGGCCAGGACGACCAGCCCACCGGCACCTACACCTTCGCCGAGCTGCTCGCCGAAGAACTGGCCGCCGCCGACGCGGGCAACGCCTGACCGATCCCGAAACGACAACGGCCCCCGCCTTTCGCGGGGGCCGTTGTCGTTGGTGCTACTACGCGCCGACCCGCGCCGGGGGAGCCATCGACGCGGCGGCGAGCAACTGATCGAGCGCGCGCTCGACGTCTTCCTTCCAACCGTGGTCGGAGTCGAGCTCCAGCCGCAACCGGGGGAAGCGGTGATGCGGGGCCACCACCTCGAAGCCGACATCGGTGAGGAAGTCGGCGTCGATCATGCATGTCTCGGGCGTGCAGTGCGTCGACGCGGCGGGATCGCGCAGCGGGGCCGCGATCCGTTCCATCAGCCGCATGGAAGACCCGAGGCCGCGATCGGCCAGCGAGCTCGTCGCCGGGCCGTTGCGAATCCCGAACGCCTCCAACGCCCGCACGCCACGGCGGACCAGATCGGCCACCACGCCCTGGATGAGCCGATCCGCTACATCGGCCTCCTCGTAGGGGAATTCGGCGTGCAGCGTGGTCAGCAGGACCGCGTCCGGGCTCACGGGGGAGGTGGGGAACAGCGTCGACCGCGGCACGGCGCTCGGGGGCGAGTACAGCGCGCACCCGGCGATGTTGTTGTCGACGTGCGCCACCTGGCCGCACGATCCCCATTCGAGCATCACGGTCGACAGCCAGGCTTCCTTTTCGAAGACCGGATCGCTGAAGGCCTGGGAGTCGGCGGCGACAGCCGGATCGAGCTCCCAGAACACACACCGCCGGGTGTGCGCCGGGAGCTGATCGAGTCCGTCGAGAGTCAATGCTGTGACGCTGGTCGACACCGCTCTGCTCAGCCTCCAGCTGTCCGATTCATCCACGCTCACGACTCCGCCTCGCTGGCGCTCACGTCACATCACTATCCACAGTAATGCCGCCTCTTTCAATTGTGTAGAACGGCCGGAAGTGCCCCGTCACAGTGACGTTTCAGGGCCGGATTGCTCCATCAGCGCCACAATGCGCTCGAGATCTTCGACGGAACCGAACTCGACAACGATCTTGCCCTTACGCTTGCCGAGGCTGACCGTGACCCTGGTGTCGTAGGAACCCGACAGCCGCTCGGCCACTTCCTGCAGACCCGGCATGTGGATCGGCTTGCGTTTCGGCGCCGGGGGAGCGACCTCCGAGGGATTGCGGTTGGCCAGCGTCACCGCTTCCTCGGTGGCCCGAACCGACAACCCCTCGGCGACGATCCGCGCCGCCAACACTTCCTGTGCGTCGGCTCCGGCATCCAGACCGAGCAGCGCCCTGGCATGTCCGGCCGAGAGCACCCCGGCGGCCACCCGACGCTGCACGGGGATCGGCAGCTTCAGCAATCGGATCATATTCGTCACCACGGGCCGGGAGCGACCGATTCGCGAGGCCAGTTCCTCGTGGGTGACGTCGAATTCCTCGAGCAGCTGCTGATAGGCGGCCGCCTCTTCGAGGGGGTTCAACTGCACGCGGTGGATGTTCTCCAGCAGCGCGTCACGGAGCATCGAGCCGTCGGCGGTGTCGCGGATGATCGAGGGGATCGTCGCCAGGCCGGCCTCTTGGCACGCGCGCCACCGGCGCTCGCCCATGACCAACTGAAACTTGTCGACGCCCGGCTCGACGCGGCGCACGACGATCGGCTGCATCAGACCGAACTCGCGGATCGAGTGCACCAGCTCCGCCAGCGCCTCTTCCTCGAAGACCTGACGCGGCTGCTTCGGGTTCGGCTCGATCTGCTCGGCCGGAATCTCGCGGTAGACCGAGTCGCCGGGGGAGACCAGCTCGGCTTCCGGCTCGACCTCGGACTCGGTGGCGTCGGGTACCCGATGCAGGAACGCCTCGGCGGGCTGCGGGCCGATCGGGTTGATCCCGATGACGCTCGCCGCCGCACTGCTGAGCCCCGGCGCCGTCGCCGCCGGACCCGTCGGGATCAGTGCGGCCAACCCGCGCCCGAGACCGCCCTTTTTCGCCTGACTCATCGGCTACCGATCCCTTCTTCGTTCCAACACAACCACTACGACGCGTCCTGACGGACCTGAGCGCGCGCGGCGAGCTCGCGGCCCGCGTCCAAGTAGCTCATCGCACCGCGGGAGCCTGGATCATAATCGAGCACGGTCATCCCGTAGCCCGGCGCCTCCGACACCTTCACACTGCGCGGAATCATCGACTTGAGCACCACGTCACCGAAGTGGTTGCGCACTTCCTCGGCGACCTGGTCGGCCAGCTTGGTGCGACCGTCGTACATCGTCAGCAGCACGGTCGAGACGTGAAGTTCGGGATTCAGGTGCGCCTGCACGAGACCGATATTGCGGAGCAGCTGACCCACGCCCTCGAGCGCGTAGTACTCGCACTGGATCGGGATCAGCACCTCCTTGGCGGCCACGAGCGCGTTCACCGTGAGCAGCCCGAGGGAGGGCGGGCAGTCGATCAGGACGTAGTCGATGTCGTAGCCCGCGAGGGCCGCCTCGTGAATGGCCGTCTTCAGACGCCCCTCGCGGGCGACCATCGAGACGAGTTCGATCTCGGCGCCGGCGAGGTCGATCGTGGCCGGAATGCACAGCAGTCGCTCGCCGTGCGGGCTCACCTGGATCGCGTCCTTGACCGACACCTCGCCGATCAGCAGCTCGTAGCTGGACGGGACACCGGAGTGGTGGGCCACCCCCAGCGCCGTGCTCGCGTTGCCCTGCGGGTCGAGATCGACGACGAGAACCGTCATCCCCTGGTGCGCTAGTGCCGCAGCGAGATTGACCGTGGTCGTCGTCTTACCGACGCCGCCCTTCTGGTTCGCGATGGTGATGATCCGTTGCTCGCGAGGTTTCGGCACAGTGACCTTTCCTGGATGGAGAATCTGGCTGGCGCGTTGCGCTTCCGCCGCGATCGGGGTCTCGGCCGGGGAGATATTCCCGAAAGGAGTGTTCCCGAACGTCTCCGCGTCGAAGTTGCTGGAGTCCAGCATCCCCGGAACCCGCGACGCTGTTTCCCGTGAAACATTCACCGGACCGCTCGACATAGACAGCTCCTAACCCGAGAAACTTCAGATCACGTTCTCCCGACCGAGCGTCGGCGCCGTGTCATCACAAACAAGATCGGCGTAGCGTCCGTCCACAACTCCGGTGAATCTTCGCGCACACGCCCGACTCTGAACAGCTTGCCAGCCCCGCGACAGTTAGGAAAGCTGAATCGCGGCACGCCGGGAAGGACACACCCAAAGTCACGCAATTCACTCGCCCGATCGATGTTTCACGGGAAACAGGGGAGTGGGGGTGGGTGAAATCCACTGGACCGCCATGGCTTCTGTCCGCAGACCCAGCCAGGCATCGAGCCGGTTCCAGATCAATGGAGGCCCAGGGAAGAGACCTTTACCTATCAGCCGCAAACAGAGAACGAGAACGGGCGCCAGCCGAATGTCCTTCAGCAGAACAGGCATCCATCCGCACGCGCTCTAATCGTCAGCACGCCGCGAGATTTCGTTGAGCCACCATCCAGCGGCGGCATCCACGTTCCACGTGAAACACTCCGGCAGGCAGATTGCGACGACCCGAAGTGATCACCCGAATTCGACCCGACGTGGCCGTAAGCAAACTACCCTCAGCAAATTTCGTCACGTTACGAAACGGGAATTTCGAGTACGCGCGATCGGGAGTCAGGCAGACCCGGCCTCGCGACGCTTCCGCGCCTTCTTCTCCGCACCCGCGGCCTTCCGAGCACTCCGTCGCGTCGGGCGCTCGCCCCGGGGGAGCAGCTCGGCATTGATCACCAGAGTCGGGACTTCGACGATGCCCGCGCCGCAGCCCACCACTCGCAGATCCGTCGCGCCATCCCGGATCAGCTCGGCGCCGTCGCGCTCGAGCTCCTCGGCCGCACTCGTTCCCTTGAGTGCGAGCATCCGACCGTGATCACGGAGGAGGGGGAGGGACCAGTGCGCGAGTTTCGCCAAGGGGGCGACCGCGCGCGAGGTGACGACATCCGCGCCGCCGGCTTCCTTGATCACTCCGGACTGCTCCGCCCGCCCGCGCACGACAGTGACGTTCTGCAACCCCACCTCGTCGATGAACTCGCTCAGGAACACGGTCCGCCGCAGCAGCGGCTCGACCAGAGTGATCCGCAGATCCGGCCGGGCGATCGCCAGCGGGATGCCGGGGAGCCCCGCGCCGCTGCCGACGTCGACGACCGACGCACCCTCTTCGATCAGCTCGCCGACCACCGCGCAGTTGAGGATGTGACGTTCCCAGAGCCGGGGAACTTCACGGGGGCCGATGAGTCCGCGCTCGACACCCGCGGAGGCGAGGGCCGCGCAGTAGTGGCGGGCGAGGTCCAGGCGCTCACCGAAAACCCGCGCGGCGGCGGCCGGGGGTTCCAGCTCGGCGGACAGCGCACCCAGTTCTCGTTCCACGTGAAACATCCTTCCGAGTGTGGTCGGTCGCAAGAGGGCATGAATAAGGCCCCCGGTCCGAGACCGGAGGCCTGATTCTTGGTCGCGGCGGAATCAGCCTACTCGGGCAATACCACCACGTGGCGATTCGGCTCGACACCTTCGCTCTCGCTGACCACGCCATCGATCTCGGCGACGGCGTCGTGCACGATCTTGCGCTCGAACGGAGTCATCGCCGACAGCGCCTCGGGCTTGCCCGACTCCAGCACCCGCTTCGCGGCGGCGGTGCCGAGCTCGCTCAGATCGGTCCGGCGCTGCGCACGCCAGCCGGCCACGTCGAGCATCAGCCGGCTGCGGACGCCGGTCGCCTGCTGCACGGCCAGCCGGGTCAGTTCCTGGAGCGCGTCGAGGACTTCGCCGTTGCGCCCGACGAGCTTGGTCAGATCGCGGCCGCCGTCGATGCTCACGACGGCGCGGTCGCCCTCGACATCGAGGTCGATATCGCCGTCGAAGTCGAGCACGTCCAGCAGCTGCTCGAGGTAGTCGCCCGCGATCTCGCCCTCTTCGATCAACGCCTCCTCGGCGTCGTTCGCGACGTCAACAGTCGTCGACACGGTGGCGTCCCCTCCGTCGGTCTCGGTCTCAACAGTCATTGGATTCCTCTATCTGCTCGCGACTCAGCGCTTACGCTTCTGGTTCGCCCGACCACGGTTGCCCGGCCGCTTCTGGCCACCGGGGCGACGCTGACCACCACCCTGCTTGGCGGTCTGCTTGGTGCCGTTGGTCGCGGCGGTGCCGTTCGTCGTCTGGGTATCGGCATCGGCGGTGGCGTCCTGCGGACGCTTACGGACGTCGACCGGCTTGGCTCCCGGCTTCGGCGCGTTCTGGGCGCGCTGCTCCAGCTTCTTCGCCTTCTTCGCTTCCTCTTCCTTCTCCATCCGGCCGAACACGAGGTGCTGCTGACCGTAGGTCCAGATGTTGTTGGCCACCCAGTAGAGCAGGATGCCGATCATCAGGAAGGGGCCACCGACCATGACGCCGAGCGGGAAGACCCACAGCGACAGCTTGTTCATGATCGCGGCCTGCGGGTTGGCGGCGGCCTCCGGCGTCTGACGCTGCACCGAGGCGCGGGCGTTGAAGTGCGTCGCCACACCGGCGATCACCATCAGCGGGATCGCGACGAGCGCGATGCTCAGCCGGGTCGGCGTGCCACCCCAGTCGGCGAAGCCCTCGAGTTCGTTCTGCGGGGCGGTGATGAAGGCGGCGATCGGAGCGCCGAAGATCCGGGCGCTCAGGAACGACTGGACGTCGGCCGCGGAGAAGATGTAGTTGCCGAGATTGGCGTTCTCTTCCGGCGTCAGGCCGAGCTGGCCGAAGCCGTGGCCGGTGCGGTTGAACGAGCGCAGCACGTGGAACAGACCGAGGAACACCGGCACCTGCACCAGGACCGGCAGACAGCCCATCAGCGGGTTGAAGCCGTGTTCCTTCTGCAGCTTCTGCATCTCCCGCGCCATGGTCTCGCGGTCGTTCTTGTACTTCTTCTGCAGCTCCTTGATCTGGGGCTGCAGTTCTTGCATCTGCTTGGTGGTGCGCACCTGCTTGACGAACGGCTTGTACAACACGAGCCGCAGCGTGAAGACCAGGAAGACGATGGCGAGGGCCCAGGTGAGCCCACTGTCGGCCCCGAACACAAAGCCGAAGGCCTTGTGCCAGAACCACAGAATCGCGGATACCGGCCAATAGATGATGTCGAGCACGGCTCTAGGTACTCCCGTCGTTCGTATCGCCGATCAGCGCGGGCGATGACTTTGTGCAGTGTCCATTACGCATGCTCGGGCGGCCTGCGTGGTCACGCTCCGCTTCCGCCTCCGGCCGCTGACCTCTCATGCGGGCTTTCGACCCGCGCTCAGGCACGGGATCCCACCCTCCAGGGTGCCAGGGCGCGCACTTGGCCAGGCGCACCACCGTCAGTGCCGATCCGACGACCAGTCCGCGGGTGCGCAGGGCGGTCACCGCGTACTCGCTACAGGTCGGGGTGAACCGGCAGATCGGCATCCGGGTGGGGGAGACATAGGTCCGGTACAGCTCGATCAGGAAGATCAGCGCGTTCGCGGGTAACCGGGCGATGCTTCTCATCGCCGCTCACCGGCCGGGGTGCGACCGAGCGCGGGCTCCGGTGCGCTTCGCAAGCCGAGCTTGCGGAGACCGGTGCGCAGCTGGCGCAGCAACTCGGCGGAGTCGGCGGTCGCCGCGCCGGGCAGCGCCCGGATCACGACATCGGTATCGGCGGGCAGTTCGTCGACGATCTGGGCGCACATATGACGCAGGCGGCGGGCCACCCGGTGGCGAACCACCGCGTTTCCCACCGCCTTGCTCACAATCAACCCGAACCGCGGACCGCCTACCCGGATCAGGGAATCGACAGCGGCGACATCGTCGTACGTGTGCGTGAGCGCGTGTACGACGAGATCTCGCCTCCCGATTCGCTGACCGCGGCGCACCGTGCGGGAGAATTCGGCACGGTGGTGCAACCGATACGGCTCAGGCAACACCCGAGCGTCCGACTGACGCGATCAGGCAGTCAGTTCGGAACGGCCCTTACGGCGACGCGCCGAAACGATGGCGCGACCCGCACGGGTACGCATCCGGAGGCGGAAGCCGTGCACGCGCGCCCGACGACGGTTGTTCGGCTGGAACGTCCGCTTGCCCTTGGCCACGGTCAACACTCCTCGAGTTGGTGGGCACCGTTCGGTACCCGAAGTCTGTTCGGTGATTCGGTGTCTGCGCAGCGACCGCGGTCAACACGCAGAAAGCCTTGGCGATCGGCGTGCAGCACGGAGCCGCCACCGCGCCAAGGGGTGACTGTACGAGGGTACTGATACCGCTACGCAGGGTCAAACTCGGCCCCCAGGCAGGTGCGCCAGGCACGGTGTCCAGGCTACCGGACCTCCGTTTCGCGCCACGAGTCGGCCCGACCTGCGACGACACGCCCGGGCGCCACTCACGCAGCGGGGAACTTTTCGTGAGTTCCTCCACACCTCTGGCCTTCCGCGGCGAGGGCCGCTAACCTCTGTAGCCGGGGGATTGCTGAAGAACCGCAGGTCCAGCCCCATTCACTGCCACACGCTGGCAGATCTCCTCTATCCCCAGGTTTGTCCACATCTGTGGATAATTGTGTGGAAAGACGGCCGGAGTGGCATATTCGTAGGGCCGACGGTGCCCGCGCCGCAGTCCGCATTCTGGGACCGCACGGCGTTCGAACCGGCTTCGGTTGTGCGCAGGATCACTGGATTTCACCTGGTCACAGGTGGTTACTTGCGTGCGCCCGGCCGTGGGCCCCAACAACCGGTCCGGGGAGGACGCTGCATGGACGACGAGCAGAACGTGCTGGCCACCGTATGGCCTGAGGTGGTCGCCGAGCTCACCACCGGCTCCGCCGACGGCGCCATTCCGGCGGTCAGCCGCGCGCAGCAGGCTTGGCTGAAGCTGGTGAAACCGCTCACCGTCGCCCAGGGCTTCGCGTTGCTGTCGGTTCCGTCCTCGCTGGCGCAGGAGGCGATCGAGCGCGATCTGCGCGAACCGATCCTGCGTTCGCTCGGTCGCAGACTCGGTCCGCAGGTGGAGGGACTCGGCGTCCGCATCGCCGCGCCGAGCCCGGCCGCGGGGGAGCGGACCGGTTCCTCGCCGCGGCACGCCAGGATGACCAGCCGCCCGGAACGCCCGCGCGAACCGGTGCGCCCGCCGTCCGGCTACCCCGGCCCCGATTTCTCCGTGCCCGACTACGCCGCGCGCGGTGAGTACGGCCGTCCGCGCTACGGCGCGGGCGAGTACAACGGCGAGTACGGCAACGACTACCCGTCCGGCTCGGAGTATCCGGCAGGCGGCGACTACGGCAACAGCTACGGCGGCCGCGAATTCCCCGCCCAGTCCGGGGAGTACGGCGATCGGCCCGACTACTCCGGTCACCGGGAGTACCAGCCCGAATCGGAGTACCGCCAGCCCGAACCCGAATATCAGCAGCAGCCCGAGTACGCCCAGGCTCCCGAGTACGCGCCGGCGCCGGACTACACCCAGAACCCGGACTTCCAGCCCGACCGCGCCGAGTTCCCCGGCACCGACTTCGAGCCGACGGCCGTCTACCCGGTGCCCGACTTCGCCAACGGCGAGTTCGGCGGACGCGGCGACTTCCGTGGCGCCCGTCCCGAACAGCGTCAGCCCGATGCCGCGCCGCCCACCCGGCGCGAGCAGTCCGGCTCGCCGCGGCGCGAGCACATCCCGCCCGGCCAGGAGTCTCTGTTCACGCCCGACCCGCCGCCGCAGCGCGCGCCGAACCGGAGCCGCCCGCAGCAGGACGAACCCGTCGCCGCGCGCGCCGAGGACACCGTCGCCGAACCGGCGCAGGAACCGATGCGCCCCGGCACGCCGGGCGCCGACCCCGTCGACGACGAACCGGTGGTCGATGCCCGCAACAACTGGCCGACCTACTTCAACAAGTCGCCCGAGGCGCCGCCGCAGGCCTCGTCCTCGGCGAGCCTGAACGCCAAGTACACGTTCGAGACCTTCGTCATCGGCGCGTCCAACCGGTTCGCGCACGCCGCGGCGGTCGCGATCGCGGAGGCGCCGGCGCGGGCGTACAACCCGCTGTTCGTCTGGGGCGCTTCGGGATTGGGCAAGACGCACCTGCTGCACGCGGCGGGGCACTACGCCCAGCGCCTGTTCCCCGGCATGCGGGTGAAGTACGTGTCCACCGAGGAATTCACCAACGACTTCATCAACAGCCTCAGGGACGACCGCAAGGTCGCGTTCAAGCGGCGCTACCGCGAGACCGACATCCTGCTGGTCGACGACATCCAGTTCATCGAGGGCAAGGAAGGCATCCAGGAGGAGTTCTTCCACACCTTCAACACCCTGCACAACGCGAACAAGCAGATCGTGGTCTCCTCGGACCGCCCGCCCAAGCAGCTGGCGACCCTGGAGGAGCGGCTGCGCACGCGCTTCGAGTGGGGCCTGATCACCGATGTGCAGCCACCGGAGCTGGAGACCCGCATCGCGATCCTGCGCAAGAAGGCGCGGATGGACCGGCTCGACGTGCCGCACGACGTGCTCGAGCTGATCGCCAGCCGGGTGGAGCGCAACATCCGCGAGCTCGAGGGTGCGCTGATCCGGGTGACGGCCTTCGCCTCGCTGAACGGCCAACCGCTCGATCTCTCTCTGGCCGAGGTGGTGCTGCGGGATCTGATGCCCGACACGGCGGCGCTGGAGATCAACGCGGCGACGATCATGGCCGTCACCGCCGAGTACTTCAATACGACGCTCGAAGAACTCACCGGTCCCGGCAAGGCGCGTCCGCTCGCTCAGGCCCGCCAGATCGCGATGTACCTGTGCCGTGAACTCACCGATCTGTCGCTGCCCAAGATCGGCCAGGCCTTCGGTCGCGACCACACGACGGTGATGTACGCGGAGAAGAAAGTGCGCAAGGAGATGACCGAGCGGCGCCGCGTCTACGACCAGGTGCAAGAACTCACAGCCCGAATCAAACAGCGCTCGCGCTGATTTCATCCACACCCTCGAACACCGCCCTGACCTGGGGCGGTGTTCTTTTTTGCCCTGTGGATTCCTCGAGGAGTCCCTGTGGAGTCCTCGAGGAATCCACCGGTTGACGCACAGGTCCTGGGGACCGATCTGGGGGTGTTCGCTCACAGGCAGTTGTCCACATCGTCCACAGGCTCATCCACTCACAGCCGCGCGGCGGTCCCCACCTGCGACGGCGCCGGATCGGGCCTGTGGATTCCTCGAGGAATCCGTGTGGACTCCTCGAGGAATCCACCTGGTTGCCACCACCCTGCCCCCGCGTGTGAACAACAGGGTGAATCCGGTGGAACAACTCGAGGACTACTCGAGGATGAAAATGGGACAACTTCGCGCGTCCACAGACGCCGTCGATTCATCCTCGAGACACCCCACGGCCATCCCCATGCCGCCGTGCGGTCTGACCTGCGGATTCGGTCGAAGTCCACAGATTCCACAGTGCCTACTACTACTTCAGTTCTCTTTCTTGAAGAGATCTCTTCAAAACAGGGTGTGTGGAAAGTCGGTCGGACAGGCTCGGCTCGGTCGGTGCTCCACTCACAAGCGGCAAGGAGGAGAGGGACGGGTCGAGAGCGCGGGATCGGCAGGGAGGGTCGATGCGGACTTCCCGTGTTGCCCGGGTACCGTTTGGTTGTCGGCCTGTTGTGCGAGACTCAGTGCGCGGCCGACGCAGCACCTCAACTCCGCTGAACACACCCGCACACGGATTCGAAACTCGGAGAGGACAAATCGGGCGATGGAGCTTGCGAGCATGAAGTTTCGGGTCGCCCGAGAGGATTTCGCCGAGTCGGTGGCCTGGGTGGCCCGCAGCCTGCCGTCCCGTCCTCCTGTGCCTGTTCTCGGTGGCGTGCTGCTCGTCGCCGATGAGAACGGCCTGACGGTCTCCGGGTTCGACTACGAGGTCTCCGCGCAGATGCGCGTCGCGGCCGAGGTCGCCGGTCCCGGCCAGGTGCTGGTCTCGGGCCGGCTGCTCGCCGACATCACCAAGGCGCTGTCGAACAAGCCGGTCGATGTGTCCGTCGACGGCACCCGTGTGCTGATCTCCTGCGGCAGCGCCAAGTTCTCCCTGCCCACCATGCCGGTCGAGGACTATCCCCAGCTGCCCGAGGTGCCGCAGCAGACCGGTGAGCTCGGTGTGGATGTCTTCGCCGAGGCGGTCGGCCAGGTCGCCGTCGCCGCGGGCCGGGACGACACGCTCCCGATGCTCACCGGCATCCGGGTCGAGATCGAGGGCAACGACGTGGTGCTCGCCGCCACCGACCGCTTCCGGCTGGCCGTGCGGCACCTGCAGTGGCAGCCCACCCGCCCCGACATCGAGACCGCGGTGCTCATCCCCGCGCGCACGCTGTCCGAGGCGGCCAAGACCCTCGGTGCCACCGACGCGCCCGTGCAGCTCTCGCTGGGCAGCGGTGGCGGGGCCGACGGGCTGCTCGGCATCGTCAACGCGGGCCGCCGCACCACCACGCGCCTGCTCGACGCGGAATTCCCCAAGTTCCGCCAGTTGCTCCCCAAGGAACACACCTCCATCGCCACCCTGCCCGTCGCCGCGCTGTCCGAGGCGATCAAGCGCGTCGCCCTGGTGGCCGAGCGCGGCGCCCAGGTGCGGCTGGAGTTCTCCACAGACGGCGTCCTGCTGTCGGCGGGTGGGGACGACGCGGGCCGCGCCGAGGAATGGCTGGAGGCCGATTTCCGCGGTGAGCCGCTGACGATCGCGTTCAACCCCGGCTACCTCACCGAGGGCCTGTCGGCGCTGCACGCGGACCGGGTCACCTTCGGCTTCACCACGCCGAGCCGTCCCGCCGTCCTGCTGCCCGCCTCCGACGAGGAGCCCAAGGTGCTGGAGTCCGGCGCGTTCGCGGCGTTGGAGAGCCAGTACATCTACCTGTTGATGCCGGTCCGGCTGCCCGGCTGAGCCCGCCCGCGTAACCCGGCATGTTCATTCGTGCGCTGTCGGTCCGTGATTTCCGGTCGTGGGAACACGCCGAGCTCGAGTTGTCCCCAGGGCGCACGGTGCTGTTGGGGGCGAACGGCAACGGCAAGACCAACCTGCTCGAGGCGGTCGGCTATCTGGCGACACTCGGTTCGCATCGGGTGTCCGCCGACGCTCCGCTGATCCGGATGGGCGCGACGCAGGCCAGGATCGGCGCGACCGTGGTCAATCAGGGCCGGGAGCTGCGCGTCGACGTGGAGCTCAAGCAGGGCAGCGCCAATCGGGCCCAGATCAACCGCTCGCCGGTACGCCGCTCGCGCGAGATCCTCGGCATCCTGCAAACCGTGTTGTTCGCACCGGAGGATCTGGCGCTGGTCCGTGGCGATCCCGGCGAGCGCAGACGGTTCCTCGACGAGTTGTGCACAGCCAGGTTGCCCAGGCTGGCCGGCGTCCGCGCCGACTACGACAAGGTCCTGCGGCAGCGCTCCGCCCTGTTGAAAACCGCTGGGAGACATGTCCGTTCCCGCGCCGACCTGGGCACCCTCGACGTGTGGGACGGGCACCTGGCCGAGCACGCCGCGGTGTTGCTGGCACAGCGGTTGCGGCTGGTCAACGACCTGTATCCGTATCTGGCACAGTCCTATCGGTCGATCGCGCCCGAATCACGTCCCGCGGCAATCGGTTACCGGTCCGGGTATCTGCCGCCGGAGCTGCTCGATCCGGCGCGGGCGCCCGAGGCCGACGATGTGGAGCAGCTGCGCGAGATCGTGTTGCGCGAGTTGTCCACAGCCAGGACAAGGGAATTGGAACGCGGGGTGTGCCTGGTCGGCCCGCACCGTGACGATCTGGATCTGCTGCTCGGCAGCGCGCCTGCCAAGGGTTTCGCCAGTCACGGCGAGTCCTGGTCGTTCGCGTTGGCTCTGCGGCTCGCCTCGTTCGAGCTGCTGCGCGGCGGGGGTACCGAGCCGGTGCTGCTGCTCGACGACGTGTTCGCCGAGCTGGACCGGCGCAGGCGTACCGCGCTGGCCGAGGTCGCCGCGGGCGCCGAGCAGGTGCTGATCACGGCGGCGGTGGCCGAGGACGTGCCCGCCGAGCTCGCCGCCGAGCCGTTGCGGGTGCGGACGACGGGGGAGGCCGACCAGCGCACCTCGCGGATCGTCACCGAGCCCGCCGCGGAATCCGAGGATATGCACAGATAGCCATGGTTATCCACAGCTCCTGTGGAAAACCGGCGACATGCTGGAGATATGCCGGCTCGATGGCGCCGGGCGCTGTCGGCGCCGCGGCGTAGACTCGGTCCGCACTCGGCCAGCATCGACACCGGAAGGCGGGAACCTGTGACGAACGAGCCCGAACCGGAGCTGCGCGGGATCGACCTGGCCCGGCGCGCGCTGGAGGAGGCGCGGGCAGCGGCCAAGGCCAGCGGCAAGTCCGTCGGTCAGGGCAGGGCCTCGCCGGTGCGCAAGCTGCGGGCCGGCGGGCGTCGTCGTACGGGCTGGTCCGGCGCCGGACCCGATCCCCGCGATCCCCAGTTGCTGTCGGCCCTGGCCGGCTCGATCGCGAAGAGTCGTGGCTGGTCGGGCAAGGTCGCCGAGGGAATGGTGTTCGGCCGGTGGTCCAGCGTGGTCGGTGAGGACATCGCCGCGCACGCGACCCCGGTGACCCTCGAGGGCGGTGTGCTCAAGATCGCGGCCGAGTCGACGGCGTGGGCCACCCAGCTGCGCATGCTGCAGGGCCAGATTCTGGCCAAGATCAATGCTGCGGTCGGCCAGGGCGTGGTCACCCAGCTGCGGATCACCGGCCCCGCCGCACCGAGCTGGCGCAAGGGTGAGCGGCACATCAAGGGCAGGGGACCGCGCGACACCTACGGGTAGCCGAGCGGTGACCAGGGCGAGTTGCGTTGCGGCGGCGTCGGTCTCACCCCCACTCACTGTGGACATGTGGACAAAGCCTGTGGATAACTCGGGTGGTCGCCGAAGCCGGCCCGTGGGGTTTCACGTGGAACCACCGAACGCGAGCCTCACGCCAGTTCTGCCGGGCGGAAATCTCCGCGAGGCGGAAGCTTGTCGGCGTAAGTCGATTTCTTGCATTCACGGCGGCGTCAGGGGTGTCGTAGGTGCACTGTAAGTTGGGCTTACCAGTAGGATGGTGACGTAACCAGCGGCGAACCCTCGACGCGTGCTGTGCAGTCCGCGTGCTGCCCGATCGCTGCGACAGGGATCAGCAAGTAAGGAGAGCTACCGACAAGTGGCTGCCAACGACTCCAACGCATCGGGCAACAAACAGGGCTACGGTGCCTCCTCCATCACAGTCCTCGAAGGCCTCGAAGCGGTGCGCAAGCGCCCTGGCATGTACATCGGTTCCACCGGTGAGCGCGGCCTCCACCACCTCATCTGGGAGGTTGTGGACAACTCGGTCGACGAGGCGATGGCCGGCTACGCGACGCGAGTCGACGTGACGCTGCTGGAGGACGGCGGTGTCGAGGTCATCGACGACGGCCGCGGCATTCCCACCGCCATGCACGCGCAGGGCATTCCGACCGTCGAGGTCGTCATGACCCAGCTGCACGCGGGCGGCAAGTTCGACTCCGACTCCTACGCCGTCTCCGGTGGTCTGCACGGTGTCGGCATCTCGGTGGTCAACGCGCTGTCGAGCAAGCTGGAAGCCGAGATCGATACCGACGGCTACCACTGGGCCCAGACCTACAAGGACGCCAAGCCGGGCAAGCTGATCCAGGGCGAGCCCACCAAGCGCACCGGTACGACGATCCGTTTCTGGGCCGACCCGGAGATCTTCGAAACCACCACCTACAACTTCGAGACGGTCTCGCGCCGCCTGCAGGAGATGGCCTTCCTCAACAAGGGCCTGACCATCACCCTGACCGACCAGCGCGTGAGCGAGTCCGACGTCATCGACGAGGTCGTCAGCGATACCGCCGAGGCGCCCAAGCACGCCGAGGAAGGCGCCGAGAAGCCGGTCGAGCACAAGGTCAAGACCCGCACCTACCACTACCCGGGCGGCCTGGTGGACTTCGTCCGCCACATCAACCGCACCAAGCAGGCCATCCACAACTCGGTCGTCGGCTTCACCGGCAAGGGCACCGGCCACGAGCTCGAGGTCGCGATGCAGTGGAACTCGGGCTACTCCGAGTCGGTCCACACCTTCGCCAACACGATCAACACCCACGAGGGCGGCACCCACGAAGAGGGCTTCCGCGCGGCGCTGACCACGGTGGTCAACAAGTACGCCAAGGAGAAGAAGCTCCTCAAGGAGAAGGACGGCAACCTCACCGGTGACGACATCCGCGAGGGCCTGGCCGCCATCGTGAGCGTCAAGGTCGGCGAGCCGCAGTTCGAGGGCCAGACCAAGACCAAGCTCGGCAACACCGAGGTCAAGTCGTTCGTGCAGCGTGCCTGCAACGAGCACCTGACGCACTGGTTCGAGGCCAACCCGGCCGACGCGAAGACCATCGTGCAGAAAGCGGTGTCCTCCGCGCAGGCCCGCGTCGCCGCGCGCAAGGCGCGTGAGCTGGTGCGCCGCAAGTCCGCCACCGACCTGGGCGGTTTGCCCGGCAAGCTGGCCGACTGCCGGTCCAAGGATCCGAGCAAGTGCGAGATCTACATCGTCGAGGGTGACTCCGCCGGCGGCTCGGCCAAGTCCGGCCGCGACTCGATGTACCAGGCGATCCTGCCGCTGCGCGGCAAGATCATCAACGTCGAGAAGGCCCGCATCGACCGCGTCCTCAAGAACAACGAGGTCCAGTCGATCATCACCGCGTTCGGCACCGGTATCCACGACGAGTTCGACATCGCGAAGCTGCGCTACAACAAGATCATCCTGATGGCCGACGCCGACGTCGACGGCCAGCACATCGCGACTCTGCTGCTCACCCTGCTGTTCCGGTTCATGCGCCCGCTGGTCGAGCACGGTCACGTGTTCCTCGCCCAGCCGCCGCTGTACAAGCTCAAGTGGATGCGCAGCGACCCGGAGTTCGCCTACTCCGACCGCGAGCGCGACGCGCTGCTCGAGGCCGGCCTTGCCGCGGGCAAGAAGATCAACAAGGACGACGGCGTCCAGCGCTACAAGGGTCTGGGCGAGATGAACGCCAAGGAGCTGTGGGAGACCACCATGGATCCGTCGGTGCGGGTGCTTCGTCAGGTGACGCTCGACGACGCTGCCGCGGCCGACGAGCTGTTCTCGGTGCTCATGGGCGAAGACGTGGAGGCACGTCGCAGCTTCATCACCCGCAATGCCAAGGACGTCCGCTTCCTGGACGTGTAACCGGTGCAGCGCCGTAAGCGCGCGCCCGTGAAGCATGTCAGGCCCTCGAAGGAGATTTGATGACTGAGACCACGCTGCCGCCCTCCGGCGGTGCGGGCGACCGGATCGAACCGGTCGACATCCAGAACGAGATGCAGAGCAGCTACATCGATTACGCGATGAGCGTGATCGTCGGCCGTGCGCTGCCCGATGTGCGCGACGGCCTCAAGCCGGTGCACCGGCGCGTGCTCTACGCGATGTACGACAACGGCTACCGCCCCGACCGCGGTTACGTGAAGTCGGCGCGCCCGGTCGCCGAGACCATGGGCAACTACCACCCGCACGGTGACGCGTCGATCTACGACACCCTCGTGCGCATGGCCCAGCCCTGGTCGCTGCGCTATCCGCTGGTCGACGGCCAGGGCAACTTCGGCTCGCGCGGCAACGACGGCGCGGCCGCCATGCGATACACCGAGTGCCGTCTCACGCCGCTGGCGATGGAGATGCTGCGCGACATCGACAGCGAGACCGTCGATTTCGTGCCCAACTACGACGGCCGCTCGCAGGAGCCGACCGTGCTGCCCGCGCGTGTGCCCGCGCTGCTGATGAACGGCAGCAACGGCATCGCCGTCGGCATGGCGACCAACATCCCGCCGCACAACCTCAACGAGCTGGCCGAGGCCATCTACTGGGCGCTGGACAACTACGACGCCGACGAGGAAGCCACCCTCGCCGCGTGCATGGAACGCGTCAAGGGCCCCGACTTCCCGACCTCCGGCCTGATCGTCGGCGGCCAGGGCATCCAGGACGCCTACACCACCGGCCGCGGTTCGATCCGCATGCGCGGTGTGGTGGAGATCGAAGAGGGCAGTCGCGGCCAGACGCAGATCGTCATCACCGAGCTGCCGTACCAGGTCAACACCGACAACTTCATCAACTCGATCGCCGAGCAGGTCAAGGACGGCAAGATCGCGGGTATCTCCGATATCCACGACGAGTCCTCCGACCGGGTCGGCATGCGCATCGTGGTGACGGTCAAGCGTGACGCGGTCGCCAAGGTCGTGCTGAACAACCTGTACAAGCACACCCAGCTGCAGACCAGCTTCGGCGCGAACATGCTCTCGATCGTCGACGGTGTGCCGCGCACGCTGCGCCTGGATCAGATGATCCGGCTCTACGTCGACCATCAGTTGGAAGTCATCGTCCGGCGCACCCGCTACCTGCTGCGCAAGGCCGAGGAGCGGGCCCACATCCTGCGCGGTCTGGTCAAGGCGCTGGACATGCTCGACGAGGTCATCGCGCTGATCCGGCGCTCGGCCAACACCGACACCGCGCGCACCGGCCTGATGCAGCTGCTCGACATCGACGAGATCCAGTCGACCGCGATCCTCGACATGCAGCTGCGCCGCCTCTCCGCCCTGGAGCGCCAGCGCATCATCGACGATCTGGCCAAGATCGAGCTCGAGATCGCCGACTACAAGGACATCCTGGAGAAGCCGGAGCGCCAGCGCGCGATCGTGCGCGACGAGCTGGCCGAGATCGTCGAGAAGTACGGCGACGACCGCAGGACCAGGATCATCGCCAACGACGGTGACGTCGCCGACGAGGACCTGATCGCCCGCGAGGACGTCGTCGTCACGATCACCGAGACGGGGTACGCCAAGCGCACCAAGACCGACCTGTACCGCTCGCAGAAGCGTGGCGGCAAGGGCGTGCAGGGCGCCGGCCTCAAGCAGGACGACATCGTCAAGCACTTCTTCGTGTCGTCCACTCACGACTGGCTGCTGTTCTTCACCAACAAGGGACGCGTCTACCGGGCCAAGGCCTACGAGCTGCCCGAGGCGAACCGGACCGCGCGCGGTCAGCACGTGGCCAACCTGCTGGCGTTCCAGCCGGACGAGAAGATCGCCCAGATCATCCAGCTCAAGACCTACGAGGACGCGCCGTACCTGGTGCTGGCGACCCGCGCGGGCCTGGTGAAGAAGTCCAAGCTCACCGATTTCGACTCCAACCGCTCCGGCGGCATCGTCGCGGTGAACCTGCGCGACGACGACGAGCTGGTCGGCGCCGTGCTCTGCTCGGCCGACGACGATCTGCTGCTGGTCTCGGCGCACGGTCAGTCGATCCGCTTCTCCGCCACCGACGAGGCGCTGCGCCCGATGGGCCGCGCCACCTCCGGTGTGCAGGGCATGCGGTTCAACGCCGACGACGAATTGCTCTCGCTCAACGTGGTCCGCGACGAGACCTACCTTTTGGTGGCGACCGCGGGTGGGTACGCCAAACGGACGGCGATCGAGGAGTACACCGCGCAGGGTCGTGGCGGAAAAGGCGTATTGACAATTCAGTACGACCCGAAACGTGGCAGCCTGGTCGGTGCGCTCATCGTCGACGACGAGGACGAGTTGTACGCGATCACTTCCAGTGGTGGCGTCATCCGCACCGCAGCCAAGCAAGTTCGGAAAGCTGGACGCCAGACCAAGGGCGTGCGATTGATGAACCTCGCGGATGGCGATACCTTGCTAGCGATCGCGCGCAACGCCGACGAGCCCGATCCCGATCAGCTCATCGGCGACGCGGCCTCGGAGCAATAACCCAACCAGCGGCGGCAACGAACGGATCTGAGGATTCCATTGACCACACCGAATCAGTCGAACGACGATCGGAACCAGACCAACGGCGTCACCGAGCGGATCGCTTCGTCTCCGATCCAGCCGCGGCCGATCCCCCGTCAGGGTGCGGCCGAGGGCGCGGCGCCGGAGTCCGGCGCCGGTGGCGGCGAATCGTTCGACCAGTCGACCGTGCGGATGGGCAACGAATCCGCGCCGACCGGCAACGGCAAGGGCAAATCGCCCTACCAGGACGGGTGGGCGCAGCTGCCGCAGCGTGAACCGCAGTCGAACCTGTACCGGCCCGGTGAGGCGCCGAGCCAGGGACGTCCGACCTCGGGCGCCGCTGGCGGCGGCGGACTGAAGGGCAGCGGCGCCTCCAACGCCCGCACGACCGCCGACCTGGCGGCCAAGGCGGCGCGCAAGGAAGCGGCGATGGTGAAGTCGGTCGGCATCGACGGCCCGACCCGCAGCATCGCCCGCCCTGAGCTGGTCAAGGACATGCCTGACCTGTCCGAGGTGCGTCACCCGACGCCGGACGCCCCGCCCGCGGCGCCTGGTCTGCCGATGGCCCAGGTGCCGTCGCAGCCTGGTCCGAGTGCCAGGGCGGCGGCGGCAGGCTCGGTCTCTCCCGCTGTTCCGGTGGCCATCGCGGCCGCCGCGTCGGGTGAGCCGCTACGCGCGACGGTGCAGATCCGCCGGATCGATCCGTGGTCGACGCTGAAGATCACCCTGGTGATCAGCGTGGCGCTGTTCTTCGTGTGGATGGTGGCCGTCGGCCTGCTCTACATCGTGCTCGCCGGGATGGGCGTGTGGGACAACCTGGACAACTCGCTCGGCGAGATGCTGAACCAGGAGGGCAGTTCGTCGAGCCTGATCGACGCGGGCACCGTGTTCGGTTATGCCGGCGTCATCGGTCTGATCAACGTGGTGCTGTTCACCGCGCTGGCGACCGTGGGCGTGTTCATCTACAACCAGTGCTGCGATCTGGTCGGCGGCATCCAGGTGACCCTGGCCGATCCGGACTAGATATCGGTTCTGCCACGACGGCCGGTCAGCCCCATGAAAAGGGGTCTGACCGGCCGTTTTGGTTATCGGCAGGCGGGTAGGGTAACCTCTTTTTTCGTTGCGGTGCACTGCTCAGGCGGGGCCCGGAACGAGTACGGGCCTATAGCTCAGGCGGTTAGAGCGCTTCGCTGATAACGAAGAGGTCGGAGGTTCAAGTCCTCCTAGGCCCACTCCCCGAACATCACAGTAGGGTGGGAATCATGAAGATTGTCCTCACGGTCGGCATTGTGATCGCGGTTCTCATCGGTATCACCAAATTCCGCAAGCGCGACGACGCTGATGTCTGGCGCGAGGTCACCACTCGCTGACTCGGGGTTGCCAACCCGCACGGGGCCTTAGCTCAATTGGCAGAGCACTGCCTTTGCAAGGCAGGGGTTAGGGGTTCGATTCCCCTAGGCTCCACTTCTGTGAATTCCTCGGTTTTCGATTTCCTACTCACCGCGACGCCGGACGAGTCCGCCTCGGGTGACATCTCCCTCGCCGCCGCTCGCCATCGCGAGCGAGCCGCCGGGTTCGTGCGTTCGGTGGACCGGGCTGCGGTCGCCGGATTCGACAGTGCGACAACGGGTACGGCGTTCCTCGGTGGTTACCAGGAGGCGCTGCACGCGCTGGTCCCGGCGCTGGTCCCGGAGGAGCTCTCGGCCATGTGCGCCACCGAGTCCGGCGGCGCCAAGCCGACGCAGCTCACGACCACGGTGACC
This sequence comes from Nocardia sp. NPDC050717, assembly GCF_040654275.1. Classification (NCBI taxonomy): domain Bacteria; kingdom Bacillati; phylum Actinomycetota; class Actinomycetes; order Mycobacteriales; family Nocardiaceae; genus Nocardia; species Nocardia sp. NPDC050717. The sequence goes on from NZ_JBFAHR010000021.1 coordinate 34,058, forward strand.
GCCGACGGTCTCGTCACCGGCACGAAGTCCTTCGCCACCCTCGGCCAGTTCGCCTCCCGCTTCCTGGTGATCGCCCGGCTCGGCGACCAGGCCGACGGCAGGCCCGACCTGCGCGCGGTCCTGGTTCCGGCGGGCACGGGCACCGTGGTGACGCCGCTGCCCGCGCTGGCCTTCGCGCCGGAGATCCCGCACGCCACCGTCACCTTCGAGGCCGCGCCGGGTGAACTGCTGCCCGGCGACGGCTACGCCGATTACCTCAAACCGTTCCGCACGGTCGAGGACCTCCACGTGGTGGCCGCTGTGCTCGGTTACCTGATCCGAGTGGCCCGGCAGGCGAACTGGCCCGCCGAGCCCGTAGAACAGCTGCTGGGCCTGTTTGCGGCGGTGCGTGGCGTGAGCACCGAGGACCCGGCGTCGGCCGGCGCCCACATCGCGCTCGGCGGGGTCTTCGAGCGGCTGACGCGCCTGCGTGCCGAACTCGCCCCGCTGTGGGCGCTGGTCGACGAGCAGACCCGGGTGCGGTGGGAGCGGGACGAGCCGCTGCTCGGCGTGGCGGGCAAGGTGCGCGCGCTGCGCTTGGCGGCGGCCTGGCGCACGGTCAGCGTGTGAAGGTGCCGAGGCCGTCCTCGTCGAAGTAGTTCAGCACCAGGCGGTCGCCCTCGAAGCGGGCCGAGGAGACGGTGCCGGGCGGCGCGTTCTCGCCGAAGAGGTCGAAGGCGAAGGTGTCGCCGTCCCAGTGCCGCAGCGGGTATCGGCGCTGCTCCGGGCCCAGCGTGAGGACCAGGGCGCCCTCGGCCTCGCTGATCGTCGCCGGACCCCAGTACGCGTTGGCGTAGACGCCGGTGTAGCTCGTCAGCGGCCGGGCCGCGGCCGGATTCGCCGGCGGCTGCTTGCCCGCGAGGTCGCCTTCCGGGTCGTTGATGGGGGCGAGCACGCTCCGGTAGATGCCGCGCCAGTCCTCGCGGATCTCGCCGTACTGCACCAGGTCGGCGAATTCGGCCGTCAGCGCTTCCGCCGCGCCGATCGGTGCCGCGTTGGTGAGCGCGATGATCGCGACATCGGCCGAGGGGATCACCAGGAAGTTCGTCGCGGCGCCGAGCGCGAATCCACCGGAATGGCTGTAGGTCGTGCGCCCCGACGACGAGACCGAGGCGTTGAATCCGAACCCGTAGTTACCCGCTCGCGACTCCGGCGCGGTGGCGGGGGAGGAGATCACCTGCGGCGTGATGGCGGGCAGCAGCGCTTCCGGCGGCGCGATGGTCGTGCCGTTCGCCGTGCCGTTGCCGAGCAGCATGGCCAGCCAGCGAGCCATGTCGTTCACCGAGGAGCTGACCCCGCCCGCGGGGGACTGCGCGTCGGCATCGCGGACCGCCTTCGCGACCCAGGCGCCGTCGATGTTCATGTGGCCGACGGCGCGGTTCGGCCTGGCCTGGTACTCGTCGAAGCGGGAACTGGTGGCAGACATCCCGAGTGGGGTGTAGAGCGCGTCGGCGCTGAGCCGGTCCCAGGGGACGCCAGCGGCCGCGGCGACGGCCTCGGCGCCCGCGGTGAGGCCGAAGTTGGTGTAGTGGTACGTGATCCGGAAGGGATCGAGCGGCTCGAGGCGCAGCTTTTCCAGGATGGCAGCGCGGTCGTAGCCGATGTCCTCCAGCCGGTCGCCCGCGTGGTCGGGCAGGCCGCTGCGATGCGCGAACAGGTCACCGACGGTGAGCTGGGCGGTGGTGGCCGGGTCGGCCAGCGCGAACGACGGCAGCTTCGAGACCACCGGGGTCTCCCATTCGAGGGTGCCCGCGCCGACCTCGTGGGCGACCACGGTTGCCGCGACCGACTTCGACACCGAGGCCAGCTGGAAGACGGTGTCGGCGTCGACCTGCTCGCCGCGACCGGCCTCGCGAACCCCGAAGCCCTTGGCGTACACGGTCTTCCCGCCGTGCACCACCGCCACGGCCATACCGGGGATCCGCGTGCTGTCCATGAGCGAGCCGGCCAGTTCGTCGATCCTGCCGACGGCCTTGTCGACCGCGTCGGCGGGGATGTCGACGGCCGCGACCTGGTTCGGTGGGAGCTGGGCCGTCGTAGTCGCGGGCGCGCTCTCGTCGTCGGTCGATCCGCTACAGCCGACCACGACGGTCATCGAGAGCACCAGCGCCGCGATCGTGCCTCTGCCGGGCACCATGCGCCGACGATAGTCCCGGTTGCGGGGTGATCGCGGGAACGTGGCTGGACTGTGACACGGGAGCGAACCGTCCCGGAAAATGGGGAGCGGGCCTCGGCGAAGGGGGGGAGTTAGCCGAGGCCCGCGTAGGGTCGGCCCGGGGGGGAGGGGCCGACGTGAACGATCCTACGCGATGTCAGCGGAATTGGTGTACGCGCAACGACGCAGTTTCCGAGATTTTTCGGCGTCGACGGGCGGGAGCGGGGTCGATGTCCGGTGCCACGGTGGGCCGATCGGGGGCGCACGCGCCCGGCGATTGTCTTACGGTGCGCGGAAAGCGCTGGTACACAAGCTTTTACCCGGAAGTAACAATGAACGTGTTTCGGTGCGCCGCCGCGACGGCGTGCCCTCGAGATCGGGGGCTTGCGCGGTGGGGGCGAGCGAAAATCAGTCCGATTCGCCGCGTGTCGCCGAAACTCGGCATGTCGAACAAATGTGTACATAACGTTTGAAAGCCCCCACAAATGGGGATGCGACTTGTCGGTGGGTGGCGCAATACTGGGGCAAAGCGTTGACCCACGACATCAGGAGAATCATGCCCGACGCAATCGTCGCCGAGGGTCTGGTCAAACGGTATGGGCAGCTCATCGCCCTGGACGGCCTCGATCTCACCGTCCCCGAAGGTACTGTTACCGCACTTCTCGGCCCCAACGGCGCGGGAAAGACCACGACTGTTCGCGTACTCACCACCCTGCTGATCCCCGACGAGGGCCGTGCCACCGTCGCGGGGATCGATGTTCTGAACAATCCACAGGCCCTGCGTTCCCGGATCGGCGCGTCCGGTCAGTACGCGGCCGTCGACGAATACCTCACCGGCTTCGAGAATCTCGAGATGGTGGGGCGCCTCTATCACCTCGGCGTGCAGCGCAGCAAGGACCGCGCGCGCGAACTGCTCGACCGCTTCCGGCTCAGCGACGCGGCCGACCGGCCGGTGCGCGGTTACTCCGGCGGTATGCGCAGGCGCCTCGACCTCGCCGGCGCCCTGGTCGCCAACCCGCCCGTGCTGTTCCTCGACGAACCGACGACGGGCCTCGATCCGCGGGCCCGGCTGGATCTGTGGGACGTGATCGAGGAACTCGTCGCAGGCGGCACCACGTTGCTGCTCACCACGCAGTACATGGACGAGGCCGACCGCCTGGCCGACTCGATCGCCGTCATCGACCACGGGAAAGTGATCGCCCGCGGCACCGCCGACGAGCTCAAGGCCCTCGTCGGCGGCGACCGCATCGAGCTCACCGTCGGCTCGCCCGAACAGCTCGCCCCCGCCCAGCAGGTGCTCTCCGCGCTGGCCGACGGCGAGATCCATGTGGAGCCGGGGCTGCGGCGGATCACCGTGCCCGTGGCCGATGGTTCCCAGGATCTGGTCGCCGCGATCGGCCGGCTCACCGAACACAAGGTGCAGATCAACGACGTCGCCTTGCGGCGGCCCTCGCTCGACGACGTCTTCCTCACGCTCACCGGCCACGAGGCCGAGGAACTCGTCAACGGCGAGGCGGAGAAGGTCGGCGCCGAGGAAGGACAGAACCGATGAGCCTCACCCTCGACAAGACCGACGTCCAGGGCCCCGGCCTCGGCGAACGGCTCTCGATGGTCGTCAGCGACAGCATGACCATCGCCAAGCGCAATGTCATCAAGATCAAGCGCGTGCCCGACGTGCTGATCTTCACCACGTTGTCGCCGATCATGTTCGTGCTGCTGTTCGCGTACGTGTTCGGCTCGGCGATCAAGATTCCCGGCCTAGAGGGCGGCTACCGCGAGTTCCTCATCGCGGGCATCTTCGTGCAGACCGTGGTCTTCGGCGCCACCTTCACCGGTGCGGGCCTGGCCGAGGACATGCAGAAGGGCATCATCGACCGGTTTCGTTCGCTGCCGATGGCGCCCTCTGCGGTGCTGTTCGGCCGCACCATCAGCGATGTGGTGATCAACGTGGTCAGCCTCGTCGTCATGTCGCTGACGGGCCTGGTGGTCGGCTGGCGGATTCGCGGATCGTTCCTCGACGCGGTGCTCGCCTACGTGCTGATGCTGCTGTTCGCCTACGCGCTGTCCTGGATGATGGCCGTCGTCGGCCTGCTCGTCCGGGCGCCGGAGGTGTTCAACAACGCCAGTTTCATGGTGATCTTCCCGCTGACGTTCCTGTCGAACGCGTTCGTGCCGATCGACGACATGCCGACGCCGCTGCGGATATTCGCGGAGTGGAACCCGATGTCGGCGCTCACCCAGGCGGTACGCGATCTGTTCGGCAATACCAGCCCGATGGCGCCGGTCTCGGAGGCGTGGCCGATGCAGCACCCGGTGCTGACCTCGGTCGTGTGGATCGTGGTGATCCTGGTGGTGTTCGTGCCGTTGGCTCAGGTGCAGTACAAGAAGTCCGTGAGCCGCTGACGGGTCAGTGCGCGCCGGTCTCCGAACCGGAGGCCGGCGCGGCACCGTTGCGGGAGTAGCCGAGGCGCGGCGGTTCGGCCGCGGGCTCGGGCAGTTGCGGGCGCTTGCTGCGGGCGAGCCAGGCCAGTGCCCCGGCCCCGACGACGGCGGCGGACGCGATGAGCGGGTTGCGAAGCTTCATGTGACCACTGTGGCATAAATATCTGCGTGACCTCACCCCACCAGACCGCCGTGGCGACGCTGCACACCAACCACGGTGACATCAAGATCGCGCTCTTCGGCAACCACGCCCCGAAGACGGTGCGCAACTTCGTGTCCCTCGTCGACGGCAGCGCGCCGTACACCACGCTGAACGCCGCCGGCTCCGAGAGCGGCCCGTTCTACGACGGGGCCACGTTCCACCGGGTGATGGCGGGATTCATGATCCAGGGCGGCGACCCGACCGGCACCGGCCGCGGCGGGCCCGGCTTCGAATTCGGCGACGAGTTCCATCCCGACCTGCGGTTCGACCGCGGCTACCTGCTGGCCATGGCCAACGCGGGCCCAGGCACGAACGGCTCGCAGTTCTTCATCACCGTCTCCCCGCAGAAGCACCTGAATCGCAAGCACACCATCTTCGGTGAGGTGGTCGATCCCGATTCGCGCAAGGTGGTCGACGCGATCGCCGCGGTGCCGACCGATCGCAACGATCGGCCGACCGAGCCGGTCGTCATCTCCTCGATCACCCTCGACTGAACCGCGTCCGACAGCAGAACTCCCCGCCGCGATCGTCGCGACGGGGAGTTCATTGCTTCACGTGAAACGTTGCGATCAGTCGGCCACCGCCGCGAAGCCGTTGACGACGAGCGCGTCGTACACATCGTGGGGATTGGTGCCGAGATCCCAGCGGCCGAAGATCAGCAGGCGCTCCGAGCCCTCGTGCTGGACATCGATCTCGAGCATGGCCGACTTCCGGCCGAGACGTCGGTAGGGGACCATCCGGATCCGGTCGATCCGGTCGAGCGGGTATTCCTTGGGACCGGTGAGCGTGCCGACGATCAGGCGCGGTCGGGGCCCGGACACCATGGTCAACCGGGGGCGCTGGCGAAAGCCGAGCACCGCCATGGCCAGCACGGCGACCGCGGCCAGGCCGACGAGCAGCCTGCTCGGACCGTCGCCGGCCAGCAACGCGGCGACCGCGAGGACCACGCCGCCGCCGGAGACCGCGACGAGACCGGCTGTCGGCGTTGTCCACGAGGTGCCGCCGGTGGAATCCACAGCGTTCACGCGGCTTCGTCCCCCATTGCTCCTCGAGTTGTCCACAGCTTCATCCACAGGTGTGCATGAATAACACCGGTGTAATCCGGTGCGCGGCGACCGCTCAGCGCCATCGCATGGTCATGATCAGGCCGATGACCATCAGGCCGAAGCCGATCAGGAAGTTCCAGGCGTTGAGATCGTTCATCCAGCCGATCTGCTCGGCGGCCAGGTAGTACACCAGCAGCCACACGAGTCCGGCCAGCATGAAGCCAAGCATGATCGCGACGTACCAAGCCGGCGACGGGCCCGCCTTCACCTTCACCGGAGTGCGGCTGGCAGGGCTCGGGGTGTAGTCGGCCTTCTTACGGACCTTGGACTTGGGCATGACGTCCTCGAATTCGACAGTACTGGTCATCCCTAGGCTATCCCACCAGGTAATGGATGCGACGGGCTACACGGTCGGCACGTACCCTCTACGCATGCGTGTATTGGTCGTCGACAACTACGACAGCTTCGTGTTCAACCTGGTGCAGTACCTCGGCCAGCTTGGTGCCGAGGCCGTGGTCTGGCGCAACGACGACCCGCGACTCGCCGATCTGGACACGCTGCTGACCCGTGGTGACGAGGGCGGCACCTTCGACGGCGTCCTGGTCAGCCCGGGGCCGGGCAGCCCCGACCGGGCGGGCGCGAGCATTCCGATGGTCCACGCGGCGGCGAAGCACAACACCCCGCTGCTCGGCGTGTGCCTCGGGCACCAGGCGATCGGCGAGGCCTTCGGCGGCACCGTCGACCGGGCGCCGGAGCTGCTGCACGGCAAGACCAGCCAGGTGTACCACGTGGGTTCGGGCGTGCTCGCCGGCCTGCCCGACCCGTTCACCGCCACCCGCTACCACTCGCTGACCGTTCTGCCGGAGAGCATGCCCGCCGAACTCGACGTCGTCGGGCACACCGAGAGCGGCATCGTGATGGCGATGCGGCACCGCACCCTGCCGATCCACGGCGTGCAGTTCCATCCCGAGTCGGTGCTCACCCAGGGCGGGCACCGGATGCTGGCCAACTGGCTCGAGGTGTGCGGGCAGCGCCCCGCCGAGGCCCTGGTGTCGGCGCTCGAAGCGGAGGTCGCCGCGCTGGTGACCTCGTAGCGGCCCGCCTCGGTTCCGGACTGACAGAGAGAAGGAGCGAAGCGACTGAACGGCGGAGGGAAGAACCGAGGCTCACAGGGCCGCGAAGAGCGGCGCCGGCCGCCGATGACACAGTGAGGCCGTATGTCCTGCTCTCGGTGGCGGCGAGCCTGGACGGCTACATCGACGACGCGAGCGAGCAGCGGCTGCTGCTGTCCAACAGCGCGGACTTCGATCGGGTCGACCAGGTGCGCGCCGAGTCCGACGCCATCCTGATCGGCGCGCGCACGCTGCGCGTCGACAATCCGCGGCTGCTGGTGAACAGCGCCGAGCGGCGGGCGGCGCGGGTGGCCGCGGGCAAGCCGGAGTATCCGGTGAAGGTCACCGTCACCGCGTCGGGTGAGCTCGATCCGGCGCTGCGGTTCTGGCACACGGGTGGGGACAAACTCGTCTACACCACCGACGAGGGCGCGGAGCGGCTCGGCGATCGGCTCGCCGGGACGGCGGAGGTGGTCTCCCTCGGCAGCGACCTCGCGCTGTCGGCACTACTCGACGACCTCGGCGCGCGCGGTATCCACAGGCTGATGGTCGAGGGCGGGACCGGCATGCACACCGGCTTCCTCGCCGCGGACCTGGTGGACGAGCTGCACCTCGCGATCGCGCCGATCCTGGTCGGCGATCCGGCCGCGCCGCGCTTCGTCGGCCCGGCGCTGTTCCCCGGTGGTGCACAACGGCGGCTGCGGTTGGCGGGTGTGGAACAACTTGGGGATGTCGCTGTGCTGAAGTACCTGGTCGGCGCGCTGGACCGGTCCACTCGCTAACCGGACCTGTGGTTCAAATCATGAATCCGACCTGGGGAAATGCCACTGTCCACAGTGTGCCGAAGAAATCGCTGCACACCTGAACACGACTGGATCCACATCATGCGAGAGTTGTGGATAACTCCCGACCGGCAGGGGAATTCGATGAGCGCAGACAGCGCCGAGAGCACCGACCACCGCTTCATGCACAGGGCGATCGAGCTGGCCAGGAACTGTCCGCCCAGCTCGACGGCCTACTCGGTGGGCGCGGTGATCGTGGCCGACGGTGTGGAGATCGCGACGGGCTGGTCCCGCGAGACCGACGAGAAGGTGCACGCCGAGGAATCGGCGCTGAACAAGCTCGACCCCGACGACCCGCGCCTGACCAGGGCGACGATCTACAGCACGCTCGAGCCGTGCTCGACCCGCGCCACGGCGAACCGACCGCCCTGTGCCGACCGCATCCTGGCCGCCGGCATCCCGACCGTCGTCATCGCGTGGCGCGAGCCGAGCCTGTTCGTCGCCGCCTGCGAGGGTGTGGACAAACTCCGCAGGCACGGCGTGCGCGTCGTCGAACTCACCGACCTGGCCGAGGAGGCCATGTCGATGAACACCCATCTCGACCTGGGCTGAGGCTCAGGGCCGCCCGTAGATGGCGGTGACGAATTCGCCGAGCTGGTTGTCGTCGAGGTGCCTGGCCAGATCGGCCTCGCTGATCATGCCGACCAGCCGCTTGTCCTCGATCACCGGCATCCGCTTGACCCGATGACCCTCCATCTGGTCGAGCACGTCTTCCACGTCGGCGTCCGCGCTGACCCAGCGCGGGGTTGACTCACACAGTTCGGCCGCCGTGGTCGTCTCGGGTGAGAGGCCGAGCGCGATGCACTTCACCACGATGTCGCGATCGGTGATGATCCCGCACATGCGCTCGTTGTCGTCGGCGACGACGAGTGAGCCGACACCGAGATCGGCCATCGCCGTCGCCGCGGTCGCCACGGTGTCACCGCGGCTGATCCACTGCGCGCCGGGCTTCATGATGTCCCTGGCCGTGGTCATAGGGCTTACCTCCTCGTACAGCGTTGCTGATGGGATGAAGCAGCCCCGATTCTTCTCCCGCCAGGTCTCAACGAGGAATCGGCGAAGCACCGACCTGCAGTACGACGTTGCCGTTGATGGTCACCGTCGAACCCGCCGCCGGACTCTGCCCGACGATCTTGCCCGACGCGCTGCCGTCGAGGGTGATCACCGTGGTCTGGCTCAGCTGACCGGTCCAGCCCAGCGCGCGCAGCTGCTCCTGGGCCTGGGTCGGGGTGAGCCCGCTCAGGTCGGGCACGGTGATGCGGTCACCGGCCGAGACCTGCACGGTGATCGTCGACCCCTTCTCCGCGGTGCTGCCACCGGCCGGGTTGGTGGAGAGGACCTGGCCCTTCGGGGCGGTCGACTTCACCTCCTGGATCTCGACCTTGAACCCCGCGGTGTCGGCCAGGTTCGGCTGGGCGACGGAGATGTCCTGGCCGACCACGGTCGGCACCCGGACCTGTTCGGGGCCGGAACCGATGGTGATCACGATCGGCTGGTCGATGTCGACCCGCACGCCCGCGCTCGGCTCCTGGCCGGTCACCTTGTCGATCTCGGCGGTGCTCGACGCCTTGCGCGCCACGTTCGGATCCAGCTTCAGACCGATCGAGTTCAGCTTCTGCTCGGCCTCGGCCTGGGTGAGCCCGGCCAGCCGCGGCACCTGCACCTGCGACGGCCCGGTCGAGACCTGCACGGTGACGGTTGCGCCCTCGTCGATGCGCGAACCGCCGAGCGGCTGGGTCGCGATGACATTGCCCGGCGTCACCTTGCCGTCCGGCTTCTGCTGCACCGCGACCTGGAAGCCGGCGGCCTGCAGCGCGGACTGCGCCTGCTGCGAGGGCTGCCCCGACACGTCGGGCACGGCGACCTGGTCGGGATTGGCGCCGGGCCCGAGCAGCACCCAGTAGAGACCGAACGCGACGGCGAGCGCGGCGGCCACCCCGAGCGCGATCAGGCCGGTACGGTTGCGGCCCTCGGCGGGCGGCGCGATCGCGGCCTGCTCGGAGGTGTCGTCGCCGCGGTCGTGGAACGTGCGGGGCGACGGCTCGTCGTAATCCATGATGGTGGTGCGGTCTTCGTCGCTCATCACCATCGGCGCGCTCGGCTTCTGGCCGCCGAGCACCCGGATCAGGTCGGCGCGCATCTCCGCGGCCGTCTGGTAGCGGTTGGCCGGGTTCTTGGCCATCGCCTTCAGGATCACCGAGTCGAGTTCGCGCGGCACGCCGGGATTGATCGACGATGGCAGCGGCGGATCCTCTTTGACGTGCTGGTACGCGACCGCGACCGGCGAGTCCCCGGTGAACGGCGGCTGACCGGTGAGGATCTCGAACAGCACGCAGCCGACCGAGTACACATCCGAGCGCGCGTCGACGGTCTCGCCGCGCGCCTGCTCCGGGGACAGGTACTGGGCGGTGCCGATGACGGCGGCGGTCTGGGTCATCGGGTTGGAGCTGTCGGCGATCGCGCGCGCGATGCCGAAGTCCATCACCTTCACCGCGCCGGCGCGGTTGATCATGATGTTGGCCGGCTTCATGTCGCGGTGCACGATTCCGGCCTTGTGGCTGAAATCGAGCGCGGCGCACACGTCGGCGACGACTTCCATCGCCTTGCGCGGCGCGAGCGGACCCTTGCCGCGCACGATGTCGCGCAGGGTGTCGCCCTCGACGTACTCCATCACGATGTAGGGCAGCGGACCGCCGTCGACGGTGGCCTCGCCGGTGTCGTAGACCGCGACGATGGCCGGATGGTTCAGCGCGGCCGCGTTCTGCGCCTCGCGCTTGAACCGCAGGTAGAACGTGGGATCGCGGGCCAGGTCGGCCCGCAGTACCTTGATCGCGACGTCACGCGAGAGGCGCACGTCGCGTGCCTTGTGCACCTCCGACATGCCGCCGAACCCGATGATCTCGCCCAGCTCGTACCGCGAGGAGAGATTCTTCGGGGTCGTCATGGTTGTCCTTGTGGCGGAGTGTTGTCGACGGAGCGGTTCGGGCCCAGCGCGTCCGGCGCGTCCGGGAACGGCAGATCGATTGTGGGCAGCCTGGGACGTCCGTTGACCGTTGTGGTGCCCGCCGCGGGCTTGGTGGTGGTCGGCTTCGTGGTCTTGGGGGTCGTCGTCGGCTTTTCCGTGGTCGTCGTCGGCGGTTGCGTGGTGGTGGTCGGCGGCTCCGTGGTCGTCGTCGGCGCCTCGGTGGTGGTCGTCGGGCGCGGCGGCGGGGTCGTCGTCGGTTCCTCGGTCGGCGGGAGCGGCGGCGGCACGACCACGGTGGTGGTCGGGCGCGGCGGCGGCGTCGTGGTCTGCACGGTGGTCGTCGACGGACCGGTGCTGCGGTTCGGCTCGCCGCCGAACAGCAGCCAGAGCACGCCGCCGCCGAGCAGCAGCGCGCCGATGCCGAGCGCGATCAGCCACTTCTGGTTGTTGTTCTTGGTCTCGGCCGCGGCGACGGCCGCAGGCGCGGCGGCCTGGGTCGCGGGACCGGTGTATCCGGCGGCCGGGACCGGCGGCGGGGTCTGGTTGCCGAAGCGCATGGTGGCGCCGTCGTAGTCGGCGGCGGCCGGGATCGCCACGGTCGGGCCGGGCGGCAGCACACGGGTCGCCCCGGTCATCGACGAGCCGACACCCGCGGGCGGCGGCGGCATGTGCCCGGCGCGGACCGCGGCCACCGCGTCGGCGAACTCGCCGCCGCTGCTGTAGCGCTGGGTCGGATCCTTGGCCATCGTGATCGCGATCAGCTCGTGCACGTTGGCGGGCAGATCGGCGGGCATCGGCGGCGGCGCGTCGCGGACGTGCTTCATCGCGACGGTGATGGCGCCCTCACCGGTGAACGGACGCATCCCTGCCAGCGCCTCGTAGCCGACGATGCCGAGGGAGTACACGTCACTCGCGGCGGTGGCGTCCTCGCCGACGGCCTGCTCGGGCGCGATGTACTGCGCGGTGCCCATCACCATGCCGGTCTTGGTGACCGGCGAGGCGTCGACCGCCTTGGCGATGCCGAAGTCGGTGATCTTCACCTGGCCGGTGGGCGTGACCAGGATGTTTCCCGGTTTCACGTCGCGGTGCACCACGCCGGCGGCGTGCGCGACCTCGAGTGCGCGACCGGTCTGCTCGAGCATGTCCAGACCCTGGACGACCGAGAGCCTGCCCATCCGGTTCAGCACCGCGTTGAGCGGCTCGCCCTGTACGAGCTCCATCACCAGGTACGCGGTCTCGCCGCCGGAGGGGTCGGTGGTCTCGCCGTAGTCGTAGATGCCCGCGATTCCGGGGTGGTTGAGCTGCGCGGTGGTGCGCGCCTCGGTCCGGAATCGCTGACGGAACGTCGGGTCGGCGGAGAACTCGGTCTTGAGGACCTTGACCGCCACCCGGCGGTCGAGCCGGGTGTCCATCGCTTCCCACACCTGACCCATGCCGCCCGTGGCGATGAGCCGCTGCAGGCGATAGCGGTCGGCGATCATGGCGCCGTTGTTCAGCATCGGGGCCCCCGTGTTGTCACTCGCACACTCATTTCGTTCAGCCCCCTGCCAGGCCCGCGTCCAGCACCGACCTGGCGATCGGTGCCGCCACCGAGCCACCCGTGGCGGACAGACTCCGGTCGCCGCCGTTCTCGACGATCACCGCGATGGCGATCTTCGGGTTCTGCGCGGGCGCGAAGGCCATATACCAGGCGTGTGGCGGGGTGTTACGGGGATTGCTGCCGTGTTCGGCCGTTCCGGTCTTGGACGCGATCTGGTACGGCGACCGGCCACCGCCCGCGGTGTTGGCCTCCGAGGCGACCATCAGATTCGTCAGGGTCGACGCTACCTGGGGGCTCACCGCTTGTCCGACCGAGACGGCCTTGGTCTTGCTCAGCTCGGACAGATCGGGCGCCTGGGTCTGGTCGACCAGGTACGGCTGCATCCTGGTGCCGCCGTTGGCGATGGTCGCCGCGACCACCGCGATGTCGAGCGGGGTGACCGCGACATCGCGCTGACCGATGCTGGACTGACCGAGCGCCGGGTTGTCCGGGATCGGGCCGACGGTCGACTCGGCGACCGGGATCGGCACCCCGCGGTGCGGGCCGATGCCGAAGGCCGCGGCCTCGTCCTTGAGCGCGCTCGCGCCGACCTTCATGCCGAGCTCGACGAACGCGGTGTTGCACGAGCGCCGGAACGCCTCGTACAGGCTCGCGGTCGGTCCGTCACCGCAGGTGCTGCCGCCGTAGTTCTCCAGCGTGGTGCTGGTGCCGGGCAGCGTGATGTTGGGCGCGGCGGTGAACTGGTCGTCGGGGCCCGCCACACCGTTGGACAGCGCGGCCGCGGTGACGATGGTCTTGAACGTCGACCCGGGCGGGTAGGTCTGCGAGACGGCACGATTGAGCATCGGCTGCGACTGGTCGGTGCTCAGCCGCTCCCACGCCGCCCGGCCCGCGGCGCCGTCGTGACCCGACAGCTCGTTGGGGTCGTAGCTCGGCGTCGAGACCATCGACAGGATCTTGCCGGTGCTCGGCTCGATCGCCACGACCGCGCCGGTGTAGCCCTTGGAGGTCATCTGGTCGTAGGCGACCTGCTGCATCACCGGGTTGAGCGTGGTGAGCACGTTGGCGCCGCGCGGGTCGCGCCCGGAGAACATGTCGATCAGGCGGCGGCCGAACAGGCTCGAGTCGTTGCCCGACAGCAGCGGATCCTCGGCCAGCTCGAGGCCGGTCTTGCCGTACTGCATCGAGTAGAACCCGGTGACCGGCGCGTAGGCGGGCGGGGTGCTCGGGTACTGGCGCAGGTACTTGTAGCGGTCGTCGGTGGCGACCGAGCTGGCGAGCACGGTGCCGCCCGCGGAGATCTGGCCGCGCTGGCGCGAGTACTCGTCGAGCAGCACGCGCGAGTTGCGCGGATCGCTGCGCAGGTCGTCGGCCTTGACCACCTGCAGATAGGTCGCGTTGACCAACAGCGCGACCACCATCACCATCACCGCGACGGCGACGCGACGTAGCGGAGTGTTCATTCGCTCGCCCTGCCTTCCGACCTGCGGAACATCTCGGTCGGCGCCTCCGCGATCGGCGCCGGGCCGCGCTTGCGCGCCGGTGCGGGCGCGCGGGCGGCGTCGGAGATCTTGATCAACAGCCCGAGCAGCGCGTAGTTCGCCAGCAGTGAGGAACCGCCGTAGGAGATGAACGGCGTGGTCAGGCCGGTGAGCGGGATCAGCTTGGTGACGCCGCCGACGACGACGAAGATCTGGATCGCGATGGTGAACGAGAGCCCGGCCGCGAGCAGCTTGCCGAAGCTGTCCCGCACGGCCAGCGCGGTCCGCAGGCCACGCACGATGAAGATCAGGAACAGCATCAGCACGGCGGTGAGCCCGATCAGGCCCAGTTCCTCGCCGATGGTGGTGACGATGAAGTCGGTCTTGGCGAAGGGCACCTGGTTGGGCCGTCCGCTGCCGAGACCGGTACCGGCCAGCCCGCCGGTCGCGAAGCCGAACAGCGACTGCGAGATCTGGTAGCCGGTGTTGTGGTAGTCGTCGAACGGGTGCAGCCAGGTGTCCACGCGCACCCGCACGTGCCCGAACAGCTGGTAGGCGAAGACGAAGCCGAGCCCGAGCAGGCTGCCGCCGATGATCAGCCAGCCCACCCGTTCGGTGGCGATGTAGATCATCACCAGCACCGTGCCGAAGATCAGCAGCGAGGTACCGAGGTCCTTCTCCAGGACCAGCACGCCGATGCAGACGACCCACACGATGAGCACCGGGCCCATGTCGCGCGGGCGGGGCAGTTCCATGCCGAGGAAGTGCTTGCCCGCCGCGGTGAACAGATCGCGCTTGGCCACGAGCACGCCCGCGAAGAACACGATCAGCAGGATCTTGGCGAATTCGCCCGGCTGCACGCTGAATCCGGGCAGCTTGATCCAGATCTTGGCGCCGTTGACTTCGGAGAACCGGCTCGGCAGCAGTGCCGGAATCGCCAGCGCGACCAGGCCGACCAGGCCTAGGGTGTAGGTGTAGCGGGCGAGCGTGCGGTAGTCACGCAAGACGATGAGCAGGGTGATGAACACCACGATGCCCAGGCCGGTCCACATGATCTGCTGGTTGGCGTCGGGGGAGGGGATCGGGCTCGAGTCGTACGCCGCTTTCTGAGCGTCCGCGAGGTCGAGGCGATGGATCAGCACCAGGCCCAAGCCGTTGAGCAGCGCGATGATCGGTAGCAGCAGTGGGTCGGCGAACGGCGCGAACCGTCGCACGGCCAGGTGCGCGATGCCGAACAGCGCGAGGAAGGCCAGTCCGTACTTGGCGATGTCCCAGGTGATCGACTGTTCCTGGCTCGCCTCGACGATGAACAACGACACCGTCGTGATCCCCGCCGCCCCCGCCAGCAGCAGCAACTCCTGGTTGCGTCGCGTCGACGGGGGTGGTGCTGGCGCGAATCCGCCAGGGGGGCTGGGGAAAGCCCCAGCCGACGGCGGTGCCGGTGCGGACATCAGTCCGTCACCCGGCAGTTCTCCCCTGAGATCTGCGGAGTTGTCGTGGGGGAGGGGGTGGTGGTCGGCGGGGCGGTCGTCGTGGTCGGTGTCGCGGGCTGGTCAGGGCCGGGCGTCGGCGCGCCGCCGGGGACGGCGGGCGGCTGCTCGGTGGGGAGCACGCCGGGCTGCGGCACCGCTTCCTTCTTCGGGCACGGCGGCAGCAGTTCCTTCTGCGCCAGCACCTTCATGCTGTCGCGCGCCTTGTCCAGCGAGTCCGGCGGCAGGCCCTTCTGGACCTGGTCGCGGCCGGTCTGCTTGAGATCGCTCACCATGAGCTTCTTGCAGCCGTTCGGGGCGGACTCGCCCGCCGCGACGAGGGTCAGCTCGCCCTTGCCGTTGACGCAGCCGGTGAGCTCCACATCGTGGATCGAGTAGCCGAGGATCGAACCGGGCAGGCCGCGCATCACGACCACCTGATCGTTGTCGGCGCCCACGTAGTAGTTGCTGCGAATCATCTTGTAGCCGACCACGAGTCCGACGGCGACCGCCGCGATCAACGCCACCGACAGCAGCAGCCAGCGCAGCTTGTGCGACTTCGGCTCCGGCGGCGGTGGCGCGGCGGCGGCCCGGCGTGGCTGGGCGCGCGGCGGGCGCATGGCGGCGGCGCGACCGGCCGCGGTGTTCGGCGGCGGGGCGTCTTCCTCCTCCTCGGTGGAGGCGGCGCCGGCCACGATCGGATGACTCTGGCCGTAGTCGAGGTCGATCACGTCGGCGACGACGACGGTGACGTTGTCGGGCCCGCCGCTGCGCAGCGCCAGCTCGATGAGGCGGTCGGCGCACTCGTCGGTGTTGCCCTCGCGCATGGTGTTGCCGATGGTCTCGTCGCTCACCACGTCCGAAAGGCCGTCGGAGCACAGCAGATACCGGTCACCGGCGCGGGCCTCGCGCATGATCAGCGTCGGCTCGATCTCGTTGCCGGTGAGGGCGCGCATGATCAGCGAACGCTGCGGATGGGTGTGCGCCTGCTCTGGCGTGATCCGGCCCTCGTCGACCAGCGACTGCACGAAGGTGTCGTCGCGGGTGATCTGGGCGAGCTCACCGTCGCGCAGCAGGTACGCGCGCGAATCGCCGATGTGCACCATGCCGAGCTTGCGGCCGGCGAACAGGATGGCGGTGAGCGTGGTGCCCATGCCGTCGAGTTCGGGCTCGGCCTCGACGTGGTCGGCGATGGCGGCGTTGCCGGAGCGGGTGGCGCGGTCGAGCTTGGTGAGGATGTCCTCGCCGGGCTCGTCGTCGTCGAGATGCGCCAGCGCGGCGATCATCAGTTGGGAGGCGACTTCGCCGGCGGCGTGGCCACCCATGCCGTCGGCGAGGGCCAGCAGGCGTGCGCCCGCGTAGACCGAATCCTCGTTGTTGCCTCGGACGAGGCCCCGGTCGCTTCGCGCGGTGTAGCGCAGAACAAGTGTCACGATCGCAGCTCGATCACAGTTTTGCCGACCCGGACCGGAGTACCGAGCGGAACACGGACAGCGGTGGTGACTTTCGCGCGGTCGAGATAGGTGCCGTTGGTGGAACCGAGGTCTTCCACGTACCAGTCGTCACCACGCTGAGAGAGTCGCGCGTGCCTGGTCGAGGCGTAGTCGTCGGTGAGTACCAGCGTCGAATCGTCGGCGCGGCCGATGAGGACCGGTTGTGTGCCGAGGGTGATTCGCGTGCCGGCGAGTGAACCATGAGTCACCACTAGATACTTGGCGCCCTTCTGGCCTCGGCTGAAGGAAGGCAGCACCGTGGAACCGCGGGCGGCCCTGGGCTGTATCCGGATGCCGGATGCCGCGTAGATATCGCTGCGCAAGGTCCGCAGGACGGCCCAGACGAACAACCAGAGCAGCAGCAGGAACCCCGCGCGGGTCAATTGCAGGATCAATCCCTGCACGGCGTTCCACCTCCTGTTCGCCCGGGTACGTCGGTACGGCGGGTGCGGAACGAACCACCCCCGCCAGCGTGCTGGCTTGCGGGCCCCGAGGTCGGGGCCGTGCGTGTGATGGCAGCATCATAGGGCCGACAGCGTCGACTCGTGACGTGCACCGCGCAGCTTACGGGATCAGACGATCCGGATCAGGATCTCGGAATGTCCGGCCCGGATGACGTCGCCGTCGGCGAGCTGCCAATCCTGCACGGGCGAGCCGTTGACCAGGGTTCCGTTGGTGGAACCGAGGTCGGACAGCATCGCGGTCTGGCCGTCCCAGCGCACCTCGATGTGGCGCCGCGACACACCGGTGTCCGGTAGCCGGAAGTGCGCGTCCTGGCCGCGGCCGATGATGTTGCTGCCCTCACGGAGCTGGTAGGTGCGGCCGCTGCCGTCGTCGAGCTGCAGCGTGGCCGAGTAGCTCGACTGCGCGGGCGCGGCGTAACCGCCCTGCTGACCGTAGCCCTGCGGCTGGGCGCCGTAGCCACCCTGCTGGCCGTATCCGCCCTGGTCGGGCTGGTCGTAGCCCGGCTCGGCGTAGCCCTGCTGGCCGTAGCCGCCACCCTGCTGGCCGTAGCCCTGCTGGGGATCGGCGTAGCCGTTCTGGCCGTATCCGCCCTGCTGGTCGTAACCGGGTTCGGCGTAGCCCTGCTGGCCGTAGCCACCGCCTTGCTGGCCGTAGCCCTGCTGGTCGTATCCGCCCTGGCCGTATCCGCCCTGCTGGTCGTAGCCCGGCTCGGTGTAGCCCTGCTGGCCGTACCCGCCCTGCTGGCTGTAGGCCTGCTGGTCGTAGCCGCCCTGGCCGTACCCGCCCTGCTGGTCGTATCCGGGCTGCGCGCCGTAACCACCCTGCTGGCCGTAGCCGCCCTGCTGGTCGTAGCCGTTCTGGTATTCGCCACCCTGCTGGCCGTACGCGGCGTCGCCGTAGCCGGGCTGGGCGCCGTAGCCGCCCTGCTGGCCGTACTCGTCGGGGTAGGCCCCGCCCGGAGCGGCACCGCGCGCGGGCGGCGGAGCGTACCCGCGGTTGCGTGGATCGGACTCCGCGGGCTCTCGGCTTGGCTCGTAGCCTGAGTTGTGCGTCATGGGGCCAGCTCCTGGTTGCGGGTGTGCGGGTCGTTGTGGCGGTTCGGGGCGAGGTGGGGCGGTCCCGCGACCGGCGTCGGGGTCGACGCGGCCGCTCGCTCTGAACATTCCGGTGTGCAGCGTAGGTGATGCCTCGAACGCCACGTGTACTTCGCCGTAGGTCTGCCAGCCCTGCTCGCGGATGTAATCCTGCAGATGTTTGGCGAACGCCTTGGTCGTGAGGTCGTGATCGGCATCCAGCTTTCCGTGATCGGATTCGTTGATCGTGATCACGTAACTGTTGGGCGCGAGCTTGTGCCCGCTGCCCAGATCCTGCACCTGATCAGCGGCTTCGCGCTGCAGCGCTGCCTCGACCTCCTGGGGGACGACACTGCCGCCGAACACCCGCGCGAACACGTCACCGACGGCGCCCTGCAGACGACGTTCGAATCTCGACACGATGCCCATCACAGCCCTCCCTTCGGTGCGCGTGCCCAGCCGGTGGACACGCTGGTTACGGCGTGTCCGGACCCGACCACGTTCCTTGCATGATATCCACGATCCTCCAACCCTGTAACTCCCGGCGAACCGCCCCGGTTCCCGAGCCGAATCCGCGCGCATCACCGCAGGTCAGCGACTCGATTTTATTTTCGGCCGCGGGGCATGTTAGATTTTTCGAGTCGCTCGGGCGAGTGGCGGAATGGCAGACGCGCTGGCTTCAGGTGCCAGTGTCCGTAAGGACGTGGGGGTTCAAGTCCCCCTTCGCCCACAAAGACCAGAGGCGCGATCCACTTCGGATCGGGCCTCTAGTCGTTTCCGGGGACCGCGCCGTGGCGAACCATGCGCAGCAGCGCGTCGCGAAGATCCACGCGGGGGCCGGGAGCGTCGAGTTCCTGCAGCGCGGTCTCGGCGACGGCGGCGACGAGCAGCACCGCGACCGGTTCCGGCCGACGCCAGCCCATCGCGACGAGGTCGGCGGTGAGCAGCGTGGCGGCGGCGGTGTTGCGGGCCGCCACCTCCGTGCCGAGGCCCGCGTCGGTGCGCGCCTGGACCAGCAGGGCCTTGGTCGCCGGATCGGCCAGGCAGCCGTCCAGATACGCGGTGATGCCGGCCGCCAGCCTGGCCTCGCCGGGGACGTGGCCTGCGATGGCGGCGCGTACCCGCTCGTCGAGGTGGTCGTGGAAGGCGCGGTGCAGCGCGACGAAGTACGCCTCGCGGCTGGGCCAGTGCTGATAGAAACTGCCCTTCGCCATCTTCGCGGCCGCGGCGATCGCGTTCACCGACAGCTTGGTCAGGTCTTCGGTGGAGAGCAGGGAACGCCCCGCCTCCAGCAGGGCTCGCCGTCCTGGCTCGGCGGATCTCATGGACGCATTCCAGCACAGGCGGCGAGGAACTCGCGCACCGTCGCGAGGAACAGCTCCGGCGCCTCGGCGAACGGTTCGTGCCGGGTCGACAGGACGGTGACCTCCGCCTGCGGCAGCGCGCGGGCGACGCCCCGGCGGTTGACGAACCACGGATTCGTCGGATCGAGCCGACCCCACACGACGCGCACCGGTACGCCGGGAAGCAGCCTGCCCTCGGCGGCCAACTCGAACCGGGGGCCGTCGAAACTGCGCCACAGGCTGCGATAGACGCCGAGGCGGGCGGGTTGATCCCGCACCGCCCGTGCCCGCTCGTAGATCGCGCGCACCCCGCCGCGATCGAGCGGGCCGAGATACAGCCGGGCGTGCGGCCCGATGAACCGCGCGGCGACCGCCGGGCTCGCGACGGCCCGAAAGAGCGCCCTGGTCAGGATGTTTCGCGGCGCGAAGCCCGCCGACTGGACGAGCACGACTCCGCGCACGAGGTCCGGCGCCCGCTGAGCCAGCCGGACGGCGGCGTATCCGCCCGCGCTGTTGCCGAGCACGGTGAGCGCGCCGAACCCGTTGCGCGCCAATGCCTCGGCGACGAGCACGGCGACCTCGGCCAGCGCGTCGATGGTGACGAGCGCGGGATCGACGACGGTCGACGCGCCGTAACCGGGCCAGTCGACCGCGGCGATCGCCCAGCCGGCCGCGAGCGCGGGCACGATCTCGTCGAAATCGCGGTGATCGCCCGGATTGGCGTGCAGGAGCAGGAGTCCCGGCGCCGAGGTGGGCGACCGGCCGCGCAGGTGTACCGCGATGTCGCCGTAGGGCGTGGGGACGGTGAGAACTTCGGGCGGCTCCACGCATTGACGGTAGCCATGACCGACCGGTCGGTCAAGGGCCGGGACGGCACGGCTCGCGGACCGAGGGGTGGTCAGGTCAGGACTTGCGCGCGATCAGCAGGTGATGGGGGATCGGCGGGTTCGGCAGAGACCGCTGGGTGACGGTGAGCCCGGCCGCGGTGAGCGCGGCGACGACGTCGTCGACCGGGCGCAGCGTGAATCCGTAAGGGGTGAACGGCATCTTGGCCATCGCCTCGGGGTCGCCGATGCCGACGACCACGGTGCCGCCCGGCTTGAGCACGCGGGCCAGTTCGGCGCAGGCGGCGGGCAGGTCGTCGAGGAAGTAGATGGTGTTGACGGTGATGGCGGCATCGAGGGTGGCGTCCTCGAACGGGAGGGCCGTCAAGGAGCCGTCGTCGAGGACGAGCCGGCCGGAGGCCAGTTCGTGGGCGAACACCGACCTGGCGCGCGAGCGCATGTCGGGCGACGGCTCGACGCCGTGTACCAGACCGCCGGGGGCGATCCGGTCGAGCAGCAGCGTCAGCCCGACACCGCCACCGAAGCCGATGTCGGCCACCGTCGCGCCGGGACCGGGCGCCGCCGCCTCGACCGCCGCCGCGATGGCGCGCCGGTTGCCGCGATTGAGCACGAACGCCACGCCCCTGCCGAGCACCCCGTGCGGATTGCCGAGCTGGTCGGCGATGGTCGTGAGCAGGCGATCCTTGACCCCGGACATGCGCTCATCGTAGGTGTTTCGCGTCTCGGTCGAGCCGAATACTTCCACTCGGGCACCGATCGGGTGTTCGATACTGAACGTGTTCTCGACCCGCCGCCTGGCCGCCCCGCTCGTTGCCCTCGTCCTCGCGACGGTCTGCGCTGGGCAGGCCGAGGCGCAACCGGCGGTCACCGGACCGCTGCCTGCCAATCCGCACCTCGGGCCGCTCGGCACGGCGACCATGCACGGCGACGCGGGCTCCTCCGATGTCACCCCGCTCGCCGGGCCGCGGCCGGACGCGCCCGTCACCGTGTATCCGCTCGGCGCCGCCTGCCCGACGCTGCTCGAAGGCGGCGACGGGCTGGTCGTCGGGTTGTGCACGGCCATCGCCGGGCAGACGCCGACTGTCTACCTGCTCGATCCGGCCGCGCCGGGGCCGCTCACCGGCGCGCTGGCCGCGCTGCCGCTGGCCAAGGGCAGTCTGCTCGGCGGGGTGTACGCCTACCTTGACAACGCCGACCGGCTGGTGGTCGTCGACGGGGAGCGCAGGCTGTTGCGGGTGGGCCATCAGCGCGACGACGCGGGCCGATGGCGGCTGACAGCCGTCGAACAGGCCGACCTGTCCGGCGTGATTCCCCAGGGCGACAACGTGACCGGGCTCGTGCCCGACTGGTCGGGAAATGTGTGGTTCGCGACGGGTCACGGCGTGATCGGACTCGTCGACCCCGCGGGCGCGATCGCCACGACCGCACTGCCCGCCGACGAACAGGTCGCCAACAGCATCTCTGCCGCCCCGAACGGTGGTGTGGCCGTGGCGAGTACACACGCTCTCTACGAGCTGCGCGCGAAAGACGGGCGGCCCGAACAGCTCTGGCGCGCGCCGTACGACCGGGGCTCCGCGCGCAAGCCGGGCCAGCTCAGCTGGGGCACCGGTTCGACGCCGACGTACTTCGGTCCGGACACCGGTGGCGAGTTCCTCACCATCGTCGACAACGCCGACGGCCGGGTGCGGCTGCTCGTGCTGCGCTCGGGGACCGGCGAGCAGGTCTGCTCGGTGCCGGTGCTCAGCGAGCGGGGCGCGGGCAGCGAGAACTCGCCGATCGCGGTGGGCCGGTCGATCTTCGTCGCGAGTACGTACGGCTATCCCTATCCCGCGGTGCCCGAGGGCGCCGGTCCGGCGGTGCCGGCGAGCGCGCCCTTCCACGGCGGGTTGACCCGGGTCGACCTCACCGCCGACGGCTGCGCGCCGGTGTGGGACAGCGGGGTGCGCAGTGCCGCGGTGCCGCGCCTGTCGCTGGCCGACGGCGGGATCCACACCCTGCGCCGCGTCGGTCCCGACACGACCACACCGCTGGACGGTTTCGAATACGTCGTCATCGATCCGGCGACCGGGGCGATCCGTACCGCGCGGCCGCTGCCGGGCACCGTGGCGGAGGACCCGCTGCAGATGGCGGCGCTGATCACGCGCGGTGGCGCGCTTCTGCAGGGGACCGTCACCGGGGTCGTCCGAATCGGCTGATATGCGCAGGTGAGGCGAAGATCACACCACCCTGATCCGTGGCGGATCGGGGCGTTTTGGATGTCCGTTTCGTACGGTTCGGCGCTCCGCAAGCAACAGGTCGTTTGTCCAAATCAAGCCCTGGTGACAGGCGTTCCGCGCGGATTGCCAGTTGCTGATCTTGTTTGCAGCCCTGTAAACCAACTTGAAGTCTCTTTTAATGCGGATCGAGTCCGGCAAACCTAAATTCCGTTGCCGAATCAGCAGGTGATCGGCTATGCGGAAGAACCAACTCGTTCGCGAGCAACCCGGTGGAACATTCGCGTACGAGACATCGAGAGACCGAGTGACACGTTTTCGAAGGTTTGCCGGAGGTGAATTCTCGGTGCGCGCCCTTCCGGTTTGCTGGTGGCGCCGGAAGTTAGCTACGGCGCTCCGAACCGGGGTGCCCGGCGGGGTTCACGGGTTCGCAAACGGTACGCCCGACCTGCGCGTTGGGGGTTGCATGGGCATAACGATTGTGTACAGTTAACGGCAACGCTGGCCGCAGCTCGAGCCCGACTCGCTGCGGCCAGCGGAACTCAAATGGGGGAGTTCGACACCTTCTCGTAACCTCGCGTAGCTGCCGATTGTCCGGCGGCGTTCCAGCCAGGTGTGCTCAGAGTTGCCTGCCTCACAAATGCACGTGCATTTGCGAGATCACGGCCGGTCAAGCGGTTTTGCGGAGGTAGCCAGCCAGCGTTCGGTGGGGTCGGGCAGGGCCGTCGGCGCGGCCGCCGCGGCATCCTGCTCCGCGACGACGCGGCGGCCGAGCCCGAAGACGTAGAACAGGAACGCCGCCTCCGCGGCGAACCCGAACGCGATCCGCACGGGCGCCGGCAGCGGACTCGGCGTGACGAACCCCTCCAGCAGGCCGCACACCAGCAGCACCACCACCAGGCCGAGCGCGACGGTCGCGGTGACCCTGCCCTGCCTGGCCACCGCCGCCGCCCGGCTCCGGCGGCCGGGATCGACCAGCGTCCAGCCCAGCTTCAAGCCCACTCCGCCCGCGACGAACAGCGCCGTCAGCTCCAGGGTGCCGTGCGGGAGGATGAAGCCGAAGAACGAATCCAGCCGGCCTGCGTCGGCCATCAATCCACCGGTTATCCCCAGATTCAGCGCGTTCATGAACAGCGCATACACAGCGGGCAGGATCAGCACGCCGGTGAACAACGCAATGGCGGCGACCCACGAATTGTGCGTCCACACCTGGGCGGCAAAGGCGTCGTTGGGGTGTTCGGAGTAGTACGACTCGAACGAACCCCCAGGTCCGGTGATGATCGAGGTGTCGCCCTCGGGAATCCCCAGGGCCTCGCGGGCTGCCGCGGAGTTGTCCACAAGGGCGGCGAGCACGGCGGCGACGGTGAGGAACAGCGCGGCCACGCCCACCCACCACGGCCACGCGCGATACACAGCAGCGGGAAACTGCCTGGTGAAGAATCGGCCGACCTCGCGCCACGGCTGTGCGCGCGCCGCGAGCACCCGGCCACGCGCCCTGGCGAGCAGTGCGCTCAGCGCGGCCACCACCTCCGGATCGGGATGGTGGTCCTGCAGTTTCGCCAGCTGCTGGGAGGCCGCGCGGTACCGGCGAACCAGCTCGTCGGCCTCGGCGCCGGAGAGCGAACGCTGACGGACCAGCTGATCCAACCGATGCCACGACCGTTGATGCGCCCAGCTGTAGGCATCGGTGTCCATATCGGGAATGCTAGCCACATGGCCGAATTCACCACCGGCGAAGCGGTGGCGCTGGAACTTCCCATCGCGCGTATCCCCAGCCGCGCCGGCGCCTTCCTGCTCGATCTGCTCATCCAGCTCGGGCTCGCCGCCACCCTGGTCTACGTCGCGATGCTGCTGCTGCTCGCCGCCGACGCCGACGAGGCGTGGTGGAACGTCACCGCCGTGGTGACCCTGGTGACCGTGCTGGTGGTGTATCCGGTGTGCAGCGAGACGGTCTCGCGTGGCCGCTCGGTGGGCAAGCTGGCGTTCGGGCTGCGGGTGGTGCGCGCCGACGCGGGACCGATCGACTTCCGCCACGCCCTCACCCGCGGCCTGGCGGGGGCCATTGTGGATTTCTGGATGCTCGGGGCGTTCGGCGCGGTCGCGGTGGTCACCTCGCTGTGTTCGCGCGATGCCAGGCGGGTGGGTGACGTGCTCGCCGGAACGGTGGTCGTGCACACCCGGCAGACGCTGCCGCGGCCGACACTCGCCGTCGCGCCGCCGTGGTTGACCGGCTGGGCCGCCCAGCTCGAGCTGAGCGGGCTGTCCGACGAACTCGCCGGTGCGGTCAGGCAGTACCTGACCAGGATGCGCACCCTGACCCCGGCCGCGCAGCACCACCTCGGGACGCAGCTGGTCGACGCCGTCTGCCGGGCGGTGCGCACTCCGGCGCCGCAGGGCTATCCGCCCTATCACGTGCTCGGCGCCGTTCTCGCTCGGCGACAGCAGGTTTCACTCCACTAGCTGTGGATGACCGTGGCCTGTGGATGAATTCGCCTGTGCACAAACTGTTGGTCGACTCGAGGATGAACTGTGAACGGCGGTGGACAACTTCGGTTGTCCACAGTTCACAGTGAGCCGGATTGCTTCAGTTCCAGGTATTCGTCGGCCAGCGCCTCGGGCAGCTGATCGGGCGCGGCAGCCACCACGGCCACCCCGCGCCGCCGCAGTGATTCCTGGGTGAGAGCCCGCTCCGCCAGCACGGTTTCGGCCGCCGCGGCCAGGTAGACGGCATCCGTGGTCGACCGGTCCCGCGCCGCCGTGGCGATATCGGGATCGGTGACCGACACGATCAGCACCCGGTGCCGCTTGGTGAGAGTCGGCAGCGCGGGCAGCAGCTGCTCGGTGACGGTCGGTCCGTCGAGACTGGTGAACCACACGATCAGCGCGCGCCTGCGCACCCGCGAGATCACCGTGCGCACGAGCCCGGTCGTGTCGGTATCCACAAGCTGCGGAGTCACCCCGGCCAGGCTGTGCATAAGTCTGAGCGGCAACTGATTTCCGCTCACCCCGCTCACCTCGGCGCGCACCCGCTTGTCGTAGGCCAGCAGGTCGACGGTGTCGCCGGCGGCCGCGGCGAGACTGCCGAGCAGCAGGGCGGCCTCGATCGAGGAGTCCAGCCGGGTGCCCTCGCCGACGCGGCCCGCGCTCGCACGGCCCGTGTCGAGCACCATCAGTACGTGCCGGTTGCGTTCGGGCCGCCAGGTGCGCACCAGGACGTCGGCGGCACGCGCGGTGGCCCGCCAGTCGATGCTGCGGACATCGTCACCGGCGACGTACTCACGGAACGAATCGAACTCGGTGCCCTGCCCCTTGGTGTTCGCGACATTGCGGCCCTCCAGATGATGCAGTCGCTTCACCTTCGAGCGCAGCAGCCGCTCGCTGCGGAACGGCGGCAGCGCGCGTACCCGCGCCGGGACCGTCACGCGGGTCTGCCGACCGGCCAACCCGAGCGGGCCGAGCAGCCGCAGCGTCACCGGTCCGGCGACACGGTCGCCGCGATAGGTGGGAACCAGTCTGGTGCGCAGCCGGATTCGCGTGTGCGGGGCCAGCGCGAGATGGTGCGCCACGAACGCGGCGCGAGCGCTGTCGGGCCAGGAATCCCACAGCACACCGCGTACCGTCGCGGCGCCGGTGTTGGTCACCACGAGTTCGACCTCGGTGCCGCGGCCGAGCCGGACGATGGTGAGCGGATCGCGGGTGAGGGTGAGCGAGTCGGCGCGCGCGGTGAGCGCCACGTCGAACACACCGAGCGCGAGCAGCAGCGCGGTCGCGCCGAGCACGCCGAGCCACGACGGCACCGCGAACATCACCGCCGCCGCCACCAGCGCGGCGACCAGCGCGAACCGGCCTGTGACGACCACCGCTACACCGGAACCGGCACCGAGACCAGCAACGACGAGAGCACGCCCTCGGCGCTCACCCCGTCGAGCTCGGCCTCGGGCCGCAACTGCAACCGGTGCCGCAGCACCGCCACGGCGATCGACTTCACGTCGTCGGGGGTGACGTACCCGCGCCCGTTCAGCCACGCGAAGGCGCGGGCCGCGGCCAGCAGCGCGGTCGCGCCACGGGTGGACGCGCCGTGCGCGACGGCGGGGGAACTGCGCGTGGCGCGGCACAGGTCGACGATGTAGGCCAGCACCTCGGGGCTCACCGTCACCTGGGCGACCGCGGCGCGGGCCGCGGCGATGTGCTCGGGCCCGGCCACCGGTCGCAGGCCCGCTGCGCCGAGGTCGCGCGGATCGAAACCGCCCGCGTGCCGCTGCAGGATGCGGAACTCGTCGTCGCGGTCGGGCAGCCGGATGTCGACCTTGAACAGGAACCGGTCGAGCTGGGCCTCCGGCAGCGGGTAGGTGCCCTCCTGCTCGATCGGGTTCTGGGTGGCGACCACCACGAACGGGTCGGGCAGCGGGCGCGGCCTGCCGTCCACCGAGACCTGCCGCTCCTCCATCGACTCCAGCAGGGAGGACTGGGTCTTCGGCGGGGTGCGGTTGATCTCGTCGGCCAGCAGCAGATTGGTGAACACCGGGCCCTGGCGGAAGGTGAACTCGGCCGAGTGCGGATCGTAGATCTGCGAACCGGTGACATCGCCGGGCATCAGGTCGGGGGTGAACTGCACCCGCGCGTGGTCGAGCGCGAGGGAGGTGGCCAGCGCGCGCACCAGCAGCGTCTTCGCCACGCCGGGAACGCCTTCCAGCAGCACATGGCCGCGGCACAGCAGGGCGAGCACCAGGTACAGCACGGCCTGGTCGTTGCCGACCACCGCCTTGCCGATCTCGGTGCGCAGCGCGGCCAGCGCCGCCCCGGCCTCCGCCGCGCTCGGCGTCTTCTGCAGAACAGTGTTGTCGGTCATCCGAGCTCCGTCTCGATCCATTCGAGGTGTGCGGCAACGTCATAGAGGGTGTTCTCGTCCTCGACCGGACCGAACAGGATCGCGCCGATCCGCTGCGGTGCTACGCCGAGGCGGGCGGCGGCCGTGGTGACGAGCTGGTCGTCGGTCAGGTCGCGGACGCCGAGCCGGGGGCGGATGCGGCGCAGGGTGGCGGTGCGCAGCGTCCGCGCCACATGGGCGACGTCACCGGAGCGACGGTACAGCCCGGCCTGCCCGGCGAGCAGTTCGTTCGCGGCGACCTCGACCGGCCGCGGTTCGCCGACGAGCGCGCCGCGCCTGCGAGCCCGCCACCAGACGAGCACGGCGAAGGCGATGAGGAACTGCAGCCCACCGAAGGCCAGCCACGCGGGCTGGCTGGTGAAGATCGAATCCTTGCCGGGGCCGAAATCGGGGTCGAGGTCGGGATCGTCCGGCGGATCGGGCGGGGGCGGGGTATCCGGCACCTCCGGCGCGTTCGGCGCGCCGCACGACTGCAGGCTGGCGTACAGCAGCAGAGCGAGTGCCAGGGCGGCCGCGAGCGCGGCCCAGAACCGCGGGTTGCGGAGCAGGCCGGGCAGCGGTGGAAGTTGTCTGCGGCGCTTGTGCTCTCGCTCGACGACTTCGAGTTCCACCGGCTCGTCGACCGGCGGTGGCGCCGATCGCGAATAGCGGTCGGCGTATTCGAGCCTGCGGTACTCGTCCTCGGTGGCGGTGCGGCCGCCGTAGACCACTTCGTCGAAAGCCCGTGCCGCCGGATGCAACTCGGTCGACTGCTCCAAGGGCAGCACGGTGGTGGCGTCGTCGGCGGTCTCCTGCGCGGTGCGTGAGCGCCGGACGGGCAGCGTGCCACCCTGTTCGAGCGCGCGCAGGACCGCGCGGAATCGCTCACGCAGAGCGCTGTCGTAGTCCCGGCGGCCTGCCGCGATCTCGGCGGCCGCGCGATGCTCGGCGGCGGCCCCGAGGCGCGGTGGTGGGGGAGCACCGAAGTGCGCGGACCCGTCCCTGCCCAGCACATGGGGCGGGCCACCCGGCGGCATCCCGGGGCGAGGTCCCGGCGACTCATCGGTGGGCGTCGCGGGGTTGTGCCGCGGATCGATATCGCGGGGGCGCTGTGGTGGTCCGGTGTCGCTGGGCCGCCGGAAGTTGTCGTCGGTCAACGCGACCCGCCCGGGATGTGGATGTCGAGGCCCTCGCGGGCGCAGCGGCGGTCGATGTAGGTGACCGCGCGGCTGGTGGCCTCGACGATCTCGCTGACCGTCGCCACCAGGAGCAGCCCGCCGACGACCAGCGTGATGAAGGCCCAGCGGTGGGTGCCGGAGAAGTCGGACAGGAAGAACGGGATGCCGAAGGCGGGCACCGCGAGGACCGCGAAGATGACCCGCTGGGTGAGCCACAGCCCGGCGACGGTCCAGTCGGCGCCCTGCACGAGTTCCTTCGAACGAGCCACGGCCACACCGTAACCGGCCTGTTCACCGATGATCGCGGGCTCGATCACGAACCGCCGGGCGCGCACGTAGGAGAGCCAGAGCAGCGCCAGCGGATAGGTGATGATCAGCAGGCTGCCCACCACCAGCACCCCGATGCCGAGCAGCGAGAACATCACCTGCGCGAGAACCAGCGGTCCGGCCCGGCGGCCCGCGGCCCGCAGTCCGGCGACCGCGCCGTAGCGCACCCCGCCGAAATCGGCGAGCGCGATGGCGACGGTCGCGCCGCGCAGGACCAGCCGCAGCAGCCAGAGGAACGCCCCGGTCGCGAGCACCACCGCCCACGCCGTGCCGTCGTCGGAGCCGTCGGTGAGATGCGAGACCAGCCCGGTCACGCCGAGCACGCCGAGCACCGCCAGCACCAGCGCGCTCCCGCCGAGCGCGGCGAAGGCCTTGATATGGGCCTGGATCAGGGCGAACGGCTCGTCGAGCAGTTCGCGGTATCGCTTGGGCCGGATCGGAACCGTCGGCGGAGGTGAGGGCATCGGCGCAGGCGCTCGTGCCGGATCGTTTCCCGCCCCGACGGCGCCGACCGCTTCGACGGGACGCACGTGGGTGAGTGTAGTTGGCGGGTTGCTGTGTTGTTGGAGCGCTGGCGTGCTCGAGGTCGCGGTCCCTCCTGTCCCGCCTGATCGGCGGGACGGCCGCGACCCGCCGACTGTGTCGGCGGACCCTCCTCGAGGTCGGGTCGTGTGGGCTGGGAGTGCGGGAAAGGTGGGCTCGCCGGCGCCGCCGGGACGGTCGGCCCTGGTATCAGCGCGAGTCGGCGGACCGTGACAGGGATTCGTCGGCGTTCTTCGGGGCCGGCAGGGGGAGGGCCAGGTGGGTGGGAGTCAGTCGCCCGCGCAAGGTGACCGTGTCGGCGAGGGTCCACTGGGCGGATTCGGTGTCGGCGGCGGCGGTGAGGGTGGTGGCGGAGCTGAGCAGGCGCTCGTCGTAGGACTTCGAGAGCTCGCACAGGCGCGCGGCCTCGTTGACGGCGTCACCGATGACGGTGAACTCGTAGCGGTTGTGCGTGCCCACATTGCCCGCGACGACCCGCCCGGCGGCGACGCCGATGCCCGCGTCGAGGTCGGAGGCGTCGCGCAGCCTGCGCTGGATGGCCCGCGCGCAGGACAGCGCCGAGCCTGCCGCGTCGGTCAGCGGTGCCGGCGTGCCGAAGACGGCGAGCGCGGCGTCGCCCTCGAACTTGTTGAGCAGGCCGCCGTGGCGCTCCACCTCGTCGACGACGATGTCGAAGAACCGGTTGAGAATGCCGACGATCTCGGGCGCGGGCAGGGTCGCGGCCATCGTGGTGGAGCCGATGATGTCGATGAACAGGGCCGCGGCCTCGGTCTCGGTGCCGCCGAGGACCGGCTTGGAGGCGATCGCCGCCATCGCCACATCGTGGCCGACGTGCTTGCCGAACAGGTCCTCGATCATGGCGCGCTCGCGCAGCCCGTGCACCATCGTGTTGAAACCGCTCTGCAGTTCGCCCAGTTCGGTGCCGTCGTAGAGCGGGATCTCGGCGGTGAGATCGCCCTTCTCCACCCGGCGCAGCGCCTGGCGCACGCCCTTGATCGGCGCGACCGTGGCGGCGACGACCTGGGCCATCAGCACCATGCCGAACAGCAGCGCCGAGCCGCCGAGGCTGAGCATGCACACCGCCAGCCTGGCCTTGCTCACCGCGGGATCGGCCAGCGCCCACACCGCCACCGTCATCGACAGGGCCACCGGGACGCCGACCCCGACCAGCCACGACAGCATCGTGCGCCCGAAGACGCCGATGCCGCGCCTGCGCTGCGGGTCCGCGCGCAGCACGCGTGCCGTCACCGGCCGCAGCGCGAACTCCACGATCAGATAGCTGTTGGCGCACACCACGATCGCGGCGGCGCCGATGGCGAGCATGATCTTGGGGATCAGGGCGGCCTGCGCCACACCGTAGACGACGGTGAGCACGACCAGCGCCACCGTCCACAGCATCGCCTGCTGCAGCACCATCCAGCGCGGCGCCGAGGCGGTGACCCGCTGTTCGGCCGCGTTCGGCACGTGGTCCGGATCGGTCGCCCAGCGCATGGTGCGCAGGCCGGCGACGGTGCCCCACACGGTGCCCACCGCCAGCGCGGCCACCGCGCACAGCGGCGTGAAGACGGCGTTGATCAGCAACAGGTCCCTGGTGAACAGGGTCGGACCCGGCAGCACGAAACCGGCGAGCACCACGGTCATCGCGATGCCGATCAGGTTGGCGATGAGCAGGGGCAGGGTGAGCAGCAGCTGTACCCGGACGCGCCGGATGGCCGATTTCTCTTCGACCGGTCCGAGGAGCGGCGAGCCCCACGGCGCCGTGCTCGTCGCTGCGTCGCGGTGAATCACTTACGCACTGTAAACCGGAATCGGGCGGATCTGCCGGATTATCGCGTAGGTCACACCACCGTAGAGTGCACTATCCAGGCAGGTAGCCCGCCATTTTGTGATCGGCGCCAAGGTGTCGGCCGCGAGTGTTTCGGAGATATCGTTTCGGTGTACACATGTCCACTGAAACTAGTGGTCGAGGAGTCGGCCGACGACCCGGCGATAGCGCTCGGGGTCGATCGGCGGCAGGCCGAGCAGGGCCCGCAGGTAGACGCCGTCGCCGACGAGGCGGATCGTGTCGGCGCGCACCGGGTCGTCGATCTCTGCGTCGAGGTCGTCGGACCAGGACGTCAGCATGTCGTCGAGGGCCTGCTGGATCTCGTCGGGGGCGGCGGAGTTCGACGCCTCGACACTGCGCATCGTCGCCAGCAGTGAGCGGTACAGGGCGAGCTCCACGGCGTCGGCCTTGTCGGTGATGTCCGGGGTCTGCAGGTACCACTCGGCGGTCGGGGTGCCCGCCGCCTTCGCGTCCTCGCGCTGGGTGCGTGCCCGCTCGCCGAGTCGCCGGACCAGGCCCGCGAGCAGGGCGTCCTTGCTCTTGAAGTGGTAGAGCAGGCCGCCCTTGGAGACCTGCGCGGTGGCCGCGACGGCCTCGAGCGTCACCTGCGCGGCCCCGCGTTCGAGCAGCAGGGTCTCCAGGGCGTCGAGGATGCGATCGCGGGTGTCGGAAGCCACGTCTCGACTGTACCGTCTGGACGGTATATCTGCTACTGTACCGTCTGGACGGTTTACCAAAACGAGAGACGACGGAAGTCGAGAAAGCCGATGAACGCCCCTGTCACCCAGGTCGCCCCGGCGCGTGCCAGCACGCGCGACTGGGCCGGCCTCGCCGTATTAGCCCTCGCCCTGCTGCTGCTCGCGGTCGACGCCACCGTGCTCGACCTCGCCGTGCCGGCCATCAGCGCCGACCTCGCACCGAGCACGCCGCAGCTGCTGTGGATCATCGACGTCTACTCGTTCGTGCTCGCCGGACTGCTCGTCGTCATGGGCAATCTCGGCGACCGGATCGGCAGGCGCAGGCTGCTGCTGCTCGGTGCCGTCGGCTTCGGTGTCGCCTCGGCGCTCGCGGCCTGGTCGGTGTCGCCCGAGATGCTCATCGCGGCGCGCGTGCTGCAGGGTGTCGCGGGTGCCACGCTGATGCCCGCCACGCTCGGGCTGATCCGCTCGATGTTCCAGGACGCGCGCCAGCGCACCCTCGCCATCGGCGTGTGGAGCGCCATGGCCGGTGGTGGCGCGGCGGCCGGGCCGATCGTGGGCGGCTGGTTGCTCGAGCACTTCTGGTGGGGCTCGGTGTTCCTGGTGAACCTGCCCGTCATGGTCGTGCTGCTGATGCTGGCGCCGGTCCTCATCCCCGAATCACGCGACCCGAATCCGGGCCGGTTCGACCTGCTCAGCGCCGTGCTCTCGATGCTGGCGCTGGTGCCGGTGGTCTACGCGGTGAAGGAGACCGCGGCGCACGGGCCGAGCCTGGGCGTGCTCGCCGTCGGCGCACTGGGCCTGCTCGCGGGCGTGCTGTTCGTGCGCAGGCAGCGCCGCCTCGCCGATCCGATGCTGGACCTGCGGTTGTTCGCGCTGCCGCGGTTCCGGATCGCGGTGTTCACCAACCTGCTCGCGGTCTTCGCGCTGGCCGGTGTGCTGTTCTTCGGCTCGCAGTATCTGCAGCTGGTGCTCGGCCGCTCACCGCTCGAGGCCGGCATGGTGATGCTGCCCGGGCTGGCGGCCAGCGTGTTCGGCTCGCTCGCCGCGGCCTGGCTGGTGCGGCGCTGGCGGGCGGCGGTGGTGCTGGCCGGTGCGCTGGTCGTCACCGCGCTCGGCACGGCGGCCTTCCTGGCGATCGACGCGACCAGCGGTGTCGAGGCGTTCGTCCTCGGCTTCGTCGGGATCGGCGTCGGCGCCGGGGTGGCGATGACGGTGTCGGCCGACCTGGTGGTCGGCTCCGCGCCCGAGGAGCGGGCGGGCGCCGCGGCGGCCATCTCGGAGACGGCCTACGAGACGGGCCTCGCGCTCGGCGTGGCCCTGCTCGGCAGCACGGTGATGGCCGTGTTCCGCAGTGGCCTCGACCTGTCGCTGCTCCCGGACGAGCTGGTCGCGACCGCATCGGGCTCACTCAGCGGCGCGGTCGCGGCGGCAGGCGAACTCCCCGCCGCCGTCGGCGGTGAGTTCCTCACCTCGGTGAACGAGGCCTTCGTCAGCGGCATCCACCTGACGGTCGTCGGCATCGTCGCGGTGCTCCTGCTCGCGGCCTTCGCCGCCCTCCGCGCCAGGTCGGCCCGCAATTGATATCCGTGGGCCGGGTCATCGCGCCCGGCCCAAGGTGGCGAGGCAGCTGTCCATCGAGTCGATCGACCGCCGGCCGGGGCCGCGTCAGAGGGATCCGGCGAGGTCGGACGTGCGGGGTTGTCACGACCGGCCTTCGGCGGCGGGCGCCACCGACCCCGGTTGCCGGCGGACGGCGCGACCGAGATCGACCCGCTCGCGCCGGTCCGGGGCGCCACCAGTGAGGGCAAGCGCGCTCGGCCGCACGGCCATCTCGCTGGATGCCCAGTCGCCGAGACCGATCCGTAGATGGCGGACGCGCACCCGAGCGGGCGACCGCATCGAAGCCTCGTTGCTGATGCTCGCTGACGCGCTTGGGTGGCGGCTCGCAGCGAGTGGTAGCTCCTGGGTCAGCGGCCGGGCGGCAGCTGACGGCGCCCGCTGCTCGGCAGCTCGCCGGTGTCGTTGCCGGGCAGCTCGCCGTAGCCAGGCGCGGCGGGCAGGTCGTTGGCCGAGCCGGCGGGCAGCGCGGTGTAACCGGGCGCGGCCTGGTACTGGCGCGGGTCCGGGTGGTACCGGGACTGCGGAGCATCGACGACGGTTGAGGCGATGTGCTGGGCGTACGGGTTGTACTGCGCGGGCTGGCCCTGGGGGAGGTACCCCTGGACCGGCTGGCCGCCCTGGAGCTGGTAGCCCGCGGGCACCATCTGCTGCGGCGCGGCCGAGTCCTGGCTGTCGACGGTGACCTTGCGGCTGCGGCGCAGGGTGAAGGTCACCTCCTCGACCTCCTCGAACGCCTGGCGCGCGGTGCGCAGCGGGTGGGTCGCCGAGTCGATCGCGTTGGCGACGAAGGAGGGCACCAGCGGCCGGATCCAGCGCGCGGCCGTGTCGGTGAACGGCACGGTGCCGATGATCGGCAGTTCGAGCCCGCCGCCGCTGGGCGCCTGCGCGGGCGCCTGCTGCGCGGGGACGAGGGCGCCCGCCTGCGGCGCCGCGGTGGGCAGAGCCTGCGGCGCGTATCCGGCGGGCAGCTGCTGCGAGGTGACGTTCGGCTCCAAGGCCACGGCGTCGTCCTTTCGGGGTTGTTCGGCGATTCCGAGTTCGAAACCGCCGATCGCGGCGATGATCCTGGTGCGCTGACGTTCGCGATCGATGACCGTGTCCGCCTCGATCGCCAGCTTGGCGGAGGTGAGTTCGTGATCGGCGCGCAGCGCGGCCGCTTCGGTGCGTACCTCGGCGCGCTTCACCGCGATCGCGGCGTCGGCCGCGCGCTGGGCCCGGTCGGCGATCTCCTGGGCGTCGACGGTGCGGTCGAGCGAGGTCTCCCCGCGCCACCAGCGCAACAGCAGCGGCAGCAGGGCGAGCAGCACACCCGCGAGCAGGACCAGCACGCGTAGCGCGGCGCCCCCGAGATGATGCGCGGTGTAGCTGTTCATGGCCAGCCAGCGGGCGCCGAGCCCACGGTCGCCCTCGGCGAAGGCGCTGGCCCTGGCGGCGGCGAGTTCGGCGCTCTCGGTGCGAACCCGCTGGTCGAGCGGTTCGATCCGGGCCTGCGCGGCGGCGAGCTGCTTGCGGGCGTCGTCGAGCATGTCGTTGGCGG
Organism: Nocardia sp. NPDC050717; assembly: GCF_040654275.1. Lineage (NCBI taxonomy): Bacteria > Bacillati > Actinomycetota > Actinomycetes > Mycobacteriales > Nocardiaceae > Nocardia > Nocardia sp. NPDC050717. The sequence continues at coordinate 69,381 of NZ_JBFAHR010000021.1, forward strand.
TCTGGGACTCCGGACCGCGGCCGGGGACGCCGGTGATCCGGGTCTGCGGGCATTCGGGCGTCGGGTTGTATTCGCAGCGCGCCGTCACCAGCGCGCGATCGATGTCGGTCTGTGCCGTGGCGATCGTCGTGCCGAGCGCGGTCCGGTCGGCGACGGCCAGGTCGTGTTCGGTGCGCGCGGCGACCACGCCCGGCGCGTTCTCGGCGCCTGCCTGCGCGCGCACGTCCAGCTCCCGGTCGACGGTCCCGCCGAGCAGCACCGTCGAGGCCAGCTCGGCGACGAACACGCCGGCCAGCACGCCGACGCCGATCTTCGCCGCGGTACCGCGCCGATCGTCGGCGCCGGGTCTGGTGGTGGCCAGCGCCCGGCCGAGCGCGCCCGCGCCCACCGCGACGAGCAGCGACAGCGCGAGCAGCCCGAACACACCCGTGTCCGCGGCGGCGAGGGCGGCCGCGGTGACGATCCCGGCGACGACGGCGAACGCGAGGACGGCGGCGCCGGTGACGACATAACCGCCGCGTTCGTGCTCGAAGGCCAGGTCGGCACCCGTGTCGGAGTCACGGCGGCGCGGCGCGGCGAGACCTCCGCCGAGCCAGGTGAGTGTGCCGGTCATCTGTTCTCCCCGGGTCTTGCGCTCCACTGGGCATGGCGAAACTGACATGGATTCGTTGTGCCAGCGTGACAGGCCCCGACCCGACACACCGAGCTTCGCGGGCTCGCTTGTGGTCAGCCTCACAGTGCCGGGCGCCGCGCATCGGCGGGCGGGGTGCCGCCGACGCGACGCGCGGCGCGACCACGGCGTGTCGCGCTCGGCGATCCGTACCTACTGGTACGTGGGTGCCATTGTGTGGCGAAAGACACTGTGATCGCATTTGCCAACAGTGTGCTGCGACCCACATTCGATGTACAGACCGTACGGTCGGCTCGCTACCAAAGCACGTCGGGGCGGCTGTCGTAAATATCTCACCTACCTGGGCCCGGTTAGCGGGGCGCCCAGGTTTGATCAGCGCGTTGCCGGGGAAATCTGCTGCGGTGCAGGTGAGTTCAGCTTTCGGCCGCGCGCCGAAGGCTCGGACGGGTCTGCTCGGCCATGGTGTTCTCGCAGGTCGGCGGCGGTTATTCGGGATCGATCCGCTGCCTGCTCTGCTTTACACTGGACGACGCGCGCGACGAAGCATGCCGCCGTTACAAACCCCAGCTAGACAGGTTTATTAGCACAACCTTAGTTGGTTGGGTCTGCGGTCTGACTTATCGTTTGCTCTTACGCCGAACGCACCCCTGTTCGGCACAACCACCTGTTTCGGGGTCCGGTGAAACCGGGCCAAGACTAGCGGGTGAAACCCCGCGCGGAGGTAAGGGACGTGTAAGCGTTCCGTTACCTCTGAGCACCCACTACGTCAACGAAGCGGGTGGACAACTGGAGACGTGACTGCACGCCGCAAACCACCATTGCCGCTGGTTTCGGACCGTACGGACGCAGTCTTGACGGAGGCGAGACGACGAAGGGCACACGCTCAGCGAGCTGAGCGGCCGACTCATCGACAGCCGACTTTCTTGAAGGCAGAGGCATGACGCAACTTCCTGGCCACAGGTCACCCGGTGCCACCGGGCTCTACGATCCGGCATACGAGCACGACGCCTGCGGCGTCGCGTTCGTCGCCGACATGCACGGTCGACGCAGTCGAGACATCGTCGACAAGGCCATCACGGCCCTGTTGAACCTGGAGCACCGTGGTGCCGCAGGCGCGGAGCCGAACTCCGGCGACGGCGCGGGCATCCTGATCCAGCTGCCGGACAAGTTCTTCCGCGCGGTCGTCGACTTCGAGTTGCCGCCGGTCGGTTCCTACGCCACCGGTATCGCCTTCCTGCCGCAGGCCCGCCGCGAGGCCGCGCGCGCCGCCTACGGCGTCGACAAGATCGTCACCGAAGAGGGCCTCGCCGTGCTCGGCTGGCGCGAGGTGCCGATCGACGAGTCCTCGCTCGGCGCGCTGGCCCGCGACGCCATGCCGACCTTCCGGCAGATCTTCATCGGCTCGCCCGCGAACTCCGCCGAGCAGCTGTCCGGCATGGAGCTGGAGCGCCGCGCCTACGTCATCCGCAAGCGGATCGAGCACGAGCTCGGCAAGTCGGGCCCCGGCGAGGGCGCCGTCGGCAAGGAGTCGGTGTACTTCCCGAGCCTGTCCGGCGAGACCTTCATCTACAAGGGCATGTTCACCACGCCCCAGCTGCGCGCCTTCTACCTGGACCTGCAGGACGAGCGCGTCGAGTCGGCCATCGGCATCGTGCACTCGCGCTTCTCCACCAACACCTTCCCCTCGTGGCCGCTGGCGCACCCGTTCCGCCGGGTCGCCCACAACGGTGAGATCAACACCGTCACCGGTAACGAGAACTGGATGCGCGCGCGTGAGGCGCTGCTGCGTTCGGACGTGTTCGGCAAGGACGAGGCCGGCAAGAACCGACTACAGAAGATCTTCCCCGTCTGTACGCCGGGTGCGAGTGACACCGCCCGCTTCGACGAGGTGCTGGAACTGCTGCACCTCGGCGGCCGCGACTTGCACCACGCGGTCATGATGATGATTCCCGAGGCCTGGGAACGCAACGAGAACATGGACCCGCAGCTGCGGGCGTTCTACGAGTACCACTCGATGCTGATGGAGCCGTGGGACGGCCCGGCCGCGGTGTGCTTCACCGACGGCACCAAGATCGGCGCCGTGCTCGACCGCAACGGTCTGCGCCCCGGCCGCATCTGGGTCACCGAGGACGGCCTGGTCGTGCTGGCCTCCGAGGTCGGCGTGCTCGACATCGACCCGGCCACCGTGGTCCGCAAGATCCGCCTGCAGCCGGGCAAGATGTTCCTGGTCGACACCGAGCAGGGCCGCATCCTCACCGACACCGAGATCAAGTCGGAGCTGGCCGCGGCGCAGCCGTACCAGCAGTGGCTCGACGAGGGCGTCAGCCGCCTGGCCGACCTGCCCGACCGCCCGCACGTGCACATGTCGCACGACCGCGTGCTCATCCGTCAGCAGATCTTCGGATACACCACCGAGGACCTGAACCTGCTGATCACGCCGATGGCCAAGACCGGCGGCGAGGCGCTGGGCTCGATGGGCACCGATACGCCGATCGCGGTGCTGTCGAACCGCTCGCGCCTGCTGTTCGACTACTTCTCGCAGCTGTTCGCGCAGGTCACCAACCCGCCGCTGGACGCCATCCGCGAGAAGGTCGTCACCAGCCTCAAGCGCAACATCGGCCCCGAGGCCGACCTGCTGCACCCCGGCCCCGAGTCGTGTAAGCAGATCGCGCTCGAGCAGCCGATCCTGGACAACGACGAGCTGGCCAAGCTGGTCCACATCAACGACGACGGCAGCCACCCCGGGCTGCGCTCGGTGGTCGTGCGTGGCCTGTACCCGGTCGCCGAGGGCGGCGCGGGTATGCGCAGGGCGCTGGCGGCCATCAACACCCAGGTGTCGGCGGCCATCGACGGCGGCGCGCGCATCATCGTGCTCTCCGACCGCGAGTCCAACGAGAAGCTGGCGCCGATCCCGTCGCTGCTGCTCACCTCCTCGGTGCACCACCACCTGGTCCGCGAACGCACGCGCACCATGGTCGGCCTGGTCGTCGAGGCCGGTGACGCCCGCGAGGTGCACCACATGGCGATGCTGGTCGGCTTCGGCGCGGCCGCCATCAACCCGTACATGGCCTTCGAGTCGATCGAGGACATGCTCGAGCGCGGTTCGCTGCAGGTTCCCGGTTCCACGGGCGACCTGGCGGCCGACTACCGCAAGGCCGTCGCGAACTACTGCACCGCGGCCAGCAACGGTGTGCTCAAGGTGATGTCGAAGATGGGCATCTCCACCCTGGCCTCCTACAACGGTGCCCAGCTGTACCAGGTCATCGGCCTGGCGCAGGATCTGGTCGACGAGTACTTCACCGGCCTGCGCTCGCACCTGGACGGCATCGGTCTCGACGAGATCGCCGAAGAGGTCGCCGCCCGGCACCGGGTCGCGTTCCTGGAGAACCGCAACGAGCGCGCGCACCGCGAGCTCGAGGTCGGCGGCGAGTACCAGTGGCGTCGCGAGGGCGAGTACCACCTGTTCAACCCGGACACGGTGTTCAAGCTGCAGCACGCGACCCGCTCGGGCCAGTACTCGATCTTCAAGGAGTACACGAAGCTGGTCGACGACCAGTCCGAGCGCCTGGCCGCGCTGCGTGGCCTGTTCAAGTTCAAGAAGGGGCAGCGCGCGCCCATCTCGATCGACGAGGTCGAGCCCGCGAGCGAGATCGTCAAGCGCTTCTCGACCGGCGCGATGAGCTACGGCTCCATCTCGGCCGAGGCGCACGAGACCCTCGCCGTCGCGATGAACCGGCTCGGCGCCCGCTCGAACTCGGGTGAGGGCGGCGAGAGCCCGGCCCGCTTCGAGGTCGAGGAGAACGGCGACTGGCGCCGGTCGGCGATCAAGCAGGTGGCCTCGGGTCGCTTCGGCGTCACCGCGCACTACCTGACCAACGCCACCGACATCCAGATCAAGATGGCCCAGGGCGCCAAGCCGGGCGAGGGCGGTCAGCTGCCCGCGCACAAGGTGTATCCGTGGGTCGCCGAGGTGCGGCACTCCACGCCGGGCGTCGGCCTGATCTCCCCACCGCCGCACCATGACATCTACTCGATCGAGGATCTGGCGCAGCTGATCCACGACCTGAAGAACGCGAACCCGCAGGCTCGGATTCACGTGAAACTTGTCGCGGAGCCGGGTGTCGGCACCGTCGCCACCGGTGTGTCCAAGGCGCACGCCGACGTCGTGCTCATCTCGGGCCACGACGGCGGCACCGGCGCCTCGCCGCTGACCTCGCTCAAGCACGCGGGTGGCCCCTGGGAGCTCGGCCTGGCCGAGACCCAGCAGACCCTGCTGCTCAACGGCCTGCGCGACCGCATCGTGGTCCAGGTCGACGGTCAGATGAAGACCGGCCGCGACGTGATGATCGCCGCCCTGCTCGGCGCCGAGGAGTTCGGTTTCGCGACCGCTCCGCTGGTCGTCTCGGGCTGCATCATGATGCGCGTGTGTCACCTCGACACCTGTCCGGTGGGTATCGCCACCCAGAACCCGGTGCTGCGCGAGCGCTTCTCGGGCAAGCCGGAGTTCGTCGAGAACTTCATGCTGTTCGTCGCCGAGGAGGTGCGTGAGCTGCTCGCCGAGCTGGGCTTCCGCACGCTCGACGAGGCCGTCGGCCGGGTCGACCTGCTCGACACCACCAAGGCCAAGCAGCACTTCAAGGCCGCCAAGCTGGACCTGTCGCCGATCCTGGACATGCCGGAGACGGCGTTCATGAACCAGGACACCCGCTGCACCGGCACCCAGGACCACGGCCTGGACAAGGCGCTCGACAACGAGCTGATCGCCCAGGCGGCGCCCGCGCTCGAGCGTGGCCAGGCGGTCAAGATCGAAACCAAGATCACCAACGTGAACCGTACGGTCGGCACCATGCTCGGCCACGAGGTGACCAAGCTCTACGGTGGCGCGGGCCTGCCCGACGACACCATCGACATCACCTTCAACGGTTCGGCGGGCAACAGCTTCGGCGCGTTCGTCCCGGCGGGCATCACGCTGCGCGTGCAGGGTGACGCCAACGACTATGTCGGCAAGGGTCTCTCGGGTGGCCACATCGTGGTGCGCCCCGCGCTCACCGCGCCGGAGAGCTTCGTCGCCGAGGACAACATCATCGCGGGCAACGTGATCATGTTCGGCGCGACCAGCGGCCGGATCCTGATCAACGGTGTCGCGGGCGAGCGGTTCGCCGTCCGCAACTCCGGCGCCACGGCGGTCGTCGAGGGCGTGGGCGACCACGCGCTCGAGTACATGACCGGTGGCCGGGTGGTCATCCTCGGTGGCACCGGCCGCAACCTCGGCGCCGGCATGTCCGGTGGTGTCGCGTTCGTCTACGACCCGGAGGGCACGCTCGCCGAGCGGGTCAACCCGGATCAGGCCGAGGCGATCGAGCAGCTCTCCGGTGACGACTTCACCTGGCTGCGCGACATCATCACCGTGCACCGCGACGAAACGGGTTCGGCTGTGGCCGAACGCATCCTGAGCGATTGGTCCCAGCAGGTGAACCACTTCGTGAAGGTCATGCCCCGCGAATACAAGAAGGTTCTGCTCGCCATCTCCGAAGCCGAGAAGAGCGGCAAGGACGTTGACGAGGCGATTATGGAGGCCGCTCGTGGCTGATCCCCAGGGATTTCTGAAGCACACCTCTCGGGAGCTCCCGACCCGCCGTCCGGTGCCGCTGCGCCTGCTCGACTGGAAAGAGGTGTACGAGGACAAGTTCTCGCACGACACCCTCCAGCGTCAGGCCAGCCGCTGCATGGACTGCGGTATCCCGTTCTGTCACAACGGTTGTCCGCTCGGGAACCTGATCCCCGAGTGGAACGACCTGGTGTACAAGGGCGGCTGGCGCGAGGGTATCGACCGGCTGCACGCCACCAACAACTTCCCGGAGTTCACCGGCCGCCTGTGCCCGGCTCCGTGTGAGGCGTCGTGCGTGCTCGGCATCAACCAGGACCCGGTGACGATCAAGCAGGTCGAGGTCGAGCTCATCGAGAACGCCTTCGACGAGGGCTGGGTCACCCCGGTGTACCCGACCCGCCTCACCGGCAAGAAGATCGCGATCGTCGGTTCCGGCCCGGCCGGTCTGGCCGCCGCGCAGCAGCTCACGCGTGCCGGCCACACCGTCACCGTGTTCGAGCGCGACGACCGCATCGGCGGCCTGATGCGCTACGGCATCCCGGAATTCAAGATGGAGAAGCGCTTCATCGACCGCCGCCTTGCGCAGATGGAGGCCGAGGGCACCATCTTCAAGCCGGGCGTGAACGTCGGTGTCGACATCACCGCCGAGCAGCTGCGCGAGCAGTTCGACGCGATCGTGCTCGCCGGTGGCGCCACCATCGCCCGTGACCTGCCGATCCCCGGCCGCGAGCTCGACGGCATCCACCAGGCGATGGAGTTCCTGCCGCTGGCCAACCGCGTCCAGCTCGGTGACGACATCACCGACGAGAACGGCCTGCCGCCCATCCACGCGAAGGGCAAGAAGGTCGTCATCATCGGTGGTGGCGACACCGGCGCCGACTGCCTCGGCACCTCGCACCGCCACGGCGCCGAGAGCGTCCACCAGTTCGAGATCATGCCGCGTCCGCCGGAGGAGCGCGCCGGTTCCACCCCGTGGCCGACCTACCCCCTCATGTACCGGGTCTCCTCGGCGCACGAGGAGGGCGGCGAGCGGGTGTTCTCCGTGAACACCGAGCGTTTCGTCGGCAAGGACGGCAAGGTCACCGGGCTCGAGGCGCACGAGGTCAAGATGGCCAACGGTCGTTTCGAGAAGGTCGAGGGCACCGACTTCACCCTCGAGGCCGACCTGGTGCTGCTGGCGATGGGCTTCGTCGGCCCGCAGAAGCCCGGCCTGCTGACCGACCTCGGCGTCGGCTACGACGGCCGCGGCAACGTGCAGCGCGACAAGAACTGGGCCACCAACATCCCCGGCGTCTTCGTCGCCGGTGACATGGGTCGCGGTCAGTCCCTGATCGTGTGGGCCATCGCCGAGGGTCGCGCCGCGGCCTCGGCGGTCGACAAGTTCCTCGAGGGCGAGACGGCGCTCCCCGCGCCGATCCCCCCGACAGCGGTCGCCCAGCGCTGATCGCGCGCTGAACAGCGAATACCCGGAGCGCCCGTGGACTTTCGAGTCCACGGGCGCTTTCGCGTCCGCCCTGCGGTAGCCACAGGTGTGCCTAGGGGGCTGAACTGGGTAGGGGCGCAACAGATTCGATGCGTCGGCAAACGACGTGGCTGATCTCCGGTGCAGCACATAGACTTTCCGTTATCGATGTGTAACCGGTGATCCGAGGGGGAGCTGTGCCGTTACCGCCGGGAACGATGGCCGGCCTGCATCGCGCCGCGGAGCGCGGTGATGGCACCGCCATGCACAACCTCGCCAACATCTACTACGACCACAGCGATTTCGAGGCAGCGGAGTACTGGTTCCGGCGCGCGGCCGCGGCGGGCCACACCAGGGCGATGAACAACCTGGCCGTGCTGCTGGACAAGCTCGGCGATTTCGACGAGGCCGAGTCCTGGTATCGCCGTGCCGCGGCGGGCGGCAACGCCAACGCGATGTACAACCTGGCGACCCTGCTGTACCAGTGCGGTGACCGGCGCGACGCCGAGACCTGGTACCACCATGCCGCTTTCGCGGGCAATGTGGACGCCATGTACAACCTGGGCCGGCTCTACGAGGAGCAGAACCGGCTCGAGGAGGCCGAGTCCTGGTACCGCGACGCGGCCGACCACGGCGATATCGACGCCATCAACAATCTCGGCATGCTCCTGCGGCGCGTCGGCGCGCTCACCGAGGCCCGCCGCTGCTTCCGCCGCGCCGCCGACTACGGCCACCCCCGCGCCATGGCGAATCTGGCCGCGCTGCTGGAGGCGCAAGGGGCCCATCGGGAAGCCGAATCCTGGTACCGCAGGGCCGCGGGCTGACCCTCGGCTACGCCCGCCGTGATTGGTCCGTGATGTTCGCGCGCTGATCGCCGGACCCGAAATGTGGGCTGAGCTTGGTGTTCCGGAGTTTGCTGGCGAATTCTGGCGAGGTTACTGAAAAGTATTGATACCGGGCGGTTTTCCAGCAAACCTCAGCAAACATTATGGGGCGCAGCAATTTTCCGGCGTTCGAGGTGCGGATGTTTGCGGGTGGGTATAATGTCTCGGTTCGATAACCGATCGATGACAGGGCGCGGGGCGTGTGAATTCTCTCGACGGCTGCCTGAAACGCATCATGGATATTCCGGGTGCGCGCAGCGTGACACTGGTTGATGGGGCCAGCGGGTTGGCGATCGCCGCGGCTGGAGTGCACGACATCGTCGACGAACACGAGGACGCGGCGGCGACCACCGACGTGCTTCGTGCGGTGCTCGGCTGTACGGCGTTGGCCACGGGACGCGACGGCGACGACATCACCGAACTCATCGTGTGCCGGACCGGGGGATTCCACCTGCTGTACCTCGTCGACGGCGATTTCGACGGCCGCCTGTTCGTGCACGTCGTCTTCGACGGCGACAGCGGCAATCTCGGCATGGCCCGCTATCAACTGCGCGGCGCGCTCGCCGAACTGACGGGCACTGAACGGTGAGCGCGGCACTGGCCGAGGAACTGCACCGGCTCGAGGAACAGGGCTCGACCGGCGTCCTGCGCGTCGGCGACGGCGAATTCCATCTGGCCCGTGGCGCGATCGCCTCGGCGGGCTGCAGGCGCACCATCGGGCTCGACCGCCTCGTCGTCGAGGCCGGGGTGGCGACGGCCGAGGACTGGCGCAGGGCCGGGGCGGGCGATCCCGGTCCACTGCTGCACCGCCCCCGGCTGGAGACGCTGGCGCTGCTGTCGGTCTTCGATGCCGCCTACCTGCTGCTAGCCTCCGCCGACGAGCCGGAATTCCGGCCCGCGCCCGAACATTGGCTCGCGCCCGTGTGCCGCATCGCGCCGCGCGCCCTCGTGCACGAATTCGCGCGCCGCAGCCAGCTCGAGCGGGGCCCGTGGCCGGCCGATCTCGTCGCCGCCGTCCCGGTGGTCCCGGTGGGCCGGGTCCGCCGAAATCGCCTGGTGCTCACCGGCGGTCAGGCCGAGATCCTCGCCGCCGCCGACGCGCGCCGCAGCATCGCCGAGATCGCCCGCGACCTCGGTCGCACCACCTACGGCTGCCTCGTCGACGTCCGCGCGCTCACCAGCGCGGGCCTGATCCAGGAACCCGTGGAGGCGAAGCCGACCGGCAGGCATCTGGCGCTGGCGCCGGACCCTGTCGAGGAGGCCGCTCCCCAACGACATTCGGCGCAGGAACCGCCGAACCCCACCGTGCCCACGCTGCCGAGACGCGTCCCCGCGCTCGGTGGCCAGGGGACGAACGAAAGATCCGGACGGCACGCGGTCGACGAGGAAGCGACCGCGACCGTCCGGCGACGCGGAAACCTCACCGGCGCGGCGCCGTACGAACCCGAACGCTGGCAGCAGGTCGACCGCGATGTACTCATCCGGCTCAGGGCGGCGTTGGAGGAGCTTGCGTGACCGTGCGGAAGAAGCTGCTCGGTGAATGGAGGGGAAGGTTGTCGAAAGTGACGGTGCCCGAACGCAATACCGCCGTACTCGCCGAACTGCAGTCGCTGCGTGAGCGGGTGCCCCGGCTGACCGGCTCGCTGGTGGCCTCCAGCGACGGGATGCTCATCGAACACGACCTACCCCCGCACATCGAACCCGCGGGCATGGCCGCGATGGCGGCCGCGCAGCTGGCCCTGTCGTACCGGCTGGCGAACACCGCGCACGGTGGCGGGTTCAACGAGGTCGTCGTGCTCGGCTCCGAGGGGCAGGTGGTGATCTACGCCGCCGGCTACACCTCGCTGACCGTGCTCGCCGGTCCGGAAGTGAACGTCGGCCGGCTCCACCTGGAGTCGCGGCCGGTGGCTCGCGCCATCGCCGAACATCTGGCGATGACGCACCCCGAGAAAGAACTGGAGTGAAAGGCTCGATATGTCGAATATGGATCTGGCGCTGAAGGACATGATGGTGATCGACGGCGCGATCGGCGCCGCCGTCGTCGATTACAACAGTGGCATGGCCCTCGGAATGCTCAGCAGCACCAAGGCTTTGGATCTGCAGGTGGCGGCCGCGGGTAACACCGAGGTGGTTCGGGCGAAGCTGCGCACCATGGAGCAGCTCGGCCTCAACGAGGAAATCGAGGACATCCTGATCAGCCTGGGCACCCAGTACCACCTGATCCGCCCGATGACCGGACGCAAGTCCAAGGGCCTCTTTCTCTACCTCGCCCTCGATCGCGGCCGCGCCAATCTCGCGCTGGCCCGTCACCGGCTCCGGGGCATCGAAGAAGACCTCGAGGTGTGAGGAAGAATTCCGGCGGTCATGTGGCACCGGCGCACCCGTACGCCTATTCTGTTCTGCGGCGAGGTCTGGGCCGACTTGACGGGGTTTGCTCCACTGGCGAGCAAGGTTGAACTGGAGCGGTATGCAGTTGAAGAAGGTTGTCGCGGCGCTGGGCGTTGCCGCGGCGATGACTACCGGCATCATGGCAGCCGGCACGAGCGCGAGCGCGGCGCCGGGCTGCCCGAGTTTGTACGTTGTGGCGATCCCGGGCACCTGGGAAACCGGCCACGACAAGGAACCTGGGCCCGGCATGCTCGCCGGGGTGACCAACGGCCTACCCCGCAACACCGACGTCGACTACGTCACCTACGCCGCCACCGCGTTCCCGTGGGAGGGCGATGTCTACGGCCAGTCGAAGAAGCAGGCCGTCGACGCCGCGCGCGGGTTGATCACCGCCAAGCTCGCCGCCTGCGGTGACACCGACATCGCGCTGGTCGGCTACAGCCAGGGTGCCGACGCGGCGGGCGATCTCGCCGCCGAGATCGGCACCGGCGTCAGTGCCATCCCGCCGGGCAAGGTCAAGGCCGTCGGCCTGATCTCCGATCCGCGCCGCTCGCCCACCGACATCCAGGTCGGGCCGATAGCCGCGGGCGCGGGCGCCGGTGGCGCGCGGCCGGGTGGGTTCGGCTGGATCAGCGACCGGGTGCGCACCATCTGCGCGGTCGACGATCTCTACTGCGCGACGGCCACCGACGACTTCGTCACCCGGTTCGCCGGCTTCCTGGCGCAGAGCTCGGACGCCAACCCGGCGAACATGTGGCGCTACCAGATCGAGGCGGGTGCCATCATCAACGACCTGATGGCGCACGGCGGCGTCCCGGTGCTGCAGGCGCAGCTCTCGGACTCGGCGAACCAGCAGCGGGCCAAGGACCTGGAGCGGTTCTACCGTTCGCAGGCCCACACGCTGTACGGCAGCTACTCCGTCGGTGGTGGTCAGACGGCCATCTCCTGGATGCACAACTGGATCGCCCAGCAGGCCTGAGGTAGTTCACGGGAAAGGCCCGGTGTCGCCGACACCGGGCCTTTCCCGTGTTCAGGCGCGGGCGAGGTTGCGTGGCAGCAGGTCCCAGACGTGACCGTTCTCGTTGATGGTGGCCGCGGTGCGCGAGCCGGTGCGGGAGTAGAGGATCCGGGTCACCGAGCAGTAGTCGATCGGGAAGGTGAGCGGGCGGGCCAAGCCGAGGATGTCGGCCAGCAGCGCGTTGATCACCCCGCCGTGCGCGAACGCGACCACCGTGTCGGTGGGGTCGGCGGCGGCGACGATGCCCTCGACCGCGGCGAGCACGCGGGCCGTGAAGGCGGCGCCGTCGATCTGCTCGGGCAGCAGCCCGGCCTTGATGCGCGCGTATGCCTCGGCGAACTCGGTCTTCGCGTCCTCGATGGGGATGTAGGCGGGCAGGTCCCGGTCGTATTCAGCGAGGTCGTCGACGACATCGATCGGGAGGTCGCGGGCGGTGGCGGTGGGCCCCGCGGTCTCGCGGGCCCGGCGCTGCGGACTGCTGACGATCCGGGTGATCCCGTGCGCGGCCAGCGCGGCAGGCACCCGCTCGGATTGCCGCCTGCCGATCTCGGTGAGCGCGGGATCGGCGATCGCGGTGGTCGCGGCGACGCGTTCGGGCTGGGCGTGACGCACGAGAATGAGCTGCACGCCCTCACTGTACGAGCGACCGCTCCGGGCTCACGGCTCCGGGTCGATCTCCTCGCGGCCGGTGACGTCGGCGGTATCGATGATGACGATCTCGCGACCGTCCTCGAGCAGCACCTTCAGGAAGCCGGGCGGATTCTCCATCACGTACCCGTCGACGACGCCGGTCCTGGTGGCGATGTGTTCGCGCGAGACCCACGGAACCTGCACGGTCGCGGCCAGAATCAGCGCGGACAGGGTGACGATGAGCGCGGAACTGCCGACGAACCACTTCGCGAACCGCGCGTTGCGATGACTGGTGCGCAGCAGCAGGAACAGCACGACGCCGAGCAGGAGGGCGGCCACCGGGACCCACCACACCCGGTAGGTCCACAGCAGCGCGGCGGTGAACAGCGCGACCACAAGCAGCCACGCGAGGCTGCCCGCGTTCTCCCAGGTGGGCCTGCCGAGCCGGAGTTGGCGCAGCACCGCCTCCGGCAGCAGCACCGACAGCGCGATACCGCCGAGAAAAGGGCTGGCCATCAGGGTGCCGAGCACCATCGGGGCCACGTCGTCGAGGCCGAGCGTGCCGACCACCGAGAACGCGGCATTCCAGTCGTAGTCGGTGATCGCGAACAGGCGGAGCAACAGGAACAGTCCCGCCACGCCGGTGGCGGAGAGACCCTTGGCGAAGAGATGTTTGTTCGAGGACTCGCGGGAATGCCTCGTCATCGGGCGAGGATATCGCCGCGAGTCCCTCGATCAGCTCAGGACTGGCCGTACGGCGGCTGCTGGCCGTAGGGCGGCTGACCACCCTGCTGGCCGTAGGGCGGCTGGCCCTGCTGACCGTACGGCGGCTGGCCACCGGGCTGGCCGTAGGGCGGCTGACCCTGCTGGCCGTAGGGCAGCTGACCACCCGGCTGCTGGCCGTACGGCTGACCACCCTGGGGGCCGCCGTAGGGCGGCTGCTGGGGCGGCTGACCGTTGCCGCCGTCCTTCTTCTTGTTCTTGAGCAGCAGGACGGCCACCACGATGACCACCACGACGACCAGGCAGATGACGCCGAAGATCACCGCGCCGCCGCCGCCCTTCTTTTTCTTCTTCGCCAGAAGGTCCGTCGCCGTGTTGACCGCGTCCGCGCTCGCCAAGGTGTCGAAAGTGCTGGTGAGCGTGTGAGTGTCGACCGAGGCGGCCGTGGTCAGCAGGTCCAGATACATGAATTCCCATCCCGTTGTCGTCCCCGACATCCTCCCGATGCCGGACGTTCGAGCCTATCGCCGCGGCTTCCGGATCGAAAGCCTCGAAAACACCCCGAAGTATTGATTGATCGCCGCCGTGCACGGCACCGTTTACATCCGTACCCACTTTCAGCGCGGTTTCACCAAGGGGAAGGGCAGTGTCTCGCGGATGCTGCGGCCGGTGATCAGCATGACCACCCGGTCGACACCCATGCCGAGGCCGCCGGTGGGCGGCATGGCGTGCTCGAGCGCCTGCAGGAAGTCCTCGTCGAGCTCCATCGCCTCCGGGTCGCCGCCCGCCGCCAGCATCGACTGTTCGGTGAGCCTGCGCCGCTGCTCCACCGGATCGGTGAGTTCGCTGTAGGCGGTACCCAATTCGACGCCCCAGGCCACCAGGTCCCACCGCTCGGTGACGCCCTCGATGCTGCGGTGCGAGCGGGTCAGCGGGGAGACGGACGTGGGGAAATCGAGGTAGAAGGTGGGGTCGGTGGTCTGCGATTCCACCAGGTGCTCGTACATCTCCAGCACGATCTGCCCGGCGTCCCAGCCGTGCTGGTAGTTGACGCCGGCCTCGTCGCACAGTTCGCGCAGCCGTGGCACCTCGGTGCGCGCGGTGATCTCGGTGCCGATGGCCTCCGAGACCGCGCCGTGCACGGTGCGCACCCGCCACTCGCCGGAGATGTCGACGGCGTCGAAACCGCCCTCGTCGTTGGGCCGCATGGCCACCTCGGCGCCGTTGGCCGCCATCGCGGCGCTCTGGATCAGCTGGCGGCACAGGTGCATCATCCGCAGGTAATCACTGTGCGCCTCATAGGCTTCCAGGATCGTGAACTCCGGATTGTGGCTGAAGTCGACGCCCTCGTTGCGGAAGGTCCGGCCGATCTCGAACACCTTCTCCATGCCGCCGACGCACAGCCGCTTGAGATACAGCTCGGGCGCGATCCGCAGGTACAGATCCAGGTCGTAGGCATTGATGTGGGTGCGGAACGGGGTCGCGTTGGCGCCGCCGTGCACCTGCTGCAGGATCGGCGTCTCCACCTCGAGGAAGCCCCAGTTGAACAGCGAGTCGCGCAGGGAGTGCACCACCGCGCTGCGCTTGGCCAGCACCTGGCGGGCCTCCGGGTTGATCGCCATGTCGACGTAGCGCTGCCGCACCTTGGCCTCGGAATCGGCGAGGCCGCGCCACTTGTCGGGCAGCGGGTGCAGGCACTTGCCGTTCATCCGCCAGTCCTGGGCGAGCAGCGAGAGCTCACCGCTGCGGCTGGTCCCGAGTTGACCGCTCACCTCGACGAGATCGCCGAGGTCGAAGAATTCGGTGAACTCGGCGCTGCGCTCGGCGCCCACCCGCTCGCGATCGATCACGAGCTGGATCTCGTCGGACCAGTCGCGCACCACCGCGAAGATCACCCCGCCGTAGTCGCGGATGCGCAGGATCCGGCCCGCCACCCGCACGGTGGTGCCCTTCGGACAGCGCCGCGCGTCGGCGATGGTGTGCGTCGGCGGGTAGGCGATCGGGTAGGGGTCGACGCCCGCACCCGTGAGCCGGTCCAGCTTGGTCATGCGCACGCGGACCTGTTCGGGCCTGCGCGGGCCCTGTTCCTCGGCGCCCTCCGGCGCGTCGGGCGGGGTGCCGTCGGCGTGCAGGCCGACGACGCCGGCGGGCACCGCCGGGTGCACGCCGGTGTGCACCGCCGCGTCGGGTTCCGGGCCGAGCCGCGGCAGGAAGCCCTCGGCCAGGCCGCTCGCCGCGGCCACCCGGGGCAGCTGCCTGCGCTCCTCGAACAGGAAGAACCGGGGCACCCAGCGCGGGTGGTACTTCACGTTCGACCGGTACAGCGCCTCGAGCTGCCACCAGCGCGAGAAGAACAGCAGCACCCCGCGCCACGCCCGCAGGATCGGCCCGGCCCCGATCCGGCCGCCCTCCTCGAACACCGAGCGGAACACCGCGAAGTTCAGCGAGATCTTGGTGATGCCGTACTGGTCGGAGTTCAGCGCGAGCTGCGAGATCATCAGCTCCATCACGCCGTTGGGGCTGTGCGGGTCGCGGCGCATGAGCTCCAGCGAGACGCCGGTGCGGCCCCACGGAACGAACGAGAGCATGGCGTGCACGCGGTCGTCGTGGTCGACGGCCTCGACCAGTAGGCAGTCGCCGTCGAGCGGATCGCCGAGGCGGCCGAGCGCCATCGAGAAGCCGCGTTCGGTCTCGGTGTCGCGCCAGGCGTCGGCACGGGCGAGGACCTCGGCGAACTCGGCGGCGGGGATGTCGTGATGCCTGCGCACCCGCACGCCCATCCCGTTCTTGCGCAGCCGGTTCGCGGCCTGGCGGACCTGCTTCATCTCCGGTCCGGCGAGCGAGAATTCGCGGGTGTCGAGGATGGCCTCGTCGCCGAGACGCAGCGCCGAGAGCCCGGCCTGGCGGTAGGCCGTCGCGCCGAGTTCGCTCGCGCCCATCACCGCCGGCGCCCAGCCGAAGCGGTCGGCCTGCTCCAGCCAGGCCCGAATGGCCTGTGGCCAGCCCTGTTTCGGCCCGATCGGGTCACCGCTGGCCAGGCAGACGCCCAGTTCCACGCGATAGGTGATGGCCGACTTGCCGTTCGGCGCGAACACCACCGCCTTGTCGCGCCGGGTGGCGAAGTAGCCGAGCGAGTCCTCGACGTCGCCGGCGGCGAGCAGCCCGCGCAGCGCCGACTCGTCCAGTCCGGTCATGGCGTTGACCGCGCGCTGCGAACGCAGCAGCACCACCACGGCGGCCAGCAGCGCGATGGCGCCGAACAGGCCGAGCAGGAAGTTCACCCACGGGCGCGGGTGGCCGTCGAAGTGCTCGTTGTCCACCAGCACCGCGGCGGTGACACGGTAGATCGCCCACAGCGGTCGCTGCGCGCCCGCGGGCAGCGAACCCGGCGCCAGCTCCACCAGCCCCCAGCCGACCAGGCAGCCGAGCGCGAGGCCGGCCACCAGCACCCCGAGCGCCTTCCACAGCGCGCCCGGTCTGACCTTCGTGTAGAACTCCGAGCGCGCCGCGATCAGGACCACGAGCACCGCCACGTGCACGACGCCGGCCACCAGCGCGTCAACGTCGTCGTCGGCGACGAAATCCAGCACATTCGTCACCGTGTAGAGCAGCAGGTACACCACCAGCAGCCACCACGCCACGCGTTTGCGGCTGGCCAGCGCGCCCGCCATCAGCCCGACGACCAGTGCCCAGACCAGGCTGGTGTCGGGTGCGTCGAAGTAGTAGGTGTCGATGTAGTGCCGTGGCGTCTGCGTCAGATGCCGCAGCGCGGGGGAGACGCTCCACAGCAGACACAGCACCGCGAAGACGCCGAGCACCAGCCCGGTGACGTGCGGTACCTCCGCGAGCCTGCCGCGGCCGCGATGGGGAACGGCGGCGGCGCGGTCGGGCGGAGCCTGGACGGTGGGTTGCTCAGCCTGCGTTGCGGTCACCGATCCAGTGTGCGTCCATCGGGACCGGATCGGTATGAAAGGATTGGCCCATGTCGGAACCAGTTGATGTGCCGATCGATGACGAGGTCATCAAGCTCGGGCAATTCCTGAAACTGGCGAACCTGATCGATTCGGGTTCCGAGGCCAAGACGGTGATCGCCCAGGGGCTGGTCCGGGTCAACGACGAGGTCGAATTACGCCGCGGTAGGCAACTGCAGGTCGGCGACGTCGTCGTGCTGGCCGGACACCGGGTGCGTGTGTCGGGGAACTGAGCGTCCCCACACACCCGGCCACGACGACCCGACCTCGAGGAGGGTCCGCCGCGTAGCGGCGGTCGCGGCCGTCCCGCCGATCGGGCGCCGGTGCGTAGGCGAGGTAGGAGCAAGCACCGGTGAGGCCCAGCTTCATGGCCACGCCCTTCATGGTGCCGAGCACCATGACCACCTGTTCGGTGGTGCGGATCATCGACTCCTCGGCCATCT
>NZ_JBFAHR010000022.1:0-86146 GCF_040654275.1 Nocardia sp. NPDC050717
AAAAACAAACACCAAACCCCCCCCACGCCTATGCCAATCCAGGTGATGGTTGTTCTGCGGGGTGCACTCCCCACCCCCCCCCCGGCGCGGCCCCGCGACCGGGGTGATCGTCGACGATGAGTTCGATGACACTCCTGGGTCATGTCTCCCAGTCGGATGTCCGGTCACGACCGCGGATCGGCCGCTGATGCACGTCGACGCGGCGAGCTACCGCCGCAGCGCCAGGCGCCGCGGGCAGTTCGCGGTCGGCTCGCCCGAGCGGTACCACCCGGCGAGGGTGTCCAGTGCCGATGTGCGCGCGAGGGGCCTGCCGAGGCGGTGCCATTCGGAGGCCGCCGCCAGGGTCGCGCCGACGAGTCCGGCGGCGCGCAGGCGGGATCGCGCGGGGCTGCTGTCGCGCGGGTGCAGGTGTGCGGCGAGCGCGGTCATGAATCCGGCTCTGGCCGCGGCGATGTCGGCCTCGACGGCGTGGTCGCCGACGGCGGTGGAGCCGAACACCAGATCCGGGGTGGAGTGCGGTCCGGATTCGACGAGGTCGAACAGGATCTCGACGGTGCCGCGGACCCGGTCGGCGTCGGCGGTCGCGGTGTCGGCGGCCTCCCGCAGCCGGTGTCCGAGCCCGTCCAGGTAGTTCAGCACGACCGCGCGATAGAGCGCGCTCTTGGTCGGAAAGTGCCGGTACAGCACGGGTTTGGTGACCTCGGCGACCGCGCACACCGTGTCCATGGTGGTGGCGTGGTAGCCGTACGCGCTGAACGCGGTCCGCGCGGCCGTGAGGAGACGGCCGCGCTGGGGGTCGCATCCGGCCGTCCGGACGGAGGTGCTCATGTGCCGATTCCCGCTTCCATTTGATACACGAGGGACTCTGTGTAACATACCGGACCATGCAACTGGCCTTCACCGAGGACGAGCTCGCCTTCCGCGACGAGCTGCGCGCCTTCTTCCGCCGTGAGATCCCCGCGGACATCCGCGAGCGGCAGCGGCACCAGCGGGAACTGAGCAAGGACGACTACGTCACCACCCAGCGGATCCTCAACGCCGCCGGGCTGGCCGTCCCGAACTGGCCCGTGGAGTGGGGCGGGCGGGACTGGTCGCCCGTGCAGCACCACATCTGGCACCACGAGCTGCAGCTGGCCTCGGTGCCGGAGCCGCTCACCTTCAACGCCAACATGATCGGTCCGGTCCTCGCCGAGTTCGGCTCGCCCGAGCTGAAGGCCCGCTTCCTGCCCGCGACGGCGAATCTCGACATCTGGTGGTGCCAGGGCTTCTCCGAGCCCGACGCAGGCTCCGACCTTGCCTCCCTGCGGACGGTCGCGGTGCGCGACGGCGACGACTACGTGATCAACGGGCAGAAGACCTGGACCACCGCCGCCCAGAGCGCGGACTGGATGTTCTGCCTGGCCCGCACCGACCCGGCCGCGCCGAAGAAGCAGGCAGGCATCTCGATGCTGTTGTTCCCGATGGACACCCCCGGCGTGACCGTGCGGCCGATCGAGCTGATCGACGGTGGCTTCGAGGTCAACGAGGTGTTCCTGGAGAACGTGCGCGTGCCCGCCGATCAGCTGGTCGGCCAGGAGAACCACGGCTGGACCTACGCCAAGTTCCTGCTCGGCAACGAGCGCACCGGCATCGCCGCGGTCGGGCAGACCAAGGTCCGCCTCGAGCTGGCGAAGGAATACGCCGCACGCACCGCGTTCGGCACGGGCACGCTGCTCGACGACCCGGCCTTCGCCGCCCGCGTCGCCGACCTCGACAACGAGCTGCTGGCACTGGAACTGGTGCAGCTGCGCGTGGCGGCGAGCTCGAGCGACGGCGCGCCGAACCCTGTCTCGTCGATTCTCAAACTGCGCGGCACCGAGCTGCAGCAGGCCGTCACCGAGCTGTTCGTCGACATCGCCGGGCCTGCCGCCGTCGCCAGGGTGGGGGAGACCGACGACTGGGCGCGCCGCGCGATCGCCGGATACCTGAACTACCGCAAGACTTCCATCTACGGAGGGTCGAACGAAGTGCAGCGCACCATCATCGCCTCCACGATCCTCGGACTGTGAGCAACCGCCATGGATTTCACCTTCACCCCTGAGCAGACGATGCTGCGTGACACCGTGCGCAGCGTGCTGACCCGCCACTACACCCCCGAGCACCGCGCCGCGGTCGTCGCCGACGATCCCGGCTGGGATCCGAAGGTGTGGTCGGCCTTCGCCGAGATCGGTCTGCTCGGGCTCACCGTGTCGAGCGAGGACGGCGGCATCGGCGGCGGACCCATCGAGACCCTGCTGGCCATGGAGGAACTCGGTCGCGCGCTGGCGCCGGAACCGGTCTTCGACTGCGCCCTGCTGCCCGCGCTGCTCATCGGCCGGGCAGGCACCCCGGACCAGCGCGCTGCCCTGCTGCCCGGCATCGTCGACGGCGAGCGACTGTTCGCCTTCGCCCACGCCGAGCCCGGCGTCCGCTGGCCCTACCCCGAGCCGCGCACCCTAGCCGTCGACGACGGTGACCAGTGGTCGTTGACCGG
Source organism: Nocardia sp. NPDC050717 (assembly GCF_040654275.1). Lineage (NCBI taxonomy): Bacteria > Bacillati > Actinomycetota > Actinomycetes > Mycobacteriales > Nocardiaceae > Nocardia > Nocardia sp. NPDC050717. Next base: position 2,513 of record NZ_JBFAHR010000022.1, read on the forward strand.
GCGCAAAAGCCTTGTGCCCGGCGGTGATCGGGCCGACCAGCTCATCGTCTCGGCCGTGGTGCCGACCGGCGAGACCGCGCTGTTCCTCGTCGACGCCACGGACGCGGCCCTCGTGCGCAGCGCCTACCGTGCCTACGACGGGCGCCGCGGCGCCGACATCGAACTCCGTGGCGCGTCCGGCACGCTGCTCGGTTCCGCCCTCGACGCGGGCGCGGTCATCGACGAAGCAGTGGTCACCAGCCAGGCGGCCCTCGGCGCCGAAGCGGTCGGGGCGATGGCCGAGGCGCTGCGCCTCACCACCGAATACCTGAAGACCCGCAAGCAGTTCGGGGTCGCGCTGCGCACCTTCCAGACCCTCACCCACCGCGCTGCCGACATGTACGTCTCGCTGGAACTGGCGCGCAGCATGAGCCTGTACGCGGCGATGTCGCTGGCCGACGGCGTCGTCGACGCCACGGTGGCCTCGCGCGCGAAACGCCGCATCGACCGCTCCGGCAAGCACATCGGCCAGGAGGCGATCCAGTTGCACGGCGGCATCGGCATGACCGCCGAATACCCGGTCGGCCACTACACCGCCCGGCTCACCACCATCGAACACACCCTGGGTGATCAGAGCGATCACCTGCGCGCCCTGTCGAACCTGGTGGGCGGCCCCGCGAGAGCGGAGTACTGATGCGCATCCGCGGCGCTGTCCTGGACCATCACGACCGGCCGCGACCGTTCGCGTCGTCGCGGCCGATCGGGGTGTACGACCTCGAACTCGACGAGCCGGGTCCGACCGAGGTGCTGGTACGGATCGAAGCGGCCGGGGTGTGCCACTCCGATCTCAGTGTGGTCGACGGCAATCGCGTGCGGCCGCTGCCGATGCTCCTCGGACACGAGGCGGCGGGCATCGTGGCGGCCCTCGGTGACCAGGTCGACGATCTGGCCGTCGGCGACCGCGTGGTCATGTCGTTCCTGCCGCGCTGCGAGCGCTGCGCGGCGTGCGCCCGCGGCGGACAGCTGCCGTGTACCGAGGGGACCAGGGCGAACACGGCGGGCGAACTCCTGCACCACGCAGGCAGATTGAGCAGGGACGGCGAGCCCGTGCGCCACCATCTCGGCGTCTCCGGCTTCGCCACGCACGCGGTGATCGACCAGGCCTCCGTCGTCCCGGTGGGCCACGATGTGCCGCCGGAGGTGGCGGCCCTGCTGGGGTGTGCCGTCCTCACCGGGGGCGGTGCCGTGCTCAACGTCGCCGACCCGGCGCCTGAGGACGACCTCATGGTGGTCGGGCTCGGCGGCGTCGGCATGGCCGCGCTGCTCACCGCGGCCGCGATCGGGGTGCGCCGGATCGTGGCGGTCGACCGGCTGCCCGCCAAGCTCACCGCGGCGCGCGATCTCGGAGCCACCGAGACCTACACGCCGGAACAGGTGGCGGCGCAAGGCATTCAGGCCCGCTACGTGATCGAGTGCGCCGGCCATCCCGCCGCGTTCGAGACGGCGTTCCTCGCCACCGCCGCGGGTGGAACGACCGTGACCGTCGGTCTGCCCGCCCCCTCGGCCACCGCCACCGTGTCCCCACTGACGCTCACCGCGCAGGCCCGCACCGTCGTCGGCAGCTACCTCGGCTCGGCCGTGCCCGCCCGTGACATCCCCCGCTACGAGCAGATGTGGCGCGCGGGCAGGCTGCCGGTCGAGAAGCTGATCTCGGCCCGCATCGGCCTCGACGACCTCAACGAGGCGATGGATCAGCTCGCCGACGGCGCCGCCGTGCGTCAGGTGATCGTCTTCGACCCGGCCACGGAGGCATGATGACCCACACCGATCTTCCGGTCGCCCAGTTCCTCGGCGGTCACTGGGTGGCGAGCACGGCGACGATGCCAGTGGTCGATCCGGCGACCGGCGCCCAGATCGCCACGATCGCCGACGGCGACGAGGCCGCCGGCCTGGCCGCGCTGGACGCCGCGGCCGCCGCCCAACACGACTGGGCGGCCACCGACGCGCGCCACCGCAGCGACATCCTGCTGCGCGCGTTCGACCTGCTGCACGCCGACGCCGAGCGAATCGCCAGCACGATCACCCTGGAGATGGGCAAACCGCTGGCCGAGGCGCGCGCCGAGGTCGGCTACGGCGCCGAGTTCCTGCGCTGGTTCGCCGAGGAGGGCACCCGCGCCGGCGGATCCTATTTCCGCGCGCCCAGTGGCGGGCGCCGCATCGTGGTCCGGACACAGCCGGTCGGGCCGGTCTTCGCGATCACGCCGTGGAACTTCCCCCTGGCCATGGTCACCCGCAAGATCGCGCCCGCGCTCGCGGCAGGCTGCACCGTCGTCCTCAAGCCGGCACCCCAGACACCGCTCACCGCACTGGAATTCGTGCGGATCCTGGAGGCGGCCGGCGTACCGCCGGGCGTGGTCAACTGCGTGACGACCTCGCGCGCGCCCCAGGTGTCGGCCCCGATCATCGCCGATCGCAGGCTGCGCAAGCTCACCTTCACCGGGTCCACCGCTGTCGGGCGTGCGCTGCTGGCGCAGGCCGCGCCGGGGGTCCTGCGCGTCTCGATGGAACTCGGCGGCAACGCGCCGTTCGTCGTGCTGGAGTCCGCCGACCTGGCCAAGGCCGTGGAGGGCGCGGTGGCGGCCAAACTGCGCAATGCCGGGCAGACCTGCGTGGCCGCCGACCGTTTCCTGGTCCACGCCGCGGTGGCGACGGAATTCACCGAACGGTTCCTCGCCGCCGTCGCCGCGCTGCCGGTGGGCGCGGGCAGCGACGAGTCCACCCGCGTCGGTCCGGTCATCGATGATGCGGCGCTGCGCCGGATCTCCGCCCTCGTCGACGACGCCGTCGAGCAGGGTGCCCGGCCACACACCGTGGGACCCCGGATCGACGGACCCGGCCATTTCCTGCGGCCCACGGTCCTCACCGACGTCGACACCCGCACGCGCCTGTGGAATTCGGAGACCTTCGGGCCGGTCACCGCGCTGCGCACCTTCACCGACCCGGCCGCGGCACTGCGGCTGGCCAATGCCGGCGACTCCGGCCTGGCCGGGTACGTCTTCGGCGAAAACCTGGGCGAGACACTCGACTTCGCGGAGAACCTGGAGACCGGCATGGTCGGCGTGAACACCGGAATCATCTCCGATCCCGCCGCGCCGTTCGGTGGCGTGAAGTCCTCCGGGCTCGGGCGCGAAGGCGGGAGCACGGGGCTGGCCGAGTATCAGGAACAGCAATACCTGGCCATCGCGCGCTGACGCGGGCGCGGCTCAGGTCGACCGGTTGACCACGGCGAGCGCGAGTTCGGTGCAGAGCGCGGCGACCTCGGCGGTCGGTCGGCTCGGGTCGCGCAGCCAGGCGTCGACGAGCTGGTTGATGCCGCCGACGACGAACAGCGCCTCGCGGTGGCGCACCTCGGGATCGGCGGGGGCGTCGAGGAACTCCGCGCTGTAGCGCAGGACGAGATCGGTGACGATCTCGACGGCGTGGGCGCGCAGTTCCTCGAGCCCGGCCACGCTGTGCGTCTCGCTGGTGAGAATGCGGTGCACGCTCGGGTCGGCGGCGATGGCGTCGAGGTACGTCGTCAGGGCTCGCCGCAGTTTGCTGTCGAGCGTGCCCGGCTCGGCCTGGCTCGCCGCGACCAGGGTGGCGAACAACTCCTCGATCACCTGCTGGGCGACGGCCAGCACCAGTGCGTCCCTGGTGTGGAAGTGCTCGTAGAAATAGCGCGGGGTCAGGCTCGATGCCGCGCACACGCGCCGCACGGTCACCTCGGTCAAGCCCGCTTCGCCCCAGATCTGTCGCGCCGCGGCGAGCAGCTTGTCGCGACGTTCGTCGCGCCGATTCTCCGCGCTGATCCCCCGGTAGGACCGGACCACCTCTGTACGCGCCATTGACAGCACTTTAGCAGCAGGCCTACTTTGGATATCAGCTGTTATCCAATTTGCGTCGCTCAACGAGGAGTGCCGATGACCACCGTTCCCACCCGCCATCCCGATCGCCCGCACCGCGTTCCGGCGATCGTCGGCGGCTTCGCCGCGATGCTGGGGGTCCGCGGCCCCGACACGGCCCAATGGCAGCGCCTCGGCGAAAGCCTGCTCGTCGGCGACGAGCCGATGGACCGCCTGGTCGAATGGATGGTCACCACGGGCAGCAAGCAGACACGTCCGCTGTTCGATCGCGCACTGGCCCAAGGCATCGCCGCGGTCCCCGAGGCGCCCGAACCGCTGCGCGAGTTCTTCACCACGGTCGAGGCCGTTCCGGGCTGGGTCGACCCCGACACGCTGGTGCGCGGCGCCAAGGTGCTGCTCAGCAGCGGCTCCGACGGCATGTACTTCGCACGCGACGTCGCCATGATCGGCGGCTACCAGTTCTCCGGTTTCAACAAGACCCTGCTGCGCACCGGCGCCCTCGAAAAGGGCTCCAACCAGCGCTGGGCCGAGACGATGCAGTGGGCGATGGACGTGTTGTCCGAGGACGCGCTGGCTCCGCTCGGGCGGGGCTATCAGTCCACGATCCGGGTCCGGCTCATCCACGGGTTCGTCCGCAGGCACGTCGCCGCCATGCCGGACTGGCAGGTCGAGGACTGGGGCCTGCCCATCAACCAGACCGACATGGCGGCCACCCTGGTCGGCTCCTTCATCGCGCCCACGGTGGGCGGGCTCGGGATGGGCCTGCTGCTCGGTCCCGCCGACGCCGACGCCGTCGCGCATCTGGTGCGCTACGTCGGCTGGCTGCTCGGTGTCGAGGAACAATGGCTGCCGCACTCCTTCCGCGACGGTGTGCGCGTGCTGGTGCACACCCTGTCCGCGCTGGCCGACCCCGACGAGTCGACCCGCGTCCTCGCGGTGCCGATGTCACGGGATCCGTTGTCCTGGAACTACGATCGGCTGCCCACGGTGCGCCGTCGCCTCGCCTACGCCCAGCACCTGTCCGTCACGGGAACCTTCCTCGGCCCCCGCACGATGCGCGCGCTCGGGCTGCCGACCGTGATCGTGCCCTGGTATCCGGCGCTGCGGATCCCCGCCAACATGGTCCGCTCGGCCACCCGGCTGCTCCCGGGCGGGCTCGATCGGGCGGCGCATCGCGGTGCGCGCGAGAACGATCGCTTCATGCGCACGCTGGTCAGCGGTGGGCCGACCATCGGTGGGTCGGCCACCCAGCTCACCCACGCGGCCTGAGCGGGGTCACGATCCGGTGCGCAGCGCGGTGACGAGATCCCGGATGTGGTCGTCGGCGACCGGGTAGCCGGGGAAACAGCAGCACAGCTGAGTAACTGCAGGTCATAACAGCCCGTCGGCCCCGCCCGCCGCCATTTCCGCCGCCCGGACGGCGGCATCACCCGGCCGCGCGTCCAGTTGCAGATCCACCTTCATTGACGCGCGTCTCCACGCATCGGACCCCACGACCGCACGGGCCGGAGCGGATATCAGCCGAGGCGCCCGTCCACGACGTGACGTGTGGTGGCGCGCCTCAGGTCGTGGACGGGGTTTCCCGGTTGTCTTCGCGGCTCGTGAGCGCGAGCTACCGGGCGCCCGGCGGGGAGTTCTTCGACGTCGCCGCCGGAGTCCTGGCCTCCGTGCGGTGCTGGTCCCACCAGGCGGCGCCGTCCTGGCGTGCGGGGCTGGTCTCCCCGGAAGATGAAGGCGCGCTGGGTATTCCGAGCACACGCAGCCGCCAGTCGTGCTCGGGAATCGAGGCCACGATGCGGACCGGGACGACGGCCGTCAGCAGCAGGTAGTTCCCGACACAGATCATCAGGCACAGCGGGGGCAGTGAGACCACGGTCGCGGTCTCGAGTGTCCCCATCTGGATCGGCGCCCGCGAGATGGCCAGCACGTTGCCGATGATGCTGGCGAGCACCGCGGCGACCAGCAGCAGTTCGTAGACCCGCACCATCGAGGTGGCCTTCTCGTCGCGGATGCCGACCAGCGTGATGAACGTGCAGGCCACCAGCGCGACGGTGAGCCCGACCACCACCGGCCACAGCCAGGTCAGGTGCTCGGGCACCCCGGCCGCGCGGGCGAGGGTGGAGGTGAAGGTGAACGACGTGATCGCCGCGGCGACAACCAGGACCGACCCTAAACCCACGAGTAGCTTCGGTACCGAGAAGGGAACAGGGCGGGGGAAAGGGTCCGAGTGGTCCATCAGGCTCCATCCTAAGGGCTACGGCCACCAAACATGCAGGCACTCAATAGAGTACGGGCACCCGGCGGGTGGCCGCCGCAGAGCGGGGCAGCGCCCGTCGTCACCCGCGGACGGGGGTGAGTATCTGCCAGGCCTGCAGGGCGGCCCCGAGGTCGCGGACCGCCGCGGGATCCGACAGTGAACGCCCGGTGAGTTTCTCGACGCGGCGCAGTCGGTACCGCACCGTATTGGGATGCAGAAACAGCCGCTCGCCGGTGTTCGCCGCGGAACCACCTGCGGCGAACCAGGTTTCGAGCGTCTCCAGCAGGCGGACGCGTTCCTCGTGGGGAAGGGTGAGTATCGCGCGCAAGCGCAGCTCGACCAGGTGCGCTGCCTCGGCGGGCGCCGCGGCGACCACCATGCCCAGGGGATTGTCGTCGAAGCGGGCGACCCCCGAGGCGCGGTCGGCGAGACCGACCAGCGCGAGCCGAGCGAAGTGCAGGGCTTGCGGTGTCTCGGTGAGCGACTCGTACGGCGGACTCACGCCGATCCTGGCACGGTGTTTGCGCAGGGCGGCCAGCGCCGCCGACTCGCGATCCACCGGCAGGGCCAGCACGCCGATCTGCTGATCGGGTTGCAGCCGCCAGGCGGAGGTGATCCGGGCGTGGCGCAGCGCCGCCTCGATCCCGGGCAGCGCCTCCCGGCCCGCGACGCCCACCTCGGCGGCCACCACGACGAAGCGTCCCCGCGCGGGCAGCCCGAGGATGCGGGTGGCCTCGCCGAGGGTGGCCGGGTCCGCGATGACCCCGGTGAACAGCGCCTCCACCAGCACCGAACGCTCGTGCTCACGCTGCAGCATGAGCTCCGAACTCCGCTCGCGGTAGGCGGCGGCGACGGCGACGGAGTACTCACCGGCCAGCGCCCACACCTCCGCGGCCAGATCGACCAGGACCGCATCGCTCACCGACTGCTGCCGCCTGGCCTCGGCGACCAGTTCCGACCACAGGAATTCGAACCCGATCCGGAAGGCGTGCAGCGTCTCGGCCAGCGGCACGCCCTGCTGGGCGCGCAGCCTGCCCGTCTCCCGCGGCGGGTCGGGATCCACCGGTTCGTCGGTGGTGAAGTGCTGCGCCATCAGCCGCAGATTGCGGGTGCAGGAGATCTGGATCGTGGCGAAGGGCACCACTTCCTCGTCGCGGTAGGTGTCGAGTTCGGCGACCAGGATCCGGGCCAGCTGCGACCCGAGATCGTCGATACGCGCGAGCAGCGCCGCCGCGACCTCACCGATCGGGCTCGGTGGAGATGTTCGAACCATTTCCGCAGCTTACCGGGGGTGCGATTGTCCCCGTGGACAATGCCGTCCCGCCGATGCTGTCCGGCGACCCATGGGAGTGACGGCACCACGGTGCGACGATCTCCCGCAGTGCCTTGCGCCCGGCCCCGGCCCCGCTCGTGCACGCCTTGCTCGCCCGTCACCCAGGAGTCACCCATGTTCACCTATCCCAGCAGCGACGGCACGGCCATCCACGTCCGCTCCTGGCTACCCGTCGGCGACGCGGACGTCACCGGTGTGGTCCAGATCGCGCACGGGATGGGCGAACACGGCGGACGCTACCGCCCTGTCGCCGAGCGCCTCACCGGTCTCGGCTACGCGGTCTACGCGGCCGACCACCGCGGCCACGGGCACAGCATGGCGGGCGAGCCCGGTGCCCTGGGCACGAACGGCTGGAACCTGCTCGTCGAGGACATGGCGGCGCTGACCACGATCCTGCGCCGAACCCACCCGGAGCTGCCCGTGGTGCTGTTCGGGCACAGCCTCGGCTCGTTCGCCGTCCAGCAGTACCTGCTCGACCACGACGCGCTCGTCGACGCGGCGGTGCTGTGCGGTACCACCGCCGTCGACGAGCTGTTCGTCGAGATCGCTGCCGCCAGCGGCGATCTGCTCGACCTGTTCAACCGGGAGTTCCAGCCGACGCGCACGCCCGCCGACTGGCTCAGCCGCGACGCGGCCCAGGTGGACGCCTATCTGGCCGACCCCTGGTGCGGCTTCGAGATCGATGCGGCGAACATGGCGCTGCTGGCCGAGGCGGGCGCCGAACGGCTGGCCGAGCCCCGCGGCATCAGGCCCGAGCTGCCGCTCTACGTCATGGTCGGCGCACAGGATCCGCTGAACGCCGGTGTGCGGCTGAGTGATCTGCAGGTCCAGCGCTACCGCGACGCCGGGCTCACCGACATCACCTATCGCGTCTACCCGGACGCTCGCCACGAGATCCTCAACGAGATCAACCGTGCCGAGGTGGAGAACGACCTCATCGCCTGGCTCGCCACACACCGGGCCGTGGCAGGCTGACCACCGCCGCTAGCGGGTGCGCTGCGTACGCCCCCGGTCGGCGATGCGGAACTCGACCGTCACCGGGATGGCGGCGAGCTCGAGTGCCGTCTGCAGCCGGGGCACGGCGTGGCCGAGGATCCGCTGTCGCAGGGCGGACAGATCGGCGGCGGGCTCGGCGTCCACCAGCAGGTGCAGGTCGGGGGCGAGCGCGCTGCCCGACAGCCGCGCGGTGGTGGACCGCACTCCGTCGTAGGACTCGATGTCGGCGGCCACCGCATCGGCCACCGTGCCGGAGCCGAGTTGCGTGCGGCCGGCGTCGGTGTCGCTGATCCGCCACACCGCGCGCTTGGGCAGCCGCGTGAACTGCGCGGCCAGCCAGCGCAGCGCGAGCAACGCGAGGACCACCGCGGCGGCGATCACGAGGACGAAGACCAGCCGCGGCGGTTCCTCGGTGCCGGGCACCAGCGGCGTGTCGGGGGAGACCCGGAACGCGCTGAAGTGCGCCGCGATGAGCAGCCCGCCCGCGCCGGCCGTCAGCAGGCCGAGTAGCCCGAGCACGCTCCGGTTGAGCCGCGCGGGGCGGTTGGCGGTGGTCATCGTTCACCTCCCGGTGCGAGCCTGCGCAGGCTGGTGCGCAGGCGGGGAACCTCGGCCGGCTTGATGCGGTCGAGCCGCTCCGCGACGGCGAGGCCGACCTCCCGCGCGGTCTGTTCGGTCGTGTGGTGGGTGCGGCCCGAGACATGGATCTTCTTGCGGCGCAGCTTGACCCGCGTCTTGTCCAGGCCGTCGACCGTGCCCGCCGCGTCGGCGAGCGCGGCCCGCAGACTCCGGCGGGCGATCCCGGCGTCGAGACCGTCGCCGGCCTCCAGCGCGACGACGACCGGCCTGCCGGGCAGCGCGGCCACCGCAAGCAGTGCCAGGCCGAGCACCGCGACCGCGATACCCGCCCCCAGCACCCACCCGCTGCCCCACGACGTGTCGTGCAGCCAGGTGGCCACGCTGTCGTAGGAGACCCACTCCCTGGTCCCGGTGAGCCGCTGGACCAGCGACACCACCACCAGCACGGCGGCCGCGATCAGCAGGACCGCGACGACGACGGCCGGGACGACCCGGCGTGGACGGCGTGTCATCGCACTCTCCTCTCCGGCGGTTCCGGCACCATCGCCGAGACCTCGATATCGACCCGCGGCACGGTGAGCCCGGTCAGTTCCTCGGTCCGGGCGATCAGATGCGCCCGGCACTCCTCGGTGACCCGGCCGACCGGCAACGGGTAGCGCACGGGGAGCCGGACGCTCAGCGTCGCACCGGTACCGATCACCTGCGCGCTGACCTGCACGCCCGGCTCCACTCCCGGCACCTCACCCGCGGCCCGCTGGGCCAGGCGGCGCACCGCGCGCTCACCGATCGTGGTCGTCCCGGGCAGCGGGACCGCGGTGCTGGTCACCGCCTCCCCCGATCCTGGGCCGAGCGCACCAGCCCGGACAGGTCGACCTCACCGTCGAGCCAGCGTCCGATCAGCAGACCGAGGCCACCGAAGATCAGCACGACGGCGAACGCGCCCAGCCCGCCGAACGCGGCGGCGAACCCCAGGGACAGACCCATGACGAGGCAGATCGTGGTGGCACTCATGTCACTGCACCCGGTCGCGGCCGGCCGACTGCTGCTCGTCGGTGTCGTCCTCGATGAACACGTCGTTGACGTTGATGTTCACCTCGACGACCTCGAGTCCGGTCATCTGCTCGATGGCCGTGATCACGTTGCGGCGCACCGCGATCGCCAGCTCCGCGATGGCGACGCCGTATTCGACGACGAGCTCGAGGTCCACGGCGGCCTGCTTCTCGCCCACCTCGACCGAGACACCCTGGCCGATGCTGGAGGAGGCGCCCGGAATGCGGTCGCGCAGCGCGCCGATCGCGCGCGCCGTGCCGCCGCCGAGATCATGTACCCCGCGCACCTCCCGCGCCGCCAGGCCGGCGATCTTCTGGACCACCGCGTCGGCGATGGTGGTGGTGCCCTGGTCGGTCACCAGCGCGCTGGGCCGGTTCGAGGCGTCCCGGCCCGCGCCGGTCTTCTCGACGGTCTTGGCGTTCTCGGTGGTCGTGCTAGACATGATGCCTCCCGATTGTGTTGTGCTCCAAGGGTTGACGAACTGTCATAGGTAGGACACCGGGCTCGCCCGATCGTCACGGTCCCGGGGAGTGATCTGGCTCTCTGTTCGTGTCGAACGCGTCGACGTGCAGATCGACGACGTGCACGCGCAGCACCGCGTCGGCCCACCTGGTGGTGGCGAGAACGGGCCGCACCGCCGCATCCAGCTTTTCGAGCAGGGGCGGCAGCGGCAGTGTCGTGGCGACCACCCGGATCTCGACCACCGTCTCGCCGAGATCGACGGCGGCCCTGCCCGCGTTCCACGGCAACCAGCGGCTGTTCTGCAGACCCATCGGCACCGCCGGGTGCGCGCCGTCGACGGCGTCAATCGCCGCGATGATCCGATCGGTCATCTCGTCCTCGTTGCTCACGGCCGCCCCGGTTCGATGTCGAGCACGGACACCCGCACCGAATCGACTTCGGCGCCGGTGGATTCCGCGACGGCGTCGGTGACGGCCCGCTGCACGGCCCGGCCCACCTCGACGACATTGCCCGCCGCCGACAGCGTGAGATCGATCTGGAGGTCGAGCAGCCCACCGCCCCGCCGCACCCTGACCCCGGCCGAGGCGGCCGGCTCCTGCCCGATCCACAGCTGCCGCCCCGACCTGGCCAGCTGACCGACCAAGCCGAGCACACCCGGCTCGAGCCGCGCGACACCCGGCACCCGCGCGGCCGCCGCCGCGGCCACGCTCGCGATCACGGCGTCCCCGACGACCAGCTCGGTCGTCGTGCCCGTCACCGCTGCTCCTCGTAGAGATCGACCACGGTGACGTCGAGCCTGCCCAGCCGCACGCCGATGCGTGCGGTCGCCGCGGCACGCGCGCGTTCCCGCACCGTCGCTACGAGCGCGTCGATGCTGTGCACGCCCGAGCGCACGGCGATGGTCAGGTCGACCGCGATCACCTGCTCGCCGTCGGCCCCCGGTTCGCTGCTGCGCACCCGGCAGTGCCGGGCCCGGACGCCGTCGACGGTGTCGGCCGCGAACCGCAGCACCACGGCCACCGCCTGCTCGCTGACCTGGATGCCGCCGGGATGCGACGTGTCGACGGTGAGTGTGCGGCCACGGCGCACGTCGGCGCGCACCGCGGACATGATCCGCCCGAACAGGTCGGGTGGTGGGGGATCGGGCTCGTCGACGAGCTCGCGGGTGGCGTTGCGCAGCGTCAGCAGGCTCTCGCGCGCACCCGCGCAGTGCGGGCAGCCCACCTCGTGCCTGTCGAGTTCGGCCGCGTCGAGTCGCTCCCACACCTGTTCGAGGCCGCGTCCACAGGGGAGCAGGTAGTCGTTGTCGATGTGGTTGGTCACCGCCATGGCTTCATCACCTCTGCCAGTTGGGCTCGGGCACGGGCGATCCGCCCGCGCACCGCTGTGCTGTTGGCGCCGACGATCTCGGCGATCTCGTCATAGGACCGGCCGTGCACCTCGCGCAGCAACCAGCAGGCCCGCTGTTCGGGCGTCAGCAGTTGCAGCGCGTCGGTGAGCGCGGCCAGCTGGCTGCTCACCTCGGTCGCGTGCTCGGGCCTGGTGTCGGTGCGGGGCGACGCCGTCGTATCCGGGTCGACGTCGGCGGGCAGCCGGCGCGCCCGCAGCACATTGAGACACCGGTTGGTCGTCATCCGGTACAGCCAGCCCGCGAAGGCCGCGTCGTCCTGCAGCCGCCCGATCGTGCGCCAGGCCTTCAGGAACACCTCCTGGGTCACGTCCTCGGCCTCGGCGCGATCGGCCAGCATCTTCGCGGCCAGCCGGAACATCGGACCCTGATAGCGCAGCACCAGCTGCTCGTATGCCCGGACATCGCCGTCACGCGCCCGACCGGCCAGGGTCGCGTCGTCCAGCTCTGTCTCGGGTGCGGGCGACGTCGTGGTCACACCGGCACCTCCTCCGCTGCTCCTGTGTTGGACACGTGTGCGCAGGAATTCGTCACGGAAAGTATCAGTGATCCTGGTCTCACCCCCGGCTCGTGCCATCCGGGGTGTCGCGAAGTCGGCCCGGGTCGAGCGGGTTGGCTCACGGTCGCACCGCCCGCTACGGGCGCTGTGTCAGCCTCTGTAGCGCCTCGGCGAACATCAGCAAATCCCCAGGTCATCCAGGCGATTTGGTTTCCGACACCGCGTCGGATAATCTTTTGGCACACCAGCAAGTCCGGGTGGCGGAATGGCAGACGCGCTAGCTTGAGGTGCTAGTGCCCGTATTAGGGCGTGGGGGTTCAAGTCCCCCTCCGGACACAAACAGTACGCCCACGGGTGGTGTCGCTTCGGCGATCACCACCCGTGTTTCGTCTCTATAGGTCAGCTTCAACCCGAGTTGGCGGTAGACCGCATTCTTGTCATCTGCGTCGGCGTGACGGAGTAGCTGGAACATGCCACCGAGGTTGTCAACGAGGGCGCGGATATTCTCTCTGCTCAGATCAGGCTTCAGCCCTGTTGAGTTGTTCAAGACCGACAGCCTCGCTACAGCTTCCCTCCTCTGCGCTTGAGTCTCCTGAGTCCATGCGGCCACGGTCACGGGGTCTGCGCCGGCATCGAGGGCTTCGCGGTAGCGATCGAGCTTTCGGTCGAATGTCTTGATGAGCTGTTCGATGGAGTCGGTTTCGGGGGAGTGGTCCGGTTGCGCGGCTTGCAGTGCTGCGAGTGTGTCGTCGATGTGGTCGGGGTGGAAGGTTTGTGCGAGCCACGCGTCCAGCGGGCCGATCAGCTGGTCTTCGCGGAGATATACCGAGGGACGGTGATCGATGGTGTTGGCCAGCGCGTACTCGGTGGGGTAGCGGCAGCGATAATGGGCCTGGCCGTGGTTCCACGATCCCTGCATCCGGCGACCACAGGCGTGGTGTGTCAACAAGCCTTTGAACGCATACGGGTGCTTTCGTCGTTGTAGAACGCGGCCAGTGGATTTGGGGCCGCGGGAGGCCAGTCGTGCCTGGGCTTGTTCGAACGTTGTGCGGTCGATGATGGCTTCGTGGGCCGGCTGATCGGACAGGACCCAGTCAGTTTTCGGGTTCCAGGCCAGCCGTGTTTGATGGCCGAGGGCCACGTCGTCGACATCGATAAGTGTTTCCTGCTTGCGCTGTCGGTTCCAGACCGCATAGCCGGTGTAGCGGGGGTTGGTGAGGATGGCTCGGACTGCGCTTTTGGACCATGCGATTCCCGAGCGGTGACGGTTGCGGGACGGGTCATAGGCCGATGGGCACAGGATTCCTGCAGCGGTGAGTTGCTGAGCGATGGAAAAGATCCCTACGCCCGCCAGGTACTGCTGGAAGATCTGCGTCACGGTGGCCGCTGCGGGAGGATCGACGACCAGGCGGTGTAGTCGTTTTCCGTCGGCGGCTTTGCCGGGATGGGGATGCGGTCCAGCGTCTTCGAGGGTGTAGCCATAGGGTGGACGTCCACCGAGATAGCGGCCTTCAACCCGGGCTTGGGCTGCCATGGCAGCGCGGACTCGGATCTTGATGCGGTTGCGTTCGCCTTTGGACATACCACCGAAGACGGACATGATCAGGTCGTGGGCTTCGGAGTCGGGGTCGATCGGCCCGCCCACCTCGGGGACCCAGAGCTCGACACCGTAATGGACGAACACGGGGAACGTGAGCCCGAATTGATTGCCGTAGAAGGCTCGCTGCGGTTCGCCGATGACGATGGCGTCGAATCCTCGGTTCGGGTCGCGGAGCAGTTCGAGCAGGCGGCTGGCTTGGGGGCGGCGTTTCCATGGGATTGATCGTGATTGGCCGATGTCGAAGAACTCGGCGACGATCCTGCCGTGGCCCTCGATCAGGGCATTGGCACGCGTCAGCTGCCAGTTCCTGGATGTCTCGGGGTCTTGTTGATCTTCGGTGGAGACGCGGCCTGCGAAACCGAAGTTCCTAAGGGTCATGGCTGCTCCGTGGTGTCGTGAACTGGGAGTGGGTGGGAAACGCGTTGGAGCAGGCGGAGTAGCGCAGCCGCGGCGGCGGAGTTGAGAACCGGCGGATGCGGTGGAAGAACGACCTCGACCACATCGTGCTCGCCCGGAGACGGCTCAGCGGGGTCTTCGCCCGCGTTGGGTGGCGAGGGGGGATCGGTGCACGACATGACGAGGACCTCTCGATCCTGGTCAGTAGCTCTCCCTGCTTCCATAAAACCGGAAAGTTCGCGGAAGCGCCACCTTACATGTGGGCTCTGTCAGAGGCCTTTGGCATTCGCGACGTGGGTACACAGCGGATTATGGGGGTCTGGACATCGCCCATCGGGAGCTGCTCGGATCCGGCCCTGTATGCTCTTGAACGCCAACCGCTTACCCTGTGTCAGGGCTGTGTGAGGCCGATTACCCAATCGCGAACGCCCCGAACTCTTTGCGAGAGAGGGGCGTTCGACGTTCAGCTTGCTGTTCGGGACTCGGGCCTAGCGTGGCGCTCGCCTTTGAATGCTTTGGCCGCTGATAAGAGACCCTTGCCGGCGGTCTGCGCGGTAGCCGGTCGAGACCTGGGCCGCATCGCCTGTCGCGATGGGCGGTCGCAGGTTCGCGCTCCCGGCGGGGCCACCAAAGACCTCCGATGTTCCTAACTGTCAAGCTGCAGGGTGTTCTGGGGTGTGAGTGACGGGTTGATCGAAGGCTATGTTCAAGTCGAAACGTTCTCGGTTCTGCAGGCAATAGTGGAGCTGTCCGAGCATCTTGTTGACCAGGTGCCGGGGATGCGGCGGGGTGGCGATCGCCGCGGGCTCGGCGACGTAGGTAGTGCTCGCGTGCGGGGCCGGGGTGGCTGAGAGCGCTGAATCCCCAAACCCAGCCCGCGGCGGCGAGGCGGTCGTTCTTGATCCGACGGAAGGTGATCGAGATAGTGCGCCCTGACGCGCGAGTGACCGGTGCTGTTCCGGCGTAGGCCTTCAACGCGCGAGCGTCGGCGAAGCGGGTGCGGTCGTCGCCGATCTCTGCCAGCACTCGGGCTCCGGTGAGATCGGCCAAGCCGGGGAAACTGGTGATGATCGAATAGTCGCGATGGTGACGGAATTCCTCCGCGACAGCCTGTTCGAGGTCGTCGGCGCCGGAGCAGGCCGCGTCCAAGGTCGCTAGCAGAGCGAGACATTGTCGGCCCATGGCCTTCTCGATCAGCTCGGGTTGGCGAAGTCCGGGGCGGCGCAGCCGCTCGACGATGTCGGTGGCGAGTTCGGTGATCCCGCGTTGACGTCCAGCTTTGCGCAGCGCGGTGCAGACGCGGGTCGCGGTGAGCTTCATCGCCGCCGCCGGGGTCGACGCGATGGCCAGGACCGCGCGGACCTCTGGCTTGGCGAGGTTGGTCGCGGAGTTGTCGGCGAACGCGGCGAGGAATATCGGGTGGTATTCGCGCAGCAGCGACCGCAGTTCGTTGGTGGCTTTGGTCCGCCGCCATACTGCGTCTTGCTGGGCGCGGGCCAGCACGGCGATGGCTTGGGCCAGTTCGCTGTCGGCCGGGATTTGCCGGTGCATGTGGGCATCGACCCGCAAGATGTTGGCCAAGGTCATCGCGTCGGCATGATCAGATTTCGCTCTCGCGACCGAGTGCCGCTCGCGGTAGCGGGCCACGGCCATCGGGTTGATCGCGTAGACCGGACGGCCTGTGGCGCGGATCGCAGCGGCCATCAGGCCGCGCGGGGTCTCGATCGCGACGGGAAACGGGTCCTCCGAGGTGTCGCCGGCCTCGACGAGGAGCTGGGTGAGAGCGGTGAAACCGGCCGGATCATCGGTGATCCGCTTCTTCGACACGAGGGTGCCGTCTTGGTCGACGATGGCGATGTCGTGATGCCCTTCGGCCCAGTCGATCCCGCAGTAGCGGTTCATCCATCCTCCATTCTTCGGTTGTTTCCGCAGGTCGATGACCCAGGCAGGAACGCGCGACGCCCTACTTACGAGCCTCTCTATGGGCTTGCCTCCGATGAGTTGTTCGCGCTCCCAGCGCAACCCGCACGACACCTGTCTCGCTGAGAGCTGTGAGCTCGAAAATGCTGAGGTGTTCGGTCGTGCGGGCGGGCTCGGACCACGATCAATGAAACGCCCGATAGTGGCTGAGCAGCAGCGGAATCGGCTGCTCAGCCACTGGGCTCGCTGCCTGGCGCTCGCGGTCTTCGATGAGGCCTTGGGGCCGGATGGGAACTGGGAGTCGCCAGGCAGCGAATCGTTACCCGCTAAGTAGATGGGAACGCGGGCGACCTGGGGGTCGTCCAGGAAGGGGTAAGGGAAGGGCTCGTCCGGTCCGGTGATGTTGGTAGCCCGGTGGTCGCGGTGCCCGTTCGCGATGATCCGGGTCGACTGCGGCTGAAGGTACAACCACGTCCTATTCGGTGTGGCCAGTGACCATGATTCCGCCACAGCTGCGGAGCAGTATGCCGTTGCCCTCGAATGAGTGCACATCAGCCACAGTAACGGCATATACAGCCTCGTGTCCGTCGGGTTCGACGCTGGCCACAGTAGCGGTGTACGGCTTCCGGTAGAAGCCGCGTCGCATGTCGCTGGTAAGAGCTACCCACTTCGCGGCCTTTGCTGTGTTCAGGAAGCCAATTGCCTGCATGTAGCGCTCCGCATTTGCTCCGGTGATGATCAAGCGGTAGCTGCGGCGCGAGAGGTACTTCCCGCCACGGTCACCCCAATCATGGACTCGCTCGTCCTTGAGGTTCCGGATAGAGGACCGGATGCCCAGGCGAGCGAGCATTCGTTGAACCGCATGGAGAGCGGGAACATCGACGGACGTTAGCCGGATGCTCACGCCGCCAGCCGTTGAGGCGCCCTCGATATGGCCGTCTGCATCGAACAGAGCGCGCAGAAAGCCCCGGTAGAAATCGGATGACGCATGCTCAACAACTGGGGTTACGGTCTTGTGGCCAGCGGTGATGTCGAAGTCTGCGGCGAGGTCACGGATGCCGGCAGTCTTCAAACGGTATTGGTTGCTATTGGTCACGGGACTCCAGCCTCGGAAGTCAGCGCGTGTGCCGAGCTTGGTCACTTGCTCGTGGAGGTAGTCACGCACAGGCTCGAAGCCAGAGTCGGTGTCCCAGTACGCGACTGCGCCATAACCCCTGACACCGTTGACATAGAAGGTGCCGTCACCAACAAGATTGCCGAGCACGTAGCCCTGACCATCGGTACCGCGCCCGCCCCAGCTAGCAGCCAGGTTGTCGGTCAGGTAGACGTGGGTACTCGGTTTGAGGTCACCAGCAGGGCGCCACTCATCTTGATCGTCCGTCGCGTAGCGGCTCGATTTCGGGAGGTACGTCAGAACCTGCTGGTCAGCAGTCAGCCGTACCTCGTAACCCTCAGAGGTACGCAGCTTCACGATGTCCCTGGCGCCTGTCCTGAAGAACCCGGGCGAGAGGGAGGCGTAAGGTTTGCCGTCCACTAAGGCAGCGAAGGGAATGCCGATGAGTTCCTTCACTCGCCGGGCTCCCTCGCTGGTGTGAACCCATGTTGAGCCCACCACGCTTGGCTTCGTCGAGCCTAACTCTCGTACCTCCATCAGGTTCGACCATTCGTTGTTCTAAGTGCTGACTGTACGCACTGTGGGGCGGAGTCGATTCGGGGGCATTTGCGAAGACTGCGATGCCGGTTGAGGTCGTGGGTATTCGCATCGTTGCGGTCAGAGTGGGATCCTCACTCATGTTGAATGAGGAATGACTCATAGCTGTCGATAATGAACTCGGATGGATCTTCCCCGCGTTCTTTGATGTCGATCATCTCCAGCAAATGGGAAGTTGTCAGAAACAAGATGACCTTACCTTCGTTGGAAAATACGATGTTTCGACGCTTCAAGGCGGCATCGGAAGGCATTTTATTGCAGCAAACGATTGCCAATTTTCCCATCGTATTCTTCATGTAGTTTCGAGTCTGGTCTACTTCGTCCTTTCCGATTTCGATCCGGTCATAGTTCTTGAACTCCACCAGGATGAGTCTCGCGTTTAACTCCTTGTATAGAAGGCCCCAGGGGCTCGTGGAGTCCGTTATTCTGTTCGGGAATATAGCGTCACGACGATCGATTCCAGACAGCGTTTTCGCTTGGATCTGTGGACGCGAGAGTGGAGGGACTAACAGGTATGTTAACGCCGCAACTCCTACATTTTCATACTCCTGCCATCCTAGCCGCCCTGGCGGGCATGTGGTGAGACGTCGGCGGATCCCGGGAACGTCGAGTCGAGTCCCGCCCACCGTGCTCACCGACCAACCTCGGTCGCAGCGAAATACTTCACAATAAGGTCCGGCTCGCTCAACAGCAAGTTCTTGATTCGCAATGCGTCGAATACGTGCAGGTTTGTATGCCGACTATTGGCGTCAACGAGGCTGGTCGTAGCCAGGCTTGTCAATTGAAAATTGGTAACTAGCAGGATATGTGCCGCCGCGTTGCGGGCGCGATCTGCCGCCGTCCAAAGGTCCCGAACTGAAAGTCGGTTGCTTTGCCCGTATTTCACTTGGATTACATATTCGGTAGGGTTTGCAAGTCCGAGTTGATCGCGATAGACACCACGGAAGTCGATCCCTGCATCGGGATATTCAGGCTGCTTCCTGAGCGAGAATCCTATTCGTGGCAGCAGTTCGGATATCAGGTTCGAAAATTCTGTCTGTCGTAGAACTGTGAGGTCAACGATATCGACCCACTTCAGGCTGTTGACGACGCCGTCAAGCCCATTAGTCGCGTCGACCACAGCTTGGCCAGAGAGGGATTGAGGTATGGCGCATGGCTTGAGAATTGCAAACAACAGGGTGGTGCCTCGTCGAGCGAAGAGGTGGTCCAAATCGCTTTGCAGACGAGGGTCATCGACGCTATTCGGCGACAGGCAGTATATTACAATGTCGCCTTTTCTAATCTCGAACTGAACCTCAGCTAGAGGATCGCTCGTACTGGCCATGCTGGCAAAGTAGATTCGAGCATCGAAGCCCGAATTGAGCACCTCAGAGTGGAGTTGGGAACCCTCTACCCGGTCTTCTTCTGCGCAGACAATGAATAATTTTCCATCAGTAGCCGATGTCTTTCTTGCCCATTGGAATGATGGCGGTGTTGTAATTGACCGGTGGTCAATTACAACACCATCTGTCAATGCTTGATCGAATGTATACTCGAATTCTAAATGGTCTTTCGATGCAACAGGTGAGGTGGCAAACCGCACAATAATGGCTTCGGTCAGGTTATGCAGGAATCCGAAAATGTGACCATTTCCGGCGAAGTCATCACCGCTCCATTCGTCTACGATGACGAGATCAAATGCGTCATTCGAATCGAGAGTGCCTGCAGCAGTATCGAAGCTCTTGTTAGATTGACTATCTGCGATGGATTGATTCAACTCAAAGAACGATGAGACGCAGAGAAAGTCGGAAGTCCTATCCTTCTCCTGCATTGCGGCTATCGAGGCAAGTCCTTCAACTCCGGAAAATATCAGACTTCTGCTCAGGTAGTTGCTACTTCCTGACTCGGCGAACTGTCGCGTCAAATCGACAGCTTGCAGTGCCATTGCTCGGGCGCGAGTAAGATATAGGACTCGCGTGGCTACTCCGGATCCCCCGAGTCGGTCGATCAGCCGAAATGCGGTTCTGGTCTTGCCGGTTCCCGGGGGCGTGTACACCGTCGAAATGCGAGCTCCGGAGGCTATCGACTCCTCGACTCGGGCAATCAGCTCCGCCTGGTGTGGTCTGAGATCATGCTGGACTGGCATCGCCTTCAACCGGTTAATAGCCTTACTGTCCCGAACCACCTTGCTTCCCTTCGTGCGAGCGGTTCATCCGCAGCGGTTTCTTTGCCCCGCATGGGAACTCACGCCCCCGCTTGATTCTCGCGGATGTCGAACACAGTACGCCCATCCACCGACAGGTCGAACGAGATGTACGGCAAAACCCACCACCGCGCGACCTACCGGATCACACGCGTCGGGCCAAACCCTAGCCGCCACCTCAACACAGCCCCGTCGGATGTCTACTTCGCGACTGTCTCGGTGGGGTGCAGATACCAGCCGTTGCCATACGCCGGGCACTGGGCGGCGTGCTTCGCCTGGTGGGCGAGCTGTAGACAGGCCCGGTGTTGATTGAGGTGATAGCACTGCGCGCCTGGGCGTTTCGCGATATCGTCGCGACTCGTGTCCGAAGGGGAGGAAGTCGCGGCCGGGTCGACCGACGAGAAGACTCAGCAGCTCGCGCGCAGTGAACTGGTTTCGATGCCAGCTCGTTCATTCTGGATCGGCATCGCTCTGGTACCGATCGGCGCGGCTACGGCAGGGTTTGGTGCGGCAGCACTGTCCGGCGTCGATACCAGTTTCAGCCAGCCGCTCACGACGATCATTGGCGGTGCGGGTGTGCTTACGGCAGGCATCCTGACCTATATCAACGGTCAGCGCAGCCGGGTGCAGACAGAGGCTCATCAGCGGGCTGACGCGGAACGCGAACGCGAGCGGCACGGTCAGGACTCGCGCCGCGAGCGAGACCGGCACGCGGAGGACTCACGTCGCACCCAGGTATCGAGTCTGCGGGACCGTTACACCGCGATTGCAGCGCAGATCGCCCACGAGTCTGCCGCCATCAGGCAAGCAGGCGCCTACGCCTTGGCTTCGCCCGCGGACGATTGGGCTACCTTTAAAGAGAACGGCGAACGCCAGGTCTGTATCGACCTGCTCCAGTGGTACCTGCGCGTTCCATTCCCGGGGGGAGGCAACTCCGATAAGCCGGACTTGCCGGAGCGTGAGATTCGACGGACCATCGTCCGCATTCTCACTGAGCGCCGTCGGCTGCCAGCCAGTGATCCAAAGTCTGGTCAAGAAGTGTCGTCCCCACACGCGTGGGGGAAGAGCCCGCGCCCAAACCGCTGCCCGCGGTGTCGGAAAGTCGTCCCCATATGCGTGGGGGGTGAGCGTCCGCGCGGATCACCGGTGGACTTGAACTCGGTACCACCGATGGCAACCGTTGCCGTTCGTCGCCTAGGTCCGCATCGACGCGAGTTGGACACGTGAGTCAGTCGTCGATCAGATAGTCGACTACATTTGTGCCGCAAGAAATTTCGATCAACGAGCTTTACGGCGCCACGGCACGACCGTTGATACTTCCTCGACGACCTCGGCAGCGCCTTGTCGCGTGACCGCCCCGAAGCGGAGTAGGTCACGCGTCAAGATCCACGGGTGTGCTGCCGATGGCGAGGTCGAGGACGTTCGCCGCGGTCCGGTGTGGGCGTCCTCTCGCCATGTAGTACCGCTGGGTCATCGCGACGTCGACATGGCCGAGGCCATCGGCGGTGACTCGTGCGGATAGGGCCGCGTCGTCGAGGATCGTGGCCACGGCGTGCCGGAAGCTGTGCGGGGTGATGTCCTCGGCGAAACCCAGGGCTTCCCGGACGCGCTGCCACGCGTGACCGACGTTCTGCGGGTCACGCAGGGTCCACACCGCCGAGGGGAACACCAGATCCAAGTCTTCGACTCCGGGCTTCGGCGGCGAAGTCTTGCGCCTGGCTGCCAATGCGTCTTTGCGCTGTTTGAGCATCGCCACGGCGAACTCTGTCAATGCCATGATCCCGGTGTGGTTCTTCGGATCGTCGTCGTCGGTGACCCGGACCAGGCCCTTGCCTGCGACTCGGACGACTTTGCCGACCGGGTGCAGGGTTGCTTCGTCGAGGTCGATGTCGGACCAGACCAGCCCGAGCATCTGGGAGCGCCGAAGCCCGGTCGCGGCGTAGAGGGTGATGACGTCGGCGAGGTCGGCGCCTTCGCAGTAGGCGGCGACCGTGGGCGGGGTGTAGGCCTTGACGGGTGTGCCCCGCTCGCGTTCGGCCTTGGACAGTTTGCGCGGACACGGGATCTGCGAGGTGCGCACCGAGGACAGGATGAAGCGGAGCTCGTCGACGGTCAGATCACCCGCACCGCCGGTGGGGCCCTTGGCTTCGACGTTCTCGGCCATCCGTGCTTCGCGCACCGGGTTCACAGCGAGCGCGGTCCGGGCGCACGCGAACCGGAACATGCCTGAGAGCACGTTGCGGGCGGTGCGCATGTTCGACGGGCCTCGGGCGTGGCCCACGTCCTTGAGGAAGGCTTCCACCGTCGCGGTGTTGACCTCGAAGAGCCGTCGGCCGCCGAAGGCACTGTCGAAGGTCTTGGCGGCCTCGTCGTAGCGGCTGAGGGTGCCCTCAGCGCGACCGAGGGAAACCAGATGGTCGCGGTAGTGGTCCCACAGCTGCTTGACGTGATCGAGTCCGACAGCTCGTCATCGAGATCGACACGGATGTCGACGGCGGCGGCCATCACCGCGTCGAGAGCGCGTTGGCCGGTACGGTCGGGCACCGGACGTCCTTGAGCGCTGAGCTTGATCGGGGCGAAGCGGGCGACCTCGCGCCGGCGGCCGGAGGTGTCACGGATGTAGATGCGTGCCTTCCAATGGCCGGGGGCGATCTCGGTGAGCATCGGCTTGCCGGGTACCCCGAGAGGCCTCGGTGGTCTACCCCGGCTCACCGTCGTGCTCAGTCGGCGAGTCGCCCGAGTTCGCCAGGGCAGCTTCGAGTTCGTTTATGTCCCAACGGAATTCCCTGCCAACTCGGATAGGTTTGGGTAGCCAGGTGTGCTTGCCTGGTTGGCGGGCCCAGCGCCGCAGCACTTCTGGGTGGACGCCGATGTGGTCGGCGGCGGTTCTGGTGTTAACCCACCGGCGCAGCGGCGCAGGCTTCGGAGTCGAGGGACCATCACGCATCGGCGTGCCTCCGGTCGCAGTCGACGTGGATCACGGGTGTGCGGTGCCGGGCGCCGTACCTGACAGGCGAGTGGCAATCGCTCAGAGAACTCGCGTTCTTCTTCTGGAGGCAGTGGCGATCAAAGTCCCGAAAATTGTGTACACCCGACGAATGAGTGCTTGAGTCGGAGCCACGGTCAGGCACATTTGAAGCCCAGGACTGCCACCGTTGGCAGGCTGCGACGGCTCCCGATGGCAGCGCTGAAGAATCTTCGCGACGAAAGCCTGGGAGGGTAGTTGCGTGGAATTGCATCGGGCACCTTTCGGCCCGATCAATGACTCTTCCCACGTCCAGGAAACCTGAAATCGAGGACGTTCGCCACCAATTTCCCACAGACGAGCAGAAATCAGTGGCGATCGGCGCCTAGTTTCAGACCGCCAACTCTGTGGCCGATCACAATCGCCGACCGGGTGTAGTGGATCTGTCGCCACTGCACCCGGTCGGCTGTCGGTTCCGGTTAGACGAGTCGGGGCACCGAGGACGGCTCCGGCGTGGCGGTGACGAGCTGGACGTGGTGTGCTGCAATCCCGTCGGTCAGCGACAGCAGGTAGGAGACTGGATTGCCGTGAGCGTCATAGGCGTGCAGCAGATTCCGTGAGTCGCGTCCATAGGAGACGTTCACACTGGCCGCCCACAGCCGCCGAGCATCGCTGATCGGCGCCAGAGTGGAAACGAGTTCTTGTGCCTGTGTCGAGCTGCGGTGTCGCCCCAGGGCAGATTTCAGCATCGCGACACTCCAGGAAGCTTCGGCTTCGTAGTCGCGGATCACGGCCCTGCCCTGGTGGCCCAACGTCCACACCGCCACTGAGTTGCAGTCATCGATGCCGGGAAAGGCGTCGACGCACAATGCGTTGTACGCCAGCAGATTCCAGAACGGGTCGATGAACGCGGCCGGGATTGCGCGGGCTTGGAAGCGTTCGAGGTTGAGCATTAGGGACGTCTCGGCTTGGACGTAGGTGCGCAGTGCCTCGGGTGGCGCCAGCATGAGCGCGGGCCCAGCGAGCTCGCGAAGGTGTGAGGCCATGTCACGATCGAGGCGGTAGCCGCTGATGATCTTCTCGAGGGTCTCCGCGGGCGGCTTCGCCTCGCCGCGTTCGAAACGTCCCAGGTGCACAGCGCTGAAGTTGACCGCTGCGGCTGCTTGGGCCTGGGTGAGTCCGAGGTCATCTCGGATCCACCCGATCGTGGTACCGAGGTCGGGGATCGAGACCTTCGGTCGGTTGCGGGCACGTCGACGTTGACGCCCAACGTGAGGCCTGGCAATTCGGTCGTTCATATGTATCTCCCCCCCAGGAGAATGTGAGTGAAGTCACAGAATGAGTGGTTTGAGTGGAATATTTCGACTTCGTGACGAGACCTGTTCTACCAGAGGGGGTTTCATGCGGCAAGTTTGCCCGCGTCGTCCTGAATGGCGGACGAGCATGTTCGCCGATTGCTGTGTAGGTAAGCCTATCCGGTGTGGTTTGTGCTTCCCGGAACGAGTGTCTCGCTGCGCGGTAAGAAACCTTTCCTGATACGTCAGCGCAAATCTGCTGCCCAGAACAATTTTTCCGAACTGATCATTCGGTGATCTATCGAAACAAGATCAGTTAAGGCACTAGCGGCCCAACAGATTTCGTGGCTTGGATGGAAGACGTAAGCCATTCCATGCAATCCGAGAAAGGACGACTTGTGGATCCCATCATGATCGCCAGCTACATCAACGCCGGGCTCGCACTGCTGAACAACGGCCTCGCGCTGGCCGGCAACGTGCTCAACCTGGCCCTGCACCTGCTGTGAGACCCGCCCCCTAGGGCACCGCCCGGTCGGACGGGCGCCAGCCGACCGGGCGCACAGGGCCACCGGCCCCAATTCCACTGCCGCGCAACACCAGCAGCCTCTGATTACGTCCACCCTTCATCGAGAAAGGGTCTGTCCGTCATGCCCGAAACAGGCTCGACCATCCATCCGAACCCCGCACAACCTCACCTGGGAACGCGGTTGGCCCGCCGCGGGAGCGCCCTGCTCCTGGCAGTCGCGATCCCCGTCGCGATCGCCGTCTCGGCCCCAGCCGCGGCCCACGCGAGCTCGCCCGCGGCCGCGGTGGCCGACCAGGGAGGCGTCACCAGCCCGGCCCAGCCCGGAACCGAAACGCCCACTCCACCACCGCCTCCCGACCAACCAGCTCCTGAACCGGCCCCGGAGCCGACTCCGCCGGTGTACTACGAACAGCCGCAACAGGTTCGCACCGGACCGGCGCGCCCCGCCCCCGAGGTGGACGAGCCGGTGGAGCCGGTACGCATCGAGGAACTGCATCTGCCTGTCCCCGTGGAGCCGGTCGCACCGATCGTTCCGCCGGAGAACACGATCCGGATCGGGCAGTGGCAGACCCCGAGCCCGGACTGGCTGCCGGTGGAAGTCCGCGACACCATCAACAACACCGCCGCCGGCGCCGAGGCGCAGGTCGCCACAGCGCTGGACTCGGTCGGTATCCCTGCCGGACGTTCCGATCGCGTCAGCGGCGCGACCCTGGGCGGCGCCGCGCTGGGCGGCGCGGCCGGTGCGACCGTGCTCGGTGCCCCGGCCGCCGCGGTGGGCGCGGTCGCCGGAGGACTTGTCGGCGGCACAGTCGGCGGGATCGCCGGCGCCGCCCTCGGCATCATGATCCCGGTCCCCGTCATCGGACAGGTCACCAGCGGTGTCGCGGGCACCGCACTGGGCGCTGCCGCCGGAGCGGCCGCGGGCGCGGCGATTCTCGGAGTACCGGCAGGCGCAGTCGGCGGGGCAGTTGGCGGAACGATCGGCGCCGGGTTCGGCGCCGGGGTCGGAGTCGGTCAATGACCGCGAACCCGACCCGGGCACTCGCCGCGGCGGCCGCGATCGCCGGGGCGGCGGTACTCACGGCCAGCTCACCAGCGGCTCCCGCTGGCGCGGTCCCTATCCACGGATGCCCTGCCCTGTTCATCCTCGGTGTACAAGGCACCGGCCAGTCATCTCCGACCGCGGACCCCACCGCCGACACCGGCGTCGTCGGATCGCTGATCGGACCGGTCGTCGGCGCGGTGCCAGCCCTCGTGCAGCGCGCCTACATCGGCTACGACGCCGGGTTCGGCGGCATCGTCCCCGGCGGCGGCTCTGACCCGTACGTGGCCTCGGTGTCCGGGGCTCGGGCCAACCTCGACGCAGCGGCACGCGAGGTCCTCGAAGCGTGCCCGGACACGATGCTCGCCGGGGTCGGTTACAGCCAGGGCGCCCAGGCGATGGCGAGCTTCGCCCGCGATGTCGGCGCCGGTCACGGGCCGGTCCCGGCTGATCGGGTGGCGGGGATCGCGTTGTATGCCAACCCGGATCGAGGCGAGCTCGAACCGGTGTTCCCTGGGCGGCCGGGCCAGACGGTGCCAGATGCCGCTCCGGGGACTTCCGGGGCGGCGGTCGCGACTGTGCAAGTGCTCGCGGCGCCGGCGGGCGGGTCGGGTATTGCGACCACCGGCGAGGGGTATGGAGCCCTGGTCGGCCGGGTTGCCGACATCTGCAGCGACGGCGATCTTGCCTGCTCGGCCCCCGGCCAGGCCTCGGTTCTGCGGTTGGGTGCGCAGGTCTTCGCCCAGGCGGATCTGACCAATCCCGTCGCGGCACTGTCCACGTTGGGCACCGCGTTCTCATCGGCGCTGGGTGAGGCATGGAACACCGTGATCGTCAACGATTTCCGTGTTGATGCGGGCGGGGTGGATTACGTGCCACAGGCCGGATTGGGGCAGCGGCTCGTCGACGCTGGTGACCCACGCACACCGGCTCCGGATCCGGGTGCCGCAGCGGCTCGGTGGAACGAGATCGTCACCACCGTCACAGCGAACCCGATCACCCTGCTCCCGAGACTGCTCGCCCAGCTCTCAGGAGCGTGGGGCCAGCTCGCGTCCGAGAACGCCGAGCTGGTCGACCCGGTGACGTGGCTGCGGTTCGCCGACACGGTCGGGCGCCACAACGGCTACGCCCTGACCGGGCAGCTGGACTCGGGCATTGCGTGGATGGTCGCGCTGGCCCATGACATCGCGGGATCGCGGTCGTGACCGGCACCGGAGCGGACCCTTTCCGCGCGAACACCGCGATCGGGTTCGACAACCCCGGCCAGATCCTGCGCACCCGCGAAGTGATGGTGCCCCACATCGCTGGGCTACACCGTGCCTGGCAGGTGGTTTACACGACCAAGACCTCTTTCGGTATCGCGATACCCGCATCGGGAATGGTGCTGGAACCGGCCGCGTCGACCGATGACGCGATCTCCAGCACCCCGGTGGTGGTGTACTGCCCGGCCTTTCACGGCTTGGGTGGTCGCTGCGCGCCCTCGCAGCTGCTGGTCGACGGGAACGAACCCGACACCAGCAGCATCGCCGCCGCTCTCGTGCAAGGTTGGCGGGTCGCGGTTCCCGACGGGGTGGGCCTGGGTATCGATGGGCTCGGCCCGCATCATTGGCTGGCCAAGAAGGCCGGCGCCCACGCGGCGCTGGACCTGGCGCGCGCGATCAACTCTCAGTCCGACGAGCCGAAACTCGAAGCACCGGTCGCGGTGTGGGGGTACGCCGATGGCGGCCGGGTCGCTGCCGCGGCGGCTGAATATCAGCCGACCTATGCCCCCGAGCTCGATCTGCGTGCTGTCGCGGCCGGTGCGGTGATCTGCGACCCGGCGGCGTTGATCAACACTCTCGACGGGGGTCCGTGGTCGGGGTTGGCGTTCGCGGGCATGGTCGGGTTGGCGCGGGCGTATGCGCATCTGCCGGTTGATCACCTGCTGACCGACGTCGGTGTCCGCGCGGTCCGGGCAGCGTCGGAGGCCGACGTGGCTACGTTGCTGGTGGAGTTCTTGTCGCCGTTGGCGGCCTGGTGTGAGCGTCCTGACCCCTGGAACGACCCGGTCTGGCATTACGTCCTCGCCCACGAAAACCTCGGCACCGAGACACCGTTGGTTCCGATTCACCTGTATCACGGGCTGCTCGACGGGCTGGTGCCGATCGAGTCCGGACGCGAACTGTTCGCCGAGTACACCTCCCGCGACGTGGCCGTGTCCTGGTCGGAATTCGACGTCACCCACCTCGGCGCGGCCGACCTCGGAGTCCCCGACGTCCTCACTGCATTCCGTACCGGATTCGCCCGACCACCGCGCCATCGCGGCGCGAACCCGACCAACTGACCGGCCGGCCTGCCCGCACCACCCCCTCCGGTGCGGGCAGGCAAGGCCTCATTCGACAACGCCCGGAAGGCGGAACCCGATGAACCACACCACTACTGGGCGCAGAGCGCTCGCGATCGCGGCTACATGGCTGGCAGTGGCCGTCATCGGGACCACCCCTGCCCTGGCGGAAACCGCCAGCGCACCGGCAGCAACGTCCTCGCGCGAACCCGCGCCCGCAGCGTGCCCGGCGTTGTACGTACTGGGTGTCCAGAGCGGCGAGGAAGGTGCCGCGAACTCTGTCGACACCGGTGACACCGGGGTACTGGGTCAGGCTTTCGGCCGGTTGAGTGCCGCCGTGGGCGCGGTGATCGAGCGGTCCTACATTGTTGTCGGCGCCGAGGTGAACACGACGAACTATCCCGTCGCGGTGACCACCGCAGCCGAGCAGATCGAACAACGCGCCACCGAGGTCATCGCCCGATGCCCCACGACCCAGATCGCCGTCGCCGGATACGCCCAAGGCGCTGCCGCGGCAACAACCTTCGCTGAGAAGGCCGGGAACGGTCAGTCGCGTGTCCCGGCTGACAAGGTCGCCGCGGTGGCGCTGCTGGCCAACCCGGCACGACGAGCAGCGACCGGCGCCCTACCCGGCACCGCCAACGCTGCGGTCCCCTCTGCGGCGCCCGGCACGTCCGGAACCGAAGTGGCCAAGATCGAGCTGGCCAACGTCGGGCTCTCCGGGGCCGGAATCGCGGCCAGTGCGGCCCCGGCGAACTATGGCGCTCTGGTCGGGCGGGTGGCTGATCTGTGTGTGGCCGGTGATGCGACGTGTGATGTCGGGTCCGGGAGCCCGTTGCTGACTGCGGTCAGCAACATCACTGGCCAAGCCGAGGGCAAGGACCCGGTCGCCGCGATCAGCACGGTCGCCCAAGCCCTGGCTTCCACCGCGTTCACCACCGCGGTCGGCGTGGTGAACGACGACATCTCCGGCACCAGCTTGGATCAACTGTCCTACACCCCGAACGAAACCCTCGGTCAGCGCATCGCCGCGGCATCCTCACCGACTGCCACCACACCGACCGAGTCCGACGCGCTGTCGGCGTTGTTCAAGATCGGCACGATCGGGTTGAACGCCGTGGTCTCGGTGGCACAGAAGGTGTTCACCGCCACCACCATCGCCGAGCTCGCCGCGGTCGGTCTATCGAACCCTGCCGCCGCGGTCGCGGTGCTCGGCACGAAAGTCGCCGATGCCGTGGTGGATATGGTTCCGCCGCAGTCGATCAGTACGTGGGTCAACGACGCGTTCGAGGCCATCACCTCCACCATCACCGAACCCCAAGACCTCTACACGACCTCGGCGACCGCCCAGTACAGCGACGCCTCAGGGCGCCGCTCCAGCTACAGCACCGTCTCGGTCACCACCGGCGGGGACACCCCGCTGGCCGCGACCACCGCCTGGTTCACCGCGATCGCCCGCGACCTCACCGCCGCGACACCGGCTCCGACGAAGCAACCGACGCACTCGTCCACCACAGCGAAACCGACTGTCACACAGACCGGTTCGCCGTCGGTGCCGACCAGTTCACCGGTGGCGCACCCCTAGACCCCTTCGGAGCACGTCGGGCCCTGTTCCTTCCCCCTGGTCAGTGGCTCTTCCCGGCGGCGTGCTCCGAAGGGCCCGACCACCCACCGAACCATTCGACCGAGCGAGGAGGTGAACACCATGCCCACCGATGATCTGAGCCGTAGCCACGGCCTTGACTGGCTTAACGAACCAGTAACTCCACAACCCGATCCAGAGGAGCCGCGGCGGCTCGGCGAACACCTCCACCACCGAGCCACACCGCGCGGTACACCGATGAGCCGGTCGCGCATCGCCGCGCTATGCGCTGCCGCCAGCATCCTCACCGGCGCGGCGGCTGCGGTCGCGGTGGACATGTCGGGCAGCGACCCTGCCGCCTCCGCAACGCTCATGACCTCGATCGCTCCCACCTCGACTATCGCCGCCACCGAGCGAGCTTGCGCCGGGCTGACCGCACACACCGTGACAGCGGGTGCCGGAGACACCACGACTCTGGCCGGTGTGATCGCGGCGTTCGAATACGCCTACTACGTCACACGCAGCGCTGAGGACGCGCTGCGATTGGTGACCCCGCAGGCCGGAATCACGCTCGAGCCGCTGGCCGCCGCGATCACCGCGCTACCGGCCGGCACGACCCACTGCGTGGGCGTCACCGCCATCGCGGAGAACACCGCCGAGGTCCACCTGGTGGAACTGCATCCCGACGGCCGCCGTTTCGACTACCTGCAGGTGATCAACGTAACCGCCGCCGATGCACCCGGATTGGTGATCACCAACATCCAGAAGCGAGGCAGCTGATGCCCGCGCCGACCCTCCACGAGCATCCCCTCGCCGTGATTGGGGGCCGCCGGTTGGACCCGGCGACGGTGACCCCGCCACATCGCGCAGCCAGTATCCGCGTAGAACCCCTGCCCACGACCCGAGCCCACCCACCAGCGGTCGCGATCGTCGGCGCCCACGGCGGGGCCGCAACCTCGACGCTTGCACGCTGGTGGGCTCCAGCCGCGGACTGCGGGCAATCCTGGCCGGCATCGGCGCAAACGACCCAGCGGGTCGTTGTGGCAGCACGGCTGTGTCTTCCGGGGCTCGTCGCCTGCGCGGACCGACTGCGCGAATGGCACGCCGGAACAGCGCCCGAAGGCGTCGAGGTCGTCGGTGTCGTACTCAGCGCCGCTCGCCCGGGCCGAGTCCCGGCACCGGTGCGCCGCTACCGCGCCGTGGTCGAAGACCTCGCCGAACACGTGTGGGAGATCGGCTGGCATGACGAGCTCATCGAACGTGAACTCGCCGAACTCGCCGAGTTCAACCCCTTCGACCCCGCCCCACAACGGCGCGCCCGCCTGACCGAAGCGGTGCCCCTTGATGTCCATCACGTCGGCAGCGAGCTCATCGACGCCCTCGCCCGCACGACCAAAAACCCTATCGACCAACACGATTCGGAGAAATGACGATGTCGGTTCTATCTGTCGTGGGCGACAGCGTGACGGTGCTGGCCCAAGAGATCAAGATCAACCCGACCGTCCCGCCGGGCGGGGACAAGCTGACCAACCTGGTCGGCTACCTGTCCTGGTTGGTGATCTTGGCCGGGGTGACGGCCCTGGTCTATGCCGGGGGCAAGTTCGGGTGGGAACGCTGGCACGGCGGCGCGGTCGAATCACCCAAGATCGTGTTCGCGGCCCTGGCCGGCGGCATCATCGCCACCTCGGCTGGCGCCATCATGAACGCCGCCGTCACCGGAGGGTCCTGACATGCAGGCACCCCAATACCGCCACGAAACCCGCAGCACCACAACTGATTCACGCTCTGTAACCATCACCGCCGCCGACGGCACAGTGTTGACGGGAACCCGGTGCGGGAACCCCGACGCCGCGCTGACCGTCGTCTACCTGCCCGGACCACTGGCCGATGCAAGCCATTTCGCGCCGATGATCACGCTGATCGACCGGCACTTCCGCGCCGAGGTCGCCCAGCTGGTCTACGAGCAGCGTGGCCACGGCAACGACCTGCCGCTGCACCCGGGCCCGGCCGGGATGGCCCAACTCGTCGAGGACCTAGACACCGTCATCTCCCATGCCGACGGCCGCGTGGTGCTGGTCGTGCATTCACTGGCCGCGATCGTCGCGCAGGAATGGCTCTACCACCACCGACGCGACCCCGCCCGCGTCGACGCGATCGTCGCGATCACACCGGTCACCGAACTACCCGATCACGACAAAGCCCTCACCGAACACCCCACAGGGGCGGCCCGCCGCGCCGGACGGCGTCTCATCCACCAACTTTCCACCGCCCTGGGCGAACACCGCCTCCACACCGACCCCGAACTCGAGGCCGCCCGCCACACCCTGCGCGCGTACCGGCGCTGCGATGCCGACCTAGCGGTGGTCGAAGACCTGTTGCGCGCGACACCGACCTGGATCGTGGCCGGGCACGCGGACCCAGTCGCGCGCTACGGACGGGTGACGGAACTGGCGGAGACGGTGTGGGCCGAACTGAGCAGCCTGCGCGACGGGGGCCATGACCTGGCCCGCACCTTTCCCTGGCTGCCCGCCGCAGCAGTGTCCTCCGCGATCCGGGTGGCCCGCGACGCTGACCGGTTCGGAGGCCACTGATGATCGCCGCACCGCTGCCCGCGCAGGTCTTGGCGCCGCTGACACAGCTACTGAACTGGCTGGCCTGGTTCGTGCTGCTGCTGTGCGTGGCGCGGGCGACCTTCGTCGGCGGCCAACTCGCCATCCGGATCTACCGCGAAGAAGCGATCGAAGGATTCCTCGGATCCCTCGCCGCCGCCGCACTCCTCGGCTCGGCCAGCGCCCTGGCCATCGCCATCCTGCCCACCACCTGACACCACAGGACACCCCAATGCCACACAAACTCTCGTCACCCGTCAACCCGGTGATGATCACCTGGCTCGCCCTCGTCATCACGGGCATCACCGCCACGGGCTGTAGCGGCACGAACCCCGGCGACAACCATCAACTGCCCGCCACCACCACGGAACAGGTAGCCCCTAAAGGGCTGAGCTGGCGGACCTACCAAGGCATTGATCTGCCGGTGGCGGCGCAAGGCCCCCGCGTGATCGACGGCGCGACCGCCACCGATTTCGACCGGTCCCCGGCCGGGGCCGCGCTGGCCGCGATCCACACGACCGTGCGCATGTCGGTCGCACCCGACAGCCAGTGGGCGGCGGTCGGGCACCGCATGATCGCCCCGGGCCCAGGCCGCGATGCCTGGGCCACAGTACGTGCACAGGTTTCGATCACCACTCCGGCCACCGACACGGTGCCCAAGCTCCTCGGCTACCTCGTCACGGCCTACGGCGAGACCGAAGCGCAGGTCCAGACCTTCTCCCGCTATCCGGACAACTCGATCACCCGTAACACCGCCACCGTCATCTGGGCTGCCGACGGGTGGCGACTGCGGCTGCCCGACACGGTGACCGAAAGCCCGGTCACCGCAGTCGATTCCGTGCCCGCTGACATGGTCGCCCTGCCGAGACCCTGAGGACCAGCTGATGCGTGCCACTCGAACCCTCGTCCTGCTACTCAGCATCATCGCTGCCGTAGTGATCACCGTATTCGTCCTGACCGTGACCGGCGGCGACCGGACCGACACCAACCAACCTCCTGACCAGGGCGGACAGCGCTCGACGACCGGTGTGCCGTCGACGACATCGTCAGGGGCACGTCCGCCGACAGTCGACATGTTCGGCAACCGCCTCGAAGTCCCTGCTGAGGAAGCCGGTGCGGTCTTGCCGCAACGCGCCGAGGATCGTGTCGACCCGGCGCGGCCGGACTATTTGAGCGCGCCACCTGACCAGTTGCAGTGGCAGCGCATCTGGGGCGGTGCGGCGGTGCCGGTTTCGGGCAGCGACGGCCCTGCCCGCATTGATGCCGGTGTGGCTGAGGGGTTCGCGCGGACGCCGCAAGGGGCCGCGTTGGCGGCGATGGACGCCATCGGGCGGGTCTACGCCGCGCCGGACCCGATCTGGCGAGACGTGGTTCGCGAGCGCTTCTACGGCGGCGGACAGCCTTTGATCGACCGGTTCGCGCGGTCACGGGCAGACACCCCGGGTGCATCCCGCTACGTGACCGTCCCAGAAGGTGTGCGGATTCAATCGGGTTACCGTGACGACCTGGCCGTGGTGCAGCTCGCGGTCCGGTCCACGACCGGGTACGCGATCGCGACCTGGCCGATGGTCTGGGTCGAGGGCGACTGGCGGGTACGGGTACCCGAGGACGTCGAAAGCCTCTGGCGCCCAGCAACTCCGACCGCGTCCGTGAGCGGGTTTGGTGATTGGAAGGCCCGATCATGAATAGTTTTCTCGACGCTGCGGCCCCGCTGGCGGCAGGGCCAGCCCGAACGCAGGCCCCCGACATCGCCTGCACTGTGCTTCCGGGAGTCCGGGAGGCATGCCAGCTCGGCGGCGTCGCCGCAGACCTAGCGGGTGACTCCGTGGTCGATGGGCTTGTCAACATCCTGCTGTCAGCCTTGACGACGCTTCTGCAGATGGGGATGACGTGGTGGACGACGTTTCCGTCGCCGCAGTTGTCTTCCTCGGCCGGCCAACCCGCTCCCGTCCTGACTCAAATCAGGGAATACACAGTCGGCCTGCAGGTGGTGCTCTTGACCGCGGGCATCATGCTCGCTGCGGCGCGGCTGGCGCTGGCCAAACGCGGTGGCCTGGCGGGAGAAGCGCAGGAGAGCTTTCTCATGCTCGCTCGCGCCATCTTTGCGTCGATGACCTTCGCGACACTCATCACCGTCGGCACCAATGCCGGCGACCAGTTTGCCAACTGGGTGATCTTCGACGCCACCCGCGGCGACCTCGAGAACGCCATCGGCAAGATCCTCGACCCCGACACCATGGCCACTCTCGGGCCGGGGATCCTTCTGCTGGTCGGCGTGCTCGGTGTGATCAGCATGCTGGTCCAGTTGGTCATGCTCGTGGTCCGGCAGGCGCTGCTGGTCGTGGTCGTCGCGGTGATTCCGTTGGTCGCCGCCGCGTCCGGGTCTTCGGCTGGCTCGCAGGCATACAAACGCCTTCTGGCGTGGTCGCTGGCGTTCGTGCTGTGGAAGCCGGTCGGGGCCCTGGTCTATGCGATCGCCTTCACCGTCCTCGGCGCCGAGGACCAGACCGATGCCCAACTGATGCTGCTGGGCCTGATCTTGATGCTGATGAGTGCCATCGTGCTGCCAGCGCTGATCCGGTTGATCGCACCCGCAGTGGCCACCCTCGGTGGTGGTGGCGGAGCGGCATCGGCGTTGGCCGGTGCTGGTGCGGGGATCGCGATGTCTGCAGTCGGCAGCCGGGGATCACAAGCCAGGAAGATGTCGGAGGCCGAAAGCTCTGGCTCGTCGTCAGGTTCCTCGAGCCCGAGCGGGTCGTCCTCTCCGTCGGGCGGAACAGGCAGGGGGAGACCGATGGCGGCGAACTCGGGCTCGCCGCCCGCCGGGGCGTCCCCCGCATCGGGTGGTGGTGCGCCGAGTTCCGCGCCGGCAGGTGGGGGTGGTTCGAGCGCTGGCCGGGCCTCCGCTGCCGGTGCCGGTGGGTCGGGCAGTGCCGCGGCCACCGGCGCGGTAGGTGCGGGGCCTGCGGGTGCGGCGATGCTGGGCGCCCAACTCATGGTCGGGGCGCTGCAAGGCATCGCCTCAACCGCTCAACGTGCCGTCCCGGAATCGTCTGGCCAGTTGGATCCGGATTCGCTCGGTCCCGGGGAGGTCCGCCGATGAGCACGCGAATGTATGGGCGGTGGGAACAGCCGCGCTCGGCCGGGTTCTTCGGATTGACCTGGGGAGTGTCGCTGCTCGGGCTCGGCCTGGTGATCACGGTGATGGTGTCGTTCATGATCACCCGCTCCCTGGAGTTCGCCGGGGCGGTCCTGGCCGGGGCTGCGGTGGTGTTCGTCCCGCTGGCGGTGACCCGCAACGGGCGTACCGGGTGGGAGCTGTTGCTGTTGCGGGTCCAGTTCGCGCGTGCGCGTTCTCGCGGCGAGCTGACCTACCGATCCGGGCGGTTCTCGCGCCTGCCGGGTGTGGCGAAATTGCCGGGATTGCTCGCTGATTCGCGGCTGACCGAGTACGAGACCCCGGGTGGGAAGCGGTTCGCGATGCTGCACATCCGGCGCAGCGATCACTACACGGTCATCGTGCGGGTGATCCCGCGCGGCAAAGAACTGGTCGACCAAGCCCAGATCGATTCCTGGGTCGAGGGATACGGCCAGTTCCTGGCCTCGCAAAGCCGCGGCGGTGAAGTGGTCGCGGTGACTGCGGTGCTGGACAACGTGGTGGAGACCCGGTTGAAGCAAACCCGGGAAGTCACCCGCCTGATCCGCCCGAGTGCCCCGGATTTCGCCAAGGCGGTGATGACCGAGGCCGCTGCCGACAGCGGCGGGGTGGGGGTGCGGATCGAGGCACGGATCGCGATCACCTACCGGGCGATCGGCAAGGGTCGCATCCGCCGTGATCAGGCCGAGCAGGCCCGTGAGATCGGGCAACGCCTGCAATCGGTGTTGTCTCAGCTGGCCCGCGCCGGCCTGCCCGCCACACCGCTGCAGGCGTGGGAAGTGCTGGGGTTGGTGCGTAGCCGGTTCGACCTGGCGTCTCAGCGTGATGTGGAGGCGGCGGGGGATCGGATCGTGGAGTCGCAGTCGTGGGACTCGGTGGGTCCGCTGGCCCATCAGGACCGGTGGGATCACTACCTCCACGACGGGGCCCGCTCGATCACTTGGGAATTGGACGGCGCCCCACGGGGTGCGGTGATGGAAACCGTCCTCGAGGAACTGCTGCGTCCGCGCCCGGATGTCCCCCGAAAGCGGGTCGCGATCGTCTACCGCCTGCATTCGGCCGCTGAAGCGACATCGTTGGTGGATTCAGACTTCCGCGACGCGGTCGCCGCCGAACAGACCGAACGCGGCATCTCCTCGGCCGCGGCCCGTATTCGGGTCGGCAACACCTCCGCTGCCCGCGAGGAGCAAGCCCGCGGGGCGGGGTTGACCCGGTTCGGGGTGTTGGTGACGGTGACCGATCACCTCGATGCGGATCTGCCCGGCATCGAGGCCTCGGTGAGGGGGATGGCGGCGGCGTCGCGGTTGACGGTGCGCCGCTGCTACGGCTACCAAGCCGCGGGTTTCGCTGCCTCGCTCGGGATCGGGTTGATCCTGCCCGAGCACGCCTCCATCTCCGAGCGGGTCTCGGGATGACCGGGCCCACGAACGGGTTGCCCGGCCGAGGCCAGCCCGCGAAAACCGAAATCATCGAGGGCATCAGGGTTCTGAGCAGAACCCGCCGTGCAGAAGTCGAACTCGCGGCCACACAGGCCGGTTTGCGGGGTCGACGGGCTCGAATGCTGCTCTCCAGTGACGATCACCGCCGTGCGACCGCGGCACGGCGCCGCGACGGTAGCGCCGGGGACGGGTTCGATCTGAACGCGCCGATGTTGACCGACCGCGGATATGCCGGGCCCGGGGGAGGTCGTGCGTCGGTGGTGCCGCGGACCCCGGAGTGGCGCGGCACGACTGTACAGGTGGCGGGGTTGTGGCCGTTCTGTGTCGGGGCGAGCGCCCCGACCGCGGGTGTGCCGGTCGGCAGTCACTACATCACCGGCGCCCCGGTGCATTTCGATCCGATGTCGTGGTTTCTGCGGGGGTTCATCACGGCGCCGATCGCGTTCGTGTTGGCGCTCAACGGGTTCGGCAAGTCCTCGTTGATCCGGCGCATCATGACGGGCGCGGTGGCGGCGGGGGAGACCGTGCTGTGCATGGGCGACACCAAAGGCGAGTACCGCGACCTGGTCGAGTGCCTCGGCGGCCAGGTCGTCGATGTCGGCTACGGCCACGGCACCGTCAACCCGCTCGATGTCGGCGCCCTCGGGGCCGTTATCGCCGCACTCCCCGATGCCGATCAGCGACGTCAGGTGATGGCGCGGGTCGAGGCCGGGCAGATCAACATCGTCGCCGGGCTGATCGAGCTCGTGCGCGGCGCCCGCGTCGAAGACTACGAGGAAGTGCTGCTCGCCGCCGGTCTGCGCGAGCTCTACAGCCCGGCCGGTGGTTTCTCCCATGCGAATCCGCCGCTGTTGGAGGATCTGCTGGCGGTGATCTCGGCGGGCGGGGAGCGGCTGCGCGCGTTCGCCGAAGAAGACGACGACCTCTCCTATCGAGCGGCGACGAAGCCCTTGCGCCGGTCGATGCGTGCGCTGGTCGAAGGACCGTTCGGGGCGATCTTCAACGGACCCACCTCGACCCGGCTGGATGTGTCGAGTCCTGCGATCTGCATCGACATCTCCCGCATCCCCGAAGGCGACACGAAACTGCTGGCCGCGGTCCTGATGACCTGCTGGTCCGACGGGTTCGGCGCGGTCGCCGCCGCCCACGCCCTCGCCGACGCGGGCCTGGCGCCGGCGCGGACGTTCGAGGTCGTGATGGACGAGATCTGGCGGGTCCTCGGCGTCGGGGAATTCATGGTCGACCGTGTGGACGCACTGACCCGGCTCAACCGTGGTCTGGCGACGGGGTTGATCATGTGCTCGCACACCATCAAAGACCTCGCCGCCTTCGATTCGCCCGCCGCACAGGCCAAAGCGCTCGGCTTCTTCGAACGCGCCCGCGCGAAGATCATCGGCCCGGTCGGCCCCGAGGAAGCTCACCGCATCGCCGCGGTGGCGGGGATGACCGACACCGAGAAACTGCTGGTCACCTCCTGGGCAGCGCCGCGCCCACCCAGCGACGACGACCTCGACACCTCCCGGCGCGAAACACCTCCCGGCACCGGCTGCTATCTGCTCAAGACCGGGGAAGCCGAACAACCCGGCATCCCGTTCCGGATGACATTCACCCCCACCGAACGCGACTCCGAGATCCACAACACCAACCGCCGCTTCGACAACCTCGGCCAAACCCCCATCGGGCCGGTGAATCCGCGATGAGCGGCGCCGCTCGCACAACGACCGCAGCCGTGGCCGCGGTCGTGCTGCTGGTCGTCCTGCTGCTGTTCGCCGGCATGGCACAGGAGCAGGGATGTGCGCCGTCGGCGGCGTCGAGCGGGACGTCCTCGGCTTCGTACGGAACGAGGACGATGCCGATGGCAGAGGGCACCTTCGCGTTGACCTCGGGTTTCGGAATGCGGTGGGGCACACAGCATCAAGGCCAAGACTTCGCCGCCGCACCCAAGACCCCGATCTACGCGGTCTCCGACGGGGTCGTGGCGCGGGTGGGCGCGGCGAGCGGGTTCGGGATCTGGGTGGTCATCGACCACAACATCGACGGCGAGATCGTGTCCTCGGTCTACGGGCACATGTTCGCCGACGACGTCTACGTCGAACAAGGCCAGACCGTGCGGATCGGGCAGCTGATCGCCGGAGTCGGCTACAACGGCCAGACCGTCCCCGCAGGCCCGGACGGCGCACACCTGCACCTGGAGATCTGGACCGGCGGAGGGCGATTCGGCGGCGGCACCGCGATCGATCCGATGCCGTGGCTGCAGGGTGGGTCGGCGCCGACCAGCTCGGTCGGATCGACCGACCCCGCCCCATCGACGACACCTACGCCGGACGAAGGCTCGGTGATCGAAGCCGGAACAGCGGCAGGGACCGAACTGCCCGCGATGCCCGCATCGATCGGGTCCGAGCGCGGTTTACAGGTCGACACGATCCGGTTGGCGCGCACCGTCGTCCAACGGTTCCC
The DNA here is from genome assembly GCF_040654275.1 of Nocardia sp. NPDC050717. NCBI lineage: Bacteria > Bacillati > Actinomycetota > Actinomycetes > Mycobacteriales > Nocardiaceae > Nocardia > Nocardia sp. NPDC050717. Next base: position 42,185 of record NZ_JBFAHR010000022.1, read on the forward strand.
GCAGGTGCGTGAGATCGGTGGGCAGCGTGAGGATCCACTGCCCGATCACCCGAGCGGGCGGGCGATCGACATCATGATCCCCGACCCGATGTCGGGGCAGGGCAAAGCGCTCGGTGACCGAATCGCCGACTTCGTGATCACCAACGCTTCCGCGCTGCGCATCGATTACCTGATCTGGCGCCAGACCTACCGTTCGGCCGATGGCGAGTCCAACCTGATGGAAGACCGGGGCGGGGCCACCGCGAATCACATGGACCACGTGCATGTCACCACGCTGGGTGGTGGTTACCCCGACGGCACACCGCTCGGGCCGGTCACCACGGACTCTGCGGGTGCTGCGAGGGCGACGGTGTGTGGGCCCGCTGTCGGCGACACCGACCTGGAACCCGGCACGGTCCCCGAGGAACTGCTGGCCTGGTATCAGCTGGGCGGGACCGTGTGTCCGCAGATCACCGCGCCGTTGCTGGCAGCGCAGGGCAAACAGGAATCCGGATTCCAGCGAGGGCTGACCTCGGCCGCCGGGGCACAGGGGTTGGCCCAGTTCCTGCCCAGTACCGCGACCGCGCTCGCCTCCGACGGGCAACCGTATGTGATCGACGCCGACGGCAACGGCGTGGCGTCGGTGTGGGACGACGGCGACGCGATCATCGGCCAAGCCCGCTACATGTGCGACATCGCCGACCACGTGGACACCTGGATCAGGGAGGGCAAGGTCGTGGCCCCCAACGGGCCCGCCGAGCTCTACCTCGCCGGCTACAACGCCGGCGAACACGCCGTGCTGCGCTCGGGCGGATTCCCCACGGGCTCACCCGATTACGAGATTCAAACCCGCCCGTACGTGGCCAACATTCTCGCGATGGCCACCCAAATGTCGACGACGCTGAGCTGAGGACGCCATGGTCAACCGTCTCCCTCTCGTCGCCGGGACCGCCGGGGTCGCGGCCGTCCTGATAGCGCTCGCCACAGTGCTGCTGAATGGGGCCGATGAGCCTGGACACGTACCCGACACACACACTCCTGGTGTCGCCCACGTGGAGGGTCCGAATCCAGAGGGTGCCAACGCGCTGACGGTCACCCAGATGGGGCTAGCGGCGATGTTCTGCTGGCAGCCCCGTGTCGATCCCGGCCCTGGTGCCGGGTTGGTTCGGGCGGCACCATGGCTGACCGGCGAACTGGCCGCCTCGGCGAGCAGTGGCCCCGCGATCGGGCTGGTGCAGTTACCGGAATGGGCGGGCTGGCGCGACAGCAACGACATCGTCACCGCCCTGGTCGATGCCGAGCAAGCCAAACCCGACGGGTCCGGGACGACGGTCGCGGCGACGGTGACCCAACAGGTGCTCCACCACGACGGGTTCACCACCATATACCGGCGGATGCAGGTGACTGTCACGGTCACTTCAACCCCGCAGGGGTGGCGGATGTCGAGCTACCGCATCACATCGGTAACCGATCATGGTTGAGCGCACAACACCCCGCGCCCCCGCCGGCCGGGCACTGGCCACGACACCTCACCACCTCGACGGTCCAGGGGCGGTGCTGCTGCATCGTCGGATGGCGGCACTGATCCACAACGTCAGCGTCGATCTGAGGCAGTTGGCGCTGCAACCACACAGCCGCGTCCAGACGTTTCGGGATCTGTCGGTCGTTGGTCGCGTCGTGCATGAGCAAGCGGTGGCGATCGGTGTGCCCGCCAACTGGATCGCTCATGCGAAGAAGGCTGGTCAGCAAGGTCGCAGAGCAACCGACGCTGCTTCGCTGCCGCCATGCCGTCCGGTGGCGCGGTCGCTGCTGCTCGCTCAGCTCTACCACCAGGTCGACACACTATCGACCCTGGCCGCGGGGGGACCGATCCGCCGCGACCACGCCACGGTGACCCTAGAAGCAGCCGACAAGCTGACCGAGCATCTGCGGTTGCAGTGGTTGCGGGTGGCGATGGTCGCCACCGCCCTCGACGTCACCGAGGCCGAAACCAGCGGTTGGTGGTCCCTCGAGGCGGCCGACTGGCGAGCACGCCTGGACCAGATCTCGCAGCAGTCGGCACCCGATCAGGGGCGTCAATGGCGCGACCTCACCCACGTGGGCCGGGTCCGTGAAGGACGGATCCGGGTCGCGGCGATGCGCATGGTCGGCATCGACCTCGCCGACAGCTCACCCCACCAACTGCCTCCCGCCCCGCATCTGCTGGAAACCGTCGCCGAAACCACCTGGCACACCGCCTCTTTAGAACCCGGTAGTGGCGCGGGGATCGGTGCCGCGATCGCCGCGACCGGCGTCGAGGACGGCTACGGCATCGCCGACAGCGATCTGTTCGACCTTCCCCCGCCCGGAGACGTCCCGCACCCCCAGCTCGAACCAGATTTCTGACCGATCGCTCCGAAAGAAGCCCGATGACCACGAATCCCCGTACCCGTGCCCCGGCCACACCGATCGCCCCCGAAGACATGGTCCGCGCCCGGGCAGCTGAACTACAGACCTTCGCCGCAACCAGCGAATTCGACACTCTCGCGGCCGAATACGGTTTCACGACCGATGACTTGTCGGCCCGCTACATCCAAGCGTTGCTCGATGTCGTCGGGATCGACTACGACGGTCTGCGCCAATCCGAAATCCCCTGGGCCGCATCGAGTGCCAACCTCGTGCGCAAGGGTGCGAACGGCCCGGCGCTGACGGTGCGGGTGTCGTGATGAACGGAGATCCGGTCGAAGAAGGCGGGCAAGCGGTCCGGCAAGGGTTCCTGCAAGCGCTGCAGACCGCGCACACCACCAACGCTCTGTTCCGGAGCAGGGGCGGGGAATCGCGCTCGCGCGCGGAGTCCGACCAGCGACTCGCGATCGAAGCGGCCAAGAACCAACGGTCATGGATCGAGCACCAGGCCCGCCTCGGCAACCTCGGGACCGAGCAACACCTGGCCATGGCCAAGATCGACGAGGTCCGCGCCCGCATCGACAACGCGGCCAAGATCAACGACGTCGACCTCCGCCACAAGCAAGGCCAGATCGGCAGGGCTGAAACAGATCTCGCGCGACGCGAACTCGACGGTGAGCTTTCCCGGCAGCAGAGCAGCGAGGTGCATGCCGCCCGCATCGCCGGCTACACCAACCGCGAAGCCCGCGAAGTGCAGCTGCACCAGCTCGATGTCGAGCTCAAGGAACTGATGATCGAGATCCGCCGCCGCGCGGCCGGATTCACCGACAGCCTGCACCACACCGATGAACGAACCGGCACCGCCAAAGCCGCAGCAGCCCAGTTCGCCGCCGCTGACGCCACCCGCGACCTGTCCCCAGATGCCGAAGCCGCGAGCCGAGCCTACGAAGAGCGGTTCACAGTCGACACCGGCCTGGACACCGACGACTTCTTCGCTGACAACGCCACGAATCAGCCCGAACACAGACCGCGCGGCGTCGACGACGACATGGGCGGGCTCGCAGCCGATCTCACCATGGATGCGAACCTGCACCACGAGTTCGGCTACCTCGCCCGCTATCTCGCTCCGACCACCGCCCCGGCCGCTGAGGCGATTATCGACGCGGAGATCGTCGAGGACGGTGAATGGATCGAGGCCGCGGTGTCGGCGACAGCGGTCCACGACGTCGATCACACCGCCCCCGACCGGGACCTGACCAGTGGGGGAGCAGACCCCTCGCCCGCCCGCGCCACCGGCGCAGAGCTCGAGGTGTGGCGTGGCGATCCCGATGTGGGTTGGGGCCGGTGAGATGTTCGAGCCGAATCCGGTCCAGGCCAAGCTGCTGCAGGCCGTGCAGAACCTGGCCAGCGACAACCAGCACCTGATCGACCGATCCCGCACCGGCGACAACCAGGACCTGTCACCGATGGCGCTGGCTCATCTGGATATCGGGCGCCGCACCCGGGAAAACCTGGAAGCGATCGCCACCGCGGTCGGGGTGCCGAAGTCGGTGATCGACTACACCCGCGCCTGCGGGGAACGCGGACACCGCTGGGCACCCGGTCAACCGTTGTTGAGCACCGAAGCGATCGACCGCGACACCCTCCTGCGCGGGCACCGGCGAGCGGTCGCGCAATTGCAGACGATGGCCGGAGTCGGGGCTGCTGCCGCGCGAGGGGGCACCCTGCCGCGTGCCGGGTTCTCCGCGTTTCGGCGCGTCATGGGGGTGAGCTGGCAACGCGTCGGCGCTATCGGGCACGCCCTGGGGCTCAACACCATCGAACAGCAGCATGCGTGGGAACCCACCGCCGGGCCGTGGACCGATCAGATCGCGCGGACCATGTCGAGGCTGGACCGGGCGGAGTTGTCGGCTCGGTGGCGCGCGATCGTCGACACCGACTTCGCCACGGTGTCGATGCCGGTGATGGTGCTGCAAGCCGCCGGAATCACCCCCGACGACATCGACCGCCAGCTCCCCGTCCTACCGGACCGGATGGTCGAGCTCGCCGCAGCCGCCCTCGAACCCCTTCCCTCGGGGCGGGAATACGGCGGCGTTGGCATCGACGCCGCGATTGAGGCCACCGGCACCGGTGCCCACACCGAACACGACCCCACCGATCACGGACCCGGCCCGAAACCGGATCAACACACCGGGCCCGACATCGGGCCGGGGCCGTGAACCGCCGCGCGGACGACAGCTCGACCATCCCGGGCACTGAACACGCAGTCAATCAACAGGATTGGAGAACCGGTGAGTCATCCACTCTCGGGTGCCGAGGATCTGCCGTCGTGGCAGCTTCGCCTACTCGAACGAATCCAGAACGCCAGCTACGACCACTACCGCACCTTGTTCCATGGGTCCCCGCGGTACTCGCCCGCCAGGAGCCCGAGCGTTCAGCTCGAGACGTGGCGGACTCATCTGCGGGCGTTGGAGGACGAGCGCGGTGAGATCGAGTTGCACGCCCACGCCCGCGGGGTCCCGCAACGGATGATCGACTACGTCACCGAAACCGGCGCCAGGGGAGCGCGGTGGGGCGATACTGCTGAAACGGCGACATTGCCGGTGGCCGCGCCGGGGGCGGATCCGGCGCGCCTGTATCTTCTCGACCAGCTCGCCGAGGACGTGTGGCGTCTGGAACACACTGCTCTGGTCCGCGGGGAGTACCTGCATCGTGTGCACACCGGCGGGTTGCCCGACAACGAGCCAGCAGAACGCCAGCTTCACGACAACATGGCCGCGTTGTGGCGCCGTGCTGCGGGGACCGCGGCGCTGATCAACGTCCAGCTCGGCGAGGCCGAGCAGCTGTGGGGTCGTAGGCCGGAGTCGTGGCAACAGGTGGCGGAGCTGACCGCGGCCTCTTACACCGATGCCGAACTGCGGCAACGGTTCACTGAGATGTCGTGGAAAGGGATCGAAGCTGACGTCTCGCGCACCGTCGACAACCTCGCCACCACCACCATCACCGATCTCGGCCCGCCCACTCCCTGGGAGTTCGCCCACCGTGCCGAACAAGCCCTGGCCGCCGTCAGCTTCACCGACAGCCTGGGCACGCGCGCGGGGCACGGTATCGGCACCGCGGTCGAGGCGACCGGAGCCGGAACCGGAGCTCGGTGGGAGGCGGACCCGGACCTGCAACCTCGCCCGCCTGATCGAGGGCCGGGACCTGGTGTGGATCAGGGGGTGTGGTGATGACCAGCAGCGCTCCAGGACCCGAGGAGTCGGTGGCCCAGTGGCAAGGCCGCATCCTGCGCCGGATCCAGCAATTGGCCGCCCAGCATCGGGAGGTCGCTGATGCCGGACCTTCCATGTTCGACGACGGTGTCTCCGGTGGCAGCGAGCAGGTGTGGAACGAGCGACTCGAGTTGCTCACGGTGCAGCGTGAGCACGCCGAGTACGCGGCGATGTTGGGTGGGGTCGACCCGGGGTGGGTGGTCGATGCCCGCGAACTGGGCCAGCGCGGCGAGAACGCCCCGAAGCCGGGCGTGGTGCGCCAGCATCCCGCCCGCGCCAGCGAAGCGCAGGAGTTCTACCTCGACATGCTCGAGCTCGACTTGTGGACTATGGAACGCATGGCCGGCCTGGAAGCGGCCCGCATGGACCGAATCGCCACCGGGAGGTGGACTTTCGACACCAACCCGATCGCGGTCGCCCAGTTTGCCGACAACATGGCAGCACTGCACACTCGGGTGACCGTCCTGGCTGCCGCCGCCCAGCTCACGCCGGCCGAAGGCGAGAGCCTGTGGGGGTCGAGCGTGGAAGGGATCCGCCGCGTGCACGCGGTCACCTTCGCCGCTTACACCGAGCACGCCCTGGCCCAAGCCTGGAACGGCTACGCCCGCGCCGACCCGGCGTTGGCGGTACCACCGTATGTTCCGCGAGATCCCGACACCGGCACTCCCACCGACACCGCCCTGGTCGCCCCGCCGACGCCAGTCAAGATGCTCGCCGACGCGACGAGTGCGTTGCGGTCCCAGTTCGTCGACACCGCCATCCGCCAAGCCGAACCGACCGACCTGGCCGCCGAGAGCACCGCGATCACCACCGTCGTCGACGCTGCCCTGGGCGAGGACACCGCGTGGTCGTGGGAACCCGATCCGGACCCGGCTCTCGGACCCGCTGGTGAGATCGGCGCCGATCGCGGCCCAGACCTATAGAGCCGCAGCACGATTGGCTATTTGTCGGCGTCACGGCCAGGGGGAACTGAGCCGGGGCGACCGAACCTGAACCGCTGGGACTTCACGACACCCCGTCGTGGGTGTGACGTTTTCTCGATCCGAGGAAGCACGATGCCCCACCGTCTCCACCAACAGCCACCTCCACCCTCGAATCCCACCTCATCGTCGTGCCTGTGCTTGTCCGGGAGCATGCGATGACTTGGCAGACCCGAGGAACCAGTTTCACCGATCCCGACTATTACCGTGACGCCGTCGACCGCGTCGAAGCTCAACTCCGCGCCGACTTCGCCACCCACCACCAGCTACGCGAGATCGCCGTCTACGGGGAAACCCCGGCACAGGTCGTCGAGTACAAAGCACGCGCGCACGACATCGCCCGACAGTGGCAACACGACGCTGCGCCCGAGCATCAGCAGTTGTGGCACCAACTGACCAGCGCGGTCGAGGCCTGGACAGCCGACCCCGAAGCCGCCCGCGTCGAGTTCGGCCAGCTGCAGCAATCGTTCATCGAGGGCGGTTCCGGGATCGACTCGAGCACCATCCTGACACTCCGGCAAGCCGCGGAACTGACCGGACACCTCGAACCGGTCAACGATCGGTCCGCCCAAGACGGCGCCCGATGGCGACCTCGCCACCTGAGCGTGGTCCCCGATCCCAGCGCCGAGAAAACACGCTCGGACAGCTTGATCGACCGCGCGCTGGGCGGGCGAGCCGCACAAGAGCTGAGCATGGCCGAGGTCGAGGCCATCATCAACGGCTCCGACGAACTCCTCGCCGCCGAGGAAGCCCTCGGCGATCTCGACACCGGTGAAGACGAGATCACCGCCCTCTTGCCGGCCGCCCAACGCAACACATACCTCACCCCCACCGTCAGGGTCGACCAGGTGCCCACCCAGATCGCCGCCGTGCGCCGGGTTCAAGACCTGGCCGCCCAACACGCCCGCCTGGCAACAGAATTCGACGAATCCCCCGAAGGCAGTCAGGTCCGGATCGACCAACTGGAGCGGTTGATGGACGGCGCCAGGCACGCCCGGCGCGCCGCCGCGCTCGCCGGCGCCGACGACGCCGAGATCACCAGCGCGTACCAGGCGGGCCTGGCCGGGCACTACTGGTCGCAGCAGCCCGGGGCACCGCGGCTGGCCCAACTCGAGCACGTCCTGGGTGAACGCGACACCGCTGTAGCCGAACTCGACACCCTGCGAGGCCAACTCGGTCGCGCCCCTGACCAGCCACCGGCGCTCGCGCTCGCCGCCGGCGCGGAGAACACCCACCACCTGGCGGCCTCCAACACCGCCGTGGCCGGTGGGGCGGTGATCTCCAGTGCGGTCGAGGCTGCCCTGCCCGATGCCGACCCCGCCGCCGACTGGGAGAGCCCAGAACTCACCGGTGTCATCGACGCACCCCGCCACGCGCCCGGCGTCGACCCCCACTTCTGAAAGGACAAGGTCAATCATGTTCTCCCCCCGAGAAACCCGCCGCCGCACCAAGTCTGGGCTGGGTGAGGAAGCCAGCATGCTGGTGATCCTGCTGGCACTGCTCGCGCTGGTGTTCGTGTTGTGGGTGGCGCTGAAACTGGGTAGCTTGCAGGCCGGGCAATCCCTGTCGTGGAACCCTTTCTCAGGCCTGCTGTCGGTCGTCGCCGGAGACAAGCGGTGGCCTTGGCAAGCCACCCCGATCGCGGTGGTCCTGCTCTGCGTGACCGGCGTAGCTGCGATCCGCGGAGCTCGATCGTTCACCAGCGGTGGGGAGGTCGATGCGGCGGCGCGGACCATGCAGCCGCCGGGCAAGATCCGCATCGCGCGCGCCGCCGACAACCTCGCCGACAACCAACGCCTCCTCCATGACGCCCCACCAGCAGTGCAAGGGAATCCGGGACCGCTGTTGGGTCGCACGGTCATCGGCGATATCGCCCTGCATGTTCCCGCCGAACTCGGTGTCACGGTGACGGCTGGTCAGCGGACCGGAAAGACGGTGGCGTGGGCGATCCCAGCGGTGTTGTCGGCGTGGGGGCCGTGCCTGGCCACCTCGAACAAACCCGACCTGTATCGGCACACCGTCTACGGACGTGAGCAGCTCGGGCGGGTGTGGGTGTGCGACTTGCAAGCGGTGACCGGGCAGGTGGTGTGCGGGTTCTGGGTGAACCTGTTCAACCAGGTCAGCGGGCTCCCGGCGGCGCGAAAGCTGGCCGGGTTCTTCGTGTCCGGGTCGGCGGGTTCGGCGAACGAGATCGCGAACGCGAAAACCGATGCCTACTTCGACGGCGGCGCCCAAGAACTGTTCGCCCTGCACATTTTCGCCGCGGCGTGCGCGGGTGGGGACCTGCATCATGTCGCGGAATGGCTCGGCCGCGACCAGGACCCGACCCCGGCGTTGATCCTGCGCCACCACGGCCACGACCGTCCCGCCGCCCGCATCATCGAATGCCAAGGCCTCTACGCCCGCCAACGCGACGGCCTCTACGACATGGCGCGACGCTTCCTCAACGTGCTCTCCGACTCCGGGTACGCCCAGATGGTCACACCGCCGGTCCGGAAACTGTTCCAGGTCAGCGAAACCACCGCCAAGCCAACGACGGCGGTGCGAAGTCGGGGAGGGAAGGCAGCCTCGACTCGCAACGGGGTCCTTATCGAGTCCATCGATCAACCACGTACGCATTTGCTGCCGGAGTTCGACCCGACCGCGTTCGTCACCTCCAACGACACCCTCTACCCGTTGTCGATGACCGGTCCTGACGGTGCCACCCCGTTGACCGCAGCCTTGGTCGGGCAAGTCCTGGAAGCCGCCCTGACCGCAGCTAGGGCCCGCCCGGATGGGCGGTTGGCGGTACCGCTGTTGTGCGTGCTCGACGAGGCCGCCAACTGCGCACGCATCAGCGAACTGCCCTCCTACTACACCTACGCTGCCGGGTGCGGAATCATCTTGATGACGATCCTCCAGGTCCTCGAGCAGGGCGAAAACCTCTGGGGCGTCAATGGTTTGAAGACGATGATGGCCCAGTCGATCGAGGTCTACGGCGGGTCCATCGCCTCCCGGGACTATTTGGAGCATTGGTCGGCGATGGCCGGGCAACACGACGTCTCCGACCGCTCCCGCACCTCGACTCCCGGCGGGGTCCAACGCAGCTTGTCCTGGCGCGCCGAACCGATCCTCGACGTCGCCATGCTCGCCGCCCTCCCCAAAGACCGCGCCCTGGTTCGTCTTCCCGGCCACGGACCCGTCGTCGTCCGCAAGATCCCGTGGTTCGTCAGCGAGTACGCGCCGCTGGTTCGTTTGTCGATGCGGCGGTTCGAAGGGGAGCGGGTTTCGCTGATCAAAGCCGCTCCTCTGGCAGCGGGGGAGGGGCAGTCGTGACCAGCCCTACCCAGGCCGCGGCGGCGCCGATGCCGCCGCAGTTCGGTCATTTCACCGATTTCGCCACCGCGTGGATGTTGCCGACGATCAGCGTCCGGTTGGCCGAGGCGAACCGGGAGAACACCTTCACCTGGTGCTCACGGTGGTGGGCGCATCGTCCGGTCGCGGTCCGGGTCGCGCACCTGCATACCGCGTTCGAGGCGATGCGCCGCGCCAAAGCCGGGTCGAGCCTGAGCACGTTCCTGCTCACCCATTTCGACCCGCACGTCAACTCGATCCTCGACGCCGCGAACGGCCCCTTACACCGCTGCACCCGCACCCACCACCAGGCCACTCCATCGTTGCCGTTCGACCCGGTGCCACCCGCATGGTTCGGCGCCACCCCCCCCGCCTCCGCCGTCGATGATGACAAACCGGCGAAGAGGTTCGGCCACTACAGCGAGTTCGTGCAGCAGTGGTTGTTGCCGGTGGTGTCGGTGAAGATCGCCGCGAACAACCGGGAAGGCCAATACACGTGGTGTCGGCAGTGGTGGCGCCACCAAGGCGTGGCCATCCGCTTCGCCGGACTACATGCCTGCTTCGAAGCCGCGACCACTGCCGACGACAAGCAGGCGATGAGCGCACTGTTCGTCCGCCACATCGACCCGCACTTCCGGCACATCCTCGACGCCGCCAACGGCCCACTGCACCGCTGCACACCCGACCAGCACATCGACAGCCCCGGCCTGGCCGGTGAACCGGTTCCCGCGAATTGGTTCGGCACCCCGGGGTCCTTGACGCCGATCCACTGCCTAGGCTTCGGCCCGGACTTCCGCGCCTACGACGTGGGAGGTGAGCGACCATGAGCATGAAGCATGCGAGCGCAGTCCACAAGCGGGTCCTCAAAGCACTGCAGAATCAGGCCGCGGACTCCCAAGACCTGCTGAACACCCAACGCGCCAGCGGCACCGAGCCGACCCCGGAGTGGACACAGGATTTCCAGGCGCGGGCGATGCTGCACAGCGAACTCAGCGCCGCTGCCATCGCCGGTGGGGTACCAGTCGAGTGGGTCGATCAGGCCCGCGCACGCGGTACCAAAGGCATCCGTTGGAACACCAACCTGTTTCTGCGCCGCGCCGCCCCGGTCGATCGTGAGGCGCTGATCGACAACCTGCGCACCGACATCGATCACTTGGCACGGTTCACCGGAATCCATGCCGCCTACCGACCCATCGCAGCGGCACGCAACTCCGACACCTCCAGCGTCGACGAAACACTCGACACCCTGTGGCGACGATCTGCCCAACTCGGTGTCCTGCTCCGGGTCGATGCCGACCAAGCCCGACAACTCTGGCCACACGACACGTGGATCGAAACCGCCGCCTCGGCAGCGGCGGGTCTGACCGAAGCCGAACTCGCCCACCAGTGGCGGGCCATCGCGGCCACCGACATCAGTGGCTGCGCTGTGCAGGCGCGTGCTTTGACCGCGGCCGGGATCGAGCCCGACCCGGTGATCGCCCCACCCGAACCTGCCGCAGTGCTCGACGTTCTCGGCGACAACCACCTTCGAGTTACCGGATTGTTCTCCCACGCACTCGGAGTGCAGATCGACGCCGCCATCGGCGCGACCGAGGCCTCTGCCCACCATCTCGGCAGCGACGGGTGGACCACTCAGCCGGTTTTCAGTGACCCGCAAACCAACTATCCCGGGATCGAGCCATGAGCCGGCCGCCATCGCAGCCGCGTCTGGTCTCGGATCTACCTGCCCCGCAGGCCGAAGCGCTCAATGACATCCATGACCTGGCTCGCCGTACCGGTGCGCTGCGTCGAAGCCAGCCGTATGCCCCCGAACTGGTGCGGCTCGAACATGACCGCAGCATCGCCGAGATCGTCGCCGCCAGCAGGGCGATACCGGCGGTGTGGATCACCCAAGCCCGCGAATACGGACAGGCGAACCGGGCATGGCAACCGACCACGGCGCTGCGGGACCCGCCGAAGTACAACGTGCCGCGCCGCGGCTACGGCCGAGTCGTCGCCGACACCAACCGGCTCGTCGACATGGCCACGGTGTCGGTCCTGCGCCACCAGCATCTGCACCAAGCCGGGATCGAAGCCGAGCCCGAACCTGCTGTGGCGCAGCAGCTTCGGCAAAACATGGTCGCGATCCGCACCCGCATCATCCACACCGCCGCCGCGATCAACATGCGCCCGGCCCAACGCGCGCGCAGCACGACGGTCACCGATGCCCACCTCGCCGAACGGCTCGCCAACCGCCAACAGCTCGCCGTCGACGACCTGACCGCGCTCTGGCGCGACCTGGCCACCCCCGCGATCGCGGCGAGCGTCCGCTCGTCGCTGGCCAGCCTGCGCCGCACCACCGGACCACCTGTCAGCGCCGACAACGGACTGCCGATGCCGCCCACGGTCGAGGAACTGATCACCCGCACCCACCTGCAACTGACCAACATGACTCCCGCCGATGGGGCCTTCACCGACGGGCAGCGGATCGAAATCGCAGTCCAGCTCGCCTTGCCGCCTACGGCGCCAGAACCCGACCACCACAACGCCGAGACAACGGCCGGGCCGCCACCGGATGGCCCACTCACGCCAGGACCTGAACCGTGACGAGCCGTCAGCTCGACCGCGGGACTATCGACACGTCGGTCTCCACCGCTGTGGTCGGCTGTTTAAACCCACTCAGGTCCAGTCCGTCGTCTGACGGACCGCCGCTCGCCGACCATGACCTGTTCCTCGGTGAAATCCGAGTATTTTTCCTGGATCGCTTTCGCCAGGACGGGATAACCAACCAACCGGTATAGGGTCATCCGTGTCTCGGTACTCGGCTTGCGCGCCAATGCGCCTCCTCGTTGTCGGGTCAACGTGCTGATGGTGCGCAGGAGCGCTCGGCGAGGTAGACCATGGTCTAGGGCCGACCGTCGGTCGGCCCCGCGGAATCTCCGGGTTGTCGACGCAGTGCGGTATCCGCACGTCGTACGCGTGTCATTTCGCGACGTCGTCCAGTCGGGGTCAAAACCAGCCCCTCCGTGGTAGCCCGTTATACCAGCTGGTCGGACTTGGGGGCACTCCTTTTCGACGCGTGCCGTATCGAGTCACCTGCCGACCGTTGGCCGAGTTCGGTGCAGCCACAGACTCAGGATCAACTGCGTCCCTGACCTCAATGACTACGTTTCCAAAGTTCTACTACCAGCGATCCCGGCTTTGCCTCGCAAGTGGCATCCCTGCACGGCCACATCGGAGCGCTCCAGCGCCGTCTGGATCCAGGACGCGTGGCGGTTCGGCTGGGTCGAGATCGGCGCTCGCCACCTTCACTGTTACCACCACCGCGCACACGGCGGCTACGACCGAGGAGACGGTCGGACCGATCCGGGCGGAACTCTGTTGATCAGCCACCAAATTTTCCTATCCGTCCGGCAGTGGACCCGACTCTGCACGTGTACCCGGATGGTCGTCTCAGGTTGATCACCCGTGCCGACGATCTCGCCCGCGCATCGTGAACTTTCTCCATGCGCCCCGGCGAGCGGTGAACTCACAGGTCATCGGTAACCCGTAGCCGAGCGCATTCGGAGGCTGGGACTCTCGGCCGACGAGGCTGGCAGGGACGTTCAAGCGGGGACGACCACTGAGTGGGGGCCGCTGATCGTGTGCTGGAGGCGGGTCGACCGCCCCGGCTGGCGGCGTGCTGCTGACTTCGCGCCAAAATAATTTTCGCAACAACTGTTGTGTGAACCCCATAGGGCTCATTACAGTGATGCACGCCACCTCGGCAGGTGGAAGCGGCGGGTGGCACGAAGCGGTGCGAAGTGTCGAGCGCTGCGTTCAGGTCGATCAAGGCCAGGACGACCTCGCGCGCCGTTCGGGTGGCATATCGGACGTCATTTCCGGCAGTTCATTTCGTCGATGGCTGGCGGCTCGGCAGGTTGAAGGAGATTTAATTATCATGAGTTCTCGTCGCACCCGGGTTCGACCCGGTCGCTGTGCTGTCGTCGGGCTATCCGGAGCCGTTTCCGTAGCCGTCGGTGTGCTGATGCCGACGGTGGCAAGTGCGGATACGTTCGTGCCGCTACCGGATGGATCGAAGGTTGGCCCCGGGGTCACCCTGTCACGCACCGGTGAGCACGCCATAGTTTCGCCGTCGATGGCCGCCAATGGTGCCGGTCGCGTGGTGTGGGTCTCGGGTAACGCGGCTGTCGATGTCACGGTGACCCCTGAAGGCGAGGTCGGTCCAACCAACGGCCCGGCGGACCTACCGGGGAGCAACAACTCGTCCACCCACGGCGCTTCCCAACTCAACACTGGTTACCTAGTCGGTTGCCAGGTGAGCATCGCCGACGATGCCATCGGCGCAGGGATCTCCGGTGGAATCTCCACCGGTGGGGTGAGTGCAGGGGGGTCTATCGGGGTGAATCTCGGCCCGGGCGAGGTGAAGTTCGTGCAGATCGACTACAAGGGCATTCTGAAGCCGGGTCGGTACTCGGTGGAATATCAGGACGCCGAGATCGAGATCCAGGGCTGTGCGGGATATGCCCAGGCTCGCGCCTACACGGTGGTCGAGATCATCGGCGACCACTACTCCAAGACCACCCTCTACGGCGCGCCATTCAGTATCGGCTGAACCGCGACTCCATCCTCCCTGAATCTGAAGGTGAATTTCTCATGATCAACCGAAAGAACATCGCGCGCAAAAGCTACGGCGCCGTTGCCGCCCTGGCGTTGGGCCTGCTCGCCAGCGCTCCGGCCGGCGCCGACACGCTCGTGCCGCTGCCGGGCGGGGAGATGGTGAAGACTCTCTCCGACGGCACGGTGGTCACGGTTCGGCTCTCGAACGAGTCGGCCACGATCAGCCCGTCGATGGGCGCAACCCCGGTTCACCGCAACGCATGGGTCTCCGGCGCCGCCCAGGTCGACATCGCCGGTGCGAGTGAAGGGTCCTACGGACTCATCATTCCGGGCTACACCGTGGGCTGTCAGGTGAATATCGCTGGCGGCGGCGCTGGCGGCGGTGTGGAAGGGGCGTCCGATTGGGAGGGCAATGCAAGCGTCGGAGCCAACACCAGTGGCGAACTGTCGCTCGGGCCCGGGCAAGCCGAGTCGTTCTACATCCTCGATCGGGAAAAGGCCGACGACTTCGGCAACGAGTCGCACAAGGTTTACAACGAATTCACCGGCGGGAGCGGCTCGGTGGCTTGGGCTGATCAGACGATCGGATTGTCCGGCTGCGGCGGTTACGCCCAGGCCAGGGCCTTCGTCAGCGTGGAGATCGTCACAGACAGTGTCACCAGCTGGGTGACTCTGTGGGGCCGGCCCTTCAGTCTGGGCTGACGGAAGATTCGGAATGAGCCGGTCGCGCGGACACCCGTCCGCACGACCGGCTATTGGCATTTCCTTTGTTGCGCAAGATGATTCGTGGCCACGGGCGGTCACCAGGCATCCGCTTGACGTCCGCCGATGGGCTGTAGCACTATCAGGTGAGCAAGCGCTTAGTTACGAGGAGGCCTGGCATGACCACCGTGGTCACTCGCAGTACACCGCTCGGGCTGTTCGGGATCGACGAGATGCTGGATGACGACGAGCGCGGCATCCAGGCGACCGTGCGGGAATTCGTCCACGAACACCTGCGCCCGAACATCGGCGACTACTTCGAGTCGGCCACCCTGCCCCGCGACATCGTCCACGAATTCGGCCGCCTCGGCGTGCTCGGCATGCACCTGGACGGCTACGGCTGCGCGGGAACGAACGCGGTCAGCTATGGCCTGGCCTGCCTGGAACTCGAAGCGGCCGACAGCGGGTTCCGCAGCTTTGTCTCCGTGCAAGGTTCGCTGTCGATGTTCTCGATCCACCGCTACGGCTCGGAAGAACAGAAGAATGAGTGGTTGCCGCAGTTGGCCGCCGGCGAAGCGGTCGGCTGTTTCGGGCTCACCGAACCCGACTTCGGCTCCAACCCTGCCAGCATGCGAACCCGGGCCCGGCGCGACGGCACCGATTGGATCCTCACCGGTACCAAGGTGTGGATCACCACCGGTGGCCTGGCCGATGTCGCCACAGTCTGGGCGCAGACCGACGACGGAGTCCGCGGATTCCTCGTTCCGCGGGGCACCCCCGGTTTCCAGACCCGCGACATCGCGAAGAAGCTCTCACTGCGTGCCTCGATCACCTCAGAACTGATCCTCGACGACGTGCGCCTGCCCGCGTCGGCCCAACTGCCCCACGCGAATTCGCTGAGCGCGCCGCTGTCGTGTCTGAACGAAGCCCGCTTCGGCATCGTGTTCGGCGCGCTCGGCGCCGCCCGCGACAGCCTGGAAACCGCCATCGAATACGCCGGTACGCGCGAGGTGTTCGATCGCTCGCTGGCCAGCTATCAGCTCACTCAGGCCAAGCTGGCCGACATGACCCTCGAACTCGGCAAAGGCATGCTGCTCGCTCTGCGTCTGGGCCGCCTCAAAGACGCCGGGCAGTTGCGGCCCGAGCAGATCAGCCTCGGCAAACTCAACAACGTCCGCGAGGCGCTCGGCATCGCCCGTCATTGCCGGACGATCCTCGGCGCCAGCGGGATAACCCTCGAATACTCGCCCCTTCGGCACGCCAACAATCTCGAGTCGGTACTCACCTATGAAGGAACCAGCGAGATACACCAGCTTGCCGTCGGCAAGGCGCTCACCGGGATCGGCGCCTTCCGCTGAAAGTTCTCCCGCAAGAATTCTGGAGGTAACCATGACACAGTTCACGCACACTTCGCCGTGCGCAGGCGAAGGAAGCCGGTGCGCACGATGAAATTGGCACTGACCGCCGACGAGACGACATTTCGCGACACGCTGCGGGACTTCTTTCGAACCGAGATTCCCGCAGGGATTCGGGAGAAGGTGCGCCAGGGGGAGGAGCTGAGCAAGGCCGAGATCGTGACCTGCCAGCAGACGCTCAATGCGCACGGGCTCGCGGTGCCGAACTGGCCGGTGGAATGGGGCGGTCAGCAGTGGTCGGCGACTCAGCGTCACATCTGGCACGACGAGATGCAGCTGGCGTCGGTGCCGGAACCGTTGACGTTCAACGCGAACATGGTCGGGCCGGTGATCGCCACGTTCGGTTCTCAGGAACTCAAACAGCGCTTCCTGCCGCCGACGGCGAATCTCGACATCTGGTGGTGCCAGGGCTTTTCCGAGCCTGAGGCCGGATCCGACCTCGCTTCGCTGCGAACCACCGCCGTGCGCGACGGCGACAGCTATGTCGTCAACGGCCAGAAAACCTGGACGACGCTGGGCCAGTACGCCGACTGGATCTTCTGCTTGGTCCGCACAGACCCGAACGCGAAGAAGCAGGCGGGCATCTCGTTCCTGCTAATCGAGTTGAGCACGCCCGGCATCACCGTCCGGCCGATCGAGTTGATCGACGGCGGCTTCGAGGTCAACGAGGTGTTCTTCGACAACGTGCGCGTACCCGCCGACCAACTCGTCGGCGAAGAGAACCAGGGCTGGACCTACGCCAAGTTCCTGCTCGGCAACGAGCGCACCGGCATCACCGCGGTCGGGCGGACCAAGGTCGCCTTGGCGCTGGCCAAGGAACGCGCGGCGCAGACGACGGTGGCAGGCGGCACGCTGCTGGCAGATCCATTGTTCGCCGCGCGCGTAGCCGAACTCGAAAACCAGCTGCTGGCACTGCAATTGACGCTGCTCCGGGTGGTGTCCGATGGCACCGACGGCAAGCCGAACCCGGCGTCGTCGGTGCTGAAACTGCGCGGCACCGAGCTGCAGCAGGCGGCCACCGAACTGCTGGTGGATATCGCCGGGCCGGATGCGCTGCCGTACGCGGCGGGCCCGGAGATCGCGAGCCCGCAGTGGGCCCAGCGTAGCACCGCCACCTACCTCAACTACCGCAAGACATCCATCTACGGAGGGTCCAACGAGGTGCAACGCAGCATCATCGCCTCGACGATCCTCGGCCTCTGAACACAGATTGTGAGTCGATCCCATGGATTTCGCTCTCGACGACGAGCAGCAGCTGCTGCGTGACACCACCCGCGATCTGCTCGCCCGCAGCTACGACCCGGAAAAGCGGGCCGATGTGGTCGGCTCCGAACTCGGTTGGAGCCGGGACGTGTGGGCAATACTGGCCGAGATCGGGCTGCTGGGGCTCTCCTTCGCAGAGGACGACGGCGGGATGGGCGCCGGCCCGGTCGAGATCATGGCCGTCATGGTCGAACTCGGGCGCAGGCTCGCCCCGGAACCGATCCTGGACAGCGTACTGCTGCCGGGCGGATTGATCGCCGAGGTCGGCACCACGGTGCAGCGCAAGCAGGTCCTTCCCCAGGTCGCCGAAGGCGTACTGCTGCTGGCCTTCGCGCACACCGAACCCGGCACCCGCTGGCCCTCGGCACTGGTCGGTACGCACGCCGCCGAACAGCAGGGCACGTGGACGATCAGCGGGCGTAAGAATCCTGTGTTGCGTGGCGACTGCGCCGACCAGCTCGTGGTGAGCGCGGCCCTGCCCGACGGGGGTACCGGCCTGTTCCTTGTCGACGCCGAGGCCGCCGGGGTGAGCAGACGGGCGTACCGGACCCATGACGGTGGCCGGGCTGCCGACATCGAATTCACTGGTGTCCCTGCCGAATTGCTGGGTGACACTACCGATGCAACCCCGGCCGTCGAGCGGGGCATCGTGCGGGCACAGGCCGCGATGTGTGCGGAGGCATTGGGTGCGCTGGAGGAGTCGCTGCGGCTCACCACCGACTATCTGAAGACGCGCAAGCAGTTCGGGGTGACGTTGTCGAAGTTCCAGACGCTTACTCAACGTGCCGCCGACATGTACGTCTCGCTCGAGGAGGCACGCAGTATGGTGTTCTACGCGACGGCCTGTCTGGCCGAGGGGCGTGTCGACCCAATCGTGGCTTCCCGTGCCAAGTTGCAGATCGGCCGCTCAGCCAAACACATCGGGCAGGAGTCTATCCAGATGCACGGCGGTATCGGCATGACCGCCGAATATCCGGTCGGCCACTACGTCGCCCGGCTCACCGTGATCGATCAGATCTTCGGTGCCGCTGACGACCATCTGCGCCTGCTCAGCGGCCAGGTCGCCGACTACAGCCTGGTCGAGCTCTAGGTACTGGGACTGGGCAACGGGGTCTATCGGCGTGGTCCTCGGACCGGCCGAACGCCGAGAACACGCGCGCTCGGCTCGACTTCCGGGACGTCCCCGTGTCGTAGCCTGCGGGTGTCGACCTTTCGAGTACATGCGGGGGCGGATAACGCTTCTCGCGACCCCAGGACGATGGCGATCGGCCTGGGCTGGGCTGTGCGTCGCGTTCTTCGCTCGATGGAGCGTGACCGAGCCGGTCGCCATGATCGTCGCAGACGCCGTCGTCGGGCTGACCGACGACGTGTCGCCGCTGGCGTTGATCGATCCGAGCATCGTATTGCGCGTCGTCGGGTTCGTGCGGGGCACTGTACTTGTTCAGCGCCGCGGCCGAGATTCGCGAACGTGTCGCCCGGAACACCGGGTCACGGGGATGCTGGTGGCCTTCGTGGCCAGCATCCCCGTGGCCGCAGTCGTGGGGAGTTCGTGCTGAAGCTGGATTCGTGGCCGCTGCTGCTGATCCTCCCTGCATCGTGATTCCGACCGATCTGCGTCCCGCGCAATCGATCCTGCGCGATAACCGAATCACCAAGCCGGTGGGGCACGCGCAATGTCGAAAGTGGCCTCAACGATGGGCTCTCGGCGCGCCGATCATGCTGTTCGCTGTGGAAGCGTACCGGCGCGCGATCGACTCGGAGGGCGTGTCGGGAGCGCTGGGGGCATGCTCTGGCTGCCGTCGACAAGGCGGTCCTGGTCGGGGTCGCGGCGGGCGTCGGGCTCTCGGATGCTTCGGCGCGTGGCTGGACCGACCCGCGCACCGTCCGCTGCGGGCATCCTGGTGATACCGGTGCTCGCCTTCGCGATGGGCGTCTCCCTCGACGGCCGCGGGTTCGTGGCGGCTTTCCTCGCTGGAATCGCCTACCAGATCACCGATCGCGATATCCCCCGATGAGCCGCTGGAGCTCACCGAACGTCTCGGCCAGTTTCTGGGTTCGGGTCTGTGGTTCGCGGTCGGGTGCGATCCCCGGGGGTGAGGCCCCTGCTTGGCAACTCTGGTGTCGAGTGCGCCAGCCTTCTTTTCTACGGTTCGGCGCCGCTCTTGTTGCCGCTCGCTGGGGAGTGCACGCCGAACGGAGGCGGACGCAACGGACCAACTGTGCGCAGCCGAGGGTATCGTCGGGCATCAGGTGACAGTTGACTTGCACGAATACCCCCGCCTTTACCTGCCGACTCTTCTGCATAACGCTGTGCAAAACTGTGGGCGTGGCGCAGAAGCGGAAACAGAGCGTGGCGGAGCAGGACCAGTCCGTTGAGGCACCGGTCGCGACCGTGCCCCGTGGTCGTCCCGCGGGCGACCATCAGGCCAAGCGCGCCGAGTTGCTCGAGGCAGCGGCTTCGGTGATCGCTGCCGAGGGATATGCCAAGGCGACGATGCGACGGGTCGCCGACCATGCCGGATATACCACAGGCGCGGTGACCTACTATTTCGCCAACAAGGAGGACCTGGTCCTGGCGTTGGTGGTGAGTCGTTTCGACCGCTACGACGCGATGATCGCGGCGATCCGCGACACCGCCGATCTCCGCGAGCTGCTGGCGCGATGGTTCCACCTAGGTCAGGAAGCGAAGTTCTGGCCGTTGATGCCGGATCTGCTGACCTCCGCGCGGTCCGAACCCAGGATCGCGGAGCTCATCGCCGGACGTTACGCGAAATTCCGCGCCGATTACGCAGAGGTGCTGGCCGCCGCGCAGGCGAGTGGTGTCGTCCGTGACGACATTCCCGCACACATCCTGTCCGACCAGCTCAGCGCCATGGGTGACGGGTGGGCGCTGCTGTATCCGATCGAGCCCGAACGTTTCACCAGTGCGCGGGCGAGTGCGCTGATCGAAGCCACTCTCGCGCTCATCTCTCCGCGCTAGATCGCCGTGCGCACGTTTGCATAACAACTGTTGTGTAAATCTGGGGATCTCGATAGGTTGAGGGCATCTGCTGTCCTTCGCAAAGGAGATACTCGTGACCTTTACCCACGATGTCGCGGTGATCGGCGCGGGCTTCGCCGGCGTCACCGCGGCCCGGGATCTCAGTCTCGCCGGGCACTCGGTGATCCACCTCGAAGCGCGCGACCGTATCGGTGGCCGCACGTTTGTCGGGGACGCCTTCGGAAGGCCGGTGGAATTCGGCGGCACCTATGCACATTGGTCACAAGCACATGTGTGGCACGAGCTGAAGCGCTACGACATCGGCCTGAGCAGGCGACTGGCGATCGGACGGTGCCATTGGCTGGCCGACGGCACTGTCCATTCCGGTACACCTGCCGAGTACAACGCCGTCAGTAAGCCGCTGGCTACCCGCTGGCTCGCCGACGCGCGCGAATGGTTCCCCCAACCGGGCGATATCGCCGCCGCCGACACAACGGCGATCGAAAAGGAAACCCTCGCCGACAGGCTCGACTCGATGGGTCTGTCCACGTTCGAACGCGACGTGCTCTCCGATGTGATGGCCACACTGGTGCACTCGGAGTCGGAACAAGGCATGGCACAGTTCCTGTTCTGGACCTCGATCAACGGAGGCAGCTGGGAGACCTTCATGGAAGGCGCCGGCGGGTTCCCTATCGACGGTGGCACCAAGCGGCTGCTCACGGCGATCAACGGCGAATCCACCGCCGAACTACACCTGTCCGCACCGGTTACCGCGGTAGACGACGACGGGACCGGCGTCACGGTGACCACCGCAGCTGGCGACCGGATTCGCGTGCGTCACGTGGTTCTGGCGATTCCGCTCAACACGCTCGGTGACGTGACGATCACCCCGCCGGCACCCGCCGCGGAGATGATCGAACAGAAGCATCCAATGCGCACGGCGAAGATCTGGGCGCGGGTGAAGGGCGAGGTTCCGGCGTTCTCGACCCACGCGCCCGCCGGCAAGCATCCGATCAACTCGGCGCGCACCGAGTATCGCTACGAGGGAGACACTTTGGTCGTCTGCTTCTGCAGTGACGCGGCCGCGATCGATCCCACCGACCGGGCGGCCGTGCAGCGCGCTCTGCGCCTGTTCGTCCCTGATCTCGAGGTGCTGGAGGTTGCCTCCCACGACTGGGTCGGCGATCCGTATTCGCAGGGCACCTGGGTGCATCACCGGCCGGGGCATCTCACCGGTTCCGCGCCGTTGCTACGGCAACCGCACGGCCGGATCCATTTCGCCAGTGGTGATTTCGCCTCTGTCGGCGTCGGCGGGATCGACGGTGCGATCGAAACCGGTGCGCGGGCAGCGCGCGAGATCGTGCAGGCCGTGCGCGCGGATTCCTGACCGCACGCGGATCTGGGAAACAGTGAATCCCCGGGAGCTCCTCCCGGGGATTCACTGTTGAACCGGTGGATCACACCGTACGTTCGAAGGTGCCGTCTGGTGATTCCGCGACGTCACCGGCCTTGATCAGGCGTGCCAGATGTTGTTCGGCCACCCGCCGTTCGATGGGGTCGATATAGGGCGCCGAGACATGCGGGCGATACACGAGTCGGCGGGCCACGATCTCCGCCAGCGAGCGCGGTTCTTCGAGGAAGTCCAGCAGGGTGCGTTCGCGCTCATACAGCTTGGCGCGGTAGGCGCCGAGGCGCTCACGGAACGCGTCGGGGCCCTCGATCACGCCCTTCTGGTGGAACGTGCCGTACCAGTGCGCGTCTACGGCCGCCACCCGGTCGATGGAGGCGAGGAAGTCGTCGGCACTGCTGTGCACGTCGCCGTACATGGGGCCGAACGAGGTGAGATCGATATCGCCGACATAGAAGAAGCCGTCCGGCTCCACCAGCACACCGCAATGGCCGGGAGTGTGTCCCGGCAGGTGGACGACGGTGGCGGTGACATCACCCAACTCGAACACGTGGCCGTCGGCTACACCGATCACTCCATCGCGCCGCACCGGGAGACCGAACTCGTCGCGCAACCCACGGATGGCCTCGTCGCGCGCGTCCGGGGGCAGCCCGTATTGATCGACCAGTGCGTCGAGCGAGGACACTGCGGGCACATCGAGGTGATGTGCGTAGCTGGGCACGTCGAAATGCCTCAGCCCGGCGATGTGGTCCTCGTGGCCGTGGCTCAGGAAGACCAGGTCTGCCGCGACGGTGCCGGGCCCGAGGGCCAGGGAGGGATCGATGACCAGCGTGCGCTCGCTCCCGTGCACCACCATCGAGTTGCCGTAGGGCAGTACGCCACCGTTGTCGGCGGCCAAGACGGTGACGCGGCCGAAGGTCTGGGGTGTGACCAATGCTCTGAATCCTCAGACGACGCGGCGGAAGATGGGGGAGCGGAACGGTTCGCCCGGGTTCAGCTTCGCCATCTCCTCGGTGAACAGTGTGCCGTTGCGGGCGAAGCGCTTGTTCGCCTCGGGCAGCGGCCGGAAGGTCGCGTCGTCGCCGAAGAAGCGCAGAACCAGGGTATGCCGGGTTGGGCAGTCGGCGTCCACCGGCGCGCCGCCGTGCAGCGAACCGGGATGCAGAGCGAAGACGTCGCCGGGTTCGATCGCGGTGGAGACCACATCGTAGGCGTGGGGGTCGGCCGCGAGTTCGGCGTCGATATCGGGCAGCCGTGGCCAGGTGCCGTCACCGTGCAGAGGCTCGGTCGGGTCGTCGGGGTTGGCGAAACTGCTGCCGTCGTACTGGATTCCGCGATGCGAACCCCGGATGACCTCCAGCGAGTTCTGCTTCGGCAGCGACTGGAAACTGATCCAGGCATTGCCCCAGTGCTCCCCGGTCCAGGGCAGGTACGCATTGTCCTGGTGCCACGGGCCGCGGCCGGGCAGGCCGTTGGCGCGCAGGAAGGTCTCCTCGGCGAAGTACCACACCCGCTCCGAGCCCCACAGTTCGGCGAAAATCTGCCCCAGCGGCAGCGCGGCGGCCAGCTCGTCGAGTCGCTGCTTGGCCAGCGGGTTGGCGTTGTCGACGTGGTAGGTCAGCTTGTCGCCGTCGAAGACCTGCTTGCCGGTCGGGCTCAGGTTATCGATGCCCCACTGGAACTCCTCGTAGCACCGCGCGAGCTGGGCCTCGTCGAGGCAGTTCTTCAACAGGACCGCGCCGTCTTCGCGGAAGGTCTTCGTGATCAAGTCATCCATCGTTGCTCCTTGAAGTCTCAGCCGATTCGGTCAGCGTATCGAGGTGCAGCGATTGACACAACAGATGTTATGTAAAATGCCGATGGCGATCGATAATTTAAGTAACAAGCGTTGTGTAAAATTTGCCGGTTGGCTAGTGTCGGTCCGATGACGCGCAGGTTCGGTGACTTCCAGAACGAGATCTACGGCGACGGGCTGCGGGGTCAGCTCCCGCGTTACCCCGTGGATATCGACACCCTCGAACGCAAGGCGGCCGAGGCGCTACCGAGCTGGATCTGGTCGTATGTGGCCGGCGGCTGCGGCGACGAGCACACCCAGCGCGCGAACGTGACCGCGTTCGGGAAGTGGGGCCTCGTGCCACGCATGGGCAACGGTGCACAGGTGCGCGACCTGTCCGTCGAGCTGTTCGGGATGACCCTGCCCAGCCCGGTCTTCCTGGCACCGATCGGGGTGATGGGCATCTGCACCGCCGATTTCCACGGCGACCTGACCGTGGCAAGGGCGGCCGAGCGCACCGGCGTCCCAGTCGTCCAATCAACCCTGGCCATGGACCCCGTGGAGGTCACCGGAGCCATCCATGAGCAGACCCCCGGGCTGTTCCAGCTCTACACCCCGACCGACCGCGAACTGGCCGTCAGCTTCATCCAGCGGGCCGAACGCGCCGGATACAAGGCCATCGTCGTCACCATGGACACCTGGGTGCCCGGCTGGCGTCCGCGCGATCTGAACACCGCCAACTTCCCGCAGCTACGCGGCTGGTGTCTGGCCAACTACTTCTCCGACGAGCGCTTCCGCGCCATGCTCGGCCGCGACCCGCAGGACGACCCGGTCGGCGCCATTCAGCTCTGGTCGCGGGTGTTCGGCGAATCGGTGACGTGGGACGACCTCGGGTGGATGCGAGAAGCGACCCGGCTGCCGATCGTGGTCAAGGGCATTTGCCACGGCGACGATGTGCGGCGCGCGATCGATGCCGGGGCCGACGGTATCTACTGCTCGAATCATGGTGGGCGCCAAGCCAATGGCGGCCTGCCTGCTCTCGACTCGCTGCCCGAGGTGGTCGCGGCGGCCGAGGGTCGCCCGGTACTGTTCGACTCCGGGGTGCGCAGCGGAACCGATGTCGTCAAGGCGCTGGCGCTGGGTGCCACCGCGGTCGGCCTGGGCCGCTCCTACGTCTACGCCGCGGCCACGGGCGGCGAGGACGGACTCGTCCACCATCTGCGTTCGGTACTGGCCGAGGCCGACCTGCTGATGGCGATCGATGGCTACCCGAGGATCGCTGATCTGACGCGGGACGCGATCCGCTGCGTCCTATGAGCTCGGTGTGGTGTGAATCGGTCAGCGCGGCGGCGCGGCGTGCGTGCCGCGCCGCACCAACCGCACCTCGTGGACGACACGCTGGGGTTCGATCTGCGGATCCTCCACCCGGTCGAGTAGGTGCGCTGTCGCCCGTCGTGCGAGGGCGGTGAGGTCGACCGCAACTGTCGTCAGGTCGAAGGCGCGCAGCCTCGCCAACGGGATGTCGTCGAAGCCGACGACCGTGAGCTGATCGGGCACCTGGCGGGCAAGTTGGGTCGCGGCCTCGAGCGCGCCGATGGCCAGCACGTCGTTGGCGCAGAACAGCGCGGTGAGGGCGGGCCGGGCAGTGAGGACGGCGCGCGCGGAGGCGCACCCGCCGTCGATGGTGAACGCCGTCTCGCCCACGGCGTCCGGGTGTAGCGCGATCCCGTGCCGGGCAAGCGCGTCGCGGAACCCGCGCAGCCGTTCACTGCCCGTGCTCGTGGTCGCGGGCCCAGCGATGACGCCGATCTCGGTATGCCCGAGCTCGATGAGTAGTTCGGCGACGAGTTCAGCGCCGAGCACATTGTCAGGGACGTTGGCCGAGACCGGCCGTCGACCGCTGATCTCGCGGTTGATCAGGCAATAGGGGATTCCGCGGCGCTCGATCTCGTCGGCCAGGCGTGAATCGGAGGTGGTGGTGAGCAGGACGCCGTCGAACGATCCGTCGAAGATCGGGGCGCTGTCGGGCTCACAGATGTCGCTGTCGTGCAGCAGGACACCGAGATAGCCCCGCGCGTCGAGCTCGTGCACGATCGACGCGACCAGGGCGGCATAGAACGGGTTGGTGAGTTCACCTACCACGATGCCGATGCGCCGCGACCGGCTCGTCGACAGTGACCGCCCGGATTGCAGTGGCACGTAACCGAGTTCGCGCGCTACCTTCCGCACATGGCGGCGGGTCGCCTCGGAGGTGCCGCGTTGATCGCGCAGCGCCCGCGAGACGGTGGCCTGGGAGACGCCCGCTCGCCGGGCGACGTCGATACTCGTCACTGCCATCGGCTGAGTATACGTATGCGTCAACATTCATGGTGGTTGAAGCGATAGAAATGGTTGACATGTATACGTATGCAATCCAGTCTCGGCCGCATGTCTATTTCCCTACCCCCTGAAACCACCATCCTGAAGAAGGGCGCCACCGCGGTGGTTGCTCAGCAGCGCGATGTCGCCGACATCGTGCGCGGTGTCATCGACGACATCCGAGCCAACGGCGACGACGCCGTGCGCCGCTACTCGGCAAAATTCGACAACTGGGCACCCGAGAGCTTCGCGCTGCGCCCCGACCGGATCCGCGCCGTCGTGGACAGTGTGCCGTCCACGGTTCTCGACGACATCCGCACAGTGCAGGCCAATGTCCGCGATTTCGCTCAGCGGCAACGCGATTCGCTGTCCGACTTCGAGGCCGAGGTCCGCCCGGGCGTGTTCCTGGGTCAGCGCTCGCTGCCGGTCGACCGCGCGGGCGCCTATGTGCCCGGCGGGCGCTACCCGCTCGTCGCATCGGCACACATGACCGTGGTCACCGCCAAGGTCGCCGGTGTCGAGCACGTCACCGCTTGCACGCCGCCGATCAAGGGCGAGCTACCTGCCGCGACCATCGCCGCCATGCACCTGGCGGGAGCCGACCAGATCAACGTCCTCGGCGGCGTGCAGGCCGTCGCAGCGATGGCCGTCGGTACCGAGTCGATCGACAAAGTCGACATGCTCGCGGGACCGGGTAACGCCTTCGTCGCCGAGGCCAAGCGGCAACTCTTCGGTGAGGTCGGCATCGACCTGTTCGCCGGCCCGACCGAGATCCTCGTGGTCGCCGACGAATTCGCCGACCCTTTCATCGTTGCGGTGGATCTGCTCAGTCAGGCAGAGCACGGCCCCGACTCACCCGCGGTGCTGATCACCACCTCCGCCGCGCTCGCGGCCGAGGTGATCCGGCTGATCGAGACGATCGTGCCGACCATGCCCACCCGTGACTACGCCGAACCCGCCTGGCGTGACCACGGCGAGGTCGTTGTCGTGCACGGCGGTATCGAGGACGCCTACCGCGTCGCCGACACCTATGCCAGCGAGCACGTTCAGATCCTGACGCGGGAGCCGCGGGTCGCGCTCGACGTCATGCGCAACTACGGAGCTCTGTTCCTCGGCGAAGGGACCTGTGTCTCCTACGGCGACAAGGTGATCGGCACCAACCACACCCTGCCGACCCGCGGCGCTGCCCGTTACACCGGTGGTCTCTGGGTCGGCAAGTACCTCAAGACGGTGACCTATCAGGAGGTCACCGATCCACGCGCGAGTGCCGAACTCGGCGAGCTGTGCGGGCGTGCGTCGCGGGTCGAGACCTTCGAGGGGCACGCGCGTTCGGGCGATGTGCGCGCGGCGAAGGTGCTGGGCGAGCAGCTGAGGTGGGATCCGCGATGACACCGCCCCAACCCGATCCGGCCACCCAGCATGCCTGGTACGACCTGCGGGTGCGGCTGGCCGACGACGACCACTACGGCCATGTGAACAACGCGGTGTATTACGAGTACTTCGACTCCGCGATCAACGGCTGGCTGATCGAGAGCCTGGACGGGGTGCGGGTGCGCGATCTGCCCGCTCTCGGTGTCGTGGTGTCCAGTTCGTGCCAGTTCGTGCGTGAGCTGCACTTTCCCAACCGGTTGCGGGTGGGTATCGCAGTGGCGCGGGTGGGTCGCAGCAGCGTGACCTATCGGCCCGCGATCTTCCTGCTCGGTGACGACGGGGGACTGACGCTGTGCGCGCACGGTGAGTTCGTCCACGTCTATGTCGATCCGCACACGCGCAGGCCGGTGCCGGTCCCCGAGGCGGTCCGCGCACTCGTCGCCCCGCTGGCCCAGTCCGCTGTGGAGAAATTTACATAACAAGCGTTGTGCAAACGGGGTGCCTCGCGCTACCGTGACGTGAGTCACCCCGATTTGCAGAAAGGTCATACCTATGGACCAGTCAGTGAAGGAGTCGTTCCGCAACGACGGCGCCGTCCTGATCAAGGACTGCCTGAACGAGTCCCAATTGGCGCAGTGCTACGACGCGTTCAAGTGGGACGTCGAGAACCCGGGACCGTATGTGTTCCGCGCCTTGGACGGGACCAGTCTGCAAACCCACATCGACAACTCGAATCCGCTGGCCAAGGACCGCCTCGACGACATGGTGTCGCAGATGCCGTTCGGCGAACTGTTCGCCGAACTGTGGGGCTCCGAACATGTCTGGTACTTCGCCGAGGAGGTGTTCGTCAAGGAGGGCGGCAAGAGTGGTCGCGGCCCCTGGCATCAGGACACCTCGGTGCTGCCGTGGGCGGGCAAGCACTGGGGCAACGCCTGGATCTCCTTCCAAAAGGTGCCCAAGAAGAACTCGCTCGAGATCGTGCGCGGATCACACCTCGGCATCCAGTACGACGGTGCCAGCTTCCGAAACCCCGACGACCCGACCGACCCGGTGTACGGCGACGGCACCTGGCCCCGGCTGCCCCACATCGATGCCGAATTGGCCAAGGATCCCAACGCTTTCGACGTAGTCTCCTTCGAGGTCACCCCCGGCGACATCGTCGCGCTGCACCCGCACTGCCTGCACGGCGGCGCGGGCGTGGACGAGGACTTTCCCGACCGCCACACCCTGGTTCTGCGGTTCTTCGGCGACGATGCGACGTTCCGGCCGCTGCCCGACTCGAATCCGCGCTACGCCCGCAACGGGCCGTTGTTCGTCGAGGAGATGGCGAAGCTGAACGCAGGCGACCCGTTCCGTTCCCCCGTTTTCCGTCAGCTCGTCTAGACACACAGTAGGAGAAGCATCATATGCAGCGACAATTGATCAACCCGCCCGGCACCGAGGCCACCTACGATCGGCTCCACTTCTCCCAGGCCGTCCGCGCCGGGAATCTGATCTGGGTCTCGGGGCAGGTGGGGATCGACAAGGCCACCGGACAGCCGGCCGACGGCATGGACGCCCAGGCCCGGATCGCTTTCGAGGGTGTACGCTCGGTGCTCGAGGCCGCGGGGGCGAGCCTGAGCGACATCGTCGAGCTGATGACGTTCCACACCGATATGCGCCAGGACATCGAGGAATTCGTCAAGGTGAAGGACGAGTACCTGCCCCAGAACTTCCCGGCCTGGACCGGTGTCGGCGTCTCCCAGCTGGCACGCGAGGGTCTGCTGGTGGAAGTTCGGGTCGTCGCCGCTGTCGGCGACTGATTCGACGCGGACCCGGCGTGGCCTGCACGCCGGGATCGCAGCTGATCGCAGGACGGGCGGACACCCGAAACTGCACCCTCATATTGACTTTCGCTAGCTCAGCGGTCGTTACCGACCCCCGGCTCTGTAGACGTCCCCACGCTACGTCGCCGAGTGTACCGGTCCCGCCGCGGGATGGAAAACCATGAGACCTTTGGACACCCTCGAGGCCGATGCGCACACCGATGGCGCGCGGCTGGCTGCCCGGCTCGACCGGCTGCCGGTGATTCCTCCACATATCGTCTGGATCTCGGTCCTGGCGATCAATCTGGCGCTCGAGTACTACGACAATGCTCTGTTCGCCTACGTGCTGCCCTCGATCGCGGAGAACACCGGCCTGAGCCTGCCCCAACTCGGCACGGTGGGTAGCACGTTCTTCGTCGGCATGATCGTCGGTGCGCTGGGCGGCGGGCGGCTCTCGGACCGGTTCGGTCGACGTCAGGTGCTGATCTGGGCCACCGTCGTCTACTCGGCCGGTGCGTTGGCCACCGCGTTCGCCACCAGTTTCGAGGCGATGATGTTCGCGCGCTTCATCACCGGGCTCGGTGTCCAGGCGGCGACCTCGGTCCTGCTGGTCTACGTGGCCGAGATGTTCCCGAGCAAGACGCGCGGCCGGTTCGCCTCGGTGCTCACGACGGGCTTTGTGATCGTCGCGCCGCTGGTCGCCTTCCTGGCGATGGTCGCGATTCCCAATGGCGGCCCCGACACCTGGCGGCACCTGTTCATCATCGGCAGCGTCGGTCTGGTGATCGCGCCGCTGGCGCGGGTCATTCTCCCAGAGTCGGTGCGCTGGCAGATCTCCCGCGGCAAGCTCGACGAGGCCGAGGCGCTGGTGACCAAGCTCGAGACGATCGCGTTGCGGCGCGGCCCGCTGCCCGAGCCGTCAGTGGTGCCCGACGCACCTGTCGAGAAGCGGTCGCTGCGGCAGGTGTTCTCCGACAAGAATGTCGTGCGGGTGATCGCCGTCGTCGGTATCGGCTACTTCGGATCGACGCTGGGCTATTACCTGTTCGGCAACTGGGCGTTGTACTCGCTCATCGAGGGCCTGAAGTACGACGAGGGCACGGCCTATGAGATCCAGCTGGTCTGGAATGTCGTCTACTGCGTGACGCCACTCGTTGCGCTGGCGCTGATGGACCGGGTCGAACGTAAGACACTGATCTTCTTCGGGTCGATCGCCAGTGCCATTCCGTTGGTGTTGCTCGGCGTCTCCACACAGAACTGGGTGGTCACGGCCGCCGGCGGCGCCGCGGCCATCACGACCGGTCTGGTGATCAACGTGTACTTCGCCTACATCCCCGAGGCCATGCCGCCGCAGGGTCGCGGCATCGGCACGGGTGTCGTCATCGGCATCGCCCGTGTCGGCGGCGCCGTCTCCGGTGTGCTCGGTGCCGCTCTGTTCGGCCGGTGGAGCATCGGTGGCGTGATGGTCGCCGCCGCGATCTGCTACATCCTGTTCTCCGCGGTGGTCCTGCTGTTCGGGCCACGGACCACACAGCGCTCGCTCGAGGGCGTCGCGGTCGAGAACTGACCTTCCCGATAACCCGCGGAGAGCGGTCGTGTGGTCTGAGAACGCGCGACCGCTCTCCGTCGAACCCATGAGAGCAACACCAATGACCGGGACCAGCGGTCCGCACTCGGCCGAGGATGCCGGCACCACCTACACAACCTTCACCGGCTGGATCACCTTCACCGGCTGGATCGATCGACCGACCGACCTCGCTGCACCGCTCGAGGCCGACATCAGCTGCGACCTCGCCGTTGTCGGCGGCGGCCTCGGCGGGATGTCGATCGCACTGCGGCTGGCCGAGCGCGGCGCCGACGTCGTCGTACTCGAATCCGACTTCTGCGGTTACGGCGCCAGCTCGCGCAACGCCGGTCAGCTGTCGGGCAAGCCGACCGGCGAACCCCAGATCCTGGCCAAGACGAACCCGCGGCTGCTACGTGACCTGGTCCAGTTCGCCGAGAGGTCCGTACAATTCGCCGAGGAGCTGATCAAGCAGCTCGGCATCGAGTGCGAGTACGAGCAGGTCTGCAATGTCGGAGTGGCTGTCACGAAGGCCCAGCTGCGCAAAGCATGGCGCGACGCGCAGGCGCTCATCGCCGCCGGCGCCTCCGAACGGTTCGGTGACCAGCGCGAACTCGGCCTGCCCGATACCTTCCTCGGCGGCGTGCTCACGACCGTCGGTGGCACCATGAACCCAGGCATGTTCACCCTCGGGGTGCGTGCGGCACTGCTGCGCTCGGGGGTGCGGGTCTTCGAACAGTCGCCCGTGCAGTCGGTGGCCGAGACCGGTGCCGGCGCGCAGATGATCACGCCGTCGGGCCGGGTGCGCGCCCAACGCGTGGTGCTCGCCAACAACGCCTTCGCGCCCGAAATCGGGATCACTCCGAAGCATCTGTCCAAGCCGGTCTGGGTGAGCATGATCGAGACGGCCCCGGTCGACGCGGACCGGATCGCGGCCACCGGGTGGACGAGCCGGTCGGGTCTGGCGACCAAGCACAATGTGATGGAGAGCTATCACGTGACTCCGTCCAACACGATCGCGGTGGGCGTTCGCCGACTCGAGGTGGGCAAGAACCCGCTCACCGATCGCACGTCGAGCCCGGCCGTCGCTGACTTCCGCGTTCCGCGCGCGATTCCCATCGCTGCGGGAAGTGCCCGTCACCAAGACGTGGGGCGGCTGGATCGCCATGACCACCACGCGGCTGCCGGTGGCCGGGCAGGTGTCCAAGAACGTCTTCTACACCATCGGCTGCAATGGCCACGGCCTCGGCCAGGCGCCGTACCTCGGATTCTTGCTCGCCGACCACCTCACCACCGACGCGATTCATCACGACCTGATTCCGTTCTGGCGCAGCGAAGCTCGCTTCGCCCGCTCGCTGTACCTGCACAATCCGGTGCTGCGGGCAGCCTGGCTGGCCGACCGGATCAGCGACCGCCGCGCGCGTCGCTGAGTCTGCGCACAAGAGAACTGCCCTGCACCAATTGTGGTGCAGGGCAGTTTGTTCGGAGCCAGCTCAGAACACGGAAGGGATTCTGGCGTCGATGAGGTGCGGGCCCGGCTCGGCGAGCGCGGCCCGGAACTGCTCGGCCAGTTCCTCACAGGTGGTGGCGACTGTCGCGGAAACGCCGAATCCGCGGGCGATCTCGGCGAAATCCATATCGGGATGCGACAGGTCGAGCAGATTGCCTGCCTTCGGGCCGATCTCGGTGGCCCCGACCCGGCCCAGCTCCATCCGCAGGATCGCGTAGGCGCGGTTGTTGATGAGCACGGTGGTGATGTTCAGGTTCTCGCGGGCCATCGTCCACAGCGCCGAGATGGTGTAGGCGGCGCTGCCGTCGCTCTGCAGGGCGATCACCGGCCGGTCGGGGGCCGCGACAGCCGCCCCGACCGCGACCGGCAGGC
Source organism: Nocardia sp. NPDC050717 (assembly GCF_040654275.1). NCBI lineage: Bacteria > Bacillati > Actinomycetota > Actinomycetes > Mycobacteriales > Nocardiaceae > Nocardia > Nocardia sp. NPDC050717. Next base: position 75,255 of record NZ_JBFAHR010000022.1, read on the forward strand.
CCTGTCCGATGGCGCCGCCGGTGAGGGAGAGGACATCGTGGCGGGGCGAACCCGCGGTGGCCGCGCCGAGGAAGACGCCCGAGGTATTCGATTCGTCGGAGATGATCGCGTTCTCCGGCAGGAGCGCACCGATCACCTGCACCCAATTGCGCACATCCAGTGGGCCGGAAGGTATTTCGGGCAGCGATGCGGCGGCGCCGCGCGCTTCGGTATCGGCCGCGACCTCGGCGGCGAGGGCCTCCAGTGCGGCGATGACATCGGCTTCCGGTTCGACGAGCCGGTGGACCTGCGCGCCCGCGGGAATCAGATCGCTCGGCTTGTCCGGGTAGGCGAAGAACGACACCGGCGAGCGGGTGCCCGCCACGATGACATGCTCGGCGCCGGCGAGCTGGCCGGTCGCCTGTTCGGCCAGGTAGCCGAGCCGGTCGATCGCCGGTACACCGGCGCCACGGGTGAGCCGCGCGGGATGGGTCTCCATGAGCAGTCGCGCGCCGGTGGCGGCGGCGATCCGGTCGGCGGCGACGAGACCGCGCTCGGTGGCGGCAGGCCCACCGATCAGCAACACGGACTGTTCGCCGCTGCGCAGGATCTTGGCGATCCCGGCGACGGTCGCGGAGTCGGGGGCGGCCGCCGGAACCGGTTCGACCGGAGCCGCCTCGATTCCGCCTTCTCCCCAGGAGACATCGGCGGGCAGCACCAGGGTGGCGATGCGCGGCGGGGTCGCCTGCGCCGCGGCGACGGCCTCGGCGGCGTCACGCCCGATCTGGGCGGGGGAGCTGCCCAGTCGCGTCCAGCTGTGACTCCACCCGGTCAGCGCCTCGATCTCGGAATCCAATGGCGCGTCGTACTGTTTGTGGTTACCGGCGTGTTCGCCGACCACATTGACGATCGGCATGTGCGCGCGCCGGGCGTTGTGCAGGTTCGCCAGCCCGTTGGCCAGCCCTGGGCCGAGATGGAGCAGGGTGACGGCCGGTTTTCCCGCGATGCGGGCGTACCCGTCGGCCGCGCCGGTGACCACTCCCTCGAACAGACACAGCACCCCGCGCATCCGCGGCACCGAGTCCAGCGCGGCCACGAAATGCATCTCCGAGGTCCCGGGGTTGCCGAAGCACACCTCGACCCCCGCCTCGGCGAGCGTCGCGATCAGCGCTTGCGCACCGTTGGTCATGGGGCCACCTTTCCATCGAGAATGACGCCGGGATTGAGGATTCCGGCCGGATCGAACGTCTGCTTGATCCCGTGCATCAGGGCGAGGGCGACCGGGTCGGCCAGGGCCGTGAAATGGGCGGTCTTGATCCGCCCGAGGCCGTGCTCGCCGGAGATCGCGCCGCCCAATTCGATCGCGAGCGCGAAGACGCGGTGCAGCAGCGATTCGCGGATGATTTCGTCGCGGCAGTACACGGCCATGTGCACGTTGCCGTCGCCCGCATGGCCGCAGCCGATGAGATGCGCGTCGACGGCGCGGGCCAGCGTGGTGGCGCGGTCGAAGAACTCGGACATCGCCGCCCGCGGTACCACCACGTCGAGAATCTCGTCGGCTCCGGACGCTTTGGCCGACCAGAACGCCTTCTCCCTGGCCTCGATCAGTAGTCGGGCCGAATTTCCTTCCAGCACATAGGTATCCAGCGTGCCGAGAGTTTCGAGCAACTCGCCGAGCACACCGATGTCGGCGTCGAGAGGGTCGCGCTCGCGATTGTCCAGGCCGATCACCAAGTAGGCCTGCGCCGCGGCGCGGACCCCGGGATCCATGCCGAGCTCGAGCTCTTGGGCTCGGCTGAGTGCTTCCAGCGTGACGGTGTCGAGGTATTCGAGGATGGTCGGCGCCACCCCGGTGCGCAGCACCTCCGGGACAGCCCGCATGACCGTGGTGAGATCGGCGAAGGCCGCCATCAGCGTCGCGCTGTGCGCCGGCCGTGGATAGAGCCGGACGGTGATCTCGGTAGCCAGGGCGAGCGTGCCCTCGGAACCGATGATCAGCTGTGTCAGGTCGTAGCCGGTGGACATCTTGGTGAGCTTGCCGCCGGTCCGCACGAGTTCCCCCGACGGCAGCGCGGCCTGCAGGCCGAGCACATTGTGCCGGGTGACGCCATAGCGCACCGCGCGCATGCCGCCGGCGTTGGTCCCGACGTTTCCGCCGATGCTCGCGGACAGTTCGCCGGGGAACACGCTGTACATCAGGCCGTGCGGGCTCGTCGCCGCATCGAGCTCGGCGAGCGTGACACCCGGCTGCACCACGGCGACCTGATTGTCGACGTCGATATCGAGAACGGCCGCCATGCGTTCGAACGAGATGACCAGGCCGTCTTCGATGGGTCGGCAGGCGCCGGACAGGCCGGTGCCCGCACCCCGCGCCGTCACCGGAACCCGTGCCGCCGCGGCGACAGCGAGAAGTTCAGCGGTCTCCTCGGCCGTGGCCGGGCAGGCGAGAAAGCGTGGCGCCACTGGCGTACCGACAAGCGCCTCGTCATGGTGGTAGTCGGGCCCGACCTGGTCTCCGGTGACCACGTGCGCCGATCCGACCACGGCCGCGAACTGTTCGAGTACGCGCTGATCGGGCACTGCGCCCGCGAGGGAAGCCGCACTCATGGCCGCGCCGCCTCGGTGTCACGTGACGGCGCAGCGCTGCGGAGTGAGTCCCGGTCGATATCGCGCTTGAGGATCTTTCCGGTCGAGCCTTTCGGGAGCTGGTCGACGAACTGGATGATGCGCGGAATCTTGTATGCGGACAACCGTTCCCGCGTCCAGGTATCGACATCGGCAGCGGTGAGCTGTGACCCGGCTCGCGGCGTGATCACCGCCGCCACCTCTTCGCCGTAGTACTGGTCCGGCACCCCGACCACTGCGGCCTCGACTACATCGGGGTGCTCGTAGAGCACTTCTTCGACTTCGCTCGGGTAGACGTTGTACCCGCCGCGAATGATCATGTCCTTGAGACGGTCGACGATGCGCAGGTCGTGCTCGGCATCGAACTCGCCGAGGTCGCCGGTGCGGAACCAGCCGTCGGGGGTGAGCGAGGCAGCCGTCGCGTCGGGGCGGTTGCGGTACCCCTTGAAGACGGTGTCGCCGCGGACGAAGATCTCGCCGATCTCACCCGCCTGGCACACGGCGCCGTCCGCGGTGCGAATCTGCATCTCTAGCCGGGGCACCGCCCGGCCGACCGACCCGATCTTGCCGCCCCGCTCGATGTCGTTGAACGCGCCGAAGGCGGTGGTCTCGGTGAGCCCGTAGCCCTCGAGAATCGTGCAGCCGAACTTCTCTTCGAAGGCTCGAGCCACTTCGCCGGGGAGGGAGGCGCCGCCGGAGACGGCGACTCGCAGGGTCGCGAAGTCGGCGCTGTCGGCATCGCCGGCGGTGTGCAGCATGGCGTTCCACATCGTCGGCACACCGCACATCACGGTCAGTTTGTCGCGGCGTAGCAGGTCGATCAGTCCCTGCGGGGTGAACTTCGGCAGCAGCGACAGCGATCCGCCGCTGGTGAAGGTCGCCATCATGACCGCGGCCTGCCCGAAGACATGGAACAGCGGCAGCGCGGTGCCGGTGCGGTCCTCGCTCGAGGTGCCGGCTACGGCACAGCCGATCTCGCCCGCGGCAAGGAGGTTGGCGACGCTGAGTTCGGCGCCCTTGGGTCGTCCGGTGGTGCCTGAGGTGTAGAGGATCGCCGCGGTCTCGGCCTGGTCGCGGTCGACGACCCGGGCTAGGGGAGTGGTGTCGGTATCCGCGCCGGTGGTCAAGGTGAGGTGGACGATGCCCGCGGCGTCGGCGGCGCGTGACACCGCAGGCCCGAGCTCGTGCCAGCTGATCGCGAGCGAGGCGCCCGCATCGCTGAGGTAATAGGCGGACTCGGGCTCGGTCGACATGGTATTGATGGGCACCACGGTCGCGCCGATGGCCTGAATTCCCATGTAGGCCACCACGAATTCGGGGCAGGAGGGCGCGGCGAGCAGCACGCGGTGACCCGCGCCGACTCCGCGCGCCGTGAGCAGCCCGGCATAGTGCAGGCTGCGCGCGAGCAGTTCGGCATAGGACCAGGGTCCGGCCGTCGTGTGGATCGCCACGCGCTCAGGATGCGTGTCGGCGTGCTGGACGATCGGGTCGATCAGATTGGACATGGGTGGTTGCCTTTCGGAACAGGCGATAGGGCGCAGCTGATGTGCCGGGGGTCACTGTAACCAGCGTGTCATAATTAACACAACAGATGTGATGAAAATATGTACGTGCGGTTATGGCGCATTCAATTCCTCCGCGGAGACGCCCTCGAGCGAGCGATTCGTCGTGCGGGGGCCAAAGAGCAGGATGGCGATCGAGAAGACGACGAAGGCCGCCGCCGCCGTGATCATCACGCCCGTCCCGCCCCACGTGCCATAAAGCGATGCGCCGAGCACACCCGACAGCGCGCCACCGGCATTGCCGACGCTGATAATGATCCCGCTGCCCAGCCCGCGGGCCTCGGTGGGAATCGTCTCCGGGATATAGGCGAAGTAGGCGGTGACCACCAGCCCAGTGATCACGCCTGCTGCGCCGCCCGCCGCCGTCACCAGCCAGCTGCTCGTGGCCAGGCCGAGGGCGACCAGCGGCACCGCGGACAGGATCGATGAGACCAGGATGAGCATCTTGCGTTCGACCCGATCCATCACCAACAGTGCGACGAACGGAGTGACGAAGTAAACGACGTTCCAGATGAGCTGGATCCTGTACGCGTCGGTCTCAGGGAATGCCAGGCCATCGACCAGGATGTACATCGCCCAGTTCTGGTACAGGAACAGGCCGAAGGTGGCGCCGAAGTAGCCGACCGAGAGCACGGCGACAGTTCGGATGATGCGCTTGTTGCTCAGCAGTTTGCGCAGCGACAACTGCGGCGGGCTCGCTGTCGCGGGCTGCGGCTCGGCCAGTGAGCCGCGCCGCAGTGCTCGGGTCTCGAGTCTGTCGACTATCTGCTCGGCCTTCTCAACCGCGTCGCGCGAGATGTGCCAGCGCACCGATTCCGGCATCAGGAACCGTGCCAGGGGCGCGACCAGCAGGCCGACGCCGCCGACGATGAACAGGTGCCGCCAAGTGTCGGGGCCGCCGTTGGGGACGGTGACGAGGGCGAGGAGCGCGACGATCGGGGAGACGATCACGAACGCCGAGGTGACGATGGAGACGAAGCGGCCGCGGGTCTTGGCCGGGAACATCTCGGCGATGTACACCAGCAGGGCCGAGGTCGCCGCCTGTACGCCGACGCCGGTGACGACCCGGGCGATGAGCATTGTCTCGAAGTTCGGCGCCAGGCCGGTGGCGATCGCACCGAGTGAGTAGAGCACCGTGCCCCAGACGAGGATCGAGCGCCTACCGAATCGGTCGGCCAGGCGGCCGCCGAATAGCCCACCGATCACCATGCCGAGGAAAAATGCCGTGCTGACCATGCCGACTTGGCCGAGGGTCAGGCCGGCATTTTCCACGATCGCCGGGATGACGTAGGCGAACAGGGCGTTGTCGTAGTACTGCAGTGCCAGGTTTGCGGTGAGGATGGTGATCCACAGGATGTGGGGTGCCAGCACCGGCAGGCGGTCGAGGCGGGCGGGGATCTCCGCCGGGTTCTTTTCGGAGGCGGGTCCGGCCTCGGTATCGAGCAGGGTCATCGGGGTTGCCTTATCCACGAAGCAGATTTGCGTGACGGGGGTCACTGTAAGAGCTAAGCTGTCTTTTGCACAACAGGTGTGATGTAAATTCTGGACACGACAGCCGACGGGACCGAGCGGGCGAACCGGCCTGTACCCGGCGTTTATGGAAGGCAAGCGATGAAAACCAAAGGCGCGATTCTCTGGGGCGTGAACGAGCCGTGGTCGGTGGAGGAGATCGAGGTCGACGACCCTCGTGACGGCGAAGTCCAGGTGCAACTGGCCGCGTCGGGGCTCTGTCACTCCGACTACCACCTCGTCACCGGCGACAGTCCGGTCGACCCGTTCCCGGTGCTCGGCGGCCATGAAGGCGCGGGGGTGATCAGCAAGGTCGGGCCGGGCGTCAAGGGCCTGCAGGAGGGCGACCATGTGGTGCTCTCGTTCATCCCGGCCTGTGGGCAGTGTGGACCATGTTCCAGTGGTCACCAGAACCTGTGCGACCTGGGCATCGACCTGCTTACCGGCAAATCGATCAGCGACGGTACGACCCGGGTCCGGGCCCGCAACAAAGACGTGATCCCGATGTGCCTGCTCGGCACGTTCTCGCCGTACGTCACCGTGCATCAGCACTCGGTGGTCAAGATCGAAGACCACATTCCGCTCGATGTGGCCGCCCTGGTCGGCTGCGGAGTGACCACCGGCTGGGGCTCGGTCACCAACGTTGCGAAGGCTCGGCCTGGGGAGAACGTAGTCGTGGTCGGCGTCGGTGGTGTCGGAATCAACTCGGTGCAAGCCGCAGCCGCCGCCGGAGCGAAAAACATCATCGCGATCGACCCCGTGCCCTACCACCGCGATCAAGCCAAGCGATTCGGTGCCACCCACACCTTCGCCTCGATGGAGGAGGCGCTCGAGCCGGTGACCGAGCTGACCTGGGGCAAGATGGCCGAGAAGGTCGTCATCACGATCGGGCGAGTCCAGGGAGAACATATCGAACCCGCGATCGCACTGACGGCGAAGGCGGGCACCTGCGTGGTGGTCGGTATGGGCAACCTCGAGGCCAATGACGTCAAGCTCAACCTCGGCATGCTGGCACTGCTGCAGCAGCGGCTGCAGGGCGCGGTTTTCGGCGGAGCCAACCCGCGCACGGAGATCCCGTCGCTGCTGTCGATGTACCAGGCGGGCAAGCTCGAACTCGACGGCCTGATCACCAACACCTATCGGCTCGAAGACATCAACCAGGGTTATCAGGACATGCTCGACGGCAAGAATCTGCGCGGGGTCATCAAGTACACGGAGGCCGACCGATGACCGACATCGACTACACCAAGATCTACCTCGACGGCGCCTGGGTTGACTCCATCGGCGCCGGACGTATCGAGGTCGTCGACCCCGCCACCGAAGCGCCCATCGCGGCGGTCGCCGAGGGGACCGCCGACGATGTGGATTGCGCGGTGCGGGCCGCCCGCGCGGCGTTCCCAGCTTGGTCCGCGCGAAGCGGTGCCGAGCGCGCCGAATATCTGCAGCGCGCCCACGAGGCAGTCACGGCGCGAGCGGCCGAGCTCACCGCGCTCGTCACCCGGGACATGGGCATGCCGGTGGCCTTCTCCGGGCCGATACAGATCGATATGCCCGCAGCCAACCTCGCCGTCTTCGCCGAATTGGCGCGTACCTATGCCTTCGACTCGCAAGTCGCCGGCGACACCCTGATCGTGCGCGAGCCGATCGGGGTGGTCGGTGCGATCACGCCGTGGAACTATCCCCTACACCAGGTAGTGCTCAAGATCGGCGCCGCGCTCGCCGCTGGTTGCACGGTTGTGCTCAAGCCCACTGAGGTGGCGCCGCTGATCACCTACGAGCTGGTCGGGATCTTCGACGAGATCGGTCTGCCCGCCGGCGTGCTCAACCTTGTCAGCGGATACGGGCCTGTGGTCGGTGAGGCGATCGCCGCGCACCCCGATATCGACATGGTGACCTTCACTGGCTCGACCCAGGCGGGCAAGCGGGTCGCGCGGGTGGCTGCAGAGACGGTCAAGAAGGTGGCGCTGGAGTTGGGTGGCAAGTCCGCCAACGTCATCCTTGACGACGCTGATCTGGAGCAGGCGGTCACCGACGGCGTCGGCAAGTGTTTCCTGAACTCCGGCCAGACCTGCTCGGCGCTGACCAGGATGCTGGTACCCCAGAACCGGATGGCCGATGCTGCGCACATCGCGGCGAAGGTGGCCGCCGAGTACCAAGTCGGAGACCCGGGTGTCGAGACCACGGTGCTCGGACCGCTGGCAAACGCCAACCAGCGCGCGCGCGTGCGCGCATACATCGACGGCGGCGTCGCCGAAGGCGCGACCCTGGTGCTCGATGGCCGCGAAACCGCCGAAGTGACGGGCTATTTCGTCGGTGCGACCGTGTTTGCCGATGTCACTGAGGACATGACCATCGCGCGCGAGGAGATCTTCGGACCGGTACTGTCGATCATGGGTTACCGCGACGAGGAGGACGCGGTACGGATCGCGAACAACTCCGACTACGGCCTGGCGGGGGGAGTGTGGTCGGGCGACACCGAGCGGGCGTTGCGCGTCGCGCGGCGAATCCGGACCGGGCAGGTCGAGGTCAACGGCGGCGAGTTCGACATCAGCGCTCCGTTCGGCGGTTACAAGCAGTCCGGTATCGGTCGGGAAGCCGGTACCTTCGGCTTCGAGGAATTTCTCGAGATCAAAGCGGTCTTCCGCTAGCGACGGGCGGCCGGGCTCACGCTGTCGTGTCCACCTCGGTGCTGCACAACGGTTGTGATGTTAATTCTGTGACAGAATCTGTGCCATGGTGACTCAGTCCGATCACACTGCCCGGCGTGGCCGCCCCACCGGAAATCACGAGGCCAAGCGGGTGGAGCTGCTGCAAGCGGCCACCGCAGTGATCGCGGAGGAGGGCTACGCCAACGCCTCGCTACGCAAAGTGGCACAGCGTGCGGGCTATACGACCGGCGCGGTGACCTACTACTTTGCGAACAAGGCCGAGTTGATCACTGCGCTGGTCGAGAGCCGCTTCGACCGCTATGACGCGATGCTGGAGCAAGCGCGGGAGCAGACCGATATCCCGGCGCTGATCCGGCGCTGGCTGGCCATGACCACCAGCGACTCGCAGCATTGGCCGGTGATGTCGGAGGTGCTCGTGCACGCGCGCACCGAACCCGCCCTCGCCGCCCTGATCAGGGACCGCTACGCGCGATATCGCGACGTGCACGCGTCGATCATCAAGGACGCGCAAGTGCGCGGCACCATCCGCGACGACATCCCCGCCGAGCTGCTCGGTGACCAGCTCGCCGCCATGGGTGACGGCTGGACCATGATGTACCCGTTCGAGCCGGAGCGGTTCACCCCCGCCCGCGCCGACGAGCTCGTCGATGCAGCTATCGAGCTGATCGCCCCGGTGCAGGCGGGGGCAGCCGCCGCCGACGCTATGTAAACGCCTACTCCGGGCAGGCCGCCGCGAGCTCTTCGGCCGCCAGGATTGCTGACCGGCCGACGGTAGCGCGGGGGATGCACAACAACGCTGTTGAGCAATCGCTGAGTTTTCACTTCTTTGTCGGGAGTGCGCTCTGGCGGGTATCGGTGCACAGGTGCGCCGCTGAATCCTCCTGCCAGTCGCACACTGGGCTATCTGAAAGGCTGATCATGAAGATGTACGAGACGATCCTTGTCGATGAAGCCCGGCCGGGTGTCGGGCTGATCACTTTGCGCCGGCCCGAGAGACTCAACGCGCTGAATCGAACCGTCGAGAGGGAAGTTCTCGCGGCAGCGCTGGCTTTCGATCGCGACCGGGCAATCGGTGCGGTCGTGATCACCGGTTCCGAGCGTGCGTTCGCTGCGGGAGCGGATATCGCCGAGATGTCGCCATGGGCCTTCGGTGAACTCGATGGGGCGCCGCTGTACGAGGATTGGGACCGCCTGGCCGCTGTGCGTACGCCGTTGATTGCCGCAGTGTCGGGATATGCGCTCGGCGGTGGGTGCGAGCTGGCGATGCTGTGCGACTTCATCCTCGCCTCGGAGACCGCCGAATTCGGCCAGCCCGAGATCACGCTGGGCATCCTTCCCGGTATCGGTGGCACCCAGCGACTGACCAGGGCCGTGGGTAAGGCCAAGGCGATGGAATTGTGTTTGACCGGCCGTAGGATGGGCGTCGAGGAAGCCGAGCGAGCGGGTCTCATCGCTCGGATCGTGCCCGCTGCGAGCCTGATCGAGGATGCCCTGTCGACCGCCGAACTGATCGCCAAGATGTCGCGCCCTGCCGCAATCGCCACGAAAGACGCAGTGAATCGCGCGTTCGAGTCGTCGTTGGCAGAGGGCATTCGGTACGAACGCGCGTTGTTCACGGCGCGATTCGCGACCGCCGACCAGAAGGAAGGCATGGCGGCTTTCCTGGAAAAGCGTGAGGCGAAATTCGTCCGGCAATAGCCACACCCGCGGAGCCAGAAGGTCAGTCGCGGCTGTCGGATGGACGCCCGGTGGGCGGGGGTCAGGTAGCGCCGACGATTCGCAACGCCATTTCCGCGTAGGCAGTGGCGATGTCTTCGGGCGACCAGTCGCCCTCGTCGCGATACCAGCGCGCGATATCGATACCGAGCGAGAGCAGAGCGGTAGCCGCGATCCGCGCGTCCTGGATGTCGAAAGCGCCTGCCTGGATGCCGCACTCGACCAGCTCGCGCATGGTCTGATCGATCCTTTGGCGGATGCCGCGGATCTCGGTGCGGTGTTCAGGGCTCAGCGAGTTCAGTTCGTAGTTCACGATTCGGGCGCCCGTGTGCCCGCGCGCGTGGTGCACGGCGAAATCGTGGACAACAGTGCGCAGCGCTATCGCCGGATCGTCGGAAGACGCGGCTGCGTTCAAGATCAGTTCGAGTGTCTCGTCGTGGCCCGAACGCGAGATCAGATAGAGCAGTTCTTCTTTGGACTTGTGATGCACGTAGACCGCGGCCGGGCTCATGCCGGCGGCCCCGGCGATATCACGCGTCGTCGTCCCGTTGAAGCCCTTCTCGGCAAACGCCTCGATGGCGGCTTCCAGGAGGCGGGCGCGGGTCGAGTCGCCGCGGGGTCCGGTTGTTTCGGTCATGGGATCGCCATTATCTACGCCTCGTAGGTGTCGCACTGGTGCCCTCTGGAGTGACGTGGCTAACAAAATTCCGCATTGCTATTGACGGTGATCGGCGCCACCTGCACCATACACCTAAGCAAGCGCTTAGTTACCAAAGGAGTTTCCAATGCCGGAAGCCGTGATCGTCGCCGCCGCCCGATCCCCGATAGGCCG
>NZ_JBFAHR010000023.1:0-76054 GCF_040654275.1 Nocardia sp. NPDC050717
AGATACAAATTTCCCTCCCCGCGGTTCAACCCGACAAGACCTTGGCGCCCACCCCCCGCCACCTAACCCCCCCCGCGGCGCGCCCCCGTGGCCGCCCCACCGCCGTGGTGCCGAGTGTGGGACTCGAACCCACACGTCCTTTCGGACAACGGTTTTTGAGACCGTCGCGTCTGCCAGTTCCGCCAACCCGGCGCACCGCGGTCACTATAGCGTCTCGGCGCGCCGCGAAGCGAACCGCCCGGCCTGCGGCGACCGCCCGGCTCCGGGCCACGGCTCCGGCACCCCCGCACCCCGCCCCCGACGGGCTGTCGCGGCACGACGAACAGGCCCCGGTCCATGCCGTCCCCGCAGGGTGCGCGCCGGTACCCGAGAGGTCTCGATCACCCCGGCCGCCGATACCGCTCCGAGAATGGCCCGCAATTCCGCGCGATGACGGCGGCACCGTTTCCGGGGCGAGCGCGATTTCCGGCCCCGGCGGAATCGACTCGGTCCGCGACGACAGACCTCACAGGCGGGCCGCCGCCACCTCGCCCGGCCACATCCGCACGTGGGCCGGACGGCCTCCACCCGAGGTCCGCACACGGCGAGTGCCCGCAGTTATTACCGAATCGAATTATTACGCCGCGAATGAGTGACAATGGACACAGAACGCGAAGAGGTTTCCATTCCTATCTCGCGGGTATCACGGTCACGCACAACGGATTTCCTCGTTGTGATTCATGTACGGCATTCAACCGAGAGGTGAATAAGTAGCACCGCGCCTGTGATCGTTCCAAGCAAGGCCTATTGCGCGACAATCGACCCGATTACGGTGTCGGTATGCACGTGCTGTTCGTCTGCAACTCCAATGTCTGCCGCTCGGTGATCGCCGAACGGCTCACCCGGGCGTTCGCGGCGGACAACGGGTTGCCGGGCCTCACCGCCGAGAGTGCGGGCACGCGTGCGCTGGTCGGCTTTCCCCCGGAACCGCTGGCCGCGGAGACCATCGCGGGACTCGGCGGCGACACCACCGGTTTCACGGCGCGCAAGCTGAAGCCGGAAATGGTCGATCGCGCCGATCTGGTGCTCGCCATGACCGAGTCCCTGCGCGATCAGGTCGCCGAACTCGCCTTCGGCGCCGCGCCGCGGACCTTCACCCTCATCGAGGCGCACCGCATCGCCCGGGTCACCGGTGCGAAATCCATTGCCGCGCTGCACCAGGCACGCAACAACCTGGCCTACGTCGGCCGGGAGAACATCGCCGACCCGATCGGGCTGTCCGCCGACGCCTTCCTCGAGGTCGGCGACCGCATCGCCGAGCTGCTGTTCCCACTGCTCGCCGCGCTGGCCCCACACGAGCAGACCAAGCTCAACGACGACGGACCCGGCCTGGTCATCGAACCGGCTCCGGCGCGCCCGCTGTCGGCGTTTCTGGCCGCCCAGCGGCGGCGCTGAACCCAAGCCCTGTTCGCCACGGCCGCGCGGCGATACACTTCGGCGCGGACATGTTGCTTCCCTTGCTGGTTCGACACACGACAGGACGAGAGACTTGCCGAAACGCATTTCGGATGTTTCGCTCCATGTGTACGTGACCCCGGAAACCCGCGACCGTGTCGTCGCCAGCGTCCGGCGGGTGCTCGACGACCATCTGCAGGACCGCGACGTCTTCGCGTGGCGGTTCACCCTGCCCACCGAGGCCGCCGATCCGGTCCACCTGGACCTCGAATCACAGTGGCGCGCCACGCATCCCGGCACCGAACCGAGCACAGAGGCCACCTTCGAGATCGCGCTCAGCCTGGTCGGCGATCCGGTCGACCTTACCGACGACGAGATCGCCGACCTCGAGCACGGCCTGGTGCTGGCGGTGTACGGCGCGGCCAGCCACGCCGTCCCGTTCCGGCTGCGCGCCCATCAGCGCACCGACCTGGAACTCGAACTCGACCACGAGCACCACTGACTCCCCGGCGCCGAAGCGCCGGGATCAGCGAGCCGGGAAGTGCCGGATGACGCCTTCCTGGACGGTGGTCGCGAGCAATTCGCCGCTGCGCGAATAGAACCGGCCGGTCGCCAGCCCGCGCGAACCCGCGGCCACCGGCGACTCGGTCGCGTACAGCGTCCAGTCGTCGAAGCGGAACGGCCGGTGGAACCAGATCGAATGGTTCACCGTCGCCGCGAGGATCCGGTCCAGGCCCCACGACAAACCGTGCGTGGTGATGATCGAATCGAGCACGGTGGTGTCGGAGGAGTAGCCGAGCGCGGCCACGTGCAGCAGCGGATCGTCGGGCAGGGTGCCGTCGGTACGCATCCACACACGATTGTGGTTGAGCTTCTCGCCGGTGCCCTTGAGGATCCACGCCGGATCGTTGGTGTAGCGCATGTCGATCGGGTGCGGCGCGTTGATGAACATCTCCAGCTTGTCCTCGAAGCCGGCGAAGCTCTCCTCGATCCGCGGCAGCGTCTCCGGATCGGGCACCTGGGGGCCCTCGTGCGCGTGCTCGAGGCCCTTGCCCCAGTCCTGGAACGCCGCCAGCATGACGAACAGCTCCTGGCCGTCCTGGCTGGCGGTCACCGTGCGGTTGGCCAGCGCCCGACCGTCACGGTGCCGCTCCACGTGGTATTCGATCGGCTTCTTCACGTCACCGCCGCGCACGAAGTGCGCGTTGATCGCGTGCAGCGGCCGTTCTCCGGCGGTGCGACCCGCGGCGACGATCGCCTGCGACACCAACTGCCCGCCGAAGGTGCGGCTCCACACCTTCTCGGGATGGTTGCCGACGAAGACGTCCTCGCCGACCGATTCGAGATCGAGCAGGTCGAGCAGCACCCGCAGATCGGGTGACTGCTGCCCTGACACGGTATCGACCTCGATCGATCCGCCCGCCGAACTACTCACGACTAGTGGTCCTCCTCGCCGATGCGATGCACGTGGATCAGGTTGGTGGAACCGACGGTACCCGGCGGGGAACCGGCCACGATGACCACCAGGTCACCCTTGCGGTACCGATCCAGCGACAGCAGCGCCTGATCGACCTGATGGATCATCGCGTCGGTGGTCTCCACCATCGGCACGATGAAGGTCTCGGTGCCCCAGGTGAGGGTCAGCTGGCTGCGCACCTCCGGGAGCGGGGTGAAGGCCAGCAGCGGCAGCGGGGTGTGCAGCCGCGCCAGCCGGCGCACGGTGTCACCGGACTGGGTGAAGGCCACCAGCGCCTTGGCGTTGAGGCGCTCGCCGATGTCGCGGGCGGCGTAGGAGATCACGCCGCGCTTGGTGCGCGGGACGTGGGTCAGCGGAGGCACCCGGTTCGTCTCGGACTCCACGGCGGTGACGATGCGGGCCATCGTGCGCACCGCGTCGATCGGCCACGCGCCGACCGAGGTCTCACCGGACAGCATCACCGCGTCGGCGCCGTCGAGCACCGCGTTGGCGACGTCGGAGGCCTCCGCGCGGGTCGGGCGCGAGTTCTCGATCATCGACTCCAGCATCTGGGTGGCGACGATGACCGGCTTGGCGTTCTCGCGCGCCATCTGGATGGCCCGCTTCTGCACCAGCGGCACCTGCTCGAGCGGCAGCTCGACACCGAGATCGCCGCGGGCGACCATCACCGCGTCGAAGGCGAGCACGATCGCCTCGAGGTTGTCGATCGCCTCCGGCTTCTCCAGCTTGGCGATGACCGGCACCCGGCGGCCGACCTTGTCCATGATGTCGTGCACGAGTTCGATGTCGGAGGGCGAACGCACGAACGACAGCGCGATGAAGTCCACGCCCAGCTTCAGCGCGAATTCGAGGTCCTCGATGTCCTTCTCGGACAGGGCGGGCACCGACACGTCCATGCCGGGCAGCGACAGGCCCTTGTTGTTGCTCACCGGGCCGCCCTCGGTGACCCGGCAGACGACGTCGTTGCCGTCGATGCTCTCGACCGTCAGGCCGACCTTGCCGTCGTCGACGAGCAGACGGTCGCCCGCCTTGGCGTCCTGCGCGAGCTGCTTGTAGGTGGTCGAGACGCGGTCGTGGGTACCGTCGACCTCGTCGACCGTGATCCGCACCTGCTCGCCGTTGGCCCAGGTGGTGCGGCCCTCGGTGAACCGGCCGAGCCGGATCTTGGGGCCCTGCAGATCGGCGAGGATGCCGACCGCGCGGCCGGTCTCGTCCGAGGCCGCGCGGACCATCTTGTAGTTGTCGGCGTGGTCGGCATGCTCGCCGTGGCTGAAGTTCAGCCGGGCCACATCCATGCCGCTTTCGACGAGTTCCCGAATACGGTCCTGGGTGGCAGTGGCCGGCCCGAGGGTGCACACAATCTTCGTCCGTCGCATCACGACAGCAAGCCTAGTACTGTCCCGCCGCTCCGCGTACTTCGCCGGGCGGGGGGTGTAAGGCCCCTACTCGACCGGACCGGCGGATATCGACGGGACACGGGCCGGGCGTTCCCGGCGAGTTACCCAGGTGTTCACGAAATCCGTTGTCACCGAACGGCGACGTGCTTCGACAGCCGGGTCTCCAGGCGCGTCTGGCCGACGCCGAGGATCAGGCAGATCACCCAGTAGTACAGGGCGGCGACGCCGTAGAGGGCGAAGAAGTCGAAGGTGGGCGCGGCCGCCAGCTGGGCGGTGCGCAGCAACTCGGTGACCAGGATGGTCGAGGCCAGCGAGGTGTCCTTGACCAGCGAGATGAGCGTGTTCGACAGCGGCGGCACCGCGATCCGCGCGGCCTGCGGGAACACCACGTACCAGAGCGTCTGCGGATAGGTCATGCCCAGCGATGCCGCGGCCTCCCACTGCCCGTGGGCGACGCTCAGGATCGCCGAGCGCACCACCTCGGCCGCGTATCCACCGACATTGAGGCTGAACGCGATCACCGCCGCCGGGAACGGGTCGATGACGATCCCGAACTGCGGCAGCGCGTAGAACACGATGAACAGCTGCACCAGCAGCGGCGTGCCGCGGATGATCGAGATGTAGAAGCGGGCGGGCGCCGACAGCACCCGCTTCGCCGACATCCGCGCCAGCGCGACGCCCACCGCGATCGCCAGGCCGATGACGAAGCTGATCGCCGTCAGCGGCAGCGTCGCGGTGACGGTGGCCTTCAGCATCGGCCACAGGTTGTGCCAGATCAGCTCCCTGGTCGCGGCATCCATCCGCTATTTGCTGACGTCGGTGCCGAAGTACTTCTCCGACAGCCGGGCCAGGGTGCCGTCGGCGCGCAGCTGCTCGAGCGCCTTGTCGATGTCGGCGATGAGCGCGGCGTCGTCCTTGCGCGCGGCGAAGGCCTGCTTGCTGGTCTCGCCGGTCTTGCCGGCGATCTTGATGCCGGTGTCGCCGGTCTTCTTGGTGTACTCACCGACGGCGAGCGTGTCGTTGACGGTGGCGTCGACCCGGCCGGACTTCAGCAACTGCACCGCTTGCACGAAGCCTTCGACCGCTTCCACCTTCGCGCCCGCGTCCTTGGCGACCTGGCCCCAGTTGCTGGTCGCCGACTGGGCGGTGGTCTTGCCCGCGAGGTCGGCCAGCGTGGTGATGGTGGTGTTGTCGGACTTGGTGACGATCACGCCCTCGGAGGTCGTGTACGGCTGCGACAGCGAGTACTTCGCGGTGCGTTCGGGATTGACGGTCACCTGGTTGGCGACCAGGTCGAACCGCTGGGACTCGAGGCCGGCGAAGATCGAATCCCACGGGGTCTGCACGAATTCCACCCGCTTGCCGAGCTTCTCGCCGACGGCCTGCGCGACCTCGACGTCGTAGCCGGTGAGGGTGCCGTTGTCCTGGTAGCTGAACGGCGCGTACGTGCCCTCGGTGCCGACCTTCAGCACGTTCGGGTCGTCGGCGGACGAGCAGGCCGACAGGCCCGTCGCGGCGACGACAGCGAGTACGGCGGCGGCAAGCAGTTTGCGCACGTTCCATCCCTTTCTCCGCTGCGCGTATCGGGCACGCGCAGGCCACGCGACGCTACGGCGCCGCGGCAGACCGACACAGAGTATCGCTCATCGTGATCGCAATTCCGGTGGGGAAACGCGAAACGGGTGCCCCGCTACCCGGCGGGACACCCGTGACAGGCGTGTGGACGATCAGTCGCGCAGCGGACGGCCCTGCGCGTCGGGCACCTTGCCGGTGAGCATCATGATGCCGTCGATCAGCGGCCAGATGGCGCCGATGCCACAGGTCAGCCAGACCACCGCGATCTGGGCGATGCCGAGGCCGGTGTAGCCGAGGTAGAAGCGGCCGACACCGAAGCTGCCGAGGAAGATCTCCAGCAGGCCGGCCATCAGCTTCTGCTTGTCCGAGAACGGCACGCCGTACATGTCGCGGCCGTACGGCGCTTCCGGGTCGGCCGGGTTGTAGCCCTGCGGCATGGCACCGTAGGGCGCGGCGCCGTAGGCGGGCTGCGGCTGACCGTACGGGTCGGCGGGCTGGCCGTACTGCGGCTGCGGCTGGCCGTACTGCGGCTGACCGTACCCGGGCTGCTGGCCGTAGCCCGGCTGCTGCGCGTACGGGTCCGAGGGCTGACCGTACGCGGGCTGACCGTACTGGGGCTGCGAACCGGAGTCCTGCGGCTTGTTCAGGTCAGGGCCGTACTGCGGGTTGGGGTTGTAGGGGTCGGTCACTCATGTCCTCCATCATTCGTGCGGGTACCCGTCGTGGCCCCCGGCGCACCGACAGCGCGCGACACTCACTCGATTTATCGCGACGGGCGTCGGGAATGTTGCCCGACGCCCGCCGATTTCGCCACCCCGTGGTGGTCAGGACTTCTTCAGTACCGTGGCGGCGTCGTCCTTGTCGCCGGACTCGGCCTCGCTGACGGCCTCGTCCTCACCCGTGCCCGGTGCCTCGTCCGCGGAACCGGCCGACGCCGTCGCGGAATCGCTCTCGGCGGGTTCGGCGGCGGCTTCGTCCGTCGAATCCGCCTGCGTGGCGGCGGGTTCGGCCGCCGCGGCGTTGTCGGCCGCACCGGCGGCGCGCAGCGCCGAGAACTGCCACGGCCACGGGCGCGGTTCGCCGTCGGGCTGCAGCTGGGCGGGGGTCTCGCGGCCCTTGGTAGCCAGCGCGAAATACGCCATCGCGCACAGGAAGACGATGGCCGAGGTGAAGGAGTTGATCCGGATGCCGAGGATGTGGGTGGCCTCGTCGCTGCGCATCAGCTCGACGAAGAACCGGCCGAAGCTGTAGCCGGCCACGTAGAGCGCGAACAGGCGGCCGTGGCCGATCTTGAAGCGCTTGTCCAGCTGCACCAGCAGGATCACCACCAGCACGTTCCAGACCAGCTCGTAGAGGAACGTGGGGTGCACGACCTCGAGCACCCGGCCGGTGGAGACGCCGTTCATCATGTCGCGCGCGCCGGTCTCGGCGTCGAAGCGCTCGTAGATCTCGAGACCCCAGGGGACCTCGGTGGTGCGGCCGTAGAGCTCCTGGTTGAAGTAGTTGCCGAGGCGGCCGATCGCCTGCGCGAGCAGCACGGCGGGCGCGATGGCGTCGCCGAGCGCGGGCAGCGGGATCTTGTAGATCCGGCAGCCGATCCAGGCGCCGACGCCGCCGAGGAACACCGCGCCCCAGATGCCGAGGCCGCCCTGCCAGATGTAGAGCGCCTCGATCGGATGCTTGCCGGGGCCGAAGTACTTCTGCCAGTCGGTGGCCACGTGGTAAAGCCGCCCGCCCACCAGGCCGAACGGCACGGCGAACATGGCGACGTCGAGGACCGCGCCCGGCTTGCCGCCGCGCTGTTGCCACCGGCGTTCGCCCCACCAGATGGCGACGACGATGCCGAGGATGATGAACAGCGCGTACGCCCGCAGCGGGAAGGGTCCGAGCTGCCAGACGCCCTGCGGCGGACTCGGAATGTAGGCCAGGACTGAGTTCACGGCCACCAGGCTAGTGGACGGGCTTACGGCCGCGTGGCCGCGACCCTGACGGCGGATGCCGGGACGGTGACAGCGGAGAGCCCGCCCCGCTTGTCGGCGGGACGGGCTCGCGGCGCGACTAGGAGCGGACGGTCGCCGAGCGCACGCCCTCGGCGAGCTCCGAGGTCAGCGCGCGCACCGCGTCCAGGCCCTCGGCGGCGGCCGTGACCAGGGCCGAGCCGACGATCACGCCGTCGGCGTAGGCGGCGATCTCGGCGGCCTGGGCGCCCGAGCGGACACCGAGGCCGACGCCGATCGGGATGTCGGAGTGCGCGCGGATGCGGGCACACAGCGCCGGGGCGGCCGAGGAGACCGCGTCGCGCGCGCCGGTGACGCCCATGGTGGAGGCGGCGTAGATGAATCCGCGCGAGGCCTCGAGCGTCTTCACCAGGCGTTCCTCGGTGGAGGACGGCGCGACGAGGAAGATGCGGTCCAGGTTGTGCGTGGCCGAGGCGACGAACCAGTCGTCGGCCTCGTCGGGGATCAGGTTGGGCGTGATGATCCCGGCGCCACCGGCCGCGGCCAGGTCGCGGGCGAAGGTGTCGACGCCGTACTTGAGCACCGGGTTCCAGTAGCTCATCACCACGGCCTGCCCGCCGGCGGCGGTGATCGCCTCGACGACGGAGAACACGTCGCGCACCCGCACGCCGCCGCGCAGCGCCTGCTCGGCGGCGGCCTGGATGGTCGGGCCGTCCATCACCGGATCGGAGTAGGCGACGCCGACCTCGATGATGTCGCAGCCCGCGTCGACCATGGTCCGGCAGACCTCGATCGACCCGGCCAGGTCGGGATAGCCCGCGGGCAGGTAGCCGATCAGGGCGGCCCTGCCCTCGCCGCGCGCCGCCGCGAACGTGTTCGCGAGACGAGACTGCTGACTCACTGCGCGTGCTCCTCGGCGTCGTCGTCGAACAGGCCGAACCAGCGGCCCGCGGTGTCCATGTCCTTGTCGCCGCGACCGGACAGGTTGACCAGGATGATCGCGCCCGCGCCGAGCTCCTTGCCCAGCTTCAGCGCGCCGGCCACCGCGTGCGCGGACTCGATCGCCGGGATGATGCCCTCCGAGCGCGACAGCAGCAGCAGCGCGTCCATCGCCTCGGTGTCGGTGATCGGCGCGTATTCGGCGCGGCCGATGTCCTTGAGGTGGGCGTGCTCGGGGCCGACGCCCGGGTAGTCGAGGCCGGCCGAGATCGAATGCGATTCGATGGTCTGGCCGTCCTCGTCCTGGAGCAGGTACGAGTACGCGCCCTGGAAGGCGCCGGGGGTGCCGCCGGTGAAGGTGGCCGCGTGCCGTCCGGTCTCGACGCCGTCACCGGCCGCCTCGTAGCCGATCAGCCGGACACCCGCGTCGGGGATGAAGGCGTGGAAGATGCCGATGGCGTTGGAGCCGCCGCCGACGCAGGCCACGACCGCGTCGGGCAGCCTGCCCGCGCGCTCGGTGATCTGCTCGCGCGCCTCGATCCCGATGATGCGCTGGAAATCGCGCACCATCAGCGGGAACGGGTGCGGGCCCGCGGCGGTGCCGAAGCAGTAGTAGGTGTCGTCGGCGTTCGAGACCCAGTCGCGCAGCGCCTCGTTGATGGCGTCCTTGAGGGTCTGCGAGCCGGTGGTCACCGAGACGACCTCGGCGCCGAGCAGCCGCATCCTGGCCACGTTCAGCGCCTGGCGGGCGGTGTCGACGGCGCCCATGTAGATGACGCAGTCCAGGCCGAGCAGCGCGCACGCGGTCGCGGTGGCGACGCCGTGCTGACCGGCGCCGGTCTCGGCGATGACGCGGGTCTTGCCCATCCGCTTGGCCAGCAGCGCCTGCCCGAGCACGTTGTTGATCTTGTGCGAGCCGGTGTGGTTGAGGTCCTCGCGCTTGAGGAAGATCCGCGCTCCCCCGGCGTGTTCGGCCAGGTTGGCGCACTCGAAGACCGGGGACGGGCGGCCGGTGTAGTCGCGCTGCAGCCGGTCGAGTTCGTCGAGGAAGCCGTGGTCGGTGCGGACCTTGTCGTACTCGGCGGTGACCTCCTCGATCACCGCCATCAGCGCCTCGGGGACGTGCCGTCCGCCGTAGACGCCGAAGTGGCCGCCCGCGTCGGGCTCGTAGTCGCTGTGCTGGGCGACGCCGGCGCTGGCCTGGGGCAGGGCGCTCACCGGATGCTCCGCCGGGCCGGCTTCGGGCAGGACGGGTGGGTACCGGCGGTCACCAGCTCCGACACCGCGGCACGCGGGTTGCCGCTGGTCACCAGGCCCTCGCCGACGAGCACCGCGTCGGCGCCCGCGCCGGCGTAGGCCAGCAGGTCGGCGGTGCCGCGGATACCGGACTCGGCCACCCGGATGACCTCCGAGGGCAGGCCGGGCGCGATCCGCGCGAACACGTCGCGGTCGACCTCGAGGGTCTTGAGGTTGCGGGCGTTGACGCCGATCACCGACGCGCCCGCTTCCAGCGCGCGATCGGCCTCTTCCTCGGTGTGCACTTCCACGAGAGCGGTCATGCCCAGTGATTCGGTGCGGTCGATCAGCGAGGACAGCACGTCCTGTTCGAGCGCCGCCACGATCAGCAGGATCACGTCGGCGCCGTGCGCGCGGGCCTCGTGGATCTGGTACGGGCCGACGACGAAGTCCTTGCGCAGGACCGGGATGTTCACGGCCGCGCGGACCGCGTCGAGGTCGTCGAGCGAGCCGCCGAAGCGGCGGCCCTCGGTGAGCACGCTGATGATGCGGGCGCCACCGTCTTCGTAGGCCTTGGCCAGGACGGCGGGGTCCGGGATGTCGGCCAGCGCGCCCTTGGAGGGGCTGGCACGCTTCACCTCGGCGATGACACCGATCCCGTCCTCGTGCAACGCGGCGGCCGCGTTCAGCGGCGCCTTGGCGGCTGCCGCTGCGGCTTTGATCGCCTGAAAATCGAGGAGGGCTTCGCGAGCGGCAACATCCGCCCGAACCCCGTCGAGAATCGAGTCGAGTACCGTCATCTGGCTCGAATCCTTTCTGGGGAGACGAACTTCTCACCTGAGAGTCCCCTCAGGCGCTGTCTCACCGATGCTGGACAAGAATAAATGGCCGCCGCCCGTGTCACTGCGGCGGGGGTGCCGGGCGTCACTGCCGCCCGGCGGGCCGGGGCCACCACGGTGGAGCTGCGGCGGGTCACGGCGTGCGCCCGGGCGACGTGCCGTCGTCGCCGGGCTCCTCGGGGGTGTCGGTCGGGTCGGTGCCCGCGTCGAGCGCGTCCCACAGGACCCGGTCCGACAGCGGCGCTGCGGTTCCGGTCTCGTCGCGCTGCTTGCTCACCTGCGCGCTGGCGTCGGCGCGCCGGAACACCGGGTTGTCGTATTTGCCGGACAGCTGCGCGCTCTCCTCGGGTCTGCGGGTCAGCAGCACCCCGGCGATCAGCGCGCAGGCCGCCGCCACGATCGACAGGATCGCGGGCGCCAGGTGCACGTCGGCGCCGCTGACGACCGCGCGCACCGGCAGCTCGGCCAGGGTGCCCGCGCGCTCCTCGGTCCGGCCCGCCCCGGCGGCCAGCGCGAAGCCGGGCACCGCGGCGACCGCGGCCACCACCGCGATCACCACCCCGAGCAGCTGCCGCAGCACGCCCTTGACCGCGAACACCGCCGCGATCGCGGCGACCAGCACCAGCGCCAGCGGGGTGAGCGCGCCGAACCAGGTGGCGCCGTCGAGGTCGTCGGTGCGCGGTTCGGTGAGGCCGTCGGCGGAGTGCACGGTCACCCAGGTCATCCGCGAGGACGCCCACAGGCCCGCCGCGGCCAGCGCGAGCAGTGCCACCGGGACGACCGGCTTGGCGGCCCGCACGGGCGCCGGTGCGGGGGACGGTGTCGCGGCGGCTTCCTCGCTCACTCGCCGCCGCCCTCGTAGGTCCGCAGGGTCTGCGCGGCCGCGATCGCCTTGAGCACCGCCATGGCCTTGTTGCGGGCCTCGGTGTCCTCGTAGACCGGGTCGGAATCGGCGACCACGCCGGCACCGGCCTGCACGTAGGCGGTGCCGTCCTTGAGCAGCGCGGTGCGGATCGCGATGGCGGTGTCGGCGTCACCGGCGAAGTCGAGGTAGCCGACCACGCCGCCGTAGATGCCGCGCCGGGTCGGCTCCAGCTCCTCGATGAGTTCCATCGCCCGCACCTTCGGCGCGCCGGAGAGCGTGCCCGCCGGGAAGCAGGCCTGCACGGCGTCGAGCGCGATCTTGCCCTCGGCGAGCTGACCGGACACCGTGGAGACCAGGTGCATCACGTGGCTGTAGCGCTCGACGTGGCGGTACTGGGTCACCCGCACGGTGCCGGGGCGGCACACCCGGCCCAGATCGTTGCGCCCGAGGTCGACGAGCATCAGGTGCTCGGCGTTCTCCTTCTCGTCGGCCAGCAGGTCCTTCTCGAGCAGGATGTCGTCCTCGGCGCTCTGCCCGCGCCAGCGGGTGCCCGCGATCGGGTGCGTCGTGGCGATGCCGTCCTTGACGGTGACCAGCGATTCGGGGCTGGAGCCGACGATGGAGAACGCGGTGCCGCCGTCGCCGTCGGGAATGTGCATCAGGTACATGTACGGGCTCGGGTTGGAGGCGCGCAGCATCCGGTAGACCGCCAGCGGCGAGCCGCTGTAGTCCATCTCGAAGCGCTGCGAGAGCACCACCTGGAAGGCCTCGCCCGCCTCGATCTCCTTGATCAGCCTGCGCACGCCCGCGCCGAACTCCTCGGTGGTGCGGCGGCGCAGGAACTGCGGCTCCGGCTGGTCGAACACCGACACGGTCGAGGGCGCGGGGGCGGCCAGCGCGGCGGTCATCCGGTCGAGGCGAGCGACGGCGTCGTCGTAGGCGGCGTCGGCGTTCTCGTCGGTGCCGTTCCAGTTCACGGCGTTGGCGATGAGGGTGATCGCGCCCTCGTGGTGGTCGAACGCGGCCAGATCGGTGGCCAGCATGAGCACCAGTTCGGGCAGCTGCAGATCGTCGTCGGCCAGCTCGGGCAGCCGCTCGATGCGGCGCACCGCGTCGTAGCCGAGATAGCCGACCAGGCCGCCGGTCAGCGGGGGCAGTCCGGGCAGGCGTTCGGTGCGCAGGAGCTCGAGGGTCTCGTGCAGCGCGCGCAGCGGATCGCCGCCGGACGGGGCGTCGGCGGGCACCGCGCCCAGCCAGGCCGCCTCGCCGTCGACGACGGTGAGCGCCGACGGACTGCCCGCGCCGATGAACGACCAGCGCGACCACGATCGCCCGTTCTCGGCGGACTCGAACAGGAAGGTGCCCGGCCGGTCGTCGGCCAGCTTCCGGTAGGCCGAGAGCGGAGTTTCGGAGTCCGCCAGCACCTTTCGGGTCACCGGGACCACCCGGTGTTCGGCGGCGAGCAGCCGGAACTGGTCGCGGGTCGTGGTGGTTGGTGTCGACGCGCCCTGCATTTCCCCATCATCCCAGGCGCGGCGCGGCACCCTCGCGCTGGCCCGACCCCCGCGCCGCCACACCGGGTGATCGACATCACTACACTCGCGCGCGTTCCATGTCGCATGCGGTAATCCCCTTTCCGAGAGGAGCAATGTTGTACCCCTCGCACCAGGGCGCACAGGACGGCCGGATGGTCGCCCCGTCGCAGCAGCACTACGGTCCAGGTCAAATGTCCGCGGCGAGCGCGCTGACGTCCTTCGTCACCTACGCCAAGGCCATGGAAGACCTGGACGAGAAGCGTTTCCCGGTCGAGTACGCCGGGCACCGCGACCGCATCCGGGAGCTCGAGCCGATGTTGCGCGTCCACGGCATCCTCGACGTGATGGAGATCCGCAACCCCGAGATCGCGGCGCTGCTGCAGCGCTGACCCGGCGTCGTCCGTCGGGGGCGGCACCGGGCACGACCGAGCAGATCCCCGTTCGTGGGCGGACGGGGATCTTTCGTCGGACCGGCACGGTCATTAGGGTGGCGACCATGCAGCCAGGCCAGCGCGCTCCCCAGTTCGCGCTCCCCGACCAGTCCGCCCAGCTCCGCACGCTCGACAGCTTGCTCGCCGACGGCCCCCTCGTGTTGTTCTTCTACCCCGCCGCGAACACCCCGGTGTGCACGGCCGAGGCCTGCCACTTCCGTGATCTGAGCGCCGAATTCGCCGCGGTGGGCGCCTCGTGTGCCGGCATCAGCACCGACAGCGCCGAGGTGCAGGCCGGGTTCGCCGCCAAGCAGCGGCTCGAGTACCCGGTGCTATCCGACGCCGACGGCGCGGTGGCCGCGGCCTTCGGCGTCAAGCGCGGCCTGCTCGGCAAGCTCGCCCCGGTCAAGCGGCACACCTTCGTCATCGACACCGACGGCACCATCCTGAAGATCGTCACCGGTGAGCTGCGCGCCGCCGTGCACGCCGACGAGGCGCTGGCCTTCCTGCGCGAGCGCGCGAACGCCACCGAATAGCCACCACGCGCCGGAAAACGCCGGGCGCCGGATCGGCGCCCGGCGGCGTGCCCGCCTCTACCCTGGGGACATGACAACCGGCGAGGTGCAGTCGAACGGTCAGAAGTCCACGGCCGTCGTGTGGCGGAATCGGGCGATCATCACGGTCGCCACGGCGATCGTGCTGGTGATCGCCTATTTCATTCTCGCGTCGTTCATTCCGCGCTGGTGGGCGCAGCGCATCGGCTCGATGGTGCACGGCAGTTTCTCCTCCGGCATCTGGTGGGGCCTGGTCTACGGGCTGGTCTTCACCCTGGTGCCCCTGCTGTTGCTGTTGCTGGCCGTTCGCATGTGGAAACGCAAGGGCGGCAAGTTCATCGCGGGCGCCGCGGTCGTCATCGCCCTGGTCGGGGCGATTCCCAATCTCATGACGCTGACCATCGTGCTGGGCGGCAACAACGCCGCGCACGCCGGTCAGCGCATCCTCGATGTCGACGCGCCCGCCTTCCGCGGCGCCTGCCTCGTCGGCGCCCTCCTGGCCGGCGTGATCTTCCTGGCGGTCCTGGCTCTCATGGGCAAACGGGGCCTCAACCGCCGCAAGGCCGCCAAGGCCGTGCAGGTCCCCGAGCCGCCGATCACGCCCGCCGAGTAGCCGCACGCGCGATAGTTCTCCCGGCGGTGCTGTGAGTGACCTCACGACCACCGCCATCTCGCGGACGCCACAGCGACGTCGTGGCAAACTCGGTCCGGTGCGCGCCCCAGTACACCCGCCCTGTTGTCCGGCCGTCAGGCAGTGCCGGTGAGCACCCAGTGGCTCGATCCCGTCGAACAGCGCGCCTGGCAGGCGATCGTCGCGCTCATGGCCCGGATCCCCGGCGCGCTCGACACCCGGCTGCAGCGCGAGTCCGGGCTGACACACTTCGAGTTCCGGGTGCTCAGCCTGCTCTCGGAGGAACCGGGGCACCGGCTCCAGCTGAGTGATCTCGCCCACAAAGCAAATGCGTCGCTATCGCGACTGTCGCATGTGGTGTCCAAGCTGGAACGACTCGGCTGGGCGCGCCGCGACACCACCGCGGGCAGGCGCGGGGTCAACGCGGTACTCACCGACGCGGGATTCGAGACGGTGCTCGCGGCCACGCCGGGCTATGTCGACGCGGTGCGCAGGCTGGTGCTGGACGCGCTCGACCCCGACCAGATCGCCCAGCTGGCCGACCTCGGGGAAACGGTCTCGACGCGGCTCAACGCCGTGCTCGCCGCGGAGGACTGCTAGTCCGCGGCCAGCAGCACGTCGGTGTCGAAGCAGGTGTGCGTGCCGGTGTGGCACGCGGCGCCCTCCTGGTCGACGATCAGCAGCACGGTGTCGCCGTCGCAGTCCAGCCGCACCTCGTGCACGTACTGGGTGTGGCCCGAGGTCTCCCCCTTGACCCAGTACTGCTGACGCGACCGCGAATAGTAGGTGCCCCTGCGGGTTTCGAGGGTGCGGGCCAGCGCCTCGTCGTCCATCCAGGCCATCATCAGCACGTCGCCGGTCGACTTCTCCTGCGCGACGGCGGCGATCAGACCCGCCTCGTTGCGCTTGAGACGTGCGGCGATGGCGGGATCCAGACTCATGCGTCGTTTATAACAGCCGCGCCCGGCCGTCCGGACTGCCCGGTCTGCAGTTCGATCGCCACCAGCAGCTCGACCAGATCGTTGACGCTGCGCACGTTGCGGCCGGTGAGCTCCTGAATGCGCCCGATTCGGTACTTGGCGGTGTTGAGGTGGATGCGCAGGGTGTCGGCCGCTTCGCGCAGGTTCATGTCGGCGGCGGCGAAGGCGCGGATGGTCTCGGCGAGCGAGCCGCCGCGGGCGCGGTCATCGGCCAGCGCGGCGCCGACGCGGGGGTCGACGAGCTGACGAGTGGTGTCGTCGGCGCGCAGCAGCAGGTAGCGGAACGGGGTGAGCTGTGGCAAAGCGAGCACGCCGCCGTCCTCGGGCAGCAGCGCGAGCGCGGCCTGGGCCTGCCGGTAGGCGCGCGGGATCTGCGCGACCTCGGTGACGGCGGTGCTCACGCCGATGGCCAGTGAGATCCCCTCGGCGGCCAGGTCGGCGCGCATCGCGCGCAGCCGTTCGCACAGCTGCTCGGCCGATCCGTCGCGGCCGAGCGCCGGAATCGCCACGATCTCGCCGCCACGCACCACCGACAGCGTGCGCAACCCGTTCACGCCCACCCGCGCGGCCGCCGCCGACACCAGACGCGCTGTCTCGCCCTGGGTTTCGGCCGGTTCGAGCACGACGGCGGTGACGACGAGCAGCGGCGTGGTGCGATCGGCGCCGATGCCGTGCGCGGTGGCCACCGACAGATGCGGCCCACCGGTGGGCAGGGTGCCCTCGAGCAGCGCGTCCATCAGCGCCCGGCCGTCGCGGCCGGATTCGGCGGCCACGTACTGCTGGAATTCCAGATAGGCGTCGGTGGCCTGATTGCTGATCAGGTCGGTGTAGCGGGCCAGCGGGCCCGCCAGCGACAGCACCGCTTCCCGCCCTGCGTCGCTGTCGCCCGCGTGGGCGAGCAGCGACTTCCAGATGGCGCGCTGGCCCAGGCGGAACGCGGCTATGTAGTCGACCAGCGGCAGTCCCGATCTGGCGCGCCGGGCGGCGGCCTGCCTGGCGTAGGTGACATCGGCGGGGGTGACCCGCTTGCGCTCGAGCAGGGCGCCGAGGCCGGTGCGGCTCAGCCGGGCCAGCTGGTCGTGGACATCGGCGAGGAAACCGGGGTCGTCGGTGCCGTAGCCGGGCAGCTCCTCCCGGATCTTGGCCATCACGTCGTCGGCGATGTCGTCGGCGTGGTCGTAGGCGCAGCCGACGATCCGCACGCGCTCGGCCTGCACCGAGCCCGGCTGCACGGCGAGCGACTGTGATCCAGCTGACATATCCGGGAAGTGTGCATGTCCGGTTTGCCGGTGTCAACCGGCGACGGCGCGGCGCCCGCCGTCCTGTCCGCCGTGGACGAGATCGGCGGCGAAACTTGGTCCGCAACGTCCGATGTGACCCGTGAACTGCGAATTTAATCTCGACGCCATGCTCGAGATAACCAACCTGACGGTGCGCTTCGGCGGCATCACCGCCCTGCGGGAGGTCGGGTTCACGGTGGCTCCCGGTGAGATGGTCGGCCTGATCGGACCGAACGGCGCGGGCAAGACCACCCTGTTCAACTGCCTCACCCGGCGCCACCGCCCGACCTCGGGCACGCTGCGGTTCCGCGACACCGACCTGGCCACGGTGCGTCCCGACGCGCTGGCCGGCCTCGGCATCGCCCGCACCTTCCAGAACCTCGGCCTGTTCCCCCGCATGTCGGTGCGCGACAACGTCCTCGTCGGCGCGCACCACCGGGCCGGGGCGGGGTTCCTCGCGGCGGGCCTGCGCGGTCCGGCGGTGCGGCGCGAGGAACGCGCGCTGCGCGCCGAGGCCGACGAGTTGCTCGCCCGCCTCGACCTGACCGCCGTCGCCGATCATCCGGCCGCGGGCCTGCCGTTCGGCACGCTCAAGCGGATCGAGCTGGCCAGGGCGCTGGCGGTGCGGCCGCGGCTGCTGCTGCTCGACGAGCCGGTGAACGGCCTCAGCCACGGCGAGGTCGACGAGTTCGCCGACCTGCTGCGCGGCCTGCGCGCCGATCTCGACCTGACCGTGGTGGTCGTCGAGCACCACATGGGTTTCGTCATGGGCACCTGCGACCGGGTGGTCTGCCTGGAGTTCGGCGCGGTCATCGCCGAGGGCGAACCCGAAGCGGTGCAACGGGATCCGGCCGTCATTCGCGCCTACCTGGGAGCGGCGGCATGACGGATTTCCTCTCTGTCACCGACCTGCACGCCGGGTACGGCGCGGCGAAGGTTCTGCACGGCGTGAGCTTCGGGGTCGCCGAGGGCGAGGTCTGCGCGATCCTGGGCCCCAACGGCGCGGGCAAGACGACGCTGCTGCGCGCGCTGTGCGGGATGGTCAAGGTCCGCGGCGCGCTGCGGCTGGGTGAGACCGAGGTGACCGGCCGCGCCCCGGAGGCGATGGCGCGCCTCGGCGTGGCCCACGTGCCGGAGGGGCGCGGCACCTTCGCGCCGCTGTCGGTCGAGGAGAACCTGCGGCTCGGCGCCTACATCCGCCGTGACCGCGCGGCCGTGGAGGCCGACCTGCGCCGCGTCTACGACTACTTCCCGATCCTGCGCGACAAGCGGCGCGACCCGGCGGGCGGATTGTCCGGCGGCCAGCAGCAGATGCTCGCGATCGGCCGGGCGCTGCTGCTGCGGCCCCGGGTGCTGCTGCTCGACGAACCCTCGCTCGGGTTGTCCCCGCTGGTGACCCAGGAGCTGTTCGGGATCGTGCACACCATCAACGAAGAGGAACGCACCACCGTGATCGTCGTCGAACAGAACGCGCATCTGGCGCTGGGCATCGCCCACCAGGCGCATGTGCTCGAGTCAGGGCGGATCGCGTTGTCGGGTACCGCGGCTCGGATCCGGGCCGACGAGCAGGTCACCCGCTCCTACCTGGGAATCCGGGTGCGGCCGTGACCGAATTCGCCCAGCAGCTCGTCGAGGGACTCTCGGCGGGCGCGATCTACGCCGGGCTGGCCCTGGCACTGGTCCTGATCTATCGCTTCACCGGGATCGTCAATTTCGCCCAGGGCGAGCTGGCCATGTTCTCGGCGTTCCTGGCCTGGCAGCTGAGCCAGACGATGCCGTTCTGGGTGGCGCTGCCGCTCACCCTGGCGTTGTCCTTCGGCGCGGGCATGCTCATCGAACGGGTGATCATCCGCCCGGTCGAGGGCGCGCCGGAGATCACCCTGGTGATCGTGACGGTCGGCCTGTTCTTCACCGTCAACGCGGTGGCGGGCTGGATCTGGTCGTACCAGGTGAAGTCGTTCCCGAATCCGTTCCCGGAGGGCGCTTTCCGGGGTGCGGGCGTGAGCGTCGGCTACGGCAGTCTCGGGATTCTCGCCGTCGTCGGCGTGGTGATGGGCCTGCTGTATCTGCTGTTCCGCTACACCGGGATCGGCCTGGCCATGCGGGCGGTGGCGTGCAATCCGGCCTCGGCCCGGCTGGTCGGGATCCGGGTCGGCACGGTGCTCGCGCTCGGCTGGGGTCTGGCCGCGCTGGTCGGCGCGGTCTCGGGCGTGCTGTCTGCGCCGCTGCTGTTCCTCGAACCCAACATGATGGGCGGGGTCCTGCTCTACGCCTTCGCGGCGGCCACCCTCGGCGGGTTCGACTCGCCCGGTGGCGCGGTGGCCGGCGGCCTGATCGTCGGCGTCGCCGAAACCCTCACCGGCGCATACGTCGACGCGATCGGCACCGAACTCAAGATCGGTGTGCCGCTGGTGATCATCCTGGGTGTGCTGCTGGTGCGCCCTCAAGGTCTGTTCGGACACGCGGCGGTGGAGCGGGTATGAGCGAGTTGAACACAGTCCCGGCCACGACGACCCAGGCTGCGCCACCGGCGCCGTCGTCCGCCCGCGGCCTCGGCCGCCTGCCCTGGCCGCTGCTCGCCACGGCGGTCGTGGTGCTGGTGGCCTGCGCGGCGCCGTTCCAGCTGGTGCCCTTCCACACCTTCCAGCTGGCCATGGCCATGATCTACGCGGTCACCCTGCTCGGGTTGAACCTGCTGGTCGGGCACACCGGGCAGATCTCGCTCGGCCACGGCGCGTTCTTCGCGGTCGGCGCGTACACCGCGGCCGTCGCGATGTACCAGTGGGACACACCGTATTTCGCGACGCTGCCCCTCGCGGCCGCGGTGACCTTCGTCCTCGGCTTCGCGCTCGGCATCCCGGCGCTGCGGCTGCGCGGGCTCTACCTGGCGCTGGTCACCTTGGCGATCGCGGTCTTCCTCGTCCCGCTGCTCAAGCGATTCGACGGGCTGACCGGCGGCTCGATGGGCATCACCGTCACCAAGCCCCAGCCACCGGCGTGGACCGGCCTGGCCGAGGACCAGTGGCTGTATTTCCTGGCACTGGCCGTCACCCTCGCGAGCTTCGCGCTGGTCGCCGGCATGCTGCGGTCGCGGGTGGGGCGCGCGCTGCACGCGGTGCGCGACAACGAGATCGCGGCCGAGGTGCTCGGGGTGAACCTGGCCCACTACAAGACCCTGGCCTTCGCCTGGAGCGCGCTGCTCGCCGGGGTGGCCGGATGCGTCTACACCTGGGTGATCGCCTTCGTCTCCCCGGACTCGTTCGCGCTGACGCTGTCGGTGACGCTGCTGGCCGGGCTCGTCGTCGGGGGGCTGGGCACCACCTGGGGACCGCTGCTGGGCGGCCTGTTCGTGCTGTTCGTGCCGAGCTTCGCCCAGGACGTCAACCAGGCGGCGCCCGGCGTCATCTTCGGACTGCTGATCATCGCGGTCATGTACCTCGCGCCCACGGGCCTGGCCGGGCTGGCCGGCCGCCTGGCGCGACAGCTCGGACCTCTGGTTCGGAAAGGGAAATCACATGCGCACTAAGGCGTTCCACGCCCTCGGCCTGGCGGCGGCACTGCTCGCGACGCTCACCGCGTGCGGCGGCCGCGGCGCCGACACCGGCACCGTCGGCTCGGGCGAGTGCCGGGGCCAGCAGACCACCGGCATCACCGACACCACGATCAAGCTGGGCGGGGTGTACCCGCTGTCGGGCCCGGCCTCTGCCTACGGTGAGGTGCCCAAGGGCATCAAGGCCTACTTCGACTACATCAACGCCGAGCAGGGCGGCATCAACGGCCGCAAGGTCGAGTACCTGGTGCGCGACGACAGCTATCAGCCGCCCAAGACCGTCGAGGAGACCCGCCGCCTCGTCGAACAGGACCAGGTGTTCGCGATCTTCCAGACCCTGGGCACGGCGACCTCCTCGGCCGTGGTCGACTACCTCGGCCAGCGACAGGTGCCGCAGGTCTTCGTCGCCACCGGCGCGACGAAATTCGGCACCGACACCGAGCATCCGTGGACCATCGGCTGGCAGCCCAGCTACCACACCGAGGGCAGCGCCTACGCCGAGTACATCGAGAAGCAGCGCCCGAACGCCACCGTGGCCGTGCTCTACCAGAACGACGATTTCGGCAAGGACCTGCTCGGCGCGTTCACCGAGGGCATCGCGGGCAGCGGCGTCAAGGTGGTCGCGCAGCAGAGCTTCGAGGTCACCGACCCCACCGTCGACCCGCAGGTCCGCAATCTGGCCAACTCGAAAGCCGATGTGCTGCTGAACTTCTCGACCCCGAAGTTCGCCTCGCAGGCACTGGCCGCCGATGTGCGCAACACCGAGTGGAACCCACTGCACGTGGTGACCCAGGTGTCGAACACGATGGCCACCCTGCGACCGGTCGGCCTGGAGAACGTGCGGGGCGCGGTGACCGCCGCCTTCCTCAAGGACGCGGCCGACCCGCGCTGGTCCGGCGACGCGGGCATGCAGACCTACCGGGCGAAGCTGGGGCAGTACGGCCAGGGCGCCGACCCGGAGAACCAGCACACCATGGGCGGCTGGGCCATGGCCGAGAGCTTCCACCAGACGATGGCCGCCGCGAAGTGCCCCACCAGGGAGGGTCTGCGCGACGCGATGCGCTCCCTCGACGGCGCCGCCGCGGGCCTGCTGCTGCCCGGAATCACCATGAAAACCGGTGCGGGCGACGGCTTCCCGCTCGAATCCGTCGGCATCCAGACCTTCACGGGCACCCACTGGTCGCTCACCGAGGGCCTGTTCAGCGCAGGCAACTAATTCCCCCGAAGTACACCACCGATCGATGAGGATCACCGATGAAGATGTCCACCACGCTCGCGACCGCCGCACTGACGGCCCTTGCCCTCGGTATCGGCACCGGGACCGGCCACGCCGCACCGGCACAGCCGCAGACCGAAGTGCACTACGAGGTCAGCAGGCAGGGCGATGCCGCCGTCGTCACCACCGGTGACGGCAAACTGACCGTCGTCGACGGCCAGCTGGTGCTCACCACCGCCGCCGACGTGCCGGTCGCGGCGCTGCCGCTGTCGTATCGCCTCGACGACAAGCTGTTCCCGATCGCGGCGACCGTGGAGGGCGACAGGGCGACCCTGACGCCCGCCCGCGAAGGCGGTACCCCGGTGGCGGCCGCGACCGACCTGGTCAGCGCGGACGCGGCGGCGAAGCAGATCGCCGAATCGTTCACCCCACGTGACCAGACCGCGCTCGGCGTGCTCAGCCAGCGGCTCGGTATCGGCAGCGCCGTGGCCGCGATCGTCGGCGCCGTGGTGGGCGGCGGGGTCGGCTGCCTGGTCGGCGGCGCGGCGGGCGCGGCGATCGCCAGCCCGGTGATCGCGCTGCTGGTGCCGTGGGTCGGCGCGACCGTCGCCGGGTGCGTGCTCGGCGCGGCCACCCTCGGCGCGGTCGGCACCATGGTCGGGCTGATCACCGTCGGCGGACCGCTGGCGCTGTTCTCGGCCTACCAGTACTTCTCGACGATCCTCGCGCCGTGCCCGGCCGAGCTCGGCGCCTACTGCAAGGACCCCGCGGTCCCCGCGCCCGCGAAGTAACACGGTCCCACCGCATCTCGCCGTCCCGCCCGCACCGCCGGGCGGGACGGCTCGTGGCCGTACATCGGCCGGTCAGGAGTTCGTCATGCGCAGAACAGTGTTCGACGCCGGGCACGACGCGTTCCGGGCGCGCCTCCGCGCCTTCATCGACGCCGAGGTCGTACCCAGCTTCGGCAAGTGGTACGACGAGGGCCTGGTCCCCCGCGAATTCTATTACCGGCTGGGCGAACTCGGCGTCTTCGGGATCGAGGCGCCGGTCGCCTACGGCGGCGCCGGGCAGTCCTCGTTCGGGTATCGGGCGGTGCTGGCCGAGGAGATCGCCAGGGCCGCCGTCTCCTTCGGCGGGTCGAGCGCGCACGTCACCCGATGTCTGCCGCTGGTGCGCACCCTGGCCACCACGGCGCAGCAGCAGCGCTGGTGGCCCGGAATCATCACCGGCGAGACCATGTTCGCGCTCGCCGTCGCCGAGCCCGGCGCCGGGTCCGAGCCGGCGGACATGCGGACCACCGCGCCGCTGGGCACCGACGGCGTGTACGTGGTGAACGGGTCCAAGACCTTCGTCACCGGCGGGGTGCACGCCGATCGCGTCATCGTGTGCGCGCGGACGGCGGCGCCGCGGGCCGACGATCCGTCCTATGGGCTCTCGCTGCTGGTGGTCGACACCGCCGCGCCCGGCTTTCGCGTCGGCCGCCAGCTGGACACGCTGGGCCGCAAGGTCAGCGACACCGCCGAACTCACCTTCACCGATGTGCGGGTCCCGGTCAGCGAGGTGCTCGGCACCCCGCACCGCGCGGTCGAGCACCTGGCCGCGCAGCTGCCGCGCGAACGGCTCGGCATCGCCGTCAGCGCCTACGCCCAGGCCAAGGCGGCGATCCGGTTCGCCCGCCTGCACACCGCCGACCGCGCCCCCCGGCCCGGTTTCCAGAACACCCGGTTCGAGCTCGCCGCCTGCCGCGCCGAGGTCGACGCCGTCGAGGCGGTCGTCGACCGCGCCCTCACCGCCCACGATCAGGGCGAACTCGACCCCGCCGACGCCGCCTCGGCGAAACTGTTCGCCACCGAGACCGCGGGCCGGGTGATCGACCGCTGCCTGCAACTGCACGGCGGCACCGGCTATCTCACCGACTCCCCCATCGCCCGTCTCTACGCCGACCACCGCATCGACCGCATCCTCGGCGGCACCGGTGACGCCCTGCGCGCACTCCTCGCCACCGACATGGGCCTGTAGTCAGCCCGCGCGCTGGAGTTCGCCGAGCAGGCGCCAGGTGCGCTGCTGGTCTTCCGGGGTGGTGAGGTCGGTCTGGGAGAAGACGACGTCGGTGGCGCCCGCGGCGAAGTAGTCGGCCACCCGGGCGGCCACGGTCTCCTCGTCGCCGAGCACCACGAGGTCGGCGGCCCGTTCGACGCCGGACAGCGCGATCACCCGCTGATAGGACGGAATGGTGTCGTAGAAGGCGGTATTCGCTTCGGCGGCCGCGCGGGCGGCGGCCAGGTCCGCGGTGACGACTCCGGGGACCAGGGCGACGACACGCGGTCGCGGCCTGCCCGCGCTGTCCGCCGCGGCACGCAGCGGCTCGACGATGTGCTCGGCCAGCGCATCGGGCCCCACCAGGAAGGGCAGGGTGCCGTCGGCCAGTTCGCCGGTGGCCCGCAGCGCCTGTGGTCCCATCGCCGCGACCAGCACCGGCACGGTGGGCCGCGCGCCGGCGACCGCGGCGGGCATCGGAGTGGCGGCGGTGACCGTCTCGCCGTGGAAGTCGACCGCGCCGGTGTCGAGCACCGAGCGCAGGGCGGTGAGGAATTCGCGCAGCCGGGTCGCGGGCCGGTCGAACGTGCCGCCGAACGCCCGCTCGGACAGCTCGCGCGCGCCGAGCCCGAGCCCGAGCGTGAACCGCCCGCCGGTGGCCGCCTGCGCGGTCTGCGCCTGACTCGCCACCAGCAGCGGATGCCTGCCCGGCACCGGCACCACCGAGGTCCCGACCTCGATACCGGGCACCTCGCGCCCGATGAGCGCCGCCACCAGCAGCGCGTCGTGCGAAAAGGTCTGCCCGAGCCACACCGAACGCACCCCCGCCGCGGCGGCGATCCGAGCCTGTGCGACGGCCGCGTCCACGGCGTTCCCGGACCGGTCGAGAGCGAAGGGTGACAACGCGATTCCGATACTCATGCCTGTGGCAACGCCCGGACCGCCGGCACCCGTACCGATCCGCGCACGCTGATTCCATCCCCGGACGACCGCATCGCCCCCGTCGTCCCCTCCGGTGGACCGTTGTCTACGATCGGTCGAGCAATTTCATATCTATGGGGGGATTCATGAATCCACAGCAGCCGTTCCAGCCTTCGGGACCGGTGGAACATCCGCGGCACCAGGGCTTTTCGCACCAGGGCGCGCCGATCGAGATCACCTACACCTGCGACGGCGACACCGCCCGCCGGCTCAATCGCGGTGCGGCACTGGTCACCTGGCGCCTTCCCGCGAAATGGGGATTCCTGCTCGCGATACCCGCCTTCCTGCTCTTCCGGGGCACGATCTCGATCCTGTCCGACGGCGGCGAGGCGGTGCTCGGTGAGATGGCGCGCGCGTTCTTGCTCGTGCTCGCGTTCGAGCTGGTCGTGGTCACCGTCATCACCGGCATCCAGCTCGCGCGGGTGAATCCGAAGTTCACGGCCGTCGCGGGGCCGGGCCATCGGATGAGCGTGCGGTACACCGGCGACACGATGCATCTGTGGCAGACCAGCGGGCAGGTCAGCAATCGCTACGCCGACATCAAGCGCGTTCTCACCCAGGATGACGTGGTCTTCGTGCAGCCCAACCGAACCGAGGGTTTCGTCCTGCCTCGCGAGCTCGTGCCCGATGCCGCGCTCGCCCGCCTGCGCGGCGCCGCGGCCTGAGCGGTGTCAGCGGACGGTGATGCCGTCCGCGCGCATCGCCGACTTCACCTGGCCGATGGTGAGATCGCCGAAGTGGAAGACGCTGGCGGCCAGGACGGCGTCGGCGCCGGCGTGCACGGCAGGCGGGAAGTGTTCCACGGCGCCCGCGCCGCCGCTGGCGATCACCGGGACGGTGACCGCGGCGCGGACGGCGGCGATCATCGGCAGGTCGAACCCGGCCTTGGTGCCGTCGGCGTCCATCGAGTTGAGCAGGATCTCGCCGACGCCGAGTTCGGCGCCGCGGATGGCCCATTCGACCGCGTCGATACCGGTGCCGCGCTTGCCGCCGTGCGTGGTGACCTCCCAGCCGGACGGGGTGTCGGGCTGTCCGTCGGGCACGGTGCGCGCGTCCACCGACAGCACGATGCACTGCGAGCCGAAGCGCTGCGACATCTCCGAGAGCACCTCGGGGCGGGCGATGGCGGCGGTGTTCACCGACACCTTGTCCGCGCCCGCGCGCAGCAGCCGGTCGACGTCGGCGACGGTGCGCACGCCGCCGCCGACGGTGAGCGGGATGAAGATCTGCTCGGCCGTGCGGGTCACCACGTCGAGCATGGTGCCGCGGTCGCCGGTGGAGGCGGTGACGTCGAGGAAGGTCAGCTCGTCGGCGCCCTGGGCGTCGTAGGTGGCGGCGAGTTCGACCGGGTCGCCCGCGTCGCGCAGATTCTGGAAGTTGACACCCTTGACCACGCGGCCCGCGTCGACGTCGAGGCACGGGATCACGCGGACGGCCAGGGTGCTCGGCGCCGCGGTGTCGGTGCGCGCTGTCATCGTGTTCATCCTCGTTCTTCGTCGCTGACCGTCAGGATCATGTCCAGGAGTTCTTCGTGCACGCCGGGCGCGGCCGCCAGCACCGAGCCGGAGGTGATCGTCCACGGGGCCCCTGCCAGGTCGGTCACGACGCCGCCCGCGGCCCGCACCAGCGCTACCCCGGCGGCGTTGTCCCAGGGATGATGGCCGAACACGACCGCGCCGCCGAGCGTGCCGGAGGCGGTGAACGCCAGGTCGATACCGGTGGCGCCGTGCATGCGCACCCGCGAGGAGAGCCTGCTGAGCGCGCCGAGCAGGTCGAACCGGAACTGACCGGGGATGCGTCCCGCCGAGTCGACGTTGAACGCGCCGAAGCCGATCATCGCGTCGGCCAGTTTGCCCGGCCGCAGCGGCGGCAGCACCACGCCGTCGAGCCGCACCGGCCCGCCGACGACCGCGGCATAGCGGCGGCCGAGCAGCGGCAGCCAGGTCAGCCCGATCACCGGCTCGCCCTCGTGCACGAGCGCGAGCAGCGTGCCCGACATCGGGTGGCCGGAGGAGTAGTTGAAGGTGCCGTCGATCGGATCGAGCACCCAGGCCGTGCCCGAGGTGAGCGCGGGGCCGCCGAATTCCTCGCC
Organism: Nocardia sp. NPDC050717; assembly: GCF_040654275.1. Lineage (NCBI taxonomy): Bacteria > Bacillati > Actinomycetota > Actinomycetes > Mycobacteriales > Nocardiaceae > Nocardia > Nocardia sp. NPDC050717. The sequence goes on from NZ_JBFAHR010000023.1 coordinate 27,008, forward strand.
GTGCACCGCGATGCCGGTGCGCTGGTGCAGCTCGGCGGAGATGGTGCGTTCGAGTTCGAGGTCGAGTTCGGTGGCGAAATCGTTGCGGCCCTTGGCGACCGCGCTCGGCGCGCCGATGCCCTCGACGAAGCGGGGGACGGTCCTGTCCAGGACCTGGGTGGCGATGGCCAGCAGGTCGGTCAGCTCGGCGGTGCTCGGTGCGGCGGTCATCGTGGGCGTCAGCGCACCGCGGCCAGTGCCTCGGGCAGGGTGAACCGGCCCGCGTACAGCGCCTTGCCGATGATCGCGCCCTCCACGCCGTCCTCGGCGAGGCCGGCGATCGCGACGAGGTCGTCGAGCACCGAGATCCCGCCCGAGGCCACGACCGGCGCCTCGGCAGCGTTGGCCACCTGGCTCAGCAGGTCGAGGTTGGGGCCGGTCAGGGTGCCGTCCTTGGAGACGTCGGTGACGACGTAGCGCGCGCAGCCGTCGCGTTCGAGGCGCTCGAGCACCTCCCACAGGTCACCGCCGTCGGTCACCCAGCCGCGGCCGCGCAGGCGCCATTCCCCGTCGATCTGCTTGACGTCGAGGCCGACGGCCACCCGGTCGCCGTATTCGCCGAGCACGCGGGCGCACCACTGCGGGTCCTCGATCGCCGCCGTGCCGATGTTCACGCGCGCGCAGCCGGTGGCCAGGGCGGCCTTCAGCGAGTCGTCGTCGCGGATCCCGCCGGACAGTTCCACCTTGACGTCGAGTTCACCGATCACCTGGGCGATCAGTTCGCGGTTGCTGCCCTTGCCGAACGCGGCGTCCAGGTCGACCAGGTGCACCCACTCGGCGCCCGCCTGCTGCCAGGCCAGCGCGGCATCGCGCGGGGAGCCGTATCCGGTTTCGCTACCGGCCTCCCCCTGCACGAGGCGCACGGCCTCCCCATTGGCGACATCGACCGCGGGCAACAGCACAAGACTCACGTGATCAGACTAGTAGGTCTGGAGTCCTGCTCCGCGCACCGGTCCACGCCGCTGAGCGCTGTGTCACTCCCGCGCGGTCAGCGCGAGCGGCGGCGCAGTTCGGGAACCCCGCCGCCGGTGAGCTCGTCCAGCACGACGGCACGGCCGACGACGGCGAGCGCGATGGCCTCACCGGGCCCGCGGACCTCGGGCCCGTCACCCCACGACCAGTCGACATCGGTGGCGACGAAACGCAGTCCCCTGGTGCGCCTGCCCGGGAAGGCGAACGGGTCGGGATAGGACAGCACGGCGGTGAGCCGGTCGGCGGGAATGGCGCGCGGGCGGTGCAGCGGGCGGCGGATGTCCTGCTGATGCACCAGCAGGTCCGACAGCATCAGCCGCGGCGAGTAGCGCGACAGCCGCCCCGAGTCGTGTTCGAACATGTGCACCAGCTGCGCGGTCGGCAGGTGGGCGAAGGAGGCCGCGAGCGCGTTGTTGATGCGGTCGACCGAGCCGCGATGGCGCACCGCCGCGGCCGCGTAGTCGAGGGGGCCGAGGGTGTCGGTCAGCAGATGGCCCACCACATCCCGCACCCGCCAGCCGGCGCACAGCGACGGCGTCTCCCATTCCTCTTCGGTCAGTCCACGGAGTAGTTCGGTCAGTTCCGCGCGTTCCTGGGCCAGCATCCCCCGATAGCTCATGCCGATCACTGTAGGCCGCCGCGGCGGCGCCGAACACTGTTCTCGGCGGGATTCCCTTGTCCGGGAATCGAATCCGCCGGTCCCCGTCGGCGGTCGCCGCTGCGGACCGGGCGTGCGCGTTCCACGCCGGGCGCGGTCGTCGATCGCGCGGGCGCGACAATGGGTGCCGACCGCATCGGGCCGAGTCCGGTGGCAGCCGGCGATCGAGAGGACACCGGACAGGTGGGCAAGCAGAATCGGCGACGACGCACCGGCCGCCGGGCCGTACCGAACCCCGCCGTCCTCCTCGACGCCGACGCGCTGGCGGACCCGGTGCGGATCGCCGAGGGCGTCGCGACGGCGGCGGCACAGGACGACGCGGCCGGGACCCGCCGGTTCGTCGACCAGCTGGCCGGCTCCGGACAGCTGAGCGCGGCGGTCACCGAGGGCGTCGAGCTCGCGAGCCGCCGTCTGCTCGCCCACGCCGTCGAGCACGGCTGGCTCCCGGACGACCTCCATCAGGCGGCCCGCAGGCGACTCGACACCTTCGCCCTCGCCTATCTGACCGATCTGATGGCCGTGCACCGTGCCGGGCTCGCCGCCGACGCCGTGGACGAGACCTGGCGGGCCCAGCTCGACGCGCTCGGCGCGACGGTCTGGTGGACGGGTCCGCATCTGCCCGCGTGGGCCGACCGCGCCCTGCTGACCGCCGACGAGGCCATGACCGCGGTCGTGCGGACGCTGTCGCTGCTGCTGCGGCTGCCACGGCTCGCCCCGGGCCGAACGCTGCCCGGCGCGCCCCGACGCGGTGGGGCGCCGACACGGCACGTCGACGAGAAAACCCTCGGCCGGGTCCGCGGGCTGCTCGCGAAGGCCGAGTCCACGGCGTTCCCCGAAGAGGCCGAGACCCTTTCGGCCAAGGCGCAGGAGCTGATGACCAAGTACGCGATCGACCGCGTGCTCCTGAGTGCCACCGCGGCCGAGCCCGATCCGCCCACCGCGCGGCGCATCTGGCTCGACACCCCCTACACCGACGCCAAGGCGCTGCTCGTCGACCAGGTGGCCCGCGCCAACCGGTGCCGGGCGATCTTCGTCGCCGACTGGGGCTTCGTCACCGTCGTCGGCGACGAGCCCGACCTCGACGCCGTCGACCTCCTCGCGACCTCCCTGCTCGTCCAGGCCACCAGGACGATGATCGAGACCGCCGCCGACACCGAGGAATCCCGGACCAGGGCCTACCGCAAGGCCTTCCTCACCGCCTACGCCACCCGCATCGGCGACCGCCTCACCACCGCGGCCGCCACCACCGTGGCCGAATCCCCTTCCCCCAGCACCCTTCTCCCGTTGCTCGCCACCCACGACCACCGCGTGGAAAGAGCCTTCGCCACCTACTTCCCCACCACCCGCACCCGCGGCATCACTCTGCGCAGCGCCGAGGGTTGGGCAGCGGGCACCCAGGCCGCCGACCAGGCCCACCTCGACCGCGCCTGAAACCCGCGAGCCCGCGCGGGCAACACCGAAATTGCCGAATCATTGCGATCCCGGTTGCCGATGATGCGCGACCATTGATGTGATCCGCGAGACAATGCGGATACCAGCGGAAACATCCCGTTTTCCAAGAATTAACAGTGATTATCGCCATGCCGTTTCGATTAGCTGAATCGTCGCTGCATCGATTAATTTTCGAGCTGTCGATCGGCACGAAGGTCCTTACCGAGTGCATCGCCATCTCGCACCATCGTGTTACCAGCCTGTGATTCACAGGTCGAAAGGAATTCTCATGACTCGCAAGACCCTCGCCGTCGCCGCCGCTCTCGCCGTCACCGTGCTCGGCCCGGCCGCCGCCGCGAACGCGTTCACCGGCTCGGCCGCCGCCGCTTCCGGTTCCGCCGCCCTGGGCGCGGCGGGCTCGGCCGCCGCCGGAGCCGCTGGTGCGGGCACCGCCGGGGCCACCGGTTCCGCCGCCGCTCCCGCGCTGGCCACCGGTTCCGCCGCCCTCGGCACCGGCTCGGCAGGCCTCGGCACCCTCGGCACCGGCTCGGCCGCGGCCCTGGCCGGCCTGGAACTGCTCGACACCGGCAGCTCGGCCTTCGAGGGCCTCACCAGCGGTGGCCTCAACATCATCGATTCCCTCCTCGGCGCGCGCGAACTCAACGCTCCCGCCGAATGATTCGAATGCGCTGAATTCTCCGGCCACCCCTCAGGTCGGAGCGAATGCGGTGACGCCCCGGACAGGCGTCACCGCATTCGCCTTTTCGCATTGATGCGATTATTCCTTCATCGAATTCGCCGAGTCGATTGCGAAGAATTTGCGCAATTCACGGCAGTTCTCCCGCCGGGCCGATCCGTTGCGGCCGGCGAGCCGCCCCTCGTACGCTGGTCGGGTGCGGCCGATCATGTCCGATCAGGAATTGGACGGTGGATGGGAGCTGGTGCGCGCGCGGTCCCCGAGGTGGGCGGGCGCATCACTGGCCGGGTTCCGCGATCGCGCCGCGACCGGCTCGGACATGCGGATCGTCGCGCTGCCCGCGGTGACGATGGTGGTGCAGGTCGGCGAAAGCGGCCTCACCGACACCGGCACGGGCGCGGAACACGGCGGGCTGGTCGCCGGTATCGCTCCGGGGACACCACACGTCCGCTCGGACCGGGTCGATTGCGTCGAGGTCCGGCTCTCGCCGATCACGGCCTACTCCCTGCTCGGTGTGGCGCCGCGGGACCTGCACGGCGGAGTGACCGGGCTCGCCGAGATCTGGGGTGTACGGGCCGAGCGGCTCCAGGCCCGGCTGTCCGAAACATCCCGGTGGGAGACACGATTCGAGATTGTGACCCGCTTCCTCGCAGACAGTGCGAGCCCACACCGGCCGGACCGCGAAGTCGTCGCGTGCTGGCAGCGGATCCTGGCCGACGGCGGCACCGTGCGAGTCGCCGACCTGACCGAACTCACCGGCTGGAGCCACAAGCGCCTGTGGTCGCGGTTCACCGATCAGATCGGGGTCACGCCCAAACGCGCGGCGATGGTGGTTCGCTTCCGCCGTGCCTTCGACCGGCTGGTCGCCGGGGAATCGGCCGCCGACGTCGCCATCGACTGCGGCTACGTCGACCAATCCCATCTGCACCGCGACATCGTGACGTTCGCGGGCACCACGCCGGGGGCGCTCGCTTCGCGCTGAGGGAAATTTCCTCCAAGACGCCGACGGTGGCCGCCGGTCACAGTGAGTGCCATGACCGCCACCGCATTGGCCACGCGCCTGCGCACGATCGAGCACCGCGTCGCCGGCACCTCCGGGCTGCGGACCACCGAGCGGACCCTGCCGCTGCGCAGTCCCGCCGTCCGGGTACGCGTCCGCACCACCGACGGGCCCGGCGAGCCCGTGGTCTGGATCAACGGGATCGGCGCCCCGGCGATGGCCTTCGCGCCCCTGCTCGCGCTGCTACCCGGTCACCGGCACATCCTCGTCGACCTGCCCGGCCACAACCTCGCCCCGCCGTATCGCTGGCAGGACGGTCCACTGCGCGACCTGGCGGTCGAGGTGGTGACGGGGACCCTCGACGAGCTGGGCATCGCGCGCGCCGTGCTCGTCGGCAGTTCGCTCGGTGGCCTCTTCGCCCTCTGGACCGCCCTCGACGCCCCACACCGGGTGACCGGCATCGCGGCCGTCGGCGCACCGGCGACGGCGCTGCCCGGCACCCGTCCCACCGCCGCGATGGTCGCCACCGCGCGTGCCCGGCGCGGCCGGATCGACGAGTGGCTGATGCGGCTCCCGGCGCCGCGCGTGCTCGCCCGCGCCGCCCTGGCCGAGGCACTCGGCGCCGACACCGCGCGCCGCCTGTCCGACGATCTCGTCGACCTGCACCGTCTTCCGCTGCGGTTGCCCGGGCAGGCCACGTCCTATCGCGCTCTGCTGCGCCGCTTGATCGAGGACGGCGCAGCCCGGCCGGAGACCGTGCTCACCGACGCCGAACTCGCGCGGATCGACCGTCCGGCGCTGTTCGTCTGGGGCGAGCGCGACGTCTTCGCGCCCCCCGAGCGCGCTCGCCCGTCGATCGCGAAGATCCCCGGAGCGCGCCTCGCCGTCGTCGCGGGCGGGCACGGTCCCTGGCTCGACGACACACCGTCCTGTGCCGCCCTGCTCGGCGACTTCCTCGCCGGGCTCCCCGTACCGACCACCGAAAGCGAGCTTCCCGATGCGTAGTCACGACCCCGTCGCCGTCGCCACCCGCCTCGATCCCTTCGACTTCCGGACCCTCGCCCCATTCAACGAGGGCGAGTTCTGCCTGTACTTCGGCGACCACCTCGACGCCTCCGACTGGGAGCTGCATCCCGACACCGACGAACTGCTCATGGTGTTGCGCGGGCGCGTGACCGTCGAGATCCTCACCGACGACGATCGCCGCCGGATCCCGCTCACCGCAGGGCAATTCGTGATCGTGCCCAAGGGGCACTGGCATCGTCACCTCGACGTCGACCAGGTCGTGGAGATGTACTACACCCCGGGCGCCACGATCGAGTCCACGGCGCAGGACCCGCGCGTCGGGTGAGGCGGCGGCGCCACCGCGTCAGTTCCCGGACCTGGGCCGCAGCACGACGACGGGGATCTCGCGATCGGCCCAGGCCTGATAGTGGTCGAAGTCGGCGTAGAGGTCGACGAGCAGCGGCCACAGGCGGGCACGCTCGGCGGGATCGGCGGTCACGGCGTGGACCGGATGGCGGGTCCGGCCGATCTGCACGTGGGTGTCCGGGGTGGCACACAGATTGCGGTACCACTGCGGATGGGTGGACAGCCCGCCCTGCGACGCCACGATGACGATGTCGGCGCCGTCGACGAGATACAGCAGCGGCGTGGTGTAGACCGTGCCGGACTTGCGACCCCGGTGCTCGAGCAGCAGGGTCGGCACCGGCTTGCGGAATCCCGCGCCCACCCGCCACTTCGCGCCGACCCGACCGCCGGTGCGCCGATAGACCCACACCTGCGTCTTGCCCATGATCTTGAAGATCTTGGGCAGCAACGGAGAATCGAGATGTTTCGGACGCGGCGGTGTAGCGGTCATTCCCAGACCATACATCCGCGCCGATCTGTCCGGTCTGGATGGCGGCAGCCGCCTACAGTGCCCCGATCCAGTTGCGCAGCAGGTGAGCACCCGCGTCGCCGGACTTCTCGGGGTGGAACTGGGTGGCCGAGAGCGGGCCGTTCTCGACCGCCGCGAGGAACGGGACACCGTGCTCGGCCCAGGTCAGCTTGGGCGGCGCGATGTGTTCGGCCTCGGGCAGTTCCCACTGCTGGGCGGCGTAGGAGTGCACGAAGTAGAAGCGGGTGTCGGCGTCCATGCCGGCGAACAGGGTGCTGTCGGCGGGTGCCTTGACCGTGTTCCAGCCCATGTGCGGGAGAACGGGGGCGTCGAGGCGGGCGACGGTGCCCGGCCATTCCCCGCAGCCCTCGGTCTCCACGTCGAACTCCACGCCGCGGTCGAACATGATCTGCATGCCGACGCAGATGCCGAGGACCGGACGTCCGCCTGCCAGCCGCTGACCGATGATCCGGTCACCGCGCACCGCGAGCAACCCGGCCATGCACGCCGCGTACGCGCCGACACCGGGCACGACCAGCCCGTCGGCGGCCAGCGCGGCCTGCGGGTCGGCGGTGACCTCCACCTGCGCACCGGCCCGGACCAGCGCGCGCTCGGCGGAGTGCAGGTTGCCGGAGCCGTAGTCCAGCAGCACAACGGATTTCACAGCACACCCTTCGTCGACGGAACGCCGCTGACCCGCGGGTCGATCTCGACGGCGGCCCGCAGCGCCCGCGCCACGGCCTTGAACTCGGCCTCGGTGATGTGGTGCTGGTCGCGGCCGTAGAGCACCCGCACGTGCAGGGCGATGCGCGCGTTCTGCGCGATCGACTCGAACACGTGCTTGTTGAGCACCGTCGAGTAGGACGCGCCGGGGCCGGCGCTCGGAATGATGGTGTGCACCAGGTGTTCCGGTTCGCCGGTGAACACGCAGTACGGCCGCCCCGACACGTCGACGGCGGCGTGCGCGAGGGTCTCGTCCATCGGGATGAACGCGTCGCCGAAGCGGCGGATGCCCTTCTTGTCGCCCAGCGCCTTGCCCAGCGCCTGGCCGAACACGATGGCGGTGTCCTCGACGGTGTGGTGCGCCTCGATCTCGATGTCGCCCTCGGCGCGTACGACCAGGTCGAACCCGCCGTGCTGGCCCAGCGCGGTCAGCATGTGGTCGTAGAACGGGACGCCGGTGGAGATCTCGGTCTGCCCGGTGCCGTCGAGGTCGAGTTCCACCAGGATCGACGATTCCTTGGTGACCCGTTCCACCCGTGCGGTTCTGCTCATGATGTGTTCCTCCACAGGGGAATTCGTCAGGGGGTGAGGTCGGTGCCCGCGATGTCGCGGCTCACCCGCAGGAACTCGTCGTTCTCCGCGGCGAGCCCGATGGTGGCGCGCAGGTACCCGGGGATGCCGACGTCGCGGATGAGCACGCCCGCGTCGAGGTAGTGCTGCCAGGCGGCGGCCGCGTCGGTGAACCGGCCGAACAGCACGAAGTTCGCGTCGCTGGGGATCACCCGGAAGCCCTGCTCGGTGAGCGCCGCCGCGACCCGGTCGCGCTGGGCCGCCAGTTCCGCGACGCTGCCGAGGGTTTCGTCCGCGTGCCGCAGCGCGGCCCGCGCCGCGGCCTGGGTGACCACCGACAGGTGATACGGCAGCCGCACCAGCAGGATCGCGTCGATCACCGCGGGCGAGGCGGCCAGGTAGCCGAGGCGACCGCCCGCGAAGGCGAACGCCTTGCTCATCGTGCGGGTGACCACCAGCTTCGTCGGGAACCGGTCGATCAGCGTGATCGCGCTCGGCGCCACCGAGAACTCGCCGTAGGCCTCGTCGACGACGACGATGCCGGGCGCCGCGGCCAGCAGCCGCTCGAGCTCCGCGATCGGGATGCTGTGTCCGGTCGGGTTGTTCGGGCTGGTCACGAACACCACATCGGGGCGGCGTTCGGCGATCTGCGCGACGGCGTAGTCGATGTCGAGGGAGAAGTCGCCGCTGCGCTTCGCCTCGATCCACTCGGTGTCGATGCCCTCGGAGATGATCGGGTGCATCGAGTACGAGGGGACGAAACCCAGCGCGCTGCGGCCGGGTCCGCCGAAGGCCTGCAGCAGCTGCTGCAGGATCTCGTTGGAGCCGTTGGCCGCCCACACATTCGCGGTGTCGACGGCGACGCCGGTCTGGCGGGTCAGGTACTCGGCCAGATCGTGGCGCAGCGCGACCGCGTCGCGATCCGGGTACCGGTGCAGGTCGGCGGCGGCGGCGCGCACCGACTCGGCGACGTCGTCGATCAGGGCCCTGCTCGGCGGGTGCGGGTTCTCGTTGGTGTTGAGTTGCACCGGCACCGTCAATTGCGGTGCGCCGTACGGGGATTTGCCGCGCAGGTTCTCGCGCAGTGGCAGCTGGTCCAGCGTCGCCGACGCGCCGGGCACGGTGGGGGCGCTCATGACAGCGCCTCGAAACGGGCCCGCACGGCCTGGCCGTGCGCGGGCAGGTCCTCGGCGTTGGCCAGGGCCACGACGTGGCCCGCGACATCCTTCAGCGCCGCCTCGGTGTACTCCACGATGTGGATGCCCCGCAGGAAGGTCTGCACGCTCAGGCCCGAGGAGTGCCGCGCGCAGCCCGCGGTGGGCAGCACGTGGTTGGAGCCGGCGCAGTAGTCGCCCAGGCTCACCGGTGCCCACGGCCCGACGAAGATCGCGCCCGCGCTGCGCACCCGCGCCGCCACCGCGGCGGCGTCGGCGGTCTGGATCTCGAGGTGTTCGGCGGCGTAGGCGTCGACGACGCGCAGGCCCTGGGTGATGTCGTCGACCAGGACGGTGCCGGACTGCTTGCCGCTCAGCGCTTCCCGCACCCGCGCGTCGTGCTTGACCACGGCGAGCTGGGCGTTGAGCGCGGCGTCGACGGCGTCGGCCAGCGCCACCGAGTCGGTGACGAGCACGCTCGCGGCGAGCACATCGTGTTCGGCCTGGCTGATCAGGTCGGCGGCCACGTGCACCGGATCGGCGGTGGCGTCGGCGAGCACGGCGATCTCGGTGGGGCCTGCCTCGGCGTCGATGCCGACCAGGCCGCGGCACAGCCGCTTGGCGGCGGTGACGTAGATGTTGCCGGGGCCGGTGATGAGGTCGACCGGGGCCAGCGCGGCCCCGTCGGTGTCGGTACCGCCGTAGGACAGCAGCGCCACGGCCTGCGCGCCGCCGACGGCCCACACCTCGTCGACGCCGAGCAGCGCGGCCGCGGCCAGGATCGTCGGGTGCGGCAGACCGCCGAACTGGGCCTGCGGCGGCGAGGCCACGACCAGCGAGTCCACGCCGGCGGCCTGGGCCGGGACCACGTTCATCACGACCGAGGACGGGTAGACGGCATTGCCGCCGGGCACGTACAGCCCAACCCGCTCCACCGGCACCCACTTCTCGGTGACGGTGCCGCCGGGCACCACCTCGGTGACGGTGTCGGTGCGCCGCTGATCGGCGTGCACCTTCCTGGTGCGCTCGATCGCGACCTCGAGCGCGGCGCGCACGGCCGGGTCGAGTTCCGCGAGCGCCCTGGCCAGCTCGGTGACCGGCACCCGCACCGCGGCGGGGCGCACACCGTCGAACTTCTCGCTGTAGTCCAGCGCGGCCTCGACGCCCCGGTCGCGGATGTCCTCGACGACCGGCCGCACATGATGCAGCACCGAGTCGACGTCGACCCCGCCCCGCGGCAGCGCGGTGCGCAGCTCGGCGGTGGACGGAGTACGACCGCGCAGATCGACGCGGGCGAGCTCGATGCGGGAAGTCATATCGGCGTGCGGTCCTGTCTGTGCTGGGCTCAGGTCAGCTACCAGACTATCGGTCGCCCGCCACCGCTTTTCCGGCACATCCCGCCGAAGACGACGGACCCGGCGCGATGATCGCGCCGGGTCCGTCACCGGATCGTCGTTCGTGCGACGCACGCCACAGAATCAGCGGGTGTCGCCGTCGATGCGCAGACTGCCGCCGGAGTTCACCACCCGCATGACCATGGCCTTGGTCTGGCCGTTGATGGTGATGCTGGCCAGGCGCATGTCGGTGGAGCCGTCGGCGTTGTTGCCGCTGACCGCGGTGATGCTGGCGAACGAGGTGATGGTGCGATCGGCCCAGTACTGGCGGAACGCGGTCTCGCTGCCGTAGACCTTCTGGGCCGCCGGGGTGAGCAGCGACCAGGACCCGGCGGGGTCGCTGAAGAAGTTCTCCACCAGCAGGCCCGCCGAACCGATGTCGACGGTTCCGGTGTTGGTGGTCTGCCCGAGCGCGGCCGGTGTGGCGGCGCCGCTGGCAGCGGGACCGGCCGAGGTCTGGACCGACGTCGGCGGATTCGCCTGCACCTGCGGCGATTCCGAGTCCGAGCCGTTCATCGCGCTGATGGCGACGGCGATCGCGGCGACCACCGCGCCGACGCCGGAACCGATCAGCACCGCGCGGCCCTTGCCCGCGGGCTTGCGCGGCGCGGGGGCGGGCTGGGCGGCCGTCGGCGGGTGCGCCGCGGTGTCGTGGCGCACCTGCGGACGCGGCGCGTTGTTCGAGCGGATCTGCCTGGTCGTCGCGGTGGACGCGCCCGCGTGCGAGGTCCGGTTCCCGGACTGGCGGATCACCTGGGTGGCGGCGGCCGAGTTGCGCCGGCCGTAGGCCTCGCTGGCCGGGACGAACCCGGCGGGCACGGCGTCGGCGTCGGCGAAGGCCGCCAGCGCGTGCCGCGACTCGGTCATCGTCGGCCGGTCCAGCGGTTCGGGGCTGAGCAGGTCGAGCAGGAAGTCGGTGGCCGGGCCCGCGTTGCGCGGCTCCCGCACCTGGCCGTTGGCGGCGGCGTAGAGCACGGCCAGCGGATTGGCGTTGGCGCCGTAGGGCGGTTCGCCCTCGAGCGCGTGGAACAGCGTCGCGCCGAGCGCGAACACGTCGGCGGCGGGCGTCGGGTCGGCGCCCCGGGCCACCTCGGGGGCCAGATACGCGGCGGTGCCGCAGATCAGGCCCGTCTCGGTGAGGGTGACGTCACCGGCGGCGCGGGAGATGCCGAAGTCGGTGATCTTCACCTCACCGTGCTCGCCGAGCAGGATGTTGCCCGGCTTCACGTCGCGGTGCACGAGGCCGGCCTGGTGGGCGGCGATCAGCGCGGACGCGACCTGCTCACCGATGCGGGCGACCTCGGTCAGCGGCAGCGGGCCCTTCTGGCCCAGCTCCGCCGCGAGGCTCACCGACTTGAGGTACTCCATGACCAGGCACGGATCACCGTTGTGCTCGGTGATGTCGAAGACCACGATGGCGTTGGGGTGCTGGAAGCGTGCCGCGTTGCGGGCTTCCCGAATCGCGCGCTGGCGCAAGACATCCCGCTCGCCCTCGGGCAGGCTTGGCTTGATGTGGATCTGCTTCACAGCCACGGAGCGTTGGAGGCGTTCGTCGACAGCACGCCATACAACGCCTGTGCCGCCGCTACCAATACGCTCGACCAGGCGGTAATGCTCCGCGATCTTCTGACCGGTATCGATGGCGCCTACTCCGAACCTTCTCGAAATTGTGACATCCCGCGTATTGACCATGGATATGGCCCGCGGACGAGTGTAGCTGCCCCGACGCGGGCAGCGTGCGGCAGCGTGGGTATTGCCCGCCCACCGAGCGTGACATAGATCATTGTTTCGCCCGCAGCATCCGTCCGGCGGCCTCGACCGCGGGTCCCGAGCTGCCCGCGTCGGCGACGAAGACCGCGAAGGCGAGGTCGCCGTCGATGCCGACGAACCAGCCGTGCGCGTGCTTGTCGTCGAGATATTCGGCGGTGCCGGTCTTGCCGAGCAGGCCCGGGATGTCGCGCAGCGCGGTGGCGGTGCCGGCGCTCACCGTCTCCCCCATCATGGTCTCTATCTGCGACGTCACCGCGGCGGGCACTGGCGTCGGAGGCTTGTCGGCGTTGCCGGGCTTGCCGCGCACGATGGCCGGGGCAGGCGCGGAGCCGTGCGCGAGCGAGGCCGCGACGAGCGCCATGCCGAACGGCGAGGCGGTGACGCTGCCCTGCCCGATGCTCGACTCGACCTGCTGCGCCGAATTCTGCGCGGGCGGAACCTTCCCCGTGACAGTCGTCAAGCCGGGTGTCACATAATCCACGCCGAGACCGAGTTGCGCGGCGGCCGTGGTGAGCCCGTCGGGAGGCAACCGCACCCCGAGTTCGGCCATCGTGGTGTTGCACGAGCGCACGAAGGCGGTGCGCAGCGGCACCTGCCCGAGCTCGAACTCGTCGTCGTTGGGGATGGTGCGGCCCTCGACGGTCGCGCGGCCGGGGCAGGGCAGCACGGTGTCGACACTCACCCCGCCCGCCTGCAGCGCGGCCGAGACGGTGACGGTCTTGAAGGTCGACCCCGGCGGGTAGAGGCCGGTCAACGCGATCGGTCCCTGCGCGTCGGCGGGCGCGTTCTGCGCGACCGCGAGCACCTCGCCGCTCGACGGACGCAGCGCGACGATGGCGGCGGGCTGCGTCAGCGGGGTCAGGGCGGCCTCGGCGGCGTTCAGCAGGTCGATGTCGACGGTGCTGGCGATGTCGGCGGTCGGGGCGGCGTCGGGGCCCGCGATGCGCTGGGTGCCCTGCGGAGTCTGCGCGCGCACGGCCCAGCCCGCGGCCGCGTCGGCCTGCTGCTGCCAGAGTTCGGCCAGACCGGCGGTGGTGGGTCCGGCCAGGGTCTTGTCGACGGTGAGCAGGCGGTGCTGCGGGGCGAGGGTCACCCCACGCACCTCGCTCAGCGGCTGCTGGACGGGCGCGATGTCGGCCGCGCGCAGCGCGACGGCGGTGATCGATTTCCCCTGTGCCGCGGCCAGATCCGCGCGCAGGCCCGCCTCGGTGACGCCGTGCGGCGCGAGCAGCGCGGCGAGCGCGGGCAGGTCGGCCTCTGGCGCGACCTGCACGAGGGTCACCACCTGCTGGGTCATCAGTTCGCCGCCGGTCGCGTCGAGCACGCGCGCGGGCGCCGGATAGACCGGGCTGTAGCTGAGCGGGCCGAGGTCGAGGCCGGGCGCGACGGTGGTGGGGTTCCAGTCGATCTTCCAGCCGTTGTCGTCGGCGGCGGTCCCGGTGCTGGTGTAGGTCCACTCGTCGCGGCCGTTCGGCCCGAGTTTCCAGGTGGATTCGAGGGTGAAGCCGTTGTCGTCGGTGCCCGACACCCGGACGGTGTCGTTCTTGCCGAGGTTCTCGAACAGGGTGGTCAGGGCGGGTCCGGCCTGCTCGGGCGCATCGGTGAGTGCCGCGGCGGCGGCCGCGTCACCGCTGCTCAGCGCGGCCGCGAAGGCCTCGGCGACGGTCTGGGGTTGATCGGGTCCGGACGAACAGGCGACCGGCAACAGAGCGAGCGCGAGGAGCAGGACCGGTGTCTTGCGGAGGATGCGCACGCGACCGAGGGTAGCCGCACCGCCGACGTGGGCGGCCCCGCGCGCTACCACCAGCCGGTGATCGCGGCGATCTGCCTGCCGAGCTCGGGGGCGAGCGAGCGGGCGTAACTGGCGGTCAGATGGTGTTCGTCGCGATAGATCAGGACGTTGCCCTCGACCACCCGGCAGCGCTGCGGCCTGCAGACCGCGTCGGACAGGTCGAGCAGGTGGACGTTCGGATACCCGGCCGCCGGTTCCCGCGCCGGATCGACGGCGTCGAGCGCCGCCGCGCGGTCGAGACCGCAGCTGTCGGCGTCGCCGCGGTGCGCCAGGCAGTCGGTGGCGCGGTAGAGCACACCGTCGCGGCGCAGGCGCGGGGTGTCACGCAGCGCGAGCACGTTCATCCCGCGCTCCTGCAGGGCCGACCACACCTCGAGGTATTCGCCCGGCACCTCGTCGCCGAGGCCGTCCTTGCGATAGCGGGTGGACAGGGTCAGCACCCAGTCCGGCGGCTCGGCGACGAGCCGGTCGAGCACCTCCCGCGACCATTCGTGACATTCGGGGAACGGCCAGTCGGCATAGGAGGGCTCGTCGGCGAGCACGACCGGGCAGCCCTCCTTGAGGTAGGAGACGATCCGGATCCCGTGCTCGGCGCCGAGCAGTTCCATCGCGGGAATCCAGTGCTCGGAATGCGATCCGCCGACCACGGCGATGGTGCGGGCACCGGCGGGGTCACCGTAGACGCAGGTGCGGACCTCCCGGTTGGGCGTGATGCAGCCGTCGGTGGTGGGCGGCGGGGTGTCGGCCTGCCCCTCGAACACGGTGGGGCGCATCGGTTCCCGCGGGTAGTCCGCGCCGGAGAGCAGCGCGGCGGCACCCGGATAGCGGCCGGTGTCGAGCGCCTGCGGCGGCACGGCCGGATTGGCGCGCAACACGACCTGCCAGCCCACCGCCGAGATCAGCACGGCGACCGTGAGCACGGTGACCACCAGCCCCGCCGCGGGCCGCGGCGGCCGCGCCACGACCTCCTGGCCGCGCGGCGGCAGGCGCAGGGGCGTCTCGATCAGGTGGGTGGTGGCGTAGGCCGCGACCAGCGAGACCCCGATCACCGCCAGGCCGTCGGCCAGTCCGGCGTAGGCACGGCCGGATTCGGCGAGGTAGAAGATGAGGATCGGCCAGTGCCACAGGTACAGCGGATACGCGATCGCGCCGAGCTCGGTGCAGACCCGGCCGCCCAGCACCCGGTGCGGCCACGCCGACGCCCCGGCGACGCCGAACCCCGAGGCGATCACCAAACAGGCGGCGGCCACCGGCCACAGCGCGGCGACGCCGGGGAACTGATGGGCGCCGTCGAAGAGCGGACCGCACGCGAGCACCATCAGCAGGCCGAGCGCGGCCGCCGGACCGGCCAGCAGCCGGGGCAACCGCAGCCACGGCGCGGCGACGGCCAGCGCGGCGCCGGCCAGCAGCTCCCAGGCCCGAGCCCCGCTGTCGTAGTAGGTCCAGGCCTGGTGGTTCGCCGACCCGAAGGTGGCGTAGGCGAACGAGAGCGCCCCGCCACCGACCAGGGCGACCAGCAGCGCGGGCCGCCCGATCAGCCCACGCCCGCGCAGCCGGGCCCACCCGGCCAGCACCACCAGGATCAGCAGGTAGAACTGTCCCTGCACCGACATCGACCAGAGGTGCTGCAGCGGGCTCACCGACGGGTCCGGCGCGAGATAGTCGAGTTCGGCCGTGGCGAGGTACCAGTTCTGGAAGTAGAACATCGAGCTCAGCGTCTGGGCGGCCGTCTCCCCCAGCTGGGTGTAGGGCCGCAGCGCGATCGTCGCGAGCGCGATGGCGGCCAGGACGACCACCAGCGAGGGCGTCAACCGGCGCCCGGTGCGCCGCAACGTCTCGCCCACCGCGATCCCGCCGCGCCGTTCCACCCCGCGCACGACGGCGCCGGTGAAGAAGAAGCCCGAGAGCACGAGGAACACGTCGACGCCGCCGGAGACCCGGCCCGCCCACACGTGGAAGGCGACGACGAGGGCGATCGCCACCCCGCGCAGCCCGTCCAGGTCCTGTCGCCGTCCGGCGGCGGCGTCGCGAACGACCGCCGTCTCCGGCGCGCGCGTGGACGCGGACTGAACTTTCGGCACGAAGGACCCCAACACATCGGACCCCGTGTCGATATCGGGGTAATGTTTCCCGGCAAGTAACCACCAATTTGCCGTAGTGACACCGGGGAAGCAAACCGCCGTGCCGTGTCAGGGGTCGATCAGCGTGGGGTCAGACGGTTCTCCACGGCAGCGCCACGAGGGTCTCCGCGTCGGATTCGTCCAGGTCGATGTCGAAGATCTCGGCCAGCACCTTCGGCAGTTCGCCGGGTTCGAGTTCGCGTGATCGCGCGGTGCCGTCGGGGTATTCGGTGGTCAGGGTCACGTCGTCGAGAACGTGATGCACCTCGGGCAGGAAGCGCTGCAGGAAGGGCCGGGTGGTGAACGGCGAACGCGGCGAAGTGGACACGAAGTGATTGCCGACGGCCCAGTCGATGCGGTACTGCGGGTTCTCGGTGAAGGTGTAGCGGTCGATCCAGCCTTCGTGGCTGCGCTGGAACAGCACCCACAGGTCGCCGTCGGTGTCGTCGACGCGCCGTTCCAGGCGGTAGTGCCAGTCGCCGAGCGTGAATTCGCCGCGCCCGTCGACCAATTCGTACGGCGCGAGCGGACCGAAGCCGAAGCCCACGTCACAGATCCACACGCGATCGTCCTCGGGCGTGGTCACCCGCAGCAGCGCGTGGGTGGCCGGGCGCAGCGCCCCGGTGGCCAACGCGCCATAGGTGACCCGTCCACTCAGCCCGGAGACACCGAAGCCGAAGCGTTCCAGCGCGGCCGCGAACAGTCCGGCGTTCTCGAAACAGTAGCCGCCGCGACGGCGGCGGATCAGCTTGTCCTGCAACGCGTCCAGGTCCAGCCGGATCCCGCGACCGAAGATGATCTCCAGATTCTCGAACGGGATCGTGGTGGTGTGGGCGTGAACCAGGGCGTGCAGGGTGTCGACGGTGGCCGTGCGCGGCCCCTCGTAGCCGATCCTGGACAGGTAGGCGTCGAGGTCCAGGTCTTCACCCAGCCAGCGGTCATCGCGGTGCACGGCATCGGTCATACGACGCACAACCGCCGCGCGGCGACCCTTGTTCCCGATTCACCCGGCGCGTCGAGCCTGCCGCCCGTGCCCCACGGACTCCTGCCGTGACCGGCCGCCCGGCCCACCGAACCGGGCGGCACGCTTCGACGCCGGATCAGCCGAGCGCGACCTCGGACCCGCGGTGCAGCTGCACCGGAGCGGTCTTGCTCGCGGTATCGGCGTTGATGCCCTTGGCGGCCGGGTTCGCCTGTTCCAGCTGGGGTTTGCGATCCAGCAACGTCTTGGTGAGCACGCAGGCCAGGTTGGCGTCGAGGTCCTCGCGGACGACGAGCAGGTTGGGCACCACGATGGTGGGCACGTCGGCGGCGAGGCCGTAGGTGGCCGCCGGGATGGGCGCCGTCTCGTAGACCGGGTTGATCTCCTTCAGCTTCGGCAGCACCCCGGTGATGTCGAGGAAGCGCACCTTGTCCCTGGCGGTGGTGAACAGGTCGGTGATGCCGGGCGTCGGCAGGCCACCGGACCAGAACATGGCGTCGATCGAGCCGTCCTTGAGCCCGTCGACGGTCTTGGTCAGGTCGAGCCGCTGGGCGGAGACGTCGGTGTCGGGGTTGAGCCCGGCGGCCTGCAGCACCCGCTGGGCGATCACCTCGGTGCCCGACTTGGGCGATCCGGTGGACACCCGCTTGCCGCGCAGGTCGGCCAGGGAGTTGATGCCTGCGTCGGTGCGCACGAGCACCTGGGTGTAGTTGTCGTAGAGGCGGGCCAGCGCGCGCACGGGCTGCGCGGTGGTGAAGCTGCCCTTGCCCTGGACCGCGTCGGCGGCGGTGTCGGCCAGCGAGAATCCCACCTGGTAGGTGCCGCCGACGACCTGCTGGATGTTCTGCACCGAGGCGCCGGTCTCGGCGGCGGTCGCCTTGACCTTGCCGTCGGTGGCGGCCGAGACCTGTTCGGCGTAGGCGTTGCCGAGCGCGAAGTAGACCCCGGTCGCGTTGCCGGTGGCGATGCCGATCCTGGTGTCCTGCTTCACCTCACAGGTCACCTCGCCGCCGCCGTCGGCCGTCGGGGTGTCCTGGCGCCCACCGCAGCCGGTGAGCAGGGCGGCCGCGGCCGACACCGCGACCAGGGTGACAACTGTTCTGACCATGAGATCCCCTCTCGTCGACGGCCACGCTGCCGCCCGCTGATGTCCACGGATCACGGTGTGTCCGTGGCTGTTCGACGCCGCATCCGGTCGACCGCGCCCGCGAGCACGGCCACGACCAGCACCGCGAGTCCGATCGCGGTCGCGGTCGGAGCCGGGTACAGCAAGGTCAGCCCGGCCGCCGCGGCCAGTCCGCGCGGGATCGGCCCGATGGCGCCGACACCGAACAGCCAGCCGCCGGTCGCCGCCGCCAGCGCCGCGACGCCGACACAGGCGGCCGCGCTCACCCAGAGCACGTCGAGCAGCGCGCCGCGCCCCAGCAGGTGCTGGCCGGAGTCGGTGAGCACGAACATCAGCGGCACCAGGAAGGCGGGCAGCGCGTAGCGCAGTGCCGCCCACATCGTCGGCACCGCCTTGGCCCCGGTGACCGCGGCCGCGCCGACCGCGGCCAGCGCGGTCGGCGGCGTCACCTCCGAGAGCACCGAGAAGTAGAAGACGAACATGGCGGCCGCGGGCGCGGCGACATCAAGATCCAGCAGCGCGGGCCCGATGATCACCCAGCCGATCACGAACGACGCCGTCACCGGCACCGCGAGGCCGAGCAGCGACAGCGCGACCGCGGCGAGCACCGCCGTGGTCGCCAGCACCACCGCGGGGTCGTCCGACAGCACCGAACCGGCCTTGACCAGCAGCGACGCCAGTTGCGCGCCGAGTCCGGTCTTGGTGGTCATCGCCGTGATCACGCCCGCGGCGGCGCACACCGCCACCACGGGCAGCGCCGAGCGCATGCCGTAGGCCAGGGCCCGCAGAGCGTCGAGGACGAAGGCGCCGACCTCCCGCCGCGACCAGCCCTGCCGCGGTGTGCCGGAACCCTCCTCCCCCGCACGGGTTTCCGCCCTGGCGCGCAGGATCCGGTCCGGGACGGCCAGGATCAGGGCGAGCACCATCGCGTAGACCACGGCGCGGGTCGCGCTCATCCCGGCCAGCAGCAACACGACGATCACGATCAGCGAGGAGAAGTGATAGCCGAAGCGCCCCAGCAGCTTCCACCACGGTGTCGGCAGCGGCCCGTCGGCCAGGTCGGCGGGCGCGCGGCCCTCGGCGTGGATGCGGCGGGCGTCGATCTCGACCGACAGCAGGATGCCGAGGTAGTAGAGCAGGGTCGGGATCAGGGCCCAGCCGAGCACCGTCACGTACGCCACGTCGAGATATTCGGCGACGATGAACGCCGCGACACCGAGCGTCGGCGGGGACAGGATCGCGCCGACACCGGCGGCGGCGAGCATCCCGCCCGCCTGTTCGGGCCGATAGCCAGCCCGGCGCAGGATCGGCCAGGTCACCGCGCCGGTGCTCACCGCGGTCGCGGTGCCCGAGCCGGAGACGGTGCCGAGCAGGAAGCCGGAGACGACGGCCGTGCGTCCGGCCGCGCTGTGCGAGCGGCGGAACAGCGAGACCGAGAGGTCGACGAAGAACCGTGCGGCGCCGGAGAATTCGAGCACCGCGCCGTAGAGGGTGAACAGCACGATGTAGCTGGCCGCGACGTCGAGCGGCGTGCCGTAGAAGCCGCTGCCGGAGTTGTACAGCGCGTCGACGATCTGGTCGACATCGAGCCCGGCGTGCGCGATCGTCCAGTTCTGCGGCAGGAGACCGCCGTAGTAGCCGTAGGCGAGGAACACCAGGCAGACCGCGGGCAGGATGATCCCGGTGGTGCGCCGGCAGGCCTCGAGCACCAGTACCAGCAGCAGTCCGCCCATCACCACGTCCAGCGGCGCCAGCATGCCCTGCCGGTCGAGGAACGCGTCGTAGCCGCCACCGCCCTCGCCGAGGGTGAACGGCAGCACCGGATACAGGCACACGATCGCGGTGACCACGGCCAGCACCCAGTCCAGCGGCGCGGGCCCGTCGGCCTTGTCGAGCCTGCCCCACCCGGACCGGTAGGCCAGGAAGACCAGCGGAAGGGCGACGGCGAGGAAGACGACCAGGTAGTACTGGGAGCCCTGCGGCAGCGGCCGGAACACCTGCCACAGCGCGAGCATCGCCAGCCCGAACGACACCACGGCCACCAGCCGCGCCGGAAATCCCCCGAGCGTGCGCGCGGGCCGTTCTTGATCATCCACGCCCAGTTCGGCCGAGGTCACGACCGGTGGCGCTGCACTCATGAGCGGACGATAGCAACGGGATTCGCGCGTGGGAGTGAAATCGACCACACCCTGTTCTGCACAAAATGGACACTTCGAACCCGTCCACGCCGACGGGAATACTGCGGTGGTGGCAATGCGCAGAATCTCGGTGGTCGGGACGTCGGGCTCCGGCAAGAGCACGTTGGCAGGCGAGATCGCGCGCCGGCTCGGGATACCGCACATCGAACTGGACGCCATCCATCACCAGGCCGGCTGGACGCCCATGCCCGCCCCCGAATTCCGGGCCGCGGTCGCCGAACGGATCGCCGGGGACACCTGGGTGGTCGACGGCAACTACCGGACCAAACTCGGTGACCTGGTGTGGCGACGCGCCGACACCGTGGTCTGGTTCGATCTGCCACGGTCGCTGGTCATGCGCCAGATCGTCACCAGGACGGTCGGTCGTGCGGTGACCCGGCGTGAGCTCTGGAACGGCAACCGCGAGGCGTGGCGTGACATGTTCTCGCGTGACCCGGCGCGGTCGGTGATCCGGTGGGCGTGGACCACGCACGCCACGAACCGGGCGAGACATCTTGCCGCGCAGGAAGATCCCGCCTACGGGGACGTGACGTTCGTCCGGCTCGACTCGCGCCGGGCGGTGGCCGAATTTCTCGACGGGCTCGACGGTCAGGCGACGAGCGGCTGAGGGGGCCGCGCGTGCCGAATGTGGGCGACGGCCATGTCCCGACGCGGTATCTGTCGGTGCCAGGGCCTACCATCCGCCCATGATTTCGATCGACACCGCGCAGCGCCGGGCGCGTCTGGCGACCCGGCATCGGCTCGCGCCCTCGGCCCGCTCGACCGATCCGGTCGAGATCGCGCGCTCGATGGTGGTGCTGCACGCGACCGACCCGGCGACGGTGTACCTGTCGGTGGGAGCGCGCGGGAACGGCCTCGCACCGGCCGATGTCGAGAAGGCCCTCTACGACGACCGCGCGCTGGTGCGGCTGCTGGCCATGCGACGGACCATGTTCGTGGCGCCGACCGAGCTGGTTCCGGTGTTGCAGGCCTCGTGTTGCGACGCGTTGGCGATCAAGCAGCGCAAGACCTACGGCCGCTACCTCGAGCGGGCGGGCGTCGTCGAGGGTGACGTCCAGGCCTGGCTGTCCGAGGTCGAGGCGGAGACGCACGGCGCGCTGCTGACGCTGGGCGCCGCGACCGGCGCCCAGCTGAGCAAGGCGGTGCCGCGGCTGCGCACCCAGATCGACACCGCCCCCGGCAAGCCGTATTCCAAGCCGACCAGCATCACCACCTGGGTGCTGGTGGTGCTCGGCGCCGAGGGCCGGATCGTGCGCGGGCGCCCGAACGGCGGCTGGACCAGCAGCCAGTACACCTGGTCGCCCGTGGAAACCTGGCTGCCCCAGGATCTTTCCCCCGTCCCCGCCGCCGAGGCACGCGTCGACCTGGTCCGCCGGTGGCTGTACACCTTCGGCCCGGCGCCGATGACCGACCTCACCTGGTGGACGGGCTGGACCCTCGGCGAAGTCCGAAAAGCCTTGGCGGCGCTCGACATCACCGAGGTGGCACTCGACGGCGGCGGCACCGGCATCCTGCTCACCGACGACCTCGATCCCGTCCCGGCTCCCGAACCGTGGGCGGCGCTGCTGCCCGCCCTCGACCCCACCCCGATGGGCTGGCAGACCCGCGACTGGTTCCTCGGCCCGCACGCGCCCGCCCTGTTCGACCGCAACGGCAACATCGGCCCCAGCATCTGGGCCGACGGCCGCATCGTCGGCGGCTGGGCCCAGCGCGCCGACGGCGAGATCGTCACCCGCCTGCTGGCGGACGTCGGCGCCGACACCGAGAAGCTCATCGCCGCCGACGTCGAGCGCACCACGGCCTGGTTCGGCGATGTCCGCGCCATCCCCCGCTTCCGGACCCCGCTCCAGCGCGAACTCACCAGCTGACCCGCGGGCCCCGTGTCGAGGTGGTCGGCGCGGTCGACGATGCGCTCAGGTGGTTCCGGCCGGCCCGGTGCTCAAGCCCGGATCACCGTGGGCCCCAGGGCTTCATAGCGTCGTGCCTCGGCGGCGGACAGTTCGGTCCCGGTGATCAGTGTCTCGAAGTCGGCGATCTCGGCGAACCGGCAGAAACTGCTCATCCCGAACTTGCTGTCGGCCGCGACCAGGACACGCCGCCGTGACCGCGCGACCGCCGCCCCCTTCACGGCGGCGACCGCCGGATCCGGGGTGGTCAGGCCGTACTCCACCGAGACGCCGTTGGTCCCGAGAAAGGCGAGGTCGATGGTGAGCTCGCCCAGCATGCGCAGCGCCCAGTGGTCGACGGTCGCCAGGGTGCGGCCACGCATCCGGCCGCCCAGCAGCAGCACCGTGATCCCCGGACTGTCGGCGAGCACCTCGGCCGCCAGCAGCGAGGCGGTGACGACGGTGAGCTCCCGCTCCGCCAGCTTCTCCGCGATCAGCCGCGGCGTGAATCCCTCGTCGAGATAGACGGTTTCGGCGCCGTGCAACTGCTCGACGGCGGCCGCGGCGATCCGGTGCTTCTGCGCCAGATCCACCCGGCTGCGGTATTCCAGGCTCGACTCGAAGGCCGCGCTCTCGAGCGGGATGGCGCCGCCGTGCACCCGCCGCAGCAGCCGGCGTTCGGCGAGCGCGCGCAGGTCGCGGCGGATGGTCTCCGCCGCGACCTGCAGTTCGTCGGCCAGGCCGAGGACGTCCACCCGGCCGCGGGCGCGGGCGTACTCGACGATCAGCGACTGCCTCGACTCCGAATCCACCTGGCTATTCTGCGACACCGGCCGGGGTGTCGACCGCACCGAGGACGGCCGCGATGTCCGCGCGTGTCGCCGCCGACCGCAGCCGTTCGACCTGTGCGGTGTCGGCGAAGACGGCCGCGACCCGCGACAGCAGCGCGAGATGGTCGTCCCCGGCGGCGGCGATGCCGATCACGAACTCCACCGGATGTCCGCGCCACTCGATGGTCTCCGGATACCGCGCCAGCGCGATCGCGCTGTGCCGGATGCCGTCCTTGGCGGCGAGGGTGCCGTGCGGGATGGCCAGGCCGTTGCCCATGAACGTCGACACCGTGCGCTCGCGCTCGTGCATCGCCGCGACGTAGTCCGTGCCGACCGCGCCGGCCGTCACCAGCAGCGCGCCCACTTCGTCGATGGCGCCGTCCGCGTCACGCGCCCGGCCCTCGAGCACGATGGACTCCTCGGCCAGCAGGCAGACCGCCGGTCGCGGTTCGGGCGCGTCCGCTCCTGAACCTCCTGTCCCGGAGAGCATCTCGACGATCTCGCCGTAGGCGGGACTGTCCATGAAGTTGTCGACGGTGACGTGCACGGCCGAGGGCGTGCGCCCGCGAGCCCGCTCGGCCAGATCGGCATGGGTGACCACCAGGTCATAGCTGTCGGTGAGATTCGCGATCGCCTGATTGACCACACTCACCTCGGTGAACCCCGCCGCGCGGATCTTCTTGCGCAGCACCGAGGCCCCCATCGCCGAGGAACCCATCCCGGCGTCGCATGCGAAGACGATCGTCGAGATGGTCGACGGCGCGGCGGTCTTCAGCGCGGTCGAGGCGATCGAGCGCTTGCCCTTCATCGCCTCCATGGTGGCCGTCGCGGCGGCGAGATCGGGCTCGGCCTCGGCCCGATCGGTCCGCAGCAGGACGGCCGCGATCAGGAACGCCACCACCGTCGCACCGAGCACCGACAGCGTGACGCCCAGGTAGCTGCCGCTCGCGGTCTGCGCGTACACCGCCAGGATCGAACCGGGCGCCGCGGGCGCGCGCAGCCCGGAGCCGAACACCACGTTGATCAGCACACCGGTCATCCCACCCGCGATCACCGCGACGATCAGCTTCGGCTTCATCAGCACGTACGGGAAGTAGATCTCGTGGATGCCACCGAAGACGTGGATCACCGCCGCGCCGGAGGCCGACGCCTTGGCCGCGCCCCGCCCGAACACCACGAACGCCAGCAGCAGTCCGAGCCCGGGCCCCGGGTTGGCCTCGAGCAGGAACAGGATCGACTTCCCGGTCTCGGCCGCCTGATTGGTGCCCAGCGGGGTGAGGATGCCGTGATTGATCGCGTTGTTGAGGAACAGCACCTTGGCCGGTTCGATGAACACCGAGGTCAACGGCAGCAGGCTGTGGTCGACGAGGAAGTCGACGACATTGCTCGCCAGTTCGCTGAACGCGGTGACCACCGGCCCGATCCCGAAGAAGCCGAACACCGCGAGCACCGCGCCGCTGATCCCGGCGGAGAAGTTGTTCACCAGCATCTCGAAGCCGGGCCGGATCCGATGCTCCCACAGTCCGTCCAGCTTCTTGATCAGCCAGCCGCCGAGCGGCCCGACGATCATGGCGCCGAGGAACATCGGGACCTCGGCGCCCGCGACCACGCCCATGGTGGCGATCGCGCCGACGACGGCGCCGCGGGTGCCGTAGATCAGCCGGCCGCCCTGTGCGCCGATCAGGATCGGCAGCAGATAGGTGATCATCGCGGAGACGATGCCGCCGCCGTCGTAGTCGCCCCAGCCGCCGATCTCGGCCACCCAGCTGTCGGCGCCCCAGGCGTCGGTGAGGGAGGTGATCCAGCCCTTCTCGATGAACAGGGCCGTGAGCAGGCCCCAGGCTATGAAGGCGCCGATGTTCGGCATGACCATGCTGGACAGGAACGTCCCGACCCGCTGCACGTGGACGCGCAGCCCGGTGCGGGCTTCCGGTGGGGAGACAGACATCGCTTTTCCTCGAAACCACTCGATCAGATATGACCCGAGCCACATTGGTCACCTCAGTAGAGCGCACAATCGGGCATCTTGACAAGCATTCGGGCATAACTGGGCAGTCATTTGTCTGGATTTGTGCCCGAATGGTCGCTACCGTGGTCTCAGCGACTCAGCTCACACCGGCCGGAGACGGCGGGAAGGAACGGCTCCATGAAGGCCCTGCGCTACTACGCCCCCGACGATCTCCGCCTGGAGGACATCCCCGAGCCGGAGTGCGGTCCCGGCGAGGTCAAGCTGCGCGTGCGCAACTGCTCCACCTGCGGCACCGACGTCAAGATCCGGCACAACGGGCACCAGAACCTCACGCCCCCACGCACTCTCGGGCACGAGATCGCCGGCGAGGTGGTCGAGGTGGGCGCCGAGGTGGCCGCCCGGTACGGCACGGACTGGCGGGTGGGCGATCGCGTCCAGGTGATCGCGGCGGTGCCGTGCGGCACCTGTCACGAATGCGCGAAGGGCTGGATGGCGGTCTGCCGGAACCAGACCTCGGTGGGCTACCAGTACGAGGGCGGCTTCGCCGAGTACATGATCGTGCCCGCGGCGGTGCTGCGGGTCGACGGGATGAACCGGATCCCGGAGAACGTCGGTTTCGCCGAGGCCTCCGCGGCCGAGCCGATGGCCTGCGCGATCAATGCCCAGGAACTGCTGGGGATCGAGTCCGGCGACACGGTGGTGATCTTCGGCGCTGGCCCGATCGGGTGCATGCACATCCGGATCGCGCGCGGCGTACACCGGTGCGGCCCGGTCTATCTCGTCGACGTGAACGCCGAACGGCTGACGCTCTCGGCGAAGGCAGTCCAGCCAGACGAGGTGATCGACGCGTCCCAGGTCGACGTGGTCGAGCGGGTGCTCGAACTGACCGGCGGTCGCGGCGCCGACGTGGTGATCACCGCGACCGCCGCCAACATCACCCAGGAACAGGCGATCGCGATGGCCGCCCGCAACGGCCGCATCTCCTTCTTCGGCGGCCTGCCCAAGACGAACCCGACCATCACCTGCGATTCCAATGTGGTGCACTACCGGCAGCTGCACATCCACGGCGCCAACGGCTCAGCGCCGGAACACAATCGGCGCGCGCTCGACCTCATCGCCACCGGCCGGGTACCGGTCGAGGATCTGATCACCCACCGCATCCCCCTGGAGCGGGTGCTCGACGCGTTCACGATCGTCGAGAACGGCGAGGCCATCAAGGTCACCGTGGAGCCGTGACCCGCGGCGGTCAGGAGGGCTCCGCGAGCCGGTCGAGCACCCCGATGACGCCGGCGCGGACCACCTCGGGGTCCCCGATGTCCATCCCGTGCGTCACCTCGTACCAGGGCCCGAGGCGATGCCACAGCAGCGCGCGCCCGCGCAGCTCGTCGGTGACGCGGTAGGCGGCGGCGATCGCCGCGGCGAACTCCGGCGGCGTGCCGTACAGCGGCCAGGCCAGATCGATGGCGGCGTCGCCGAGGTGGACGTCGCCGAAGTCGATCACCCCGGACACCCGCCCGCCGTCCACCAGCACGTGCTCCGGGCCGAGATCACCGTGCACGACGGTGTCGGCGGGTGAGTCCGCGAGGACCGCGAGGACCGCCGCCGCCGAATCCCGGTGCCGCGCAGGCAGCAAGGGCATCACGTCGGCGCGGAATCGGTCGCCCGCGGCCGCCCGATCGGCCCGGGTGCGCGTCGCGGGCGGCAATCCGTGCCGGATCGCCTCGGCGGCGGGACTGTCGTGCAGCGCGCGGAGGAACTCGCCGAGCGCTCGTCCGTACTCGGCGCCGGGCGACTCGATCGGCCGGCCGGGTACGAGATCGTGGCGCACGACCAGCGGGGTCTCACTCGACAGGTGCGGGACGGGCACGGGCAGTGGCAGCAGCGGTGCCAGCCACGGCATCACTCGGGTTTCGCGCCGGAGCTGCTCGGCGACCTCCGGGCGGCGCGGGCGGCGTTCCACCCAGCGGCCCGCGACCAGTACCGCACGGCTGTCCCATCCCTGCGCGAATTCCACGACCCCACGGTAGGCCACCGAGGAGCGGTCGACCTCCTGCTTTTTCCAGAGGCCAGGCCCGCGCGAGCGCTCAGGCGACGCGGCCGGCCGTCGTGTCACATGTCCAGACCGAGGTCGAGGACGCGGACCGAGTGGGTGAGGGCGCCGATGGCGAGGTAGTCGACGCCGGTGCGGGCGTAGTCGGCGGCCTGGTCGAGCGAGAGTCCGCCCGAGGACTCGAGTTTCGTGTTCGGGGCGGTGGCGTCGCGGCGCTGGACCGCGGCCTGGGTCTGCCACAGCGGGAAGTTGTCGAGCAGCACGAGTTCGACGTTCTCGGCCAGGACCGCGTCGAGCTGTTCGAGGCTGTCGACCTCCACCTCGCAGGCGATGTCGGGCGCCAGCTCCCGGACCGCGCGCAGGGCGGCGACCACCGAACCGGCCGCGACCACGTGGTTGTCCTTGATGAGTGCCGCGTCGCCGAGGCCCATCCGGTGGTTGACGCCGCCGCCCACCCGCACCGCGTACTTCTGCAGCGCGCGCAGACCGGGCAGGGTCTTGCGGCTGTCGCGGATCGCGCAGCCGGTGCCGTCGACCTCGTCGACCCAGGCGGCGGTGGCGGTGGCGATGCCGGACAGGTGGCAGACCAGGTTCAGCATGGTCCGCTCGGCGGTCAGCAGCGCGCGGGTCGGCGCCTCGATGCTCAGCACCGACGTGCCCGGCTCCACCCGGGTGCCGTCGGCGACGCGGTCGGTGACGGTGTAGTTCCCCGCGCCGATCACCTCGTCGAGTACCAGCAGCCCGACATCGAGACCGGCGACGGTGCCGACCTGCCGCGAGACCACCGAGGCCTTGCTCACCGCGTCGGCGGGCACGGTCGCGATCGTGGTGACGTCGGGTCCGTAGCGCAGGTCCTCGTCGAGGGCGGTACGGATCAATGTCAGCAGTTCCTCGCGGTCGAGGGCGGCGTCCAGAGCCATCACTGCACTCCTGTTCTCGGGTGCGTGTCGCACCGGTTGGATACGGCAAAGGTGGTGATCGTTTCGCCGATATTGCTTGTCGGGCCACCGTCCCCGAGGTCACCGAGACCGACGGCGACGACGTGGTGCCCGGTGCGGGCGAGCGGCCGAAGCTCGGCGAGACCGGCGGAACGGCCCGATGTCCGGCTCATCATGCCCCGGTGCCGACCGGCGCGGTGTCGACGGCCATGGTGGACACGTCGAGCCCGCCGTCGGCGTCCAGGCGCACCGCGGTGCTGCGCCGCTGCTCCTCGATCGGACCCGGATACTCCGCACGCGTGTGGCAGCCACGGCTCTCCGCCCGGTCCGCGGCCGCGGCCAGCAGCGCACGGGCGGTCACCGTCAGCGCGGCGTCCTCGATCCGGCGCAGCACGCGCGCGGCGTCGAAAGACCGCTCGCCGGAACCGGTTCCGGTGAGCCGGTCCGCCCGAGACCCCATGGTGAGCCGTGACGCATGGTCTGCCCCCGCTCGGGCGCTGTCGGCCTGCGCCCGAGCGCTCGAGGCGTCGGCCTGTGTCGGAGTCTCGTCGAACAGCGCGACCAGTGACCGCGCCGCATCGATGCGTGCCACTGCGGTCGCGAGTCCGGCACCGTCCCGGACGACGGAGGCGTGCTCGGTCATCGCCTGCTGGACCACCGACCGCGCCGCGAATTCCACACTCCACGAAGGGATCTCGTCGACATCGGCGTGCATGCCGAGTCGTTCGGCCGCCGCGGCGCCTGCCCGTTCACCGACGACCAGCCCTTCGAGCAGGCTGTTGGAGGCCAGCCGGTTCGCCCCGTGCAGCCCCGTCCTGGCGACCTCGCCCGCGGCGTACAGACCGGGGACCACCGTGCGTCCGTGCGTATCGGTCAGCACCCCGCCGCACTGGTAGTGGGCACCGGGGGCAACCGGAATCAGTTGTGCCGCGGGATCGATGCCCGCCGCCAGGCACGAGGCGGTGATCGTCGGGAAGCGCTGGGCGAAACCGGCGATGCCGCGCGCGTCCAGGAAGACGTGGTCGGTCCCCGTCTCCCGCATCCGCTCCGCGATCGCCCGCGACACCACATCACGCGGTGCCAGATCGCCGCGCGGGTGGACACCGGCAGTCACCGAATCGCCCGCGGCGTCGACGAGAATCGCGCCTTCCCCGCGCACGGCCTCGCTGATCAGCGGCCGCCTGCCCACGCCGCCCGGCGTGTAGAGCACCGTCGGATGGAACTGCACGAATTCGAGATCGGCCACCGCCGCCCCGGCCCACAGCGCCAGCGCCACACCGTCGCCGGTCGCGCCGGGCGGATTGGTGCTCGAGGCGTAGAGCTGGCCGAGCCCACCGGTGGCCAGCAGGACCGCGGGAGTACGCACGAGGCCGAAGCCGTTGTCCGACACCGCGACAACGCCACGCACACCGCCGGGTCCGGTCAGTACCCGCAGCGCCGCGGCGCCGAAGAGCACCGGCAACCCGGCCGCGTTCAGCGCGCGCTGCACCTCGGCCCCGGTGGCGTCGCCACCGGCGTGGATGATCCGGCGGGTGCTGTGGCCGCCCTCGCGGGTACGCGAGATCTGCCCGTCGCGCCCGAGATCGAACACCGCGCCCAGGTCGGTCAGCGCGGCCACCGCCGCTTGCCCGCCCGCCACGATCGAACGCACCGCGTCGACCTCGCACAGGCCGGCTCCGGCCTCGACCGTGTCGTGCACGTGCGAGTCGACCGAATCACCGCGCGGCGCGACGACCGCGATGCCGCCCTGCGCGTACTGGGTGGAGGTGTCGGTGGGGCCGCCCTTGCTCAGGATGAGCACGCGCAGCCCACGCAGCGAGGCCGTGCGCGCGGCCGTGAGGCCCGCCACGCCACCGCCGACGACAACCAGGTCGACCTCGGCCTCCCAGGAGACCGGAACCGTCGCCGTCATGGTCGTTACCGGTTCGACCACGCGGCCCGGCGCGGGGTCACTCCCCACCGCCGGGGTTGCCGATCGCGATCATCCGCTGCACCGACGCGCGACCCGCCTCGGCCATCGCCGGGTCGACGTGCACCTCATCGGCGCCCTCGACCAGGCAGCGCAGCAGCGCGGCCGGGGTGATCATCTTCATGTACTTGCAGGAGGCGCGGTCGTTGACGGCCTGGAAGTCGATGCCGGGCGCCGCCTTGCGCAGCTGGTGCAGCATGCCGACCTCGGTCGCCACCAGCACCTGATTCGACTGCGAGGCCTTCGCGGCGTCGATCATGCCGCCGGTGGACAGGATGTGCACCCGCTCCGCCGGGAACGCGCCCTCACCGGCCAGGTACAGCGCGGAGGTGGCGCAGCCGCACTCCGGGTGCACGAACAGCTCGGCGTCGGGGTGGGTGCGCGCCTGTTCGGTGAGCTCGTCGCCGTTGATGCCCGCGTGCACATGGCACTCGCCCGCCCAGATGTGCATGTTCGCGCGACCGGTCTCGCGCTTGACGTGCGCGCCGAGGAACTGGTCGGGCAGGAACAGCACCTCACGGTCGGGATCGATCGAGGCCACCACGTCGACGGCGTTGGACGAGGTGCAGCAGATGTCGGTGAGCGCCTTCACCTCGGCGGTGGTGTTCACGTAGGACACCACCATCGCGTCGGGATGCTCGGCCTTCCAGGCGCGCAGTTCCTCGGCGGAGATGGAGTCGGCCAGCGAGCACCCGGCGCGCTGGTCCGGGATGAGCACGGTCTTGGCCGGGCTGAGGATCTTGGCGGTCTCGGCCATGAAGTGCACGCCGCAGAACACGATGGTGTCCTCGGGTGCCTCGGCCGCGATCCGCGACAGTGCCAGCGAGTCACCGACGTGGTCCGCCACGTCCTGGATCTCGGGCAGCTGGTAGTTGTGCGCGAGGATGGTGGCATTGCGCTCGCGCGCCAGCCGCCGCACCTCCCGCGCCCACTCCGGCGTCGCCTCGACACCCGTGTACCCCGCGGGTCCGTCGAAAACCGAACCCATCAGCGTCGGCTGTGCGGTCGTCGTCGCCATGGTGGCTCCTTCCTCGTGCGAACGGCTTCCTCGCCTCGATTCGCACCAAACCAGGTTTTCGACTTAGAATCGAAAACGTGCCCCATAGTAACACCATCCACGAATCGCTCACCGCGGTGTTCCAGGTTCGCCGCTTCCCCGCCGACGTTTCCGCAGGTAGTCGCGGTGCGCGGTACCCCGAGCTGGCGGTGCTGCTGTGGGAGCGGGCCCTGGACCCCCAGAAGGGCACGTGGTCACTCCCCGGCGGCCGACTGCGCGACGACGAGGACCTCGACACCTCCGCCCGGCGCCAGCTGGCGGAGAAGGTCGACGTGCGCGAACTGGCCCACTTGGAGCAGCTCTCGGTGTTCAGCGCCCCCGACCGCGTCCCGGCGCCGCGCCGCATCGCCTCGGCCTACCTGGGCCTCGTCCCGCTCACCACCGAGCCCGAGCTGCCGCCCGACACCACCTGGCACCCGGTCTCGGCCCTGCCCGCCATGTCCTTCGACCACCGCACCGTCGTCGACCACGCGCGCACTCGCCTGGCCGCCAAACTCTCCTACACCAACATCGCCTACGCCCTGGCCCCCGACACCTTCACGATGTCGACGCTGCGTGAAATCTACTGCGCGGCGCTGGGTTACGACGTGGACACCACGAACCTTCAGCGCGTCCTCTCCCGCCGCAAGGTCATCACCCCCACCGGCGACACCGCGCCGTCGGGCCGCGCGGGCGGCCGCCCCGCCGCCCTCTACCGCTTCACCGACTCCGGCCTGCGCGTCACCGACGAGTTCGCCGCCCTGCGCCCCCCGAGCTGAGCATCGGCACACGCAGGCTCACGCGCGCGGCAGGATGCCGAACAACAGCGCGTCGATCCCGGCCGCGAAGAGCGCGTCGCTGTCGGCCCGCGCGGTCGCCGCGTCGGGCGTGACGGCGAACAGCGCGGTCAGATTCGGATAGTCGGGTAACCGATCGGCGGCGTCCGCCAGCAGCGCGCCCCCCAGATCGGCGGCCGACAGGCCCGCGTTCTCCTGCGCGGCGAAGTTCGCGCCCCACCCGGAGAGCATCGCCACGCCCATCATGACGGCTCCCGGTTCCAGCCCCGCCTGGGCGAGCGTGCCCGCCATCCGGTCCAGGTACCGCACCGAGTTCGGGCCCATCGCCGTCGGCGTGGCGGCGACCAGCCACGGATGCCTGCGATGCAGCGCACGGGACTGGTTCGCCAGCGCCAGGACGTCGGCGCGCACGTCACCGGTCGGTTCCGGGTACTCGTATTCGCCCGCGACCCGGTCGACCATGAGCGCGATCAGGTCGTCCTTGCCGTCCACGTAGCGATACAGCGAGGCGGCGGCGGTGCCGAGGTCGTCGGCCACCGCACGCATGGAGACCGCGCGCAGCCCGCCCGCGTCGGCACGGCGCACGCAGGCGTCGGCCAGCTGGTCGAGCGTGTACGCGGGTCGCGGCCCCGGCCGGGGCGCCGCGCCGCGCGACCACAGGGCGGATCCGGTGCGCGTCATGCCTGTCAGCATGCCGCAGAACGCCAGTTGCGAACAACGTTAGCAGATGCGTATCCTGCAATTGCGAACACTGTTCTCAATTAAGGAGATCGCCGTGCCTGCCATCGAAGCCACCGCGCTGACCAAGTCCTACGGCCGCAAAACCGTGGTGGCCGGGGTCGACCTGCGGGTCCCCAGCGGCCAGGTCCACGCCCTGCTCGGCCCCAACGGCTCGGGCAAGACCACCACCGTGCGCATGCTGGCGACACTGGCGCGCCCCACCTCGGGTCGCGCCGCCATCCGCGGCTTCGACACCGTGCGCGAGGCCGACCAGGCGAAGCGGCAACTGGGCCTGGTCGGCCAGTTCCACGCCGTCGACCCGCGCCTGTCCGGCCGCCAGAACCTCGTGCTGCTGGCCCGCCTCCACGGCATGCGCGCGCGGGCGGCCCGGCGCCACGCCGCCGACCTGCTGGAGCGATTCGAGCTGACCGAGGCGGCCGACCGGGTGACCGCCACCTACTCCGGCGGCATGCGACGACGGCTCGACATCATCGCGGGCATGATCGTGCGCCCCGCCGTTCTGTTCCTCGACGAACCGACCACCGGCCTCGATCCGCACAGCCGCAACGAGATCTACCGCCACCTCAGGGAATTCGTCGCCGAGGGCACGACCGTGCTGCTCACCACCCAGTACCTCGACGAGGCGCAGCGCCTGGCCGACGCGATCACCATCCTGCAGGCCGGCCGGGTGATCGCCGCGGGCACACCGGAGCAGATCCTCGCGGCCGTCCCGGCCGGGCTCGATGTCGTCATCGACGATCCCGGACGCTACGCCGACACGGTCTCGGTCCTGCGCGAGTTCGGCGGCACGCCGACGGAACCGCCACCGCCGCACCAGCATTCGCCTCTCGGCATCACCTTCACCTTCGCAGGCGCCGACCCTGGACTGCTTCCGGTGCTGCGCGCGCTCGACGCCGCCGGGATCGTGGTCCGCGACATCGGTTCCCGCGTCACCACCCTCGACGACGCCTTCCTCGCGCTCACCGGCCACGATCGGCTCTCCGCGTGAGCGCCCGCGACACCCGCGCGGTGTCCGTGTTCTCCGGCGCGCTGATCCTGTTCGGCCGGGTACTGATGAACTACCGCAACTCCCCCGGCCTGTTCGCCGTCACCCTGGCGGCGCCGCTGGGCATGATGCTGCTGTTCGGGTTCGTCTTCGGCGGCGCGCTCGCCGACGGTGGCGAGGCCGAGGCCTACCGGGCCTATCTGATGCCCGGCGTGCTGGTCCTGGTCGCGTCCATGGCGTTGACCTCGACGGCGTCGACCGCCAATGCCGACCTGCGCAGCGGTCTGACCGATCGGCTGCGCGCCCTGCCGTTGGCGCCCGCGGCGGCGCCGGCCGGGTTCGCGCTGGCCGAGACCGTGGTCGGGATCCTGGCGCTGGCGCTCATGACCGGCGCGGGGTACCTGCTCGGCTGGCGGATCGAGGCCGGGCCCGGTGCGGTCACCCTGGCGATCGCCCTGCTCGTGGCGTTCCGGTGCGCGCTGGCGTGGCTCGGTATCGCCCTCGGCGCGGCGGTACGTGACGAGCAGATGCTCCAGCAGACCGCGCCGCTGATCTTCGGCACCCTGATGTTCTCGAACGTCTTCGTCCCGACCTCGTCCATGCCTCCGGTGGTCGCGACGATCGCGGAATGGAATCCGGTCAGCGCCTTGGTCGCGGCCCTGCGTGAGCTCCTCGGCACCGAGCTGCCCGGCGCGACCGGACACGCGTGGCCGGTCCAGCACCCGGTCGCGGCGGCGACGGCATGGCTGGCGGCACTGTTCGCGGTGGCCGTTCCGATCGCGACCCGGCGCTACGCGCGCGACTGAGCCGGCGCCCCGAACATGTCGGTGGTCCCTGCCACACTTCGGGTATGGACGCAGAGAAGCAGGTCACTTCCTACGACGATCCCGACGCCCCCTGGAACAAGGAGTTCTCTCCCGACGAGATGGTCGGCTGGAACGACGACGTGATCAAGGAGTTCCGGGACAACGACGGCAAGGTCGGCGGTGACTACGCGGGCGCGACCCTGCTGTTGCTCACCACCACCGGCGCCAAGAGCGGTAAGCCGCACGTGGTTCCGCTCGGCGCGCTGTATCGCGACGACGTGCTGTACGTGAGCTCGTTCATGGAGGACCGCTATCCGGCCTGGTACCACAACGCCAAGGCGAATCCGCGGGTGACGATCGAGCTGGGCGGCGAGAAGTTCGCCGCCACAGCCGATGTCCTCACCGGGGACCGCTACGCCGAGTTCGCCGCCTGGGCGCTGGCGCAGAACCCGCTGCTGGCCGACTACCAGTCCAAGACCGACAAGCCGCTCCCGCTGGTGACCTTCACCCGCGCGAACTGAGCGCGGCCTGGTCGGCGACGGTGGTGTCGGGGAACGAGTGGTGCTCGTGCGCGATCACCCACCGGTCCGCTTCCTTGCGCAGGCCGAGGGTGAGCCGCAGCCGCGTATCCGGTGCGGCGGCAAGCTCTTCGGGGCGCCCGCAGCGCAGCAGCGCGTGCGCGAAGGCGATGTCGGCGCCCGCCGTCACCGACAGGTCGACGATGTCGAAGGCCGCGCCGTCGACGAGCCAGGCGAAGAACGGCGGCCACGTCTCCCGGTAGGCGTCGATGCCGCGGACGCCGCGCTGCGGTGGCGGCACGTCGAACATGACGATGTCGGCCGTGTGGTCGGCCAGGACACCGTCGAGGTCGCCCGCGCGGATCGCGGCGGCCCACCGGTGGATCAGGGTGCGGATCTGTTGTTCGTCTGCCGACATGTCGGTCTCCCTTCGGGGCGCCGCGCCCGACCGGGCGCGGCGGTGGGAACCTCCCACCACCGATATGACCCCGCGGTGGGCGCCGGAGTAATCGCCGGGCGCGGAACTAGCCGGTGACGGTGTCGGGCAGGTCGAACCGGCCGAACAGCGCGGGGTCGAGGAAGGACACCACCTCGGTGATCGCACCGTCGCGGACGGTGAGCACGTCGAGGGCCATGGCCACGAACAGTCCGCGCTCGGCGTCCCAGTTGTAGGTGCCGAACGCGGGTTGACCGTTGGCCCGCGTCGGCAGGAAGCGCCAGCGCCAGCGCAGCGGACCGGTCACCAGGAAGTCCTGGATGGCGGGCTGCCCGGCGTACCACTCGGGCAGCGGCGGCATGGCGTAGCGCGCGTCGGCGGCGAACAGCGCGATGATGCTGTCCACGTCGGCGGCCTCCCACGCGGCGGCGTAGCGCTGGGCCAGCCGGACCGTGCCCGGGTCGTCCGGATCGTGCGACGGGCTCGACGTGCCGCGCGCGATGTGCCCGCGGGCGCGTTGCAGGGCGCTGTTGGCCGAGGCGACGCTCACCTCGAGCAGGTCGGCGGTCTCGTTCGCGGTGAAGCCGAGGACGTCGCGCAGGATCAGCACACCGCGCTGCACGCCGGGCAACTGCTGCAGCAGTGCCACGAAGGCCAGCTCCACGGCCTCCCTGGCGGTGTATCTGGCTTCCGGTCCCGGCTCGCCCGCGCCGGCGCCCGGGTAGGGCTCGAGCCAGACGCGCTCGGCGGCGGGGGTGTCCGTGTGATCCATCGGCAGCTCGCGCTTGCCACGGCGCTCGATCATGGTCAGGCAGCGATTCGTCGCGATCCTGTACAGCCACGGCCGCAGTTTTCGCGCGTCGGCGAGGGTGTCCAGGGAGCGCCAGGCGCGTAGCAGGGTTTCCTGTACGGCGTCGTCGGCATCGTGTATCGAGCCGAGGAACCGGTAGCAGTGCACGTGGAGTTCCGCGCGCAGCGGAGCGACGAGCCGATCGAACTCGGCCCGCGCTGCTGCCGGGTCCGCGGCGCTGTCCATCACCAGAGCATGGCACAACCGGCCGCCGCCGGGCCCGGCTCAGCTGTCGTAGCGGCGATCGCGATGCTTGGCCGAGCGCCGGTAGGTGCGCCCGCTGGGCACGGCGGTCGCGGCCGAGGAACTGCGCAGGGCGTGGCGACGCCGCCAGGCGACGAGATCGGGACGCTCGGTGGTTTGTTCGGTGCTCGCTGTCTCGTCGGCGCGCATGGCAAGGTCCTCCCCCTGAATTCGGTCCGCCGAGCGTAGGCGTGCGGTGGCCGCGCTCGCCACCGAATTTCAGGAAGGTTCCGGCCGCCAGTGCGCGACCGCCCAGATGATCATGACGTCGAGGCCGAGCAGGGTCGCCGACCACAACGGGCAGTACGGCAGCGACAGGAAGTTCACCACGATCGACAGCGCGGCGAGGCCGATGGTGATCAGCCGCGCCCAGGTGGTGCTCAGGATCAGCCCGATGGCCACCACGACACCACCGATACCGACGGCGAGGTGGATCCAGCCCCATCCGGTGGCATCGAGCCGGAAGGTGTATCTCGGTGGGACACCGAAGATCTCGTCGCCGGCCAGGCTCGCGATCCCGCGCAGGATCGCGAGCACGCCTGCCACCAGCAGCAGCGCCACAGCGAGCAGCGTGATGCTCGCCGTCAACCCGCGCCGCCACGGCGGATCGAGCGCGAGAGCCGTCACGCCGGGTCCGGGGCGGGCGTGTCGGGGGCGGGCTTGTCGGGCTCGGCGCGATCGTCGTCCTCCTCCGCCTCGGTGAGCGGGGCGCCGATCAGGACGTCGACCCAGCGCGTGGTCGGGTCGATATCGATGAGCATCGCCTTCACCAGCAGGGTCAGCGGCACGGCCAGGATCGCGCCGAGGCCGCCGAGCACCCAGGACCAGAACACCAGGGACAGGAACGTCAGGGTGACGCTCAAACCGACCGCGTCACCGACGAACTTGGGCTGGATGATCGACTGGATCACGAAGTTGATCACCGAGTACACAACGATCACCCAGATCATCTGCGTCACCCCACCGTCGAGCAGCGCGAGCAGCGCGGGCGGGATGACGCCGATGACGAAGCCGATGTTCGGGATGTAGTTGGTGATGAACGACAGCAACGCCCACAGCAACGGCAGCGGCACCCCGAGCAGCCACAGCGCGCCGCCGTCGAGCACCGCGACGATGGCGCCGAACACGGTCGAGACCACCAGGTATTTGCGGGTGCCGAGGGCGAATTCGGTGAGGGCGTGCGCGATCGCGGGCCGCTCCCTGGTGACCACGCCCATACGCTGCCCGATGCTCATCCCGTCGACCGCCATGAACAGCAGTAGCGCCACCACGAAGAACAGGTTCGAGAACACCCCGAGCACGCCGCCGAGCAGCTCGTCGAGATATCCGACGAGCTTGTGGACGTCGATGCCCTCCAACGCCTTCTGGATCTGGTCCTCGCTGACGCCCAGCGTGGCCAGCCACTCCCGCGCGTGCGCGAGCAGATCGTCGAGTTGGTCGCTGTAGGCGGGCAGCTGGGAGGCGAGCTGGAAGGCCGAAAGTGCCAGTGCCCCACCGAGTCCGACCAGGATCGCCATCACCGCGAGGAACGCGAGCAGCATGCCCAGCCAGGCGGGCCACCCGCGCCGTTGCGCCCAGGTCTGCACCGGTTGCACCGCGACGGTGAGCATCAGCGCGAGGAACAGCGGCGCGATCACCCCGGCGAAGGTTTTCATCCCGCCCACGACGACCACCGCGGCCGCCACCGACAGCAGGACGATCAGCCCGCGCGGGATCGACCAGGCGGCGGGTGCGGGCGTGACGGTCTGACCAGGCATGCGCATACCGCGACGCTAGGAAGATCGCGGGCCGGGCGCATCGCCCGTTGCGGGTGAACTACGCGGTCTTCATCTGTGGTGTCGGCGGCGGCTCCGTGCTCCGGTGCCCGAGCCGCCCGACCGCCCAGAAGGCCAGTTCGACCAGCCAGAACAGCCACAGCGCCACCGTCACCACCGCGACGGGAACCGCGAGGAACACGAGCGACGGCACCGCGATCAGCAGCCAGCGCGCCACATCGCCCGCGGACGCGCCGCGCAGCCCGCTGCCCAGCCGCACCGCGGCCCACATCATCCAGCGGCGCGGGACGGAGACGTCGAATTCGCGCAGGCAGCGCCGGAACAGCCCGTCGGCGTCGGCCCGGCCGACCGTGTCGGTGCGGCACAGGTAGTCGTGCAGGATCGCGGCTCTGGTGTAGGCGCCGTAGCGCGGGATCAACCAGACCAGCGCACGCGGCACGGAGGCGAAGTCGGTGCGGAATCCGGCCGGGACCGTGAAGGTTTCGACCGCGCCGCGGTAGGTGAGCGGCTCGGTGAGTCGCCAGAATTTCGCGTCGAGTTCCTCGACGACCGGACCACCACCGATGAATGCCATGACCGCTCCTCCCGAGCCGCCCACCTGCCGATATCGGCGATGGTAGCGACTGGTCGCGGCGAGAACGGCGCTCAGGCGCGCGGTTGCGGACTCGAATCGAAATCGCCGCTGGGCCGATACTGCTCGGCCACCTCGACCACCGGATAGTCATCGGGATCGGCCGGACGCAGGTCACCGAGCAAACCCGCTGTGCCCGAACCGAGATCGGTCCGCGGGTGCAGCGCCGCCAGGAACAGCAGCACGAGCGCGGCCAGGAACGGTTGCACCAGCAACGCGAGCGCGGTGCCGACCTCGGCGGGCAGCGCGACGATCTGGCCGACCGCCGGGTCGTCCGGACGTGGATGGCGGTATTCCGCGACGCCCTCACCGACCAGTCGCATCAGCGCGGCGCCCAGACCGGAGGCGAGCAGCAATCCGACGACCAGCGCGGGCCCGCGCACGCCGCGCACCCGCCACGCGGCGACCACGGTCAGCACCGCGACCACCGCGCCGACGCACAGGAACATCCCGACCGCGTCGAACAGGTGCAGGCTCTCCCCGGTGAGGACGGCGGCGCGGCCGGGCTGGGTCACCCGCAGCCGTTCGGTCGGGGCGAGCACGCCCCACACCACCCCGGCCAGCGCGCTCACCGCGAGCACGGCCGCGGCCACCACGCCGACCCCGATCACCTCGCGGCGCAACACCTCCGGACGCGGCGCCGCCCCGGTCTCGGCGACCACTAGCGCCGTTCCAGCTGTGCCGATTCGATGATCCCGTGCCGGGAGCACTTGGCCCACCAGCCGTCCGGGCTCACCTGCACGATCATCCGCCTGCCGCAGTGCTCGCAGAACCGTGGCGGTTCGAGCCCGAGCGCGGCGGCTGTCGGCACGGCGTCGTCGAGTCCCGGCACGATCCGCTTGCCGGTGAACGGGTTGTAGCGCTCGTCCATGTCAGTCACCCTACTGTGCCGCCGCGTCAGAGGGTTTCGTTGAGCGCCTTGATCGGCATCTTCAGCTCGCCGAGCAGATCGAGGTCCGACTCGGCCGGGCGGCCCAGCGTGGTGAGGTAGTTGCCGACGATGACGGCGTTGATGCCGCCGAGCATGCCCTGCTTGGCACCCAGGTCGCCGAGGGTGATCTCGCGACCGCCCGCGAAGCGCAGGATGGTGCGCGGCAGCGCGAGCCGGAAGGCGGCGATGGCGCGCAGCGCGTCGGCGGCGGGCAGCACCTCGAGGTCGCCGAAGGGGGTGCCGGGGCGCGGGTTGAGGAAGTTCAGCGGCACCTCGTCGGGCTCGAGCGAGGCGAGCTGCGCGGCGAACTCGGCGCGCTGCTCGATGGTCTCGCCCATGCCGAGGATGCCACCGCAGCAGACCTCCATGCCCGCCTCGCGGACCATGCGCAGGGTGTCCCAGCGCTCCTCGTAGGTGTGTGTGGTGACGACCTTCGGGAAGTGCGACTTGGCGGTCTCGAGGTTGTGGTTGTAGCGGTGCACACCCATGGCGGCGAGCTGGTCGACCTGCTCCTGGTTGAGCATGCCCAGCGAGCACGCGACCTGGATGTCGACCTCGTTGCGGATGGCCTCGACACCGGCGGCGACCTGCGCCATCAGCCGCTCGTCCGGCCCGCGCACCGCGGCGACGATGCAGAACTCGGTGGCGCCGGTCTTGGCGGTCTGCTTGGCCGCCTCCACCAGGCTGGGAATGTCGAGCCAGGCCGCGCGCACGGGCGACTGGAACAGGCCCGACTGCGAGCAGAAGTGGCAGTCCTCGGGGCAGCCGCCGGTCTTGAGGCTGATGATGCCCTCGACCTCGACCTCGGGACCGCACCACTTCATCCTGACCTCGTGGGCCAGCTCGAGCAGCGCTTCCAGGTGGTCGTCACCCAGGCGCAGGACCTCGACGGTCTGCTCCTCGGTGAGGCCTACGCCGCGCTCGAGCACCTGCTCACGGGCGATGGCCAGGATGTCGGTCTGGACGGGTGCCTGCGTCACGTCGTGAAGTCCCTTCGACGGGTGCGTCGCACGTGACACGGGTGTGATCCACCCGGCGTGGCCGTGCAACTTGAACGGTGTTCAGGCTAGGGTAACTGCT
This sequence comes from Nocardia sp. NPDC050717, assembly GCF_040654275.1. Lineage (NCBI taxonomy): Bacteria > Bacillati > Actinomycetota > Actinomycetes > Mycobacteriales > Nocardiaceae > Nocardia > Nocardia sp. NPDC050717. The sequence goes on from NZ_JBFAHR010000023.1 coordinate 67,984, forward strand.
ACACAATGGTCACGACACCCGGGTGGGTGAATTCCGAGGAAAGGACTCGTGTGCAGCTGCGCAAGACGGACGTGATCGATGCCGCCGTCGCGATTCTGGATCAGTACGGCCTGGCCGACCTCACGATGCGCAGGCTGGCCGGGTCGCTGCAGGTGCAGCCCGGCGCGCTGTACTGGCACGTCAAGGACAAGCAGACGCTGCTCGGCGCGGTCGCGGACCGGATCCTGGCCCCGATGGACGAACCCATCACCGCCGCCGAGTGGCCCGAGCAGCTCACCGAACTCGCGCACCGGCTGCGGAACTGTCTGCTGGCCTACCGCGACGGCGCGGAGCTGGTCTCGGCCACCTACGCCTCCCGGCTGACCACGAGCAAGGCGCGGGAACGCCTGGCGGGCATCGTGATCCGCGCCGGGATGACGCGCGAGGAAGCCGAGCTCACCGCCTACACGCTGCTCTACTACGTCCTCGGCCAGACCGTCGACGAGCAGTCGCGCATGCAGATGGACTCGGTCGGCGCCCTCCCCGACGGCGCGTCACCCCTGCACGACTCTCCCGACCCGACCGCCCGTTTCGACTTCGGGCTGCAGCTGTTCCTCGCGGGCGTGCGCACCATCCTCGGCACCAGGGTGCGCTGATCACGGCGGCTGGTTCCGGATCTGCTCCTGGTAGCGGCGCACGAACGGCAGCACCTGCGAATCGATGATCGCGTTGTACTCCTGAGGCCGCTGGATCGGATTCGCGTGCTCGGTCCGGCGGGGCATGACCACCAGCAGGGTGCCGTCGACGCCACCGGCGTGCTCGATCAGCACCTCGTGCGAGTACTCCACGTCGACGATCCGGTCGCGCGAGGCCTCGCGCGGGCGCAGGAAGACGACGGCCGGGCGCTCCTTGCCCGGTTGCGGACGGGCCAGCGCGCGCAGATCGGCGGCGCTGCCGCCCGCGACGATCGCGAGGAACTGGGCCTCGATCAGCCCGTTGCTCGCGGCGTTCTTCGAAAAGATCTTGTCGCGCAACACTTCCGCGGCCACGTCGCGCAACGCGGGAACGTCGACATCGGGCAGGAGCGCGCCCGGGGCCGCGAATCGTTCCCGCCGCGCGGCCATCTCGACCGCGAAGCGCAACAGCCTGCTCTCCCTGGCGCCCGGCAGCCAGCCCGTCAAGCGCACGAGATCGGCACCGCGGCTGCGGCTTTCGGGCCGCACGGCGTCCAGATCCATCGGTGTGCAGTCCAGCATCACCGCGACCAGCCGCCGATCGCTGCCGAGGTGGATGTGCCGTGCCACCTCCAGCGCGACCACCCCGCCCATGCTGTGCCCGACCAGCATGATGTTGCGGACGTTGCCGTACCTGGCGGCACGCACGATCATGTCGGCGATCACCTTGGTGTCGATACCGGCGTTGTCGTAGCGCACCGCCCAGACGACGCCGAACCGGCTCAGCGCCGGCAGTGCCTTCGCGGTCGGCGTGGCATCGAGCCCGCCGAGCCCGACCAGATCGACCACGGCGGTGTCCCAGTCCCGCGCGTCGGCGGGCAGGTGGGCGGGCAGCAGGGCGGGATCGGTGCGGGCCAGACGTTCGCGTTCGGGGGCCACGTCGTGCACCCAGTACTGCACGAACACGAGCAGCGCGACCAGCAGCACACCGAGTGATCGCAAGGCCACCAGCCGGGTTCGGCGCCATCGCCGCCACCCGTGGCCGAGGCGGGTTTCCCGCAGCCTGGCCCGCCGCCGCGCCTCGTCGTAGTCCGCGACGGTGGACGGATGCCTGTCGTTGAACGACATTCCTCCACTGTAGGAGCGGGGGTCGGCCGGGGGCTCGTGTCGATCCGGTGACGGACGCTCACCCGGCTACTCGTCACTCACCATCCGCGGCCGGATCCGCCCGGGAAACCAGCGGTACATGGCCACGGCGCCGAGGCCGACGCCGACCGCGAGCAGCGCGCCCGCGGTGGCCAGTCCCGCGACGGCGCCGACCACCCCCACCGCGACCGGCCCGGCGAACATCCCGACATCGTGGGTCAGCCGCCACGCGCCGAGGAATTCGGCCCGGCGGTCGGCCGGGGCCGCGAACGCGCCGACGGTCATGATCAGGCCGTTGCTGAGCCCGTTGGCCAACCCCAGCAGCAGGGTCGAGATGCCCATGGTGAGCGCGGAGTGGGTGAACGGCAGACTCGCGTAGCCCACGGCGAAGCAGAGACCGCAGGCCACGCCGGTCACCCGGCTCCCCGCGCGGTCCAGCCACACCCCCGCCGGATACGACATCAGCACGTCGATCGCCCCGGCCAGCCCGAACAGCAGACTCGTGGTGGCGGCGTCGATGCCGAGGTGCGCGGCCCACAGCGGCAGCAACGCGCTGCGCGACGCCCGCGCGGCACCGACGGCCACGGCCGCGAGGCCGAGAGTGCCCAGCGCCGTGCGGTTTTCGGAGAGCACCGTGTGCAGCGGCCGCAACGCCGCCGGGTCACCGATCTCGGCCGACCGGATCGTCACCATCGCCGCGCTCGCCAGCAGCGTGGTGGCCAGCTGCAGCCACAGCGCCCCGACCGGCCCGAACCCGTGCACCAGCGCGGCGCCGAGGAACGGCCCGCAGAAGAAGCCGAGTCGATGCGCGCCCGCCAGCGTCGACATGGCTCGGCCCCGCTGTTCCGGGGCGACCACCGACACGAGATAGGTCTGCCGGGCCAGCCCCCACACCGCGCCCGCCGCACCGTTGAGCAGCAGACCCACCGCCAGCACAGCGAGATTCGGCGCCACGATGGCCGCGACCACGCCCACCGTGCCCAGCACGCTGCCGACCCCGATGGCGGCCCGCTCCCCGATCCGCGCGACGATCCGCCCCGCGGGGAGATCGGTGAGCACCATCCCGAGCCCGTTCAGCGCGACCAGCAACCCCGCGATCCCCGCCGAGGCGCCCAGATCCAACGCGCGCAGGGCGTACATGGGCGCCGCGGCCCCGACGCCGACCCCGTAGAGCGCCATCGGCGCGAACACCGGCCAGGTCAGCGACCGCAGCCGGATCGGCGGCGGATCGACCGTCTTCGCGGTCATCGTGCTCCGTCCCGGAAACGGTTCCGCCGTATTCCCCGGCCCCCGCTCGCGCACCGACAACCGATCACCGCCGCCACCGGATCGGCCCGCCGTCGCGCACTACGACCGCGGCGCCGAACCGTGCGATGTTCCGCCCACAGACGCCACGCGCCGCCGTACGTCGAAGCCCGTGCGCTGTCAGTGCCGTGATTAATCCCTGCGGGACAACAGTTCTCGTCGATCGGCGCACTCATCCGACGGTAGCCGGAGCCGGCGCGACGCGGCCGCGCGGGCGGGCGAGGCCGAAGTGGTCGCGCAGGGTGGTCCCCGTGTACTCGGTGCGGAACAGCCCGCGCTCCTGCAGGATCGGCACCACCGTCTCGGCGAACACCTCGAGGCCACCGGGGTAGTACGGCGGCATCACGTTGAAACCGTCCGCGGCGCCCTGGGTGAACCACTCCTCGATCGTGTCCGCGACCTGCTCCGGCGTGCCCGCGAACACCCGGTGCCCGCGCGCCCCGGCCAGCCGGTGCAGCAGGCCACGCAGCGTCGGACGTTCGCGTTCCACGATCCCCGCCACGACCTGCAGTCTGCTGCGCGCGTTGTCGGTGACATCGCCCGCTCCGGCGAACACCTCGACCGGTACCGGCTCGTCCAGCGCGAGGGCGCGCAGCGAGGTCCCGGTGATCGATTCCAGCTGCTTGATCCCGTACTCGGGCACGGTCAGTTCGTTGAACTCGCGCTCCAGGCGCTTCGCGGCGGCCTCGGTGTCGGCGATGAACGGGCTGATCCCGGGCAGGATCTTCACCGCGTCGGCGTCGCGTCCGTACTCGGCGGCCTTGGCCTTGATGTCGGCGTAGAAGGTCTGCGCGTCCGAGAGGCGTTGGTGGGCGGTGAAGATCGCTTCGGCGTACTTGCCGGCGAAGGCCCTGCCCTCGTTGGAGGCACCGGCCTGTACCAGCACCGGATGTCCCTGCGGCGTGCGGGCGGCGTTGAACGGCCCACGGACACGCAGATGTTCGCCGACGAAGTCGATCGGATGGATCTTGTCCGGGTCGGCGTAGATGCCCGCCGCGCGGTCGAGCAGGATGGCGTCGTCCTCCCAGCTGTCCCACAGCGCGACCACCGCGTCGACGAACTCCCGCGCGCGGGCATACCGTTCGGCGTGGTCGGGGTGCCGGTCGAGCCCGAAGTTGGCCGCCGCCAGGTCCGTTCCGGTGGTCACGATGTTCCAGCCCGCGCGTCCGCCGGAGAGGTGGTCCAGCGAGGAGAACAACCGGGCCAGGTTGTAGGGCTCGTAGTAGGTGGTGGACGCGGTCGCGATGAGCCCCAGATGTGTTGTCGCCGTGGCGATCGCGGTGAGCAGCGTGATCGGTTCCAGGCCGGGCGCCGCGTTGTGGCGCACATCCGTGCGCAGGGCGGGCCCGTCGGCGAAGAACACCGCGTCGAGCTTGGCGGCCTCGGCGGTGCGCCCGATCTCCTGGTAGTAGGACACGTCGTAGATGCGGTCGGGCCTGCTGTCGGGATGCCGCCACGCGGCCTCGTGATGCCCCGACGGGTAGATGAACGCGTTCAGGCTCAGCTGACGTGGTGCACTCATGACGCCTTCTTCACTTCCTCGAAAACGGTGGGGTCCACGCCGAGCCCCGCCAGCAGCACGTCACGCAACCGGATGAACTCCGCGTGCGCGTGCCTGCGCGGGCGCGCGATGTCGATGCGCTGGTCGATCGCGATCCGGCCCTCGTCCAGCACCAGCACGCGGTCGGCGAGCAGCACGGCCTCGTCCACATCGTGGGTCACCAGCAGGACGGCGGGCCGATGTCGCGCGCACAGCGCCTGCAACAGCGCGTGCATGCGGATCCTGGTGAGCGCGTCGAGTGCGCCGAACGGTTCGTCGGCCAGCAGCAGTTCCGGCTCACGCACCAGCGACCTGGCCAGCGCCACCCGCTGCTGCTCACCGCCGGAAAGCTCACGTGGCCACGCCTTCTCGCGCCCGGCCAAGCCGACCTCCGCCAATGCCGCCCGCCCGCGCGCGGCCGCGTCCCGGCCCGTCAGCCCGAGGACGACATTGTCGAGCACCCGAGCCCACGGCAGCAGCCGGGAGTCCTGGAACACCACCGAACGCTGGGTGGGCACGGTGAGTTCGCCCGAACCCGGCACGTCGGCGTCGAGTTCGGCCAGTGCCCGCAGCAACGTGCTCTTGCCCGAACCACTGCGCCCGAGCAGGGCGACGAACTCCCCGCGCCGGATCTCGATATCGAGCCCGTTCAAGACGATCCGGCCGCCGAAACCGCGGGTGAGGGCGCGCGAGCGCACCACCACCCGGCCCGGGTTCAGTCGCTCAGTGTCTGTCGCCATGCCAGCGCCTTTCGTTCCGCCGCCCGCACGGCGAGGTCGCCGAAGAGCCCGAGAAATCCGTAGATCACCAGACCGACGACGATCACGTCGATCTGTCCGTAGGTGCGCGCCTGCGTCATCAGGTAGCCGATGCCGCTGGTCGCGTTGACCTGCTCCACCACCACCAGCGCCAGCCACGAGATGGTCACCGCCAGCCGCAGGCCGAGGAAGAACCCCGGCAGCGAGCCGGGCAGCGCGATCCGCCGCACGAACCCCCACCGCGACAGCCCGACCGTCTCGGCGAGCTCGACATAGCGGGCGTCCACACTGCGCAGGGCGGCGTGGGTGTTGAGATAGACCGGGACGAGCACGCTGGTCGTGATGACGATCAGCTTCATCTCCTCACCGATCCCGAACCAGACGATGAACAGCGGGATCAGCGCCAGCGTCGGAATCGCCCGCTTGATCTGCACCGGCCCGTCGATGACCGCGTCCCCCAGCCGGCTCAACCCCGCGACCAGCGCCAGCACCACGCCGATCAGCACACCGAGGCCGAGCCCGAGCACGGCCCGCTGCAGCGAGGTCAGCAGGTTCGACTGCAGGCGACCGTCGGCGATCAGCTCGCTCGCGGTCCCGGCGACCGTCCAGGGCGCCGGCAGGGTCTCCGGGTCCAGTGCCCCGGTGGCGGATCCGAGAATCCACGCTCCGACCAGCAGGCCGGGCCCGAGGGCGAACCCGAACGGGATGGGTCGGCCCGGTCCGAGCCTGCGGGCGCCACGGCCGCGCGGCGCGAGCGCCGCCACCGGCGGCGTATTCGGCCGGAGCCGCCGCAGGACGGCGGCATCGAGGGTGGCCATCAGCTCGCCGCCGGCGCGAACGCCGCCCCGCTGGCCGTGACCGCCTCGGTCACCGCGGCGTCGAAACGCAGGTCGAAACCGTCGACGGCCTGGATCTTCTTCGGCAGCTCGCCGGCCGCGTCGATCGCGTCGATGGTGGCCTGCTGGCGGGAGATCAACTGCTGATCCAGGTGCGGAAAGGTGTAGGTGCCCAGCGATTCGACGATGCGTCGCGCGTCCTCGGCGCTGACCTTCTGGATCTCGACGTAGTAGCGGGTCGCCCACTCCTCGCGGTGGGTGTTGGTCCACTGCCAGGCCCGCACGAACGCGCCGACCAGCGCCCGGGTCGCGGCCGCCTTGGCCGGGTCCTGCACCACCGCGCGGCGGGCATAGAGGTAGGCGAGCCCGGTGTAGATGCCGCCGGTCTCGGAATCCGGAATCAGCGAGGCGCCCTGGGTGCGCAGCAGCCGGGTCACGTTCGGCTCGATCAGCGGGGCGACGTCGACCTGGCCGGTGCGCACCGCGTCGAGGAACTCCGCGAGCTGCAACCGGACCAGCTGCACGTCACCGGGCGTGAGCCCGGCCTTGGTGAGTGCCTTGAGCACGGCGGCCTGCTGCGCGGTCCCCTCCGCGTAGGCGATCTTCTTCCCGCGCAGATCGGCCAGCTTGCTGATCGAACGGCCGGGCGCGACAGCGAGTTTCAGCGCCTTCGGATCGGTCTGATACGAGCCGACGATCGGCACGTCCTGTCCCGCGGCCAACGCGTGGATCGGCGGCACGTCGCCGACCTGACCCACATCGGCGGCTCCGGCCCGGAAGGCCTCGAGCACGGCCGGTCCGCCGATGAAGTTGGCGAACTCGACCTTGAACGGCAGCTTGTCCAGCTCACCGGACAGGCGCAGAGCCGACTGCAACCGCTCCTGCTGGTCGGCCACGATCAGGGTGGTGCCGGGCGGTACGTCGACCGGCAGCGGCGCGTCGGGCGTACCGACCGGTGCGTCGCCTCCGTTCGCGCAGCCGGTGAGGCCGACGGTCGCGACGGTCGCCAGCGCCAGGAGCACGGCAGTGGCACGGCCACGGAGGCCGAGCGGGAAGGTGTTCGGTCGGTGCATACACGGATTGAAGCAAGCCGCCGGCCACCCGAATACGGTTAGCGTTACGGTGAACTTATTGTGGTCCGCCGACCGAGCCGTGTTCGGCGAGGGCGACGAGCTTCGCGAGCGCCGTCTGCCAGCCGATCTCGTTGTCCGGCAGGCTCAGTCCCGGCGGGACGCCCTCGTGCAGCACCTCCAGATCGGTGCCGCCGCCTGCCGCGTCATGCAAGGTGAAGGTGACGGTCTGCGCGCCGGACATCTCCGGCTTGTCGGTGACGAACTCGAGCACCTCGACGATCTGCTCGTCGGGAGTCAGGGTGAGGAAACGACCGTAGTAGGCGTCGTGCTGCGCGTCCTTGTCCGTCTCGGACGCGTCGTCGTAGATGAGGGTGATCGAGAACGTCCCGCCCTCGTGCGGCTCGAACCGGTGCACCTCACTGGCCTTGGCCATGTCGTCGGGGATCATCCATGCCTTGACCGCGTCGGCGTCGAGGAGCAGTCGGTAGACCGCTGCCCGCGGCGCGTTGATGTGCCTGCCTATCCTCGTGGTCGACATACCTCCACGGTAACCGTTCCGCCTCCCCCGTGACTTCGGCCGAGAGCTTCGGCTCGGGGCGTGTTGCGATGCCCGGGAACGCAAAAAGGCCCTCCAACCGAAGTTGGAGGGCCTTTCGCAATGATGTTCCGGCGGTGTCCTACTCTCCCACACCCTGTCGAGTGCAGTACCATCGGCGCAGGTGGCCTTAGCTTCCGGGTTCGGAATGGGACCGGGCGTTTC
>NZ_JBFAHR010000024.1:0-54250 GCF_040654275.1 Nocardia sp. NPDC050717
GAGATGGAGGCCGCGCACTACGCTCAACACTCAGCCCAGCACACCGTTGGGCTGTCACACCGATAGGTCTCCGGACTCACCGGGGCGGTTCACTCTGAGAAAGCGGGGAACCTCAGCGTTATCCAGCTACACTCGGAACCAGAAGAGCCGCTGATCAGGGGAGAAACTCTGGTCTCGCATGCCTTCACATCACACGTCCTCAGACACGAGCTCGAACCGGGGGGACATCCCCGAGCGCCCGCCTCAACCCAACGATGAAACGTGGTTGAGCACAGCCGAACTCGCAGCGCGGCTGAAGATCCCGGTGAAGACCCTCGCCAACTGGGCCGCCTCGGGAGCAGGGCCGCGCTTCGCCCGAATGGGCCGCCACCGCACAGTGCCGCTCGAATCGAACCCCTGACCTTCTCGATCCGGGGCATTTCGAAGGGTTGCTTCCACGACGGGTGCACGGGATAGCTCTCGACACCGCACTTCTGCGGCCGCGTCGACTGTCGGCCGCGGCAACCCTGTGGGTGAACCGAGAGACCTCGAGACACGACATGGCCAGCAGCTTCCTCGTACCCCTACCTTCGGTGGACCGAGACAGGGTGTCTCGCCTCAGCCGACTGCTCGACGAGGCGAGACCTTCCCCTACCTTCCTGCACCGCCGCCACGGCGCAGGCGTGAACCAGCTTATGCGGCGCAAGATCGTGGATGCGGCAGCCTCGCCCAGCATGGTCGACAACGCGAACCAGATCGTCGGAATACGGGCCCGAGCCGTTTCCAGTCGCTGCCGGAGGTGAGATGGCCGACCTCGTCGAGAGGACCGTGCGATGGGATCCGTAGTCGTGCCGTCGACACGATCCGTTACCGCCGTCGATTCGCACACTGCAGGCGTCCGCCCTACCGACTCGACGGCAGCTGACCGCCCCGAGGTGCGCCGCGTCGACACACTGGACGCCTGATCAGAATCGAAACTGTTGAGTTTCTGTGGAGTCTGGCCAAACCACGTCAAATCTCCGGGTACGAGAAAACCCCCTCCGACCGAGGTCAGAAGGGGTTTTCACTGTCGGGCTGACAGGATTTGAACCTGCGACCACCTGACCCCCAGTCAGGTGCGCTACCAAGCTGCGCCACAGCCCGTCTTGCCCCCGTTGCCGGGTGCTCGAAAAGATTACCGCACGATTCTGCGTAGGTACTAATCGGCTGGTAGAGGGGCTGTTTTGGGGTGTCAGGGGCGCCAGAAGAAGTGGTGGGTGACGCCGCTGGGGCTGAGGACCTGTTCGTGGTGGAAGCGGTCGGTGAGTTCTTCGGGGGTGGTCCAGAGGCGTTCGCCGCGGCCGAGGGTGACGGGGGCGACGGCGACGTGCATGGTGTCGATGAGGTCGGCGTCGAGGAAGGCACGGACGGTGGCGACGCCGCCGCCGATGCGGACGTCCTTGCCGTCGGCGGCCTCGAGGGCGCGGGTGAGGGCGTCCTTCGGGGTGGCGTCGAGGAAGTGGAAGGTGGTGTCGGAGAGGGTGAACGAGGGGCGGGGGTGGTGGGTGAGGACGAAGACGGGGGTGCGGAAGGGCGGGTTGTCGCCCCACCAGCCCTGCCAGTCGTGGTTCTCCCACGGGCCGCGCTGTGGGCCGAACTTGTTGCGGCCCATGATTTCCGCGCCGATGTTCACCGCGTAGTCGCGGGTGATGTAGTCGTCGAGGCCATAGGTGCCGCCAGGGTCGGTGCGGTTGGGCCAGTGGGCGGTGGCGCCCGCCCAGGACATGAAGTCGGCGGGGTCGGCGTGACCGAACGGGCGGTCGAGGCTCTGGCCCTCACCGGCGCCGTAGCCGTCGGTGGAGACCGCGAAGTTCTGGACGCGTACCTGAGGTGACATCGGAGACCCTTCTGATTGCGTTCTGCAAGTAGTTGCGAACGTACTCTAGACTGATCTCGTGACGCAACCAGTTTCGCCGAGAAAGTTGCCGGTGCCGCCGGGGAAGTCGGGCTGTCCGATCAACCGGACGGTCGAGCTGCTCGGCGATCGGTGGAGCCTGATCGTGGTGCGCGACATCATGTTCGGCGGGCACACGCACTTCCGCGAGTTGCTCACGGGCTCGATCGAGGGCATCGCGTCCAACATCCTGGCCGCGCGGCTGGCGAAACTGGTCGAGGCGGGGCTGCTGACTCGCGACGACGATCCGAGTCATCGGCAGAAGGTCGAGTACCACCTGACGGAGGCGGCGATTCAGCTCGTCCCCGTGCTGGCGCAGCTCGGCGCGTGGGGCGCGGCCTGGCTCGAGACCACGCCGGAGCTGACCGTGCGGGCCGAACTGCTGGCCGCGGGCGGGCCGCCACTGTGGGACCGATTCATGGACGAGCTGCGCGGCATCCACCTCGAGCACGCCCCGGCGCCGGCCGACGGCGTCCTGGCGGAGTTGACCGCCGCCCATCTGGCGACGAAGGGCTAGCGCTCGTCAGTACGCGGTGATCCGGAGCGCCCGCATCTTGGCGTACAGCGTGGTGCGCGAGATGCCGAGGTCCTGGGCGGCTTTGACCTTGTTGCCGTTGTTCCTGCGCAGGCCCTCGACGATCACGTCGCGTTCGGCGCGGTCGATCGGAGCGAGCGGGCGTGCCGGTTGCTGGGTGCGGTAGGCCTCCGGCAGGTCGGTGATGACCACGGCGCCGGTTCGCCGATTCCGGACGACGTGGGCGACGACGGCGTGCAGCTCCCGCAGATTTCCCGGCCAGTCGTGGGCGGACATCGCCGCGAGCGCGCCCGGGGTGAAGTGCAGGGAGGGGTCGGCGCCCGCCTCGCGGAGCATCGTGGCGACGAGTTCGGGGATCTCGCCGCGGCGACGGGTGAGTGGCGCGAGCTCGATCCGGTCGGTGCATTCGCCCGCCAGGGCGGCGGCGGGGCCGGACAGCAGCTCGGTGGGGCCGCTGACGAGCACGACACGGGGCAATCGCCGATGGGCGACATGGGTTTTCACCACATCGACGAGCTCGTTCGGTAGCAGTTCCAAGCCGTCGACGCAGACCGAGCCCTGCCGGGTGCGGACCAGGGCCGCGAAGTCCCGCGCCCACGTGTCCGGGCCGTCGAGCAGTGCGTCCGCGGCGGTCAGCACGGTCACCGGCAGGTCGGTGGCGTGGGCGCGCGCGGCCCTCGACCGGCCCGATCCCGGCGGCCCGGTGATCAGCAGGGGCGCACCGGTTTCCGGCGACGGGCTGGGGCGTTTCGGCGCTTGCCGCTCGTGCGCCTCGACACTGAGCAGCGTCCCACCCGCCGCTCCACCGATCCTGGTGGCCTCGACCCGGACGGCGATCCCCGACTCGAGCGTCACGTCGACCACGGCGGTTCGACGGACTTCGGCCGCCAGAATGCGCAGGAGGGTGAGATCGGTGGAGCCGAGCAGGTCGGTCGCGAGCTGGTTGGACATCAGCAGATCGCGGCCGATCGCGACCACGGCTCGCCTGCGGGTCTTGGCGACCTGGAACGCCGCGAGCAGTTCGCGGTCGGAGACGCGGCTGCTGTCGAGCAGACGCTGTTCGATGTCGGCGACCGTCCGGCCGACCAGCGGGGCCAACAGTGGGCTCGCCGCCTCGGCGGCGGTGGAGATGTTCAGGACACCTTCGATCCGCCGGGTCGTCGGGTGGAAGATCGGATGGCCGAAGCAGCTCAGCTGCCGCAGCGGCAGCGCGAAGTGCTCGGCCCCGTTGACCGCGACGCTGGTGCGCGTCTCGAGGACGACGCCGGGCGCGTTCGTCCCGATGACTTCCTCCAGCAGCGAGGCGCCGACATCGACGCCCATGTGATCGAACGTCTGGCGCGCGTGGCTGCTCCCGCACCCGCGGTGCGCGATGTGACCATCGCGGTCGACCACCATCGTCGTGAAATCGGTGCCCTCCAGACGCCGGTTGAGGTCGGCGAGCACGGGCAGGGCGGCGGCCATCAGCGGACTCGTCTCGTCCACCTCGCCGTAGGTGAGCCGATCGAGCGCGGACGACGGCTCGAGGCCTGCCAGCGTCGCCCGGTGCCAGGAGGCCGCGATCGGATCACGGGTGCCGCCGAGGGTGTCGAACTCGCTCATCTCACCACCTCGCTCGCCCGATTCGGTCATGCACAAAGGTAGCAAGCGTGGCCTGGGTCACGACTGTTCAGTTCTTGAACACTCGTGACCTCGCGATATTGCGACTGTGGTCTCCATCACGTCCAACGGCGACGTCGACACGATCAGGAGACCGTCATGAAGACCAAGGCCGCAGTCGTCTACCAGGTAGGCAAGCCGATCGAGATCGAAGAGCTCGAGGTCGACAAGCCTCGCGAGGGCGAAGTGCTCATCCGGTATCTGTACGGCGGGCTCTGTCATTCGGATGTGCACATCGCCCGCGGTGATCTGGAGGCGCGGCTGCCGATGGTTCTCGGCCACGAAGGCGCGGGCATCATCGAGGACGTCGGCCCCGGCGTCACGCGCGTCAAGCCCGGCGACCACGTCGTGTGCTCGTTCATCCCGAGCTGCGGCACCTGTCGCTACTGCGCCACGGGCAGGCAGTCGATCTGCGACATGGGCGCGACGATCCTCGACGGCTATCTCCCCGGCGGCCGTTTTCCGCTGACCGGCCCGTCCGGTGACTACGGCGCGATGTGCATGCTGGGCACCTTCAGCCAGTACGGGGTGATCCACCAGAATTCGTGCGTCAAGGTCGACGACGACCTGCCGCTGGACAAGGCGGTCCTGGTGGGCTGCGGCGTCCCCAGCGGTTGGGGCTCGGCGGTCAACACCGCCGAGGTCGCGCCCGGTGATGTCGTCGTGGTGTTCGGCATCGGTGGCCTCGGCATCAACGCCGTGCAGGGCGCGCGATACGCGGGCGCCAAGTACGTCGTCGCGGTCGACCCGCTGCGGAACAAGCGTGAGCGTGCCCTCGAACTCGGCGCCACGCACGCCTTCGCCGATGCCGGCGCGGCCCAGGAGATGATCGTCGAGCTGACCCGCGGCCAGGGCGCGGACGCCGCGATCCTGATTCCCGACCTGCTCACCGCGGAGATCGTGCAGGCGGGCTTCGACGCCGTCGGCAAGGGCGGCAAGGTCGTGCTGACCGGGTTGAACAAGCTCGACGAGATCAACATCCAGCTGCCGGGCTCGATCATGACCCTGTTCCGGAAGGAACTGCGCGGCAGCCTGTTCGGCGACTGCAATCCGACGGTCGACATCCCGAAGATCCTCGGGCTGTACCAGCGCGGCGACCTCGCGCTGGACGAACTCGTCACCCGCACCTACACGCTCGACGAGATCAACCAGGGCTACGACGACCTGCTCAACGGCCACAACATCCGCGGCGTGCTCGTGCACAGCCATTCCTGACACACCGGAGGCAGAGATGACCGAAGTACTGAACCCGACGGACGCGCCCGTCCTGCCGCAGGTCCGCGACTGGCTGGCAACACCGAAGAAACTGTTCATCGGCGGGCAGTGGGTCGACGCGCTGTCGGGCCGCACCTTCGAGACGCGCGATCCCGCCACCGGGCAGGTCCTGACCGAGGTCGCGCACGCCGAGGCGGCCGACGTCGATCGGGCGGTGCGCGCGGCGCGCACGGCGTTCGAGGGCGAATGGTCGCTGTGGACGCCCGCGCAACGCCAGCGGTTGCTGTTCCGGGCCGGCGAGGCGATCTACGCCAACGCCGAAGAGCTCGCGCAGCTCGAATCGCTCGACAACGGCAAGTCTGCCGCGGTCGCGCAGGCCGTCGACATCACCTGGGTCGCCGAACTGTTCGAGTACTACGCCGGCTGGGCGACGAAGATCGAGGGCCGCACGATTCCGGTGTCGGTGCCGTGGGCGCCCGGAACACAGTGGCACGCTTACACTCTCCGCGAACCTGTCGGGGTGTGCGGGGCGATCATCCCGTGGAACTTCCCGCTGCTGATGGCCGCGTTCAAGATTCCCGTCGCCCTGGCCACCGGCAACACGGTGGTGCTCAAACCCGCCGAGGACACTCCGCTCACGGCCCTGCGGCTCGCGGAGATCCTGGCCGAGGTCGGGCTGCCCGACGGGGTGTGCAACGTCGTCACCGGCTACGGCGACGCGGGTGCGGCGCTGGCCGCGCACGAGGACGTGGACAAGATCGCGTTCACCGGGTCGACCGAGGTCGGCCGGCAGATCGTGGACGCGGCCAAGGGCAACCTGAAGAAGGTCAGCCTCGAACTCGGCGGCAAGAGTCCCCAGGTGGTGTACGCCGACGCCGATCTGGACCTGGCGATCCCCGGAACCGCGTCCGGGTTCCTGTTCAATCAGGGCCAGACGTGCACCAGTGGGACCCGGCTGCTGGTGGAGGACAAGATCTTCGAGGAATTCACCCGTGGCGTCGCCGAGGTCGCCGCGGCGAGCAGGCTCGGACAGGGCCTGAACCCCACCACCGAGGTCGGGCCGCTGGTGTCGCAGACACAGCTCGACCGGGTGCTGGGATATGTCGATCAGGGCCTGCGCGACGGCGCCAGAGCGCTGAGCGGCGGCCGACGCCACGGTGACCGTGGCTATTTCGTCGAGCCGACCGTGCTGGTCGACGTGGACTCCTCGTTCAGCGTGTACCGCGAGGAGATCTTCGGACCGGTCGTGGTGGCGACACCGTTCGACGCCGAACGCGGTGTCGCCGCGGCGGCGAACGACACCCCGTACGGGCTGGCGGCGTCGGTCTGGACGCGAGATGTGTCGAAAGCGCACCGCACCGCGCGCCAGATCAAGGCGGGCACGGTGTGGATCAACGCGCACAACGCCTTCGACGCGGCGCTGCCCTTCGGTGGCTACAAGCAGTCCGGCTGGGGTCGCGAACTCGGGGCGGCCGCGATCGAGGCCTACACCGAGCAGAAGTCGGTGAACGCGTTCCTCGGCTGATCGGTGGTCAGGGCTCCGGTACCGGATTCGGTACCGGAGCCCGTTCGGCTGTCCGGATCTAGCTCAGGGTCTTCAGCGCCGCGGCGTCGTAGGGCTTCAGCTCGTCGGTGCGGCCGGCGAGGACCTTGGCGGCCCACTCGGGGTCCTGCAGCAACGCGCGGCCGATCGCGACCATGTCGAACTCGTCGCGCTCCATGCGGTCGAGCAGGTTGTCGATGCTGCCGAGTTCGGCGCCCTCGCCGGTGAACGCGCGCAGGAAGTCGCCGTCGAGGCCGACGGAGCCGACGGTGATGGTGGGCAGGCCGGTGAGCTTCTTGGTCCAGCCGGCCAGATTGAGGTCGGAGCCGTCGAATTCGGGGAGCCAGTAGCGGCGGGTCGACGCGTGGAAGGCGTCGACACCCGCGGCGACGAGCGGCGCGAGGATCGCCTCGAGCTCCTGCGGGGTGTCGGCGAGGCGGGCGCGGTAGTCCTGCTGCTTCCACTGCGAGTAGCGCAGGATCACCGGGAACTCCGGCGACACGACAGCCCGGACCGCCGCCACGATCTCGGCGGCGAACCTGGTGCGCGCCACGGGATCTCCGCCGTAGGCGTCCTCGCGCCGGTTGGATCCGGCCCAGAAGAACTGGTCGAGCAGATAGCCGTGGGCGCCGTGCAGTTCGACGCCGTCGAAGCCGATGCGTTCGGCCGCCGCGGCGGCCTCGGCGAACGCGCCGATGACATCGTCCAGGTCGGCCTGGGTCATCGCCTTGCCCGCGCCCTCCGTGCCGTCGACGCCGATGCCGGAGGGGCCGACGGCGGGCGCGTCGGCGAACGGCGGCTCGCCCTGGTTGCGGACCATGCCGATGTGCCACAGCTGCGGGACGATCGTGCCGCCCGCGGCGTGCACGTCGGCGGCGACCTTCGCCCAGCCCGCCAGCTGCTCCTCGCCGTGGAAGCGCGGCACGCGGTCACTGTTGCCCGCCGAGTCGTGGCCGACGTAGGTGCCCTCGGTGACGATCAGGCCGACGCCGGCCGCGGCACGGCGGGCGTAGTAGGACCGCACGTCGTCGCCGGGGACGCCGTTGGGCGAGAACATGCGCGTCATCGGCGCCATCGCGATGCGATTCGGGACGGTCAGGCCGTTCAGCGCGACGGGGCGGGACAGGATCTCGGCCGTGCGGGCGAGCTCGGAGGTGGTGACGGTCACAAAGCGCTCCTGTAGCTACTTGACAAAGTCGATGGTTGAGAACTTCAAGCAATGCCACCGTAGGGGGAAGTATTTGAGATAGTCAAGTATTTGCGGATAGGGTGATCCTCATGGCAGACGCTCTCCGCACCGACCCGGCCCAGCTCATGGAGCTGCTCTCGGTGGCGCTCGGCGCCTACTACGGCGATTTCACGGTCGCGGCGGCGAGCGAGAATCTCACCGCGAGCCAGGGCAAGACGCTGACGGTGCTGCGCAGGCGCCCGGCCTCGATGCGCGCGCTGGCCGAGGTGCTGACCTGCGACGCGTCCAATGTCACCGGGATCATCAACCGGCTGGAGAAGCGCGGCCTGGTGCGCCGCGAGACGAGCGAGTCCGATCGCCGCGTGACCACTCTCGTCCTCACGCCCGAAGGTGAGCGTGTCACCGACGCGATCCGCGCGAAGATGAACGCCACGAGGGCGGGCCTGGACCGGCTCAGCGAGGACGAACGGGAGCTGCTGTCCGGGTTGCTGAAGCGGGTGTTCTTCCCGCCACGTGACGCTCCCGCCGAGTGACCCCGCCTCAGGCCTCCAGCAATCCCAGACACGTCAGGTCGCTCACGTACTTCCCGATCAGTTCCGGCCCCAGGTGCGGAATGTCGCGCTCGGCGCCGATCCCGGCCGCGCGCACTGCTGCCCGGAATCCCTCGGCGGGCAGGGCCGATCCGGCGAGCGGGCGCCCCGGACGGCGGTACGCGTGCAGCAACGGGAGCAGAGTGTGTTTGCGCTGATCCTCGGGCAGCGCGCGCAAGGCGGTCTCGAATCGCCGGAACCACTCGTCGTAGTCGGCGATGCGGTCCACGCGATGGCCCGCCTCGATCAGCCAGTCGACGAAGACGTCGAGGGAGATGCCGTCGTCGTGCGGGTTGACGACATCGTAGGTGCGGTAGCCGCCGGTCGCGGCCGCGCCGAGGTCCGTGATCGCGGCGGCGACGAAGTCGGCGGGGAGACCGTCGTAGTGCGCGCGCTGTCGTCGGCCCTGGGAATCGGTGCGGTAGAACGACATCGGGGCCAGCCCGGTCACCAGCACGCTCAGCAGCAGCCGGGTGAACACGTCGGGGACGTTCAGCTGGCCGGGATGCTCGCTGTGCGCCAGGATCATGTCCGAGCGGAACACCGCCACCGGCAGGCCGAAGGTGTCCGACGCGGCACGCAGCAATACCTCGCCCGCCCACTTGCTGTTGCCGTAGCCGTTGGCGTAGGTCTCGTCGACGCGGCGGACGGGGCTCATCGTCCGCACGTCGCCGTCCTCGGCGAACGACTCCCCTTGCGCCGCGACCGCCACGGTCGACAGGTAGCTCACCGGTTTCCGGGTCGCGGTGAGCGCCAGCCGGATGACCTCGGCGGTGCCGACGACATTCGGGCCGAACAGCTGCGCGTACGGCAGCACGTGGTTCACCAGGGCTGCCGAGTGCACGATCAGGTCGACATCCTGGGCCAGGCGCTGCCAGGTGGCGGCGTCCAGGCCGAGATTCGGCTCCCCGATGTCGCCGGGTACCACCTCCAGCGTGTCCGCCGCCAGCGCACGGAAGCGGTCCCTCAGCGCTCCGTCGGTCTCGAAGACGGCGTCGAGCCGGGCGCGGGCGGAGCCGGCATCGCCGCCGCGCACCACGCAGATCACCCGGCCGCCGCGGGGTGCCAGGCGTTCCAGCCAGGTCAACAGCAGGAAGCGGCCGAGGTAGCCGTTGGCGCCGGTGATCAGGACCGTCCGGGCGGCTGTGGCCGCGGCCGGGATGTGGTGTGCCGCTTGCAGAGTGGCGGTGTCCAGGAACGCGGCCAGGGCCAGATCGTCGGCACGGATCGTTGTCGCGTCGACACCGTGGACCGTGGCGGCGTCGACGCGGCGGGTGTCCGGTTCGCGTTCGCGGCGGATGTAGCCGGCGAGCCGGGCGAGGTCGCTGTCCGGGGCGAGCAGTACGTTCACGGGCACGTCGACGTCGAGCAGTTCCCGCAGGAGGGTCGAATACGACAGGGCCGCCAGGGAATCGCCGCCCAGGTCACCGAACCGCGCGTCGGGCCGCAGGTCGGTGGCGGCGCAGCCGAGGACCGCCCTGGCCGCCCGCGCGACCACCTCGTCCACCGAGAGGCCCGCGGCATCGCGGCGCAGACTCGCCAGCTCCGTCTCCTGGTCCCGCGCCACCTCGTCGTAGAGGGCGTCCAGCCGCGCGCCGTAGCGCTGTTTCAGCTTGGGCCGCAGCAGCTTTCCGACGCCGGAGAGCAGGCCGTTCGCGATGGTGAACGGTTCCGGCTCGATCAGGAAGTCACGCGGAATCTCGTAGGGTTCCAGCTCGGCCACCACGGCGACGCGGTGCAGGGCGGCGGCCAGCGCGGCCCGCAGCTGGTCGGCCGGTCGGTCCAGAGCGGCCTCGGTCGGCACCACGACGGCGAGGAGATACGCGCGTTCGCTGCTGCCGTAGACGTAGATCTGGCGCACCAGGTCGGCGCCGGCGAAGATCGCCTCCAGCCGTGAGATCGTGACGAACTCGCCCTGCGACAGCTTGAGCACGTTGTTGCGGCGGTCGACGTAGGCCAGCCGGTCGGGCGCCAGCTCGGCGACGACATCGCCTGTGCGGCAGAAGCCGTCCTCGTCGAAGACCTCGGCCGTCACCTCGGGGCGGCGGTAGTAGCCCGCGATCATGGTGGTCGTCTTCAGCAGCAGCTCACCGCGCGGATACGGCTTGTCGGTGCGGAAATAGCCGAGCTCGGGGACGTCGACGAGTTTGTAGTCCAGCACCGGCGGCCGCATCACCTTGGTGTCGAAGATGACGCCGCCACCGGTCTCGGTGGAGCCGTACCCGTCGTGCAGGCGCAACCGCAGCACCGACTCGACGAAACTCCGCAACTCCGGCGCGATCGGCGCACTCCCGCACAGCACGGTCATCAACCGGCCACCCAGGAACTGCTCGCGCAGTTCGGCTTTCACCTGCTCCCCCAGCGCCGTGAGGTCCGCCCCCGGCCGTGTACGGCGCTCGACCTCGGACCGGAACTGCTGCAGGATCATGTCGCAGACCCGCGGCACCAGAAAGATCTCCGTGGGCCGCACCAGGGCGAGGTCCTCGAACAGGGTCGACATGTCCGGCGCAGCCGCGAAGTATGCGGTACCGCCCCGGGCGAGGGTGGCGTTGAGCGTGAGCCTGGCCGCGATATGACTCATCGGCAGGAAGTTCACAGTGATGACGGCGATCGGGCGCGCCGGCTGCCAGCCCGCGGTGACCAGTCGCTGGGTGTACATCGCGCCCTTGGGCGTGCCGGTGCTGCCGGATGTGTAGATCAGCATGGCGAGGGGGTCCTCCCCCGCCGCCGGCACGGTCAGCGGGGCGGGATCGAGTGACCGGCCACGGCTGACCGTGTCGTCCACGGTGTGGACCGCGATCGTCGACCCCGCTTCAGCGAGCCGGGCGCGTGCGGCCGCGAGGGCGTCGCGATGGTCGCCGTCGTCCGCGTGGTGGTCGAACACCAGCAGGGTGCGCGGCGCCGAGCCCGCGAGGACGACATCGACCGCGATCGCCAGGTGGGCGGTGTCCACCGCGAACACCCGCGGTTGCGTCTCGTCCAGGATCGACCGCAGCTGCGCCGCTCCGGCGCCCGACTGCAGCGGTACCGCGACCGCGCCGAGGTGGATCGTCGCCAGGTCGAGCACGGTGTAGTCGGCGCCGGTGAATCCGAGTGTGGCGACGAAGTTCCCCGCAACGACACCCTCGGCGTGCCACGCCGACGCGACCGCGCGGGCACGGTCCCAGATCTCGCCGTAGGTCAGCAGCTCGAACTCCGGCAGCAGTCTGCGGGTGCGGCGGCCGCCCGCCTCGACCGTTTCGGTGCGCCGGACACCCAGCGCGGGCCGATCACGGTAGGCGGTCATGACAGTGGACACGAGCCGCGCCAGTGGCAGACCCGGGGTGGTGACGATCTCGTGCACGTCCGCGTCCGGGGTCGCGGCGCGGATCTGCGCGTCCTCGGCGTACAGCGACTTGATGCGGTCGGCCAATCGGCCCGCGTCCACGTCGACGGTCATGCCTCGCCCCTTCGCACTCCCACGAGCCGCGGCTCCGCAGGCAGGACGCCACGACGGTCCGCGCGAGTGCGCACGACTCCGTCGGCGTTCGCGATCTCGGTGGTCACCATGGGCCCACAGTACGTGGTACCGGCGGTACCGCGCAGGCGGTTCGGTGGACGGTCCAGCGTTACCACGCCGACGCGACGCCCACTCGCGCCCGAACCCGCGAGCACACCGCCGAGTCGCCGTCGCCCCCTCGGCGGCCCGTGAGAACCGTGCGACGCGGTCAGTCGGCGCCGCGCAGCACGCGCAGTGCCGCCCGCTCGATGCGATCCGCGATCTGTTCGTAGGACCCGTACCCCATCCCCGCGCGCACGAGCGCGCCCGCGTAGATCAGCTCGAGCCATTCGATGACCTCGTCGTCGGCGTCCGGCCCGAGCGCGCGTGCGATCCGGCCGCGGATCTCGATGCCGATCCGGGTGCGCAGGTGTTCGACATCGGGGTCACCACCGAGCAGCGCGCTGGTGACGGCACCCGAGAGCTCCTGTTCGTCGGCGACCAACAGGGCGATGCTGCGCAGCTCGGCGAGCACGCGCACGGTCGGATCCGGGTCCTCGCTGGCGGGCGAGGGCGCGGCGAGCAGACGCCGCCAGAAGATCTCGGCCACCAGGTGTTCCTTGGACGAGAAATAGGTGTAGGCGGTCGCCGTGCCGACGCCAGCCTCCGCCGCGACCAGCCGGATCGTCATGCCGGAGAAGCCATCGCGGGCCAGCACGCGCAGCGCGGCCTTGGTGAGCCGGTCCACGGTGTCGGCCTGCTTGTCGGTCAAACGCCGCCGCGTCGCTTCGAGGCTGATGGAATCGCTTTCGGACATGCGTCTGGATGCTACTCGCCGGTTCGGCGAGGCCGTCCGACCGCATCGCGGGCCCGGCTACTTCTTCCGCCGTTCCTGGGCGATCACCTTGCCGACGGCACCGTCCAGCTTCGTGCCCGCGGGCCAGCCGACGTAATGGCAGAGGAACAGCGCGATCTCGCGGAGCTGTTCCTCGGACAGTTCCGCGTTGCGCAGCGCGGCGCCGATCTGGATCTCGGCGATGTCGAGATGGCCCTGCGCGGTGACTGCGCCGAGCAGCAACAGCCTGCGGTCCCGGACGGACAGCCCGGGCCGCGACCAGATGTCGGCGAACAGATGGTCCGCGGTGACGGCGAAGTGCGCGCCGGGGCCGTCGGCGAAGTCCCAGCCGTAGACCTCGCTCATCTTCGCCAGGCCGCGCTGCCTGGTCTCGTTCGGGGTGGTGCCGTCGGTGGTCATGAGATCTCCTTGTCGAGAACGGATCCGGCGACACCGAGGCCGTCGGCCAGCCGGGCGATCGCCAGCTGCGCCAGCGGCAGGTCGACGCCGAGCCGGTCGCCGAGGTCGACGGCCAGCGACAGATCCTTCTCGCCGAGGTCACGCACGTGGCTGAGGATCGGGAACCAGAAGTCGTCGGGGTCGAGCGGGGCGGTGGTGTCGCGCAGCATGATCGCGCCCGGCCCGCCGGTCACCGCGTCGGAGTGCCGCACCACCTTGCCCAGCGCCGTCAGGCTCAGGCCCGCGGCCTCGGCCAGGCGCTGCGCCTCGGTGGCCGCGGTGAACGAGATGAAGTGAAGCAGGTTGCGCGCCAGCTTCATCCGGGTGCCCGCCCCGACTCCCCCGGCGTGCACGATCAGGTCGGCGAACAGCCCGAAGGGTTCCCTGATCCGCTCGACCGCGGTGTCGGTGCCGCCGACCATCACGGCCAGCGTGCCGCCGGTGGCGCCGGGCGCACCGCCGCTCACCGGCGCGTCGACGAATTCGACGCCCTGTTCGGCGCAGCGCGCGGCGAGCGTCTCCGCGGTGCGGTCGCTGATCGTCGAATGCACGGCGACGACCGTGCCCGGCGCCGCGGTGCGCAGAACGCCGGTGACGACGTCGGTCACCTGCGCGTCGTCGACGACGGTCACGCAGATGACCCGCGCGTGCGCCGCCAGGTCCGCCGGATCGGCGACCGCCCGCGCCCCCGCCTCGACGAACGGCGCCGTGGCCTCGGCACGCACATCGCAGACGGTGAGCCCGCCCGGCCACGCCAGCAGCCGGCGCGCCGTCGGCGTGCCCATGTTGCCCAGGCCGACGAATCCGACCGGGAGATAGCCGCTTTCGGTCGTCATCGGATGATCTGCCCGCCGTCGACGTTGAGGATCTGCCCGGTCACCCAGCTCGCCTCGTCGGACAGCAGGTACAGGCAGGCACCCACGAGGTCCTCCGGCGTGCCCATCCGCTTGATCGGGATGCGGGACACCATGTCCTTCACCAGGTTTCCCGGCGTGACGGTCTGGGTGGCCTCGGTGTCGATGGGGCCGGGCGCGATGGCGTTGATCCGGATCTTCGAGCCGCCGAGCTCGGTCGCCAGCTGCTGGGTGAGACCGTTGATCCCGACCTTGGCCAGCCCGTAGAACCCCGAATACAGCCAGGCCGCCGTGGACGACTGGTTGACGATGGAGCCACCGCCCGCGGCCATCATCGGCTTCCACACCGCCCGCGTCATATTGAGCGCGCCGTCGAGGTTCACGCCCATGAACTTCTTGTAGTAGTCCCACGGCACGGTGAGCAGCAGGTCGAGCTTCATCTCGCCGTAGATCGCGGCGTTGTTGACCAGGTGATCGATGGCGCCGAATTCGGCGACGGCGGATTCGGCCAGGGCGACAGCGGATTTCGGGTCGGCCACGTCGACGTGCCGGAAGACGGCGGTGCCGCCGTCGGCGACGATTCCCGCCGCCACCTCGGCACCGCGCTCGGCATTGAGATCGGCGACGACGACATTGGCCCCCTCCGCGGCGAGTGCGGTGGCGTAGGCCGCGCCGATGCCCTGCGCCGCGCCGGTGACGATCGCGGTGCGACCGGTGAAACGTGCCATGGTGGTTCAGCTCCTGTGGATGGTGGGGGTCAGGCGGGCGTGGCGACGAGCTTGGTCTCGAGGTATTCCTCGAAACCGGCGACGCCCATCTCCCGGCCGATGCCGGAGTGCTTGTAACCGCCGAACGGCGCGTCGGCGTGGTACCAGAGGCCGCCGTTGACGCTCAACGTCCCCGTCCGCACGCCCGCGACCACGCGCTCGACGCGCTCGGGATCGGTGCCCCACACCGAGCCCGACAGCCCGTAGGGCGATTCGTTGGCCAGCCGGATCGCGTCGTCGTCCCCGTCGTGCGGGATCACGACGAGCACCGGCCCGAAGATCTCCTCCTGCGCCACGGTCGCCGTGTTGGGGAGTCCGCTGATGACGGTGGGTTCGACGAAGAACCCGCGTTCGCGATCGGCGGGCCTGCCACCGCCGGTCTCGATCCGCCCGCCCTCGGCCCTGGCGAGCTCGAGGTAGCGCTCCACTCTGGCCCGCTGCTGCGCGGAGATGACCGGCCCGCACACGGTTCCGGCGTTCGTCGGATCACCGGCGGCGAGCCCCGACAGTGTCGAGGCCGCGGCGGCGACAGCGGCGTCATAGGAGGCCCGCGGCACCAGCAGCCGGGTGGTGAGCGCGCAGCCCTGGCCGGCGTGCACGGCCACGGTGAACGCGGTGTAGCTCGCGGCCGCCGCGATGTCGGCGTCGTCGAGCACCACCGCCGCAGACTTGCCGCCGAGCTCGAGGAAGGTCCGCTTGAGGGTGGCTGCGGCGCTCGCCATCACCGCGCGACCGGTCCTGGTCGACCCGGTGAAGGTGATCATGTCGACGCGAGGGTCCTCGACCAGCCGCGCGCCGACACCGTGATCGGACGAGGTGACGATGTTGAGTACGCCCGCGGGGATGTCGGTGTGTTCGGCGATCAGCGGACCGAGCACGGCGGCGCACCACGGCGTGTCCGGCGCGGGCTTGAGCACGACCGTGTTGCCCGCGGCGAGCGCGGGCCCGATCTTGGCCAGGTTGATCTGGTGCGGGAAGTTCCACGGCGTGATCGCGCCGACGACGCCGACGGCCTCGCGCCGGATCACCCGCCTGCTGGCGACGCCCATCAGCTCCCTGGTGCCGAGATCCGTTTCCCACGTGTAGTTCTCGGCGAGATCGGCGGCGTAGGAGAGGTCGGCGATCGGGCCCTCCAGCTGCGGTCCGCTGGTGAGCATCACCGGGGTACCGACCTCGGCGATCGTGAGCTCACGCAGTTCTTCGAGGTGTTCGCCCATGACGTCGCGCAGCTGACGCAGGCAGCGGGCACGGAAGGCCGGGTCGCGCGACCAATCGGTCTCGTCGAAGGCCGTGCGGGCCGCGCCGATCGCGGCGTCCATGTCCGCGGCGGAGGCGTCGGCGGCATAACCGAGCACTTCCTCGGTGGCCGGGTTGATCGTCGCGAAGACGCCGGAACCGCCGGGGATCAGCTTGCCGCCGATCAGCAGGGGCGTGCCGTCGGCGGGGACGAGGCCGTTCATAGCAAGGCTCCGATACTTGTCTGGACAGGTGTACGGAATATAGTTCGGATGACGGAAGGGCCGCAAGGAAATCGGCGTCATTTGTCCGAACATAAGTCTGTAGTAGCATCCAGACACATGTCCGAAATCGCGCCTACCGGCATCGAGGCCACTCGACGACGCTTGACCGAGAAACAGGCCGACACCGTGGACCGCCTGACCGCCGCCGCGATCGAGGTGCTGTCCCGAGAGGGCTACTCCGGCACCACGATCCGGCTCGTCGCCGCCGCGGCGAGCGTGGGCACCGCCACGGCGTACACCTACTTCTCCTCCAAGGAACACCTCATCTCCGAGGTGTTCTGGCGCCGCCTGGTCGCCATGCCACCGCTGGACGACACCGCGGCCGACCCGACGACACGGGTCGTCGCCGTGCTGCGGCAGGTCTCGATGCTGGTGGCCGACGAACCCGCGCTGGCGGGCGCGGTCAGCAGCGCGCTGCTCGGCGACGATCCGGACGTGCGGCACCTGCGCCTGCGCATCGGCACCGAGATACGCCACCGGCTCGCCGGCGCGCTGGGCACCCGCGACCCGGAACAGCTGGCGGCACTGGAACTCCTGTACTCCGGCGCCCTGCTCCAAGGCGGCATGGGTCTGCTGTCGTACGCCGAGGTGGCCGATCTGCTCGAAGCCTGCGCGCGCCGCCTGCTGACGGATCCCGCACCCGGCGCCTAGCCGTCGGCGAATCCACGGAAACCTTGTCGCGCGACAGTCGCCGTAGTACTGTCCAGACACATGTCCATCATTTGTCTGGACATCATTCCGGGAAGGATTCCCCATGACGCTGGCCATTCCGCGGCGCGTGTCCGGAGGCGAGGAAGACCACGGGCATCTCACAGAGTTCCGCACCGACCCGATCGCGTTGATGCGCCGCGTGCGCGCCGAATGCGGCGACGTCGGAACCTTCGAACTCGCCGGGCGCACCGTCGTGCTGCTCTCCGGCGCCGAAGCCAACGAGTTCTTCTTCCGCGCCGGTGACGACGACCTCGACCAGGGCGCCGCCTACCCGTTCATGAAGCCGATCTTCGGCGAGGGTGTCGTGTTCGACGCGCCACCCGAGCGCCGCAAGGAGATGCTGCACAACCAGGCCCTGCGCGCCGATCACATGCGTGGGCACGCGAGCACCATCGCCCGCGAGGTCGACCGGATGATCGCGAACTGGGACGACGAGGGCGAGATCGATCTGCTCGAGTTCTTCGCCGAACTGACCATCTACACCTCCTCGGCGTGCCTGATCGGCGTGAAGTTCCGCGATCAGCTCGATTCCCGGTTCGCGCACCTCTACCACGAGCTCGAGCAGGGCACCGACGCGCTCGCCTATGTCGACCCGTACGCGCCGATCGAGAGTTTCACCCGCCGTGACGCCGCGCGCGCCGCGCTGGTGGAGCTCGTGCAGGCGATCATGGATCAGCGCGCGGCCGCGCCGCCGCCGGGCAAGGGCGAGCGCGACATGCTCGACGTCCTCATGTCGGTGCCCGATGAGAACGGCGCGCCGCGGTTCCCCGCGACCGAGATCACCGGCATCTTCATCTCGATGATGTTCGCCGGTCACCACACCACCTCGGGCACCGCCGCCTGGACCGTCATCGAACTGCTGCGCCACCCCGAACTGCTGGAAGCGGTGCGGACCGAGCTCGACGAGCTGTTCGCCGACGGCTCCGAGGTGAGTCACCATGCGCTGCGCCAGATCCCGCGGCTCGAGGCCGCGCTCAAGGAGACGTTGCGGTTGCACCCGCCGCTGATCGTGCTCATGCGGGTGGCGCGCGGGGAGTTCGAGGTGTGCGGGCACAAGATCTCCCCCGGGGACATGGTGGCCGCGACACCGGCGGTGTCCAACCGGATCCCGGAGGACTTCCCCGATCCCGATGCCTTCGATCCCGGCCGCTATCTCGATCCGCGCCAGGACGACATCGTCAACCGGTGGACCTGGATCCCGTTCGGCGCGGGCAGGCACCGCTGCGTCGGGGCGCCGTTCGCGCTCATGCAGCTCAAGGCGATCTTCTCGATCCTGCTGCGGGACTGGGAGTTCGAACTCGCGCAGCCCTCGGACACCTATCGCAACGACCACTCGAAGATGGTCGTCCAGCTGCAACAGCCCTGTCGCGTCCGTTACCGTCGCAGGCAGCGCTGAACACCGAGGGCATCCCGCCCGTCGGCATCGCCAGGAGGAACCGTGTCAGCGCCGTCGATACCCAGCGGATTCGATTTCACCGATCCCGCGCTGTGGGAAACCCGCAACCCCGTCCAGGAATTCGCCGAACTGCGCCGCACCGCGCCGGTGTGGTGGAACGCGCAGACCGACGCGCAGTCGGGCGGCTTCCGTGACGGCGGCTACTGGGTGGTCACCAAACACGAGGACATCAAGGAGATCTCGCGCAATCCCGACCTGTTCTCCTCGCAGCGCAAGGGCTCGGTCATCCGGCTGCCCGGTGAGGTGACGCCCGAGCAGATCGAGCTGACGAGCGCGCTGCTGCTGAACATGGACCCGCCCAAGCACACCAAGATCCGGCGCATCGTCTCGAAGGGCTTCACGCCGCGCGCTGTGGAGAGCTTGCGCGCCGCGCTGACCGAGCGGGCGCAGGCCATCGTGCGCGCGGCCGCGCGCACCGGCGGCGGCGACTTCGTGGAGCAGGTGGCCTGTGAGCTGCCGCTGCAGGCCATCGCCGAACTGATCGGTGTCCCGCAGGAGGATCGGCGCAAGCTGTTCGACTGGTCGAACCAGATGCTCAACTACGACGACCCCGACTACGGCGACGCCACCACCACCGACGCGTCCTCGGCCGCCGCGATGGACATCCTCGGCTATGCCTGGAACATGGCCGAGCAGCGCCGTGCCGAGCCGCGCGGCGACATCGTCAGTCAGCTCGTGCACGCCGACCTCGACGGTGCGGCGCTGGGGTCGGACGAATTCGGGTTCTTCGTCATCCTGCTCGCGGTGGCAGGCAACGAGACCACCCGCAACGCCATCACCCACGGCATGAAGGCGTTCGTCGACCACCCCGAACAGTGGGAGCTCTACCGCAGCGAGCGGCCGGGCACCGCGCCCGACGAGATCGTGCGGTGGGCGACGCCGGTGACGGCGTTCCAGCGCACCGCGACCGCCGACACCGAGCTCGGCGGACAGCGGATCCGCGCGGGCGACCGGCTCGGCTTGTTCTACAGCTCGGCCAATTTCGACGAAGACGCCTTCACCGATCCGTTCCGCTTCGACATCCTGCGCGACCCCAACCCGCATCTGGGTTTCGGCGGCACCGGGGCGCACTTCTGCATCGGCGCCAACCTGGCCCGGCTCGAGATAGATCTGATCTTCCACGCCATCGCCGAGGTGATGCCGACGCTGTCCGAGGTGGCGCCGCCGCAGCGGTTGCGGTCGGGCTGGATCAACGGCGTCAAACACTGGCAGGTCGACTACGGAACGGGGGTGTCGTGATGCGGATCGCGTTGCTGTCGTATCGGAGCAAGGCCCACTGTGGCGGGCAGGGGGTCTACGTCCGGTACCTGAGTCAGGGGCTCGTCGACCTCGGCCACGAGGTGGAGGTGTTCTCGGGGCAGCCCTATCCCGAGGAACTGGACCCGCGGGTGCGGTTGACCGAGGTGCCCAGCCTCGATCTCTACCGTGACGACGACCCGTTCCGCACCCCGCGTCCGCGCGAGATCCGCGACCGCATCGATCTGCTCGAGGTCGCCACCATGTGGACGGCGGGCTTCCCGGAGCCACGGACCTTCAGCCTGCGCGCCGCCCGGCTGCTGGCCGGGCGCGTCACGGATTTCGATGTGGTGCACGACAATCAGTGCCTGGGCTACGGTCTGCTCGACATCGCCGAGCGGCTGCCGCTCGTGGCGACGGTCCACCATCCGATCACCCGTGACCGCGCGGTGGATCTGGCCGCGACTCCGTGGCGGCGCCGCCCCTTCGTGCGGCGCTGGTACGGGTTCCTCGGTATGCAGCAGCGGGTGGCCAGGCGGATTCCGGACCTGATCACCGTGTCCACCTCGTCCGCCGACGACATCGCCGCGGACTTCGGGGTGGCGCCGGAGCAGCTGCGGACGGTGCCGCTCGGCGTGGACACCGCGTTGTTCCGGCCGCGCGAGACCCCACGGGTGCCCGGCCGGATCGTGGCGGTCGCCAGTGCCGACAAGCCGCTCAAGGGGATCGCGCACCTGCTGCACGCGCTGGCCCGGCTGCGTCACGGACACGAGGTCGAGCTCCGGCTGGTCGCCAAGCTCGAGCCGAACGGCCCGACCGAGAAACTCATCGCCGAGCTGGGCCTCGCCGACATCGTCACCCCCGTCAGCGGAATGAGCGACGAGGAGCTGGCCGCCCTGCTGGCTTCCGCGGAGATCGCCTGCATTCCTTCGATGTACGAAGGGTTTTCGCTGCCCGCCGTCGAGGCGATGGCCAGTGGCACGCCGCTGGTCGCCAGCCGGGCCGGCGCACTGCCGGAGGTCGTCGGTGGCTGCGCCACCCTGATCCCGCCCGGTGACGTCGACGCGCTCACCGACGCGCTCGGCTCGCTGCTGCGCGATCCGGACCGGCGGCACCGGATGGGCGCCGACGGCAGGCGGCGCGCCCTCGATCTGTTCAGCTGGTCGGCCGTCGCCGCGCAGACGGTAGCCGTTTACGACCGGGCGATCGACCGCTTCCACTCCCCCGACTCTCCCGACTCTCAGGAGGCTTCATGCTGACCGTCGACTTCGATCGCCTGGGCGTCGGCCCCGGCACGCGGGTGATCGATGTCGGCTGCGGCGCGGGGCGACACGCGTTCGAGGCCTACCGCCGTGGCGCCGACATCGTGGCCTTCGACCAGAACGCCGACGATCTGGCCGGGGTGGACGCGATGTTCGCGGCGATGGCCGACGCGGGCGAGGCGCCGGAGTACGCCAAGGCCGAGGCCGTGCGCGGGGACGCGCTCGACCTGCCCTACGGCGACGGCGCATTCGACGTGGTGATCGCCTCGGAGATCCTCGAGCACGTGCCCGCCGACGACCAGGCGATCGCCGAGCTCACGCGGGTGGTGAAACCCGGTGGCGCGCTGGCGGTCACGGTGCCACGCTGGCTGCCCGAACGGATCTGCTGGGCGCTGTCGGACGAGTACCACGCCAACGAGGGCGGGCACGTGCGGATCTACCGCGCCGACGAACTCCGCGACAAGATCACCGCGCACGGCCTGCACCCGGTGCATCAGGACTACGCGCACGCCTTGCACGCGCCGTACTGGTGGCTCAAGTGCGCGGTGGGCGTACGCGCGGACGACAATCCCCTGGTTCGCGCCTATCACCGGCTGCTGGTGTGGGACATGATGTCGGCGCCCGCGCTGACCCGGACCGCGGAGCGTCTGCTGAATCCGCTCGTCGGAAAGTCCGTCGCCCTGTACTTCACCAAGCCGGAGGTGCCGCGATGACCGGGGACCTCCCAGCCGTGCCGGGCGTGCTCTCGGCCCGCGAGCTCCGCCGCACCGCCGAAACCATCGCCGCCACACAGGAACCCGACGGCGCGATCCCGTGGTTCACCGGCGGCCACACCGACCCGTGGGATCACATCGAATCCGCGATGGCCCTGACGGTCGCCGGAATGTGGACCCAGGCCCGCGAGGCCTACATCTGGTCGGCGAAGACGCAGCGTGACGACGGGTCGTGGCCGATGCAGATCCGCGCGGGCCTGATCGAGAACCACGACGCCGACGCCAACTTCTGTGCCTACCTCGCGACCGGTGTGCTGCACGCGCTCACCGTCACCGGTGACACGGACTTCGCGGCCGAGCTGTGGCCGACGGTGCGGGCGGGCATCGACTTCGTGCTCGGCCTGCAACGGGGCGAGCACGGTGAGATCCACTGGTCCGCAGGCGAATCGGGAACATCCGGGGAGGCGCTGCTCACCGGCTGCTCGAGCATCCATCACAGCCTGGGCTGCGCCGTGACCCTCGCCGAGCGGATGGGTGACCCCCGGCCGGACTGGGTGCTGGCGCGGCGCAGGCTCGGGCACGCCCTGCGGCACCATCCGGAAGCCTTCCTGGACAAGAGCCGCTACTCCATGGACTGGTACTACCCCGTGCTCGGCGGTGCCCTGCGTGGCGAGGCCGCCCGCGCGCGCATCGCGCGGCACTGGGACGAGTTCGTGGTGGCCGATCTGGGCATCCGCTGTGTGTCCGACGCGCCGTGGGTCACCGGCGCCGAGACCTGCGAACTGGTGCTCGCTCTCGACGCCATCGACGACACCGCCAGGGCCACCACGCTGTTCGCGGCGATGCAGCACCTGCGTGATTCCGACGGATCCTATTGGACCGGATTGGTTTTCACCGACGGCAAGCGCTGGCCGGAGGAGCGCACCACCTGGACAGCGGCCGCGGTGATCCTGGCCGCCGACGCGCTCAGCCGCACCACCGCCGCCAACGGCATCTTCCGCGACGCCCTCGCGGACTGAGCGGGCTCAGTGGCAGGCTGCGGTGCGCTGCAGGATGCGCAGCGAACCCGTCACCGACAGTTCGGCGAATTTGCCACTGTCGAGTGCGCGGCGGTAGATGTTGTACGGCGCGCGACCACCGTCGGCGGGATCGGGGAACACATCGTGGATGGCGAGCAGACCACCGCCCGCCACCCAGTGCACCCACTCGTCGTAGTCGCGCTGCGCGGCCTCCTCGGTGTGGCCGCCGTCGATGAACAGCATGGTCAGCGGCGTGCGCCAGATGCGCGCTGCGGCCGAGGACGGCCCGATGACGCCGATGACCGTGTCCGTCAGCCCGGCCCGGATCATGGTGCGCCGGAACGCGGTCACCGTGTCGAAGACGCCGGTCTCGGGGTCGACGAGCCCGGTGTCGTGGTACTCCCAGCCGGGCTGATGCTCCTCGGAACCGCGGTGATGGTCGACGGTGAACACCGTGGCGCCGGTTTCGCGCGCGGCGGCGCCGAGATAGATCGCCGACTTGCCGCAGTAGGTGCCGATCTCCAGGATCGTTCCGGTCCCCGCGTAGTCGCGGGCGGCGGCGTAGAGCGCGCGCCCCTCGTCCGCGGGCATGAAGCCGGTGGCCTGCTCGGCCAGGGCGAACAGCGCACCGGTTGCGGCGGAGATCTCGTCGACGGGTCGTCCCATGCCCCACGCTAACACAGCGACTGGAATACAATCCGGACTACTGTCCAGCGACTTGCCGGACAGCGCCATCCCAGGAGGAATCTCGATGAAGACCCGCCTCAACTGCCCGTGCGGCACCCAGATCAACGCGACCGACGAGGACGACCTGGTCGCGCAGACCCAGGCGCACCTGGCCGAGAACCACCCCGACCACGACTACACGCGCGACGAGATCCTCTTCATCGCCTACTGATCCGGGGCTATTTCGCCGGCAAGGTGTGCTGCAGCCCGCCCACCTCGGTGATCTGCCAGCCCGCGGCGCGGTCGATGGTGAGCGAGTAGGTGACCGTGGTCGCCACGCCCGCGGGGTTCTGGGCGCTGGTGGACACGACCGTGAAGTAGGCGTTGACCTTGTAGACGCCCCCGGATTCCGAGGTCACGTCCGCCGAGAGCGGCGTCGCCGTCGAGGTCCACTGCAGCGGCAGCAGGATCTGTTCGAGCTGGGGTGCGGTGGCGTCGAACTTCGCGGCCAGCTGCGGTGACGTCCCGGCGCGCAGGCGGGTGAACCACGCGGCGACATCGCGGTAGTCGATGGTCGAGGCGCCGACGCCGTAGTCGGTCGCGATCCGCTCGGCGTGCCGGTCGTCGGCCGCGCGCGCGTCGCGGTCGGCGATCGTCGATCTCGCCGAGAAGTACAGCGTGGCGAAGGTGATCGTCGTGACGGCGAGTAGCACGACGGTGGCCGCCACCAGCACGCTGGAGACACAGATCGCTACCGTGCGCGGCGGCCGCTCGGTGGGCTCGGTCGTGGCGGGTTCGACTGTCGCTGTGCTCATGCGCTTCCTTCGCTGGCTATCTGACGGCGATGCGGAACCGCACGGTGCCGTCGGGGTCCACGCTCCGTAGGGCCTGGTCGATCAGGGTGCTGAGGTCGATCGCCGGCGCGCGGTGCACCGCGTCGGTGACCACCGGGCCGAGGATCTGCTCGAGTGGCGCGATGCTCGGGCCGATCTCGGCGATCAGGTCGTTCAGGCGGGCGAGGAACGGCACCAGGCCGTCACCGGTGACGTAGTCGGTCAGCGGCCTGCTCTCCACCAGGGCCGAGCCCGATTCGACGATCGCGCTGAGGGTGACGCCGAACTCGCCGAACTTCGGTCCCGCGGCGCCCAGCGACGGTCCGAGCCAGGCCATGTCGCCGCCGAGGGCTTGGATGTCGGCGAACAGCCGCCGGATGAGGTCGGTGCGGCTGAGCAGTGTCGCCGCCAGCAGGTTCGACGACCGGTGCAGGGTCGTCATGGCCGTCTCGGTGCCGGTGAGCGCGCGGTCGACGGTGTCGACCAGGCGGGCGATCGCCTCGGGCCGGATCTGCGCGAGCAGCTCGACCAGTTTCGCCGACAGCGCGGTGATGCTCATCGGCACGTGGATCCGGTCGGCCGGAACCACCTGTCCGTCTTCGAGATACGGCCCGTCGCCGGAGGTGGGAGCGAACGCGAGGTAGGGCTCGCCGAGCGCCGAGAGCTGTTCGATCCGGATGTCGCAGGCGAGCGGGACGCGGTGGCGGCTGTCGATGCTCAACCGCACCCGGACGCCGCCGGCCTGCTTGCGCACCGACTCGATCTGTCCGACGCGCAGTCCCGCGAGCAGGACCGGCGCGCGCGGTCCGAGCCCGCCGGAGGTGTCGAGATCCATCTCGACGGTGAGGAAACGCTGCCGCGGGTCGACGCCGAGCACCCCGACCGACATGTACCCGACGCCCAGGAGCAGCACCGCGGCGATCGCCGACAGTGACAGCGCGGCACGGAGATTCATCGCACCGCCCCGATCATCCGCAGGGTGTCGACGACGCGGCCGGTGCGCTCCGCCGCGCTGATCGTGCGCGGACCGAGGCCGACGTCGACGAGGTCCACCTTCGGGCCGCGTGCGCCGAAGGGCACCAGCTTCGTGTTGATCAGGTCGACGAGGGTCTTCATGTTCGAGGGCGCCGAGGTGTCGAGCGGGGCGCTGCCGAACAGCACGGGTACCACCGCGCGGGTGGTGTCGTCGAGCGAGGCGAGCAGCGGGCCGAGCCATTGCGCGCTGGGCGCGACCGGGCCGAGCGCGGTGAGCACGAAGATGACGCCGATCTGCGCGTTGACGGCGTCGGTGGTGTGGTCGACGCCGTAGGGCGTCAGGAGTTCGTCGAGCATGGGCAGGTTCTGCCGCATGCCTTCCTCGACCGTGGCCTCCATGCCGTCGAGGAGGGCGTCGACGGAGTCCAGGTTCGCGCCGAGATCGGTGAGGTCGGCGCCCACCACGCCGGCGATCCGGGCCGTGTCGCGTGGATCCGCGGGCATGAGCCCGTTCGCCGTGCGGATGATGGTCTGGAAATCGGTGACGGCGCCGCTGCCGAGGAAGCTCGCCAGGCTCGCCAGGATGTCCTCGATCGGCGGGGCCTGGGTGGTGTCGGCCAGCGGGATGGTCGCGCCGTCGGGGAGGGTGGCGCCGCTCGGCGCGGCGGGTTCGGTCAGGGCGATGTGGACGTCGCCGAGTGGGGTCTCCTGGCGCAGTACGGCGATGGTGCCGACCGCCAACCGCACCGACCGCCGGATCTCGACCTCGGCCACGGCGTATCCGGGGCGGGCGGCCTGGTCGGTGGTCGCGGCCACCGGGTCCACCAGGGTGACCCCGGTGAGCCTGCCCACCCGCACGCCGGCGGCGATCACCTTGGCGCCCTGGGGCAGGTTGAGGACATCGGCGAATTCGATGCGCAGGCGGTAGGTCGGTCCACTCGTTCCCGTCCCGGGGACCGGGATGTCGGCGGGCCGGAACCCACAGCCGGTACCCGCCAGCACCATCAGCAGGACCAGCAGTCCGTGGACGGTCCCGCGTCGCAGTAGGGTCATCGCGCGCTCACCCCCGCGAGGAGTACCGGCAGCGCCGGAATCGTCATGGTGCCGTCGGCGGCCGCCGCGCACCCCTGCCCGGTGACGGCGCGCACCGCCGCGCAGATCCCGGCCGAGTCCTGGTGCGGCAGAGCGAGTCTCGGTGGCGCGTAGCCGATCGTCAGCTGGCCGCTCGCGGGGTCGACCGCGCCGGCGAATCCGGTGGCGAGCGCGGGAGTCATGGCGATCACCTCGGCCAGCGAGGCGACGCCTGCCGCGATCATCCGCGACAGATCGGGCACGGACTCCAGGGCGCGCAGCGCGGGCGAGCCGAACATCATGACCACGTCGTTGAGCTGGGGCAGCAGGTCGGCGAGGGTCGCGACGATCTGGATGATGGGCGGGAAGGCGATCGTGACGATGTCGTCGAAGGTCTGCGGCAGCCCCGAGACCGTGGTCTCCACCTGTGCCCACCCGCCGCGCGCCCGCTGGGCGAGTTCGGCGAGCGCGTCGAGCAGCTGCCCGAGGTGCCCGATCGCCGCGTCGGGTGCGGCCAGTGCCCGGCTCAGCGCCAGGATCATGGCGTTGAGCTGTTCGCCGGTGCCTGCCGTCGCCGCGTCCAGGGCGTCGAGCCCGGCGCCGAGGGCGCCGCGCTGCGCCGGATCGCCCGTGCCGTTGAGCTGATCGGCCAGTCCGGCGAGCGCGTCGAAGGTCTGCGACAAGCTCTTGGGCGTGAGCGTTCTGGTGATGCACGCACCCGGAGACATGCCCGGCCCGGCGGGTTCGGCGCCGATGAGTTCGAGGCGGCGGTCGGCGATCAAGGTGTCGCTGACGGTGACCGCACCCACGTCGGGCGGGAGCTTCCGATCGGCGCGCACGGTGAAGTCGACCCGCGCGGTCGCGCCGACGACGGCGATCGCGGTGACCCGCCCGACGGGCACGCCGAGCACCGTCACCGCACTGCCCTCGTAGAGCCCGATGCTGTCGGGCATGTCGGCGCAGTAGCCGCGCGTCGCCGGATGGGGCGTGCTCCATCGCAGGCCGAGGGCGACGGCCAGGACCAGCGTGAGGACCACCGCGACCGACATCAGCCCGCGCGCACCGAGTAGCGCCTTCATCAACAACCCCCGCCCGGCAAAGGAATACACACCGAGGGAGCCGGGATGGTCGCGCCGGACTGGTCGACGCTGATCCCGCCACCGGGCGTCAGCAACGGCGCCACCCGCTCCCGCAGGGCGCGCACGGCGTCCAGCAGCGCGCCGAGCCGCCCACCGAGCTGTTCGAGCGCCGGGATGGCGTCGGCCAGTGGTTGCGCGCGCTGCTTCAGCGAGTCGTCCCAGGCCCGGCCCAGCGGCGTGAAGTCCCGCAGGACGACCGCCAGGTCGCGCAGGGACTGCGCCACCTGCACCTTGTTGGTCTGGATGATCTGCTCGAGTGTGCCGAGGGTGATCAGCAGCCTCGCCAGGACGTCGGCGTTGGTGGCGAGCGCGGTCAGGTACTCGTCGGCGATGGCCAGGGTCCGCGAGATGTCGGCGTTCTGCTCGTCCAGAATGACGACCAGGTCCCCCGCCGCCCGCACGGCCGAGCGGACGGCGTCCGGGCTCTTCTCGATCGAGGTGGACAGTGCCGCCAGGTCCCGTCGCACCGTGCTGCCGTCGATCCGCCGCACCGGCTCGACCGCGTCCTGGAAGGCCTGGGTCAGGTTGTACGGCACGATGACTCGCTCGCGCGGGATGACGGCGTCGCCGAGGGGGCGCGTCCCGGCCGGGAGCACGGCGACGTAGTAGCCGCCGACGAAGGTCAGCATCCGGATGTCGAGGGTCGTCTGATCACCGAGGAAGACGTCCGCGGCGACGGTGAAGTCCATCCGGACCCGGTCGGCCAGCAGGGTCAGTGCGGTGACCTTGCCGACGGGGATGCCGGCGAGGCGCACGTCGTCGCCGGGCCGGACCGACCCCGCCTGGGTCAGCTCGGCGGAATGGACACGCTCGGGCGAGGTTCCGGTGACGGACACCGCGCCGATCCCGGCGAGCAGGACCACGGCGGCACAGAGGCCCGCGATCCCCCAGCGCAGGTCACCGGCTCGGGGATCGCGGGTGCGACGCCGGAAACCGAACGCGCGCAGTGCTATCGGTGACACAGGACCACCCCCTGCCCGGCCATCAGCACCCGCAGCGGCTCGGGTGCCTGGGTGGCGCCGTGCGTACAGACCAGGCCGGGCCCCGTCGCCGGACCGGCCTGGGCCATCGCCTGGATCAGCCCGGGCAGGTCGTCGAACGCGGCGACGGCGGCGACGGGATCGGGGAAGGCGGCGCGCAGTACGGCATCGAGGTCGCGGCCGGGCTCACCGGTCACCCCGAGCACGGTGAGCATGCTGCGCAGCGGCTGCAGCACCGCCGGGATGCCGACGGCGAAATCGACCAGGCCGGGAAGTTTCTCGGTGATGGTGACGAACAGGTTGGTGAGGTTGGTCAGCAGCTTCATCGCGTTGCCCGACTTGCCCCCGAGGTGGTCGGCGACCTGGGCGAGGTTCGCGGCCAGCGTCGACAGCACGGCCTGCCGGTCGGAGGCGTGCCTGCTCACCGTGTCGATCGCCTCCATGGCCGGACCCAGTCCCGTGCCGTCGCCGTCGACGACCGCGAGAATGCTGGTCGCGAACCGGTTCAGGTCCTCGGGCGACAATTGCGCGAGCACGGGCTGCAGACCCTTGAACAGCCGGGTGATATCGAAGTCGGGCACCGTCTCCGCCGTGCCGAACACCACGGCGGGATTGCGGCGGTCGCCGAGCTCGGCCGGCTGCCGGACCTCCAGATACCGGAATCCGGTGAGGTTCTGGTACCGGATCGCGATCGTGGTGCCGGCGTAGAGCGTCCGCTCCCGCAGCACCGTGAAGCGGACACGCGCCAGCGCGCCGTCCAGTTCGACCGCACGCACCTTGCCGACCTGCACCCCGTGGAGGCGCACGTCGTCGCCGGTGCGCAGACCGTTCGCGTCGGTGAACAGCGCGGTGTAACTGTCGGTTTCGCCGTCGACGGGCCGTTCGATCACGCGCAGCACGCCGGCGAGCGCCACCCCCATCAGCACCGTCGCCAGCGCCACCCGCAGCAGCAGGCTCCGTGTCGTCATCAGCGGCCTCTCTCACCGAGCAGCGCGGCCAGCGGTGCGGCCAGGCCCGGCACACCGTCGAGCTCGACCGCGGCGCGCAGGACCGGGCCCTGCGGGGTGCCGACGAACGCGCTGTCGAGACGGTCGAGCAGGTCGCCGAGTTGGCCGCCGGTGCGCTCCGGCGTGCTGACCGAGCCCGCCAGCTGGTCGAGGACGAGGGTCGTCATCGGCAGCAGCCCGCCGAAGTGCTGCCGGGAGGTGGTCAGCAGCTCGGTCACCGTCGGCAGCAGCTGGTACTGGATGTCGGAAAACATCCGGCCGAACTTCTCGAGATGCTCGGGGGTGCTGAGGTATTCGTTGGTGTAGTCGGCGTAGAGCAGGGTCAGACTGCCGGTCAGCATCGGCGGCAGACCGGTGAGCGCGGAGCCGAACTGGTCGAACAGCAGCGACGGTGCCAGCCGCTGAGTTTCGGTGAACGAGCGCACCGTCGCGCCGATGGCCGCCAGCAGCGGGGAGAAGGCGGTGAGATCGCGCGAGATGGTGTCGAGCAGGTCGGCGAGTTTCGGGGTGAGCACCTGGTCGGTGAGTCCACCGGTGGCGGTCAGCAGAGCCGAGAGCGTGGCATCGCGCACCCGGTCCCCGTCGCGGCCGGTCAGGTCGACGGTCGCGCCCTCCGCCAAGGGGACACCGCCCTGGCCGGGGTGGAGTTCGACGGCGCTGATGCCGAAGAGACTGCCCGGCGCGTAGTCCACGGTCAGCGCATCCGACAACCCGAACAGCTGAGAACCACTCAGCGTCAGCCCGATTCGCTGCGCACCGTGCCCGGCAAAGTCGATCTTCTCGACGGTGCCGACGCGCACGCCGTCGAGCCGCACGTCGGTGCCCGGCGCGACGCCGGCGCCCACCTGGCCGACGAGCAGAGCGACCCGGATCTCGTCGGCGGGCCGGTCCTCGGGCACCGCGCGCCAGACGGCGAGGCCGAGCACCGCCATCACGACGGCGATCGTGCCGAGCAGCCGGGCACGACGCGGCCCGACCTCGGTGCCGGGCAGAGTGTAGGCAGGCATGGCATCACCCGGTGAAGGTCACGGGAGACCGGAATCCCCACAGCACGATGGTGGCGACCATGTCGAGGGCGATGATCGACACCAGGCTGGCGCGGATCGCGCGCCCCGACCCGATGCCGACGCCCTCGGGGCCGCCGGTGGCGAAATAGCCCTGGTAGCAATGGATCAACACGACGGCCACCGCGAAGACCATCACCTTCACGGTCGCGGCGAACACGTCCCAGCCGACGACGAACTGGTCGAAGTAGTGGTCGTAGGTCCCCGACGGAGTGCCGTGGATCGTGGTGACGATCAGCGCGCAGGAGGCATAGCTGAGGATCAGCGCGACGACGAAAGCCGGTGCGACGGCGATGATCCCGGCGATCACCCGGGTCGTCACGACGAACGGCACCGACCGGATGCCCAGCGACTCGAGCGCGTCGATCTCCTCGGCGATGCGCATGGACCCGATCTCGGCGGTCATCCGGCACCCGGCCTGGGCGGCGAACCCGATCCCGGCCGCGATCGGCGCGAGTTCGCGGGTCACACCGAACGCCGAGATCAGGCCGCTGAGCTGACCGAGCGAGAGCAGATTCAACGCGCTGAAGGCCTCGATGCCGATGGAGGCGCCCATCGCCGCGCCGAGCAACAGCATCAGCGGCACCACCCCGCCGCCGATGATCACCGAGCCACGCCCCCAGGTCATGTCCGTGACCATGGTGATCGTCTGCCGTCGATAGCGCAGCAGGGTGTAGGGCACCGACGACAGCACCTGCCAGC
The DNA here is from genome assembly GCF_040654275.1 of Nocardia sp. NPDC050717. Taxonomy (NCBI): domain Bacteria; kingdom Bacillati; phylum Actinomycetota; class Actinomycetes; order Mycobacteriales; family Nocardiaceae; genus Nocardia; species Nocardia sp. NPDC050717. Next base: position 31,391 of record NZ_JBFAHR010000024.1, read on the forward strand.
CGAAACCGAGCGCGAAGCCGAGGGAGTCGATCGGACCGAGCGGGCGCACCCTGGCCCGCCGCAGCCGCCCCACCCAGCGCAGGCCGACCGGAAAGTACGGAGCCGCCGCCATCATGCCATCCGTACCGGGAAGAACATCGTGACCACCTGGGTGATCACGGTGTTCAGCACGACCGCCGCCGCGATGGACATCACCACGGCGGCGTTGACGCCGTCGGCGACACCGCGCGGCCCGCCGGTGGCCTCCAGCCCGCGCTGGCAGGCGATGACGACGACGAGGAACCCGAAGATCAGCGCCTTGATCAGCGAGACCCACAGGTCGATCGGCGTGGTGAAGGAACCGAACGACTGCCAGTAGCTGCCGGGCGTCACCTCGAGCGCCGCCACCGCGACCACGAATCCGGACGCGACGCCGACGCAGATGATCAGGATGTTGAGCAGCGGCGCCACCAGCATCATCGCCGCGATCCGCGGCACGACCAGTCTGCGGACCGGGTCGACCCCCATCACCCGCAGCGCGTCGACCTCTTCGCGGATGGTGCGCGCGCCCAGGTCGGCGGCGATGGCGGCCGCGCCCGCCCCACCGAGCAGCATCGCGGTGGCCATCGGCGCGCCCTGTTTGATGACGCCAAGTCCGCCCGCCGCGCCGATCATCGAATCGGCGCCGAGTTCGGAGACGATATTGCCGACTTGCGCGGAAACGATGACGCCGAACGGAATGGCCATCAAAATACTCGGCACCGCGGTCACCCGGATCAGAAACCAGGCCTGGGCGAGTGTTTCGTGAATCTGGAAACGACCGCGAAGGGCATCCGCGGCGCCCAGCGAGACGGCGCTCGCGCCGATACGCAATGCGCGCCCGAGCGTGGCCACGCTGGAAAGGACCGTGGCGGAGAAATTCTGGCGCAGAATGCGCGCGGCGCCGGCCTGGTCCGCACCACCGTCGGGCGGTGCGACTTCGCCGTCAACCCGTGCCATGCGGGTGACCGTACCATATGATCTAGACCACATTCCAGACACTGTTCCAGATTCATGACCAGCTTTTCGGATCGCCGGAGAAGCATCCGCCGGACCCTCTCATCGAGGCGTGAATATGCTCCACACCAGTACTTTTGACCGCACCGACAGAAGGGAAGCGGTCCACGGCGGGAGACGGGAACCTCGGCGAAAACGTTGTGCGGGGCACATGTCGGTGGTACCGTCCAGACACATGTCCAGCTACGTGTCTCTCTCGGGTCGCCACCGGCCCGACACTGTCGGGGACGTCCGATTCGAACCGGGGTGTTCGCGATGACCAGCGCCACTGTCGAGCCCGTGCGTTTCGATCCGTACGATTACCGATTCCACGAGGATCCGTATCCGACATACCACCGGTTGCGGACCGAGGCGCCGCTTTACCACAATCCGGATCTCGGTTTCTGGGCGCTGTCGCGCCATTCCGATGTGATCGCGGCATTCCGCGACAATCACCGGCTTTCGAGCGCGAATGGAGTGTCCCTCGATCCGGCGGCCTGGGGACCACACGCGCACCGGGTGATGTCCTTCCTGGCCATGGACGATCCGCGGCACATGCGCATGCGCAGGCTCGTCTTCAAGGGATTCACCCCGAAGCGGGTGGCCGAGATGGAAGACCGTATCCGCGAGATCACCTTGGCGCACCTCGAACCCGCGCTCGCGCGTGGACGTTTCGACTGGATCGACGAGGTCGCCGGCAAGCTGCCGATGGACGTCATCTCCGAGCTGATGGGTGTGCCCGAGGCCGATCGCGCCGAGATCCGGCGACTGGCGGACCTGGTGGTGCACCGGGAAGAGGGCGTCCTCGACGTGCCCGTCGAGGCGATCGAATCCTCGATCACGTTGTACGGCTACTACGCCGACATGGTCGCCCAGCGCCGCGCCGCACCCCGCGACGATCTCACCTCGGCCCTGCTCGAGGCCGAGATCGACGACGACACCCTCACCGACGAGGAGATCATCGGCTTCATGTTCCTGATGGTCGTCGCCGGCAACGAGACCACCACCAAGCTGCTCGGCAACGCGCTCTACTGGGCGGGCGCCGACCCCGCCGAATACGCGAAGGTCGCCGCCGACCCCGACCTGGTCGCGGACTGGGTGGAGGAGACGCTGCGCTACGACACCTCGAGCCAGATCGTGGCGCGCACCGCCACGGCCGACCTGGACTACCACGGCGGCACCATTCCGGCGGGGGCCAAGGTGCTGCTGCTGATCGGCTCGGCGAATCGGGACCCGGCGGCCTTCGCCGACGGCGACAGCTACCGGATCGACCGCAACGACGGCGGCGCGCTCGCGAGTTTCGGTGCGGGCGTGCACTTCTGCCTCGGCGCGCACCTGGCCCGGCTGGAGGCGACCGTCGTGCTCGGCGAGTTCGCGCGGCGCGTCGCGCGCTACGAGGTCGAGCACGGCGGCATCGCGCGCGTGCACTCGACCAATGTCCGTGGCTTCGCACACCTTCCCATCACAGTAGAGGTCCGCTAGTGCCCCGATTCGAACCCAACCCCGACCGCAGGCCCGCGCTGGTGGCGGGCGCGTCCTCCGGGATCGGCGCCGCGACGGCCGTCGCGCTGGCCGCGCTCGGTCACCCGGTGGCGCTGGGCGCGCGCCGCGCGGACCGGTGCGAGGAGCTCGCCGCCAAGATCAGGGCCGACGGCGGCGAGGCCGTCGCACACCGGCTCGACGTCACCGATCCCGCGTCCGTCGACGCGTTCGTGACCGCCGCGGAGGCGGCCCTCGGCCCCACCGAGATCCTCGTCTCCGGCGCGGGCGACATCGAATTCGCGCTGGTGGGCGAGATGGATCCGGAGCGGTTCCTGCACCAGGTGCAGGTGCATCTGGTCGGCGCGCAACGGCTGATCCACCGGGTGCTAGCCGGCATGACGGCGCGCCGCCGCGGCGATCTCGTGGTGATCAGCTCCGACTGCGCGGACAATCCGCGCCCGCGCAGCGGCGCCTACAGCGCGGCCAAGAACGGGCTGGAGGCGATGGTCGGCCAGCTGCGCATGGAGTTGGAGGGCAGCGGAATCCGGGCCTCGCTGGTGCGGCCGGGCCCGACGCTGACCGGCATGGGCATGGACTCGACGCCCGAGGTCGTCGGTCCGCTGCTGCGGGACTGGAAGGACTGGGGGTTCGCCCGGCACCCGTACATGCTCAAGCCCGAGCATCTGGCCGACGCGGTCGCGACCGTGGTCTCGGTGCCGCGTGGCGCGCACATGGTGCTGGTCGAGGTGCAGCCGGAGGCGCCGCTGCGGCCGCTGCCCGCCGAGGAGGGGAGCGCGTCATGAGAATCGTGGTCGACGCCGACCTGTGCCAGGGGCACGCGGTGTGCCAGGACGAGGCGCCCGCGGTGTTCTCGGTGCCCAAGCACGGCACGGTCGAGATCACCGACCCCACCCCGGATCCCGCGCAGCACGACGCCGTGCGGGCCGCGATCCGCTGGTGTCCCACCCGAGCGTTGTCGATCGTCGACGGTGGCGATGCCGACTCCACACCGAAAGGCACAGACTGATGACAGGTTTCGAGCGGGCCGAACTCGACGAGATGGTGCGGCGCTGGGTCGTGGAGAACCAGCGGTGCGAGGAGAAGGGCGACTGGAAACCCCTCGCCGAGATGTACACCGTCGACGCCACCTACGGCTGGAACTACGGGCCCAAGCAGGAATTCATGGCGGTCGGCCGCGCGGAGATCCGCGATCTCGCCCTCGGACAGGAGATGGCGGGGCTCGAAGGCTGGACGTATCCGTATCAGGAGTTCGTGGTCGACGATCGCAGTGGCACCGTCATCGGATTCTGGAAGCAGATCAACGAGCGCACCCGCGCGGACGGCAGGCACTACTCGCCCGAGGGCATCGGCGGCAGCTGGTTCCGGTACGGCGGCGACTTCCAATGGTCCTGGCAGCGTGACTTCTTCGACTTCGGCAACGTCTCGGCGATGTTCCTCGACATGATCACCGACAACGCGCTCTCCGCCGGAATGCAGCAGCGCATCGAGCGCTCGGTCTCCCGCGATCCGCTGCCCGGCTGGTATCGCGTCGGCGAAGCACCGGCGTCGCTGTGGTGACACCGGTGAGCCGGTACGCGGCGCTGACCCGGGAGCAGCTGGCCGCACTGATCCCGGAGCTGCTGCTGTGCGGTCACCTCATCGACCGATCCGGCATGGCGCACACCATCGCCGCGTTCGGCCGGGCGGGGATGACCGAGGTCGCCATCGAGGAATGGCAGCTGGCCAGCCCCGTCTACACCCGCCGGATGCGGCGCGCGCTCGGCATCACCGGCGACGGCGTGGAGACCATCTTCAAGGGACTGCAACTCGACATCGGGGCGCCGCCGCAGTTCATGGACTTCCGGTTCCGGGTCGACGACCACGATCACGGCGAGTTCTGGCTCGACCACTGCGGTGCGCTCGCCGATGTCGAGCCGATGGGCGAGGAGTTCGTGGTGGCCATGTGCCACGACATCGAGGACCCCACCTTCGACGCGACAGCGCTGGCCACGAACCCGCACGCCCAGGTGCGCCCGGTGCACCGGCCGCCGCGTACGCCCGCGGACCGTACTCCGGTGTGCGCGTGGACCGTTGTCATCGATCCCGCCCACGTGCCACCACCGGTCCCCCGCCTCGCGCCGATCCTGGCGGAGTCCGCGGCGGCGGGCCTCGACCTCGCCGCGATCGACCCGGCCGAGGAGGGCCGGGGCGACTACACCGGCCCGCTGCTCAGCGATCTGCGCTTCGCCGACTTCTCGCACTCGGCGCTGCGGCGGATGGCCGACGAGATCAGCCTCCAGCAGCATCTGCTGACGCTCGGTTTCCTGCTGGCGATCCGCGAACGCGCCGACGCCGAGACCGCGCTCGCCATCGGACGCAAACAGTTCACCGGCATCGCCGGGCTCACCTCGGAACGGCTCGCCCGCTGTCTGCGCGTCGGCGACGGTCGGGCCGATCTCGCGGCCGTGTTGCGTGTCCATCCCGCGCTGAACCCACTGGGCTACACGGGGATCGAGATCGAGGCGACGGATTCCACTGTGCGCGTCCGGTTTCCGTCCGCGAGCGGAGCGATCACCGACGGCGCGTGGCCCGCCCTGCTGACGCCGGCGGACCTGCGTCCGCTCGACGCGCTGATCCGCGGGGTGAACCCGCGCTTCGCCGCCCTGGTCGGCGTGGTCGACGAGCACGGCTGGACCGCCGAGATCGACCTGGCCGACCAGCCGTTCCGCGAGGCGTCGGAGGTGGCGGTGACCCGCTTCAGCACGGGCGCGGGTTTCGTCTTCGCCGACCGCGGCACCCCCTTGCCGCTCACCGTCGTGTGAGCGGACCGCCGAGAGATGGACTGACATGGCCAACACCTTCGCCGACCTGTTCGAGCACTCCGTCGACGCGATGCCCGACCGGGTGGCGCTGATCCAGGGCGAACGCCGCACGACCTACCGCGACCTCGACATCCGGGCCAATCGGCTGGCGAGCCGGCTCGCCGCCCTCGGTGTCGGGCACGGGACCCACGTCGGCTTCCAGATGCACAACAGCATCGAGACCATGGAGACGCTGATCGCCTGCTTCAAGCTGCGGGCGGTCCCGGTCAACATCAACTACCGGTACGGGCCGGCCGAACTCGCCTACGTCTACGACAACGCCGACCTCGAGGTGCTGGTGTATCACGCGAGCTACGCCGACGCTGTCGAGGCGGCCCTCGGGCGCACGCCGGCCGTACGGCGCTCGATCTGCGTGGACGACGACAGGTTCCTCGGTGCGCCCGATTCCGGCGCCCTCGCCTACGAGGCGCTGATCGAGACGGGAAAGCCCTTTCGCCCCACGGTGACTCGCAGTGCCGACGACCTGTTCATGATGTACACCGGCGGCACCACCGGCATGCCGAAGGGCGTGATGTGGCGCCAGGAGGACATGTGGCGGGTCCTGGGCGGCGGCGTCGACTTCTACAGCGGCGAGCCGGTGCGCGACGAATACCAGCAGTCCGAGGCGGGCGCCGCGGCGGTGCAGGCCACCTGGTTCGTGCTGCCGCCGCTGATCCACGCCGCGGCGATGATGCCCACCTTCACCGCGCTGTGGTCAGGCAACGCGGTGATGCTCGAACCGCGCTTCGACCCGGCCCTGGTGTGGCGGGCGGTCGAGGCCCAGCGGCCGCACGTCCTGGTGATCACCGGCGACGCGATGGCCCGGCCCCTGCTCGACGCCTTCGACGACCATCCGGTGGACGCGTCGTCGCTGCTGGTCATCGCCTCCGGGGCGGCGCTGCTGTCACAGCCGGTGAAGAACGCGCTGCTGGAGAAGTTCCCCACCACGATGGTCTCGGACTCGATCGGCTCCTCCGAGACCGGCTTCGGCGGTATCGGCTTCGCCCAGAAGGACGACAACCCGGCCCGTGGACCCCGGGTGCAGACCGGGCGTGGCGCGGTGGTGGTCGGCACGGACGGCAGGCCGGTCGGCCCCGGCGAGGAGGGCTGGCTGGCCAAGACCGGATCGGTGCCGCTGGGCTACTACAAGGATCCCGAGCGCACCGAGCGGCTGTTCAAGACCGTCGACGGCGTGCGCATCGTGGTCACCGACGACCGTGCCCGCGCCGAGGAAGACGGGTCGATCACCCTGATCGGCCGGGGCAACATGGTGATCAACACCGGCGGCGAGAAGGTGTTCCCCGAAGAGGTCGAAGCCGTCGTCAAGGCACACGAGGCCGTCTACGACGCCGTCGTGGTCGGGGTACCGCACCCGCGGTGGGGACACCAGGTCGGCGCGGTGATCTCGGCGCATCCCGGCCGGTCCGTGGACTTCGACGCCCTGCGCACACACACCCGCGCTCACCTCGCGGGATACAAAGTGCCCAAACAGATCTGGGTGGTGGACAGCGTCTCCCGCTCCCCCAGCGGCAAGCCCGACTACCGGTGGGCCAGGGAGCAGGTGGCCGCACGCGCGGCCGACCACGCGGCCGACTGACGCCCCCGTATGCCATCATCGACTAGAACGAGTTCTAGAAATGTCGCGAGGAGGCGAACGTGGGTACTGTGCGATCGGTGCGAACGGGGCCGTTCCTCGTGCCCGCCGTGGACGAGTTTCCCGGCGGCCGGATGCTCGACCTCCCCGGCCGCGGGCGGACCTACGTCGTCGACATCCCCGGCCCGCCGGACGCGCCGGTGCTCGTCCTGCTGCACGGCACCGCCTGCACGGCCGCGCTGAACTGGTTCCCGGCGCTGGAGACCCTCGGCGAGCACTACCGCGTCGTCCTGTTCGATCAGCGCTGGCACGGACGTGGCATCCAGTCGCCGCGGTTCCGCCTCGACGACTGCGCCGACGACGTGGTCGCGGTGGCCGACGCGCTGGGCGTGGATCGATTCGTCTGCGTGGGCTATTCGCTGGGCGGCATCGTGTCGCTGCTCACCGCGCACCGGCACCCGGACCGGGTCGCGGGGCTGGTGCTGTGCACGACGCCGTATCGCTTCCAGGAGAAGTGGCGCGAGCGGGCGTTCCATCGCGGATTCGCCTCGGTGACCGAGGCGCTGGGCGAGTATCCGTACCGGCGGGCCCGGCGGCTGACACGCGCCCTGCCGGAAGTGCCGCCCGCGCTGGTGCCCGGGCAGCTACGCCGCTGGGCGATGGGCGAATTCCGCAGTACGAGCGGGTGGGCGCTGGCTCCGGTGCTCGCCGAGATCGGGACCTTCGACGCCACCGCGTGGCTGTCGGAGCTGCGGATGCCGACGGCGGTGGTCATCACGACCAAGGACCGGGCGATCCCGGTGTATCGGCAGATCGAACTCGCCGCCGCGATCCCGGGGGCGAGTGTTCATCCGGTCGCGGCCGGACACGCGGCGTGCGCTGTCGCGCCGCACCGGTTCGTTCCGGTACTGGCCGACGCGTGCCGCGCGGTCCTCGCGCGGCGGTAGTCGCCTGACCTGTTCGACGCCGGTGGCGAACAGGCCGGTCGGGCGGGTGGTCAGCCCCTGGCGCGGGCCGCGGCCAGCAGATCGTCGACCACGGCGGGCACGGCGGCCGCGAGCGCGTCGACGTCGGGGACCAGATCGCGACAGGCGATGAAGCCGAAATCCAGGTCGCCACAGTTGGACAGCACGGTGACGGTGAGCCCGGCGCCGTGGAAGACCGGACCGAACGGGTACATGCCGTCCACCCGGACGCCGAGGAAGTACAGCGGCATCGGCGGGCCCGGCACGTTCGAGACCACCAGGTTGTGCACGACCGGGTGCCGTTCGGCCAGCTTCAGTGACGAGTACACGCGGGAGGCGAGCCGGAAGGTGTTGGGCGGGGCGTACTTCGACCAGTCCTGCAGGAAGTCGGCACCGATCAGGTCGTGTTCGGCCTTGGCCTCCCGGTTCGCCACGGCCAGCGCCTCGAGCCGCTCCACCGGATCGGCGAGGTCGGTGCCGAGGCGGCAGAACAGCGTCGAGACCTTGTTGATGCCCTCGGTGTGCCGGGTGGATTCGTGCACCGACACCGGCACGGAGGCGATCAGGGACCGGTCGGGCAGCGCGTCGTGATCGGCCAGGTAGCGCCGCAGCACCCCACCGACGACGGTCAGCACGACGTCGTTCACCTTCACTCCGAACGCGGCCTTGATCTCCTTGATCGCATCCAGGTCGGTCTTGGTGAACGAGACCGCTCGGGCCGCGGTGACGGCCTGGTTGAACGGGGTGCGCGGCGCCGAGAACGGCAGTTCCATGCCCTTCTGGTCGTTGCGCCGCCGCTGCGCGAACCCGGCGACCATCCCCAGGGTCTTGGGCACCATGCCGAGCATGCCGGCCCGCGCCGGGAAGCGGACCGCCGCGCGGGCGGCGAGCTCGAGATCACCGGGTACCGGTTCCGGTTGCCACGGTTCCGGTTCCGGCCGGGACAGGCCCGGTTCCAGGTCGCACAGATGCATCATCATGTTGGTGCCGGTGATGCCGTCGACGGCCGAGTGGTGGTACTTGCACACCACCGCCACCTTGCCGTCGTCGAGCCCCTCCACCACCGACATCTCCCACAGCGGCCGAGCGCGGTCCATCGGCGTGCTCGCGATGTCACCGATCAGCTCGGCGAGAGCAGCCGTGCCACCGGGCTCCGGCAGCGCGACGCGCCGGATGTGGTTGTCGATGTCGAAATCGGCGTCGTCCACCCAGAGTGGATGGTCCAGATTGAACGGCACCGGATGGACCCGGCGGCGCATGTGCGGGATGAGCGGTAGGCGTCTGCCGAGCTCGGCGCGGAGATGGTCGAACGAGTACGGCCCGTCGGCCGGGTCGAGGATCAGCAGGGCGCAGACGTGGAGATGCTGGGTGTCGGTCTCCAGATAGAGGAAACTGGCATCCAGTCCGGTGAGTCGTTCCATAGCCGAATCCTACTAGAACACGTTCTAGTTTTGCCCGCCGAGCGAGCCGAACGCGACGACCCTCACAACTGGTACGCCGGTGCCGCGAAGGGCATCCGCGCGCTCATTCGCCCGTGTGCGCGAGAACCGCGGCGGACAGTCAGCCGGCCAGGAATCGCAACAGTTCGGTGGTGACGACGTCGGGGTTCTCCTCGACGAGCCAGTGGCCGGCGTTCGGGACGTCCACGGCGCGGACGATGTTCGTCATGCGCGGGGCCGCGGTCGCGCGGACCGGGTCGAGCTGGCCCTGCGCGGTCATGAGCAGCGTCGGGATGGCCGTCGGCGCGGAGTCGATCGTGTCGCGGACGTCGCGGTCGAGGGTTCGATACAGCTCGAAGCCGCCGGTGAGACTGTCGGGCTTGCCGTAGGTGCGCGCGTACTCGTCGATATCGGCGGCGGTGAACGGGGAGGTCCGCGCCGTTCCGCCGAAAGCCGTTCCACCGAAGGACACTTGGGGATAGAACAGCGAAAGATACTCGCGCACATCGTCGGCGACCACCGCTTCGGGGACCGCACGCTGCGAGTGGAAAGCGATGTGCCAGCTCATGGAACGGTAGGTGGCCGCGTCGATCGCCGGCCCGGGGAGCGGGAGGTCGAGGTAGCCGAGGCGGGCCGTGTCGGCGGGGAACCGGCTGGCGTACTGGTAGGCCACGGCGGCGCCGAAATCGTGGCCGATGATCCGCGCGTCGCGCACGCCTAGATGCTCGGCGACGAGGGTGTGGACGTACCGGGCCAGCGTGGCCTTGCTGTAATCCGTCGGCACGCCCGTGCTGTCGCCGAGTCCGGGCAGATCGATGGCGTAGACCGTGTGCTTCTCGGCGAGGGCGGGCATGATCGGCCACCAGCCGTACCAGGTCTGCGGCCACCCGTGCAGCAGCACCACCGGCGAACCGCTGCCGCCGGTCACGTAGTGCATTCGCACGCCGTCGACGTCGGCGAATTCGTGCCGGAAGGTCTGGTCGAAGGCGGGGTCTCCGTGGGTGACCCGCGCGTACGCGGGCACCTCCTCCGCGGCCGTGGTGACGCAGGCCGCGGAGCAGAGGGTGAGCAGGGCGACGAGGGCGGCGATTCCCGCCGCTCGGACTGAACGAAGGGCTGTGAGCATCGGTGCTTCCTGGTGGTCGACAGTGGCGATCCGGACCGCAAGCGTCACCCATAGCGCGCAGAAATAGCAAGGATGGTTGCCAATTCAGCAAGTTGGTGGGTTTCGAGACTTCGCGAATGTCGTTGCAGTGGTTCGATGTTCGGTCGGGGACGCGCCCGGTAGGGTTCAGTGATCGTCCCGGGAGGACCACCGCATGGCACAGCTTCAGCATCGGATCGACGCGATGGCCGACGACTCGGGATTCCTCGGCCTCGTCGACCCCCACGCGTACACCTCGTTCGTGGGCGAAGACTGGACCTTGGAGTCACTGTTCGAGCGCGTCGAATCGGAGATGCGGCAGCGGACGATACTGCTCTGGGGAACCGGCGGCGAGGAGCAGTGGCGGATCGACCTCTCGGATTCGCCTGTCGATCCCCGGCTGCCGATCATCCGGCAGATCACCGGCCCCATCACCGTGACGCGCGGCGAGTTGGTCGTGGTCACTCTGGACACGGTCACCATGGCTGCCCAGTTCGCGGACTCCGCCGTGGACGACGACAGGGACAGCTACGGGTCCGGTATCGAGCTCCCCGACGGCGACTATCTCTGCACCATCAGTCAACTGACCGATCCCGAAGCGGAACGCGCACACGACGGCCCGGACTTCCACCTCCAGCTGATCACCGGACGAACCGCACCATGGCTCGGCGTCCCCTGGTCCGAACTGTGACGCTCCGGCGGAAGACCTTGTCGATCCTCTGATCACCGTCGCAGCCCCGCGCGATACAGGTCGCGCAGCAGGGCGACCTCCGCGCCGTGGTGCAGCAGTTCGCGGTGGCCTCGAGCAGGAAGATCACGTGACCGAGCCGCCACGCGATGGTGGTGACCGGTGCGGGCTCGGGTGGCGGGACGGCGAAGTCGCCGACGAACCCTCCCGCGACCGGATTTTCCGCGGATCCGGCGGCTCGGGCATACTGTGGATGGCGGCCGTGCACATCTCCGGCCCGGGTGACCATCCGCGTCGCCTGGTAGCGCCGTTTCCGCGGGAACCGCGACGATCTCCACGCACGCCCGATCCCCCTTTCGAGAACACCCACGGCCGATGACGCATCGGCCTCCTGTCCCCACACCATCGATCGGAGTGAATGTCCATGGGTACCACCAGGATCACCGAGGGCGGCGAACGCGCGCTCATCGAGAACACGCTCGACCGCAACCGCGAGGCGCTCGTGGCGACCGTGCGCGGACTGTCCGAGCAGGACGCGCGCCGGCGGCTCGTCGCGTCGCTGACCACCCCGATCTCGCTGCTCAAGCATGCGGCCGCGGCGGAGCGGATCTGGTTCCAGCGGTTCTGGGCGGGACTCGACGAGTCCGCGTGCGATGGATACTCACGGCGGGACGAGGGGACCTTCGCGGTCGCCGACGACGAGACGGTCGCCGACGTGATCGCCGAGTACGAGCGCGCCGGGCTGCGGTCCAGGGAGATCGCGGCCCGCTTCGACCTCGACGACACGATCGACATTCCGGGTGAGGGCACCGTCAGCATGCGGTGGACCCTGCTCGCCATGATCGAGGAATTCGCCAGGCACGCCGGGCACGGCGATATCCTGCGGGAACAGATCGACCGCCCGGCGCCCTGATCGCCCGGGGTGGCGGTGGTCGGTGTCGACGCTCGACAACAGGAGGATCCGGTGGCACGCGAACTGGTTTACACAGGCTTCATGTCACTCGACGGGGTGGTCGATTCGCCCGGCGGCACCGTCGAGGGGCACCGCAGCGGCGGGTGGGTGATGCAGACCGAGTTCGTGCCCGAGGCGTTCTCGCTCAAAGGCGAGGAGCTCGCCGACACCACGGCGCTGATGTTCGGCCGCCGCAGCTACGAGGCCTTCGCGCCGATCTGGCGCGACTCCGAGGATCACGCCGCCTACAAGGATCTGCCCAAGTACGTGGTGTCCTCCTCGCTGTCGCAGGATCAGCTGATCGACGGCTGGGGCGAGATCACGATCCTGCGCGGCACCGACGACGTCGCCGCGCTCAAGCGGACAGAAGGCGGCGCCGTCTACATCCACGGCAGCGCCGAGCTCGCCAGGGGCCTGGCCGACGCCGACCTGATCGACCGCTACAACCTGCTGGTCTTCCCGGTGCTGCTCGGCGCGGGCAAGAGCCTGTTCAGCCACGCCGACCGCCCCAAACAGCAACTGCGCCTGCGGGATTCGGACAGCTACCGCAACGGCGTCACCAAACTGATCTACGACGTCGAGCACTGAGCGGCGCGTCAGCTCTCCGCGGCCGCGGTGATCTGATCCAGCGACACACCCTTGGTCTCGGGCACCCGCCGGTAACAGAACACCAGCGACAGCGCCGAGACCGCGGCGAAGATCAGGAACATCGCCGAGGCGCCCCACCGCTCACCCAGCGGCGGGAACACCAGGGAGACAACGAAGTTGCCCGCCCAGATGATGAAGGTGGTGATGCTCATCGCCGTCGCGCGGATGGGTGCGGGGAAGATCTCCGACAGCAGCAGCCAGGTCGGTACGCCGACGCCGACCTGGAACGCCGAGATGTAGACGACCATCAGGACCAGCAGCAGGTAACCGGTGGTGGAATTCTGCGTCATCCGCTCGACGAAGGCCATGCCGAGCAGCGCGACGATCATGACCGCCAAGCCGAGGAACATGAGCGGACGGCGACCGATCCGGTCGATCAGCGTCATGCCGATGAGCACACCGAGCACCGCGCCGACACCGATCCCGATCGAGGACGTGACCGCGGCGTTGTCGCCCATTCCGGCGGCCGTCAGCGTGGACGGCGCGTAGTACACCACGGTGTTGACGCCGACGAATTGCTGAATCACGGCCAGCCCGCACCCGGTGATGAACAACGCGCGCACCTTCGGTTTCCCGAGCTGCTCGCGCAGGCTCTGTTTCACCGCCGCGTCGGCGGCCGCGGATTGTTCGATCTGCTGAATGGTCGGCTCGACATTCTCCGGGTAATAGGAGCGGCGCAGCACCTTTCTGGCGTCGTCCTCCCTGCCTTTTCCCAGATACCAGCGCGGGGAATCCGGCATGAAATACATGCCGGCCACGAGCGCGACCGCGGGAATCACCGCCATCGCCAGCATGAGCCGCCAATTCCCGGTCGGCGCGAGCGCCGCGTTGATGACGTAGGCCAGCAACTGCCCGCCGGCGATGGCCAAACTGTTCATCGACACGAGCCGGCCCCGATAGGTGGCCGGCGCGATCTCCGAGACGTACATCGGGACCACGAGTGAGGCGGTGCCGACCGCGACGCCGAGGAACAGCCGCGTGATGATCATGGCGGTGGGTCCGGGCGAGAGCGCCTGGGCCAGCCCCGCGACGAAGAACAGCACGCCGGCGAACAGCAGGGTGGCGCGCCTGCCCCAGCGATCCGCCATCCACCCACCGGAGATCGAGCCGATCGCCGCGCCCACCAGCAGCGAACTGGTGATGACGCCGACCTGGGTCTGGCTGAGGCCGAAGTCGGGCGTGAGGAAGACGAGCACGCCCGAGATGACGCCGGTGTCGTACCCGAACAGCGCCCCGCCGAGCGCGGCGATACCGACGACGGTGAGCACGAATTTCTTGATTCTCGCGCGCTGGGCGACGCGTTCGGGCGAGTCGTCCGGCGGCGCGGGCGGCTCGGTCACCGGCGACACCGCGACCCGTTTCGTGTCCTCGCGCACCACACCCGTCGGCCGCACCGGGGTATCGCCACTCGGCCGGATGAGATGGTCGGCCGGACCGCGGGCGACGTGCACCGGCGGAATCACTCGCGGGGAATCGGTCATGTCCACACCTCCGCCGAATGGGTGCACTTCGATTCCTGCACTGTAATCGAGCGACCGGACCGTCGGGTAACTCGATATTCGCCCGGAATTCGACCGCGCGGCGATCGACACCTATTTGACGGTCATATCGTGACCAATGACGAGCCCGAATGCGCCATCCTGGAACGACCGGCAGCCGGTGGTTGCCGGGCCTGCGGAGCGCGACACGGCGAGGATCGCGGGTTACTCGCCGCCCCAGTTACCCATCAGCTACCTTCGCCGGGTGGCGACACTCATGATGCCGAGCGACCTCGACGCACCAGCCATCACCGACGATCCAGCCGACGCGGTCGGCTGTTCGTACCACTGCGCCGATCGATATGTGGTGGGACGGGAGAAGATTCGGGAATTCGCCCGCGCCGTGCAGGACGGTCACCGCGCCCACTGGAGCGAGTCGGCGGCCGGGGAGCTGGGTTATCCCGGCCTCGTGGCGCCGCCCACGTTCACCTCCGTCCCCGCGTTCCTGGCGCAGATCGCGATGTTCGACCATGTCGCGCACGGGTACGACATGAGCCAGATCATGCAGACCGACTATGTCGTCACCTTCGGCAAACCCGTTGTCGCGGCGGACGAATTGACGTTCGCGGTGCATTTCGAATCGTTTCGCCGCGCTTTCGGCGGCGACATCTTCCGGTTCCGCTGCGAGGCCGTCGACGGTCACGGGGAACTGTGCCTGTCCACCTGGACGACGTTCGTCGGCAGACCGGACGTGGACACCTCGGCCGCCCGCGCCTGCGCGCACGTGATGATGCAGAACGTCCGCCAGGCCGCACCAGCACGGCGCGCACGCACCGGCGGCGGCGCCACGCGAGCCGCGGGTGACCAGCGCCGCCGGATACCGCATTCCGGTCGACGCGATCGCGGTGGGCGACGAACTCCCCACGCGCACCGTCACTCTCACCCCGGGCGATCTGGTCAACTACGCCGGTGTCGCCGGCGACCCGAACCCGATCCACTGGAATCACGATGCCGCCGCGGCGGCGGGCCTGAAAGCGCCGGTGGCCCAGGGCATGCTGACGATCGGCCTCGGCGCGGGATTCCTCACCGCCTGGACCCGCGACCCCGGCGCCCTGCGGGCGTACGCGGTGCGCCTGACGAGCCCGGTCTACGTCGGCAACGCGGGCGCGTCGATCGAGTACACCGGCAGGGTGAAATCCGTCGACCGCGCGGCGCGCACCGCCACCGTGGCCCTGGCCGCGCACAGCGCGGGCAAGAAGATCTTCGGCCGCGCCACCGCGACGATCGGCCTCGGCGCCTAGCCGGGCGCGGTGGAGCCCGCGCGGGGAGACGGCTGATCGCGGCGCGGCGGGACGCCGTCCATGATCTCGGTCCACCAGGTGTCGAGCGGGCTGGGTTCGGGCCAGACGACGGCGGGTTCGGCGGGAACGGTGACGGGATGTCGATCGGTGGTGTGCATGGCGGTCCTCGGATGCCGGGTCGAACGATGGCCGGACCGTCGCGGTCCGGCCACCTGGTCGAGTAACTCCCTGGGGACTGATCAGGCGTTGATGGCCTGTGGCTCGCGGTGCCGCGAGATCTCGATCTTGCGGGGCTTGGCCCGCTCCGCGACCGGGATCGCCAGCCGCAGGACGCCGTCGCGATAGTCGGCGCGGATCTGGTCGGTGTCCAGGCTCTCGCCGAGGAACAGCTGCCGGCTGAACACGCCGCGCGGACGTTCCGCGGCGATCATGGACCGGTCGGCGTCGATCTCCGCGCGCGAGGCGCGCACGGTCACCACATTGCGTTCGACATCGAGATCCAGCGAATCCGGGTCCATTCCCGGCAGATCGAATTCGACGATGAACTCGTCACCGTCGCGCCAGGCGTCCATGGGCATGGCCGCCGGACGAGCCGCTGTGCCGAACACCTGCTGTGTCACGCGATCCAGCTCTCGGAACGGATCGGTACGCATCAACATGGTCGCCACCTCCAACTCACTCCTATCTCGGTAGGCTCCAAATCAGATAACCTGTGTAATCTGACATAGATATTATCTAGCACTCTACCGAGGAGAGTGCAAGTATCGAAGACAAGTAACCTGACAGGAGAAAGACGGGAAGCGAAGAGAGGAACAGATGGTCTCCCCCTCCGACGGCCTGCCGACAGCCGGGCAGGCCGTGTACGCGATCTCGGTCGCCGCCGAGCTGGCCGGGATCGGTGTCCAGACGTTGCGCCTCTACGAGCAGCACGGCCTGATCACGCCGGCCCGCAGCGCCGGTGGCACGCGGCGATACAGCGGCGACGACCTGACCCGCCTGCACCGCATCACCACGCTCACCGGCGAGGGCGTCAACCTGACCGCGGTCGCCCGCATCCTCGAACTCGAGGACACGGTCGCCGCGCTGCGCGCCGAACGCGACCGGCTCCGCGCGCGCCGAAAGTAGCGCGCTACGCGGGCAGGTCGATCAGCTCGGCCAGGCGCGCGCGGTGGTGACCGGCGGTGCCGAGGGCGATCTGGTCGGCCTTGGCGCGCTTGAGATACAGGTGCGCCGGATGCTCCCAGGTCATGCCCATGCCGCCGTGCAACTGCACCGCTTCCTCCGCGGCGTGGACCGCGACATCGCCGCAGTAGGCCTGGGCGACACTCGCCGCCACCGCGAGGTCGGCGTCGTCCGCCGCGAGCGTGGCCGCGGCGTATCTGGCCGCGGCAGCGGCGGATTCGATCTCGGTGTAGAGGTCGGCGAGCCGGTGTTTGATCGCCTGGAAGCCGCCGACGACGCGCCCGAACTGGCGACGTTCCTTCAGGTAGGCGACCGTATCCTCCAGGCACCACCTGGCCACGCCGTACTGCTCGGAGGCCAGCAGCGCCGCCCCGGCGGTGAGCGCGCGCCGTACCGCGTCGGCACCGTCACCCGCCACGCGCCGCGCCGGCGCCGCGCGCAGGGTGAGATCCGCCAGCTGACGGCTCATATCCAGGGAAACGACCGGCGCGAGTTCGGCATCGGCGGCAGCGACCGCGTAGAGCGCGATCCCGTCGGGCCCGGTGGCGGGCACCAGCAGCACATCGGCTTCGAGCGCGCCCGCGACACTGGTCACCGTGCCGCTGAGAGTGCCGTCGGCGCCGAGGGCGAAGGTGGGGATCGGCTCGTCCGGCGCCAGCGACAGCGGCACCGCCAGCGCCGCGGTCCGCTCCCCCGCCGCGAGCGCGCCGAGCAGCGGGTCGGCGGCGCCGAGCAGGGCGGTGGTCGCGACGACCGCGCTGGTGAGGAACGGCACCGGCGCGGCGAACCGGCCGAGCTCCTCGAGCACCACGGCGGCCTCGCGGGCCGATGCGCCCGCGCCGCCGAGTTCCTCGGGGACGAGCAGTCCCGCCAGGCCGAGGTCGACGGCGATGTTCTTCCAGAGACCAGCGACCAGCGCGCGGT
Source organism: Nocardia sp. NPDC050717 (assembly GCF_040654275.1). Lineage (NCBI taxonomy): Bacteria > Bacillati > Actinomycetota > Actinomycetes > Mycobacteriales > Nocardiaceae > Nocardia > Nocardia sp. NPDC050717. Next base: position 49,063 of record NZ_JBFAHR010000024.1, read on the forward strand.
CGCCGTCGTAGAGCGCGGTGACCGCGGCGGGTGCGCAGTGCGTGGACAGGACCGCGGAGACGACGCCGCGCAGCTCGTCCTCCACCTCGGTGTAGACCAGGTTCAGGTCGTTCATCGCGCGATGTCCTTCCAGGGGCGGTCCTTGTCGGTCCGCGGTTCGGCGGGGAGGCCGAGCACCCGCTCGGCGACGATGTTGCGCAGGATCTCCGAGGTGCCGCCCTCGATCGAGTTGCCCTTGGCCCGCAGGTAGCGGTAGCCGGCGTCGCGGCCGTTGAAGTCGACGGACTCGGGCCGCACCATGGTCCAGTCGGAGTAGCGCAGGCCCTGCTCCCCCAGCAGCTCGAGTTCGAGGCCGGACAGCTGCTGCGCGCATTTCGCGAAGATCAGCTTCATCGCCGAGCCCTCCGGACCCGGCATCCCCTTGGCCAGCTTCTGCTGCAGGCGCGCGCCGGTCAGCCGGGCGACCTCGGCGTCGACCCACAGGCGCAGCAGCCGATCGTGCAGTTCCGGGGTGCGCCGGTCGGGGTGCGCGCGCCAGGTGCGGGCGACCACGCCGATCATGCCGTCCTCGCGCGCGGAGTCCTTGCCGCCGATCGCGACCCGCTCGGTGTTGAGCGTGGTGTTGGCGACCCGCCAGCCGTCGCCCTCGGCGCCGAGGCGCTGCGTGTCGGGCACCCTGGCATCGGTCAGGAAGACCTCGTTGAACTCGGCCTCCCCGGTGATCTGCCGCAGCGGGCGCACCTCCACCCCGGGCTGGGTCATATCGATGAGGAAGAAGGTCATGCCGCGGTGCTTGGGGATTCCGGTGTCGGTGCGGGCCAGCAGGATCGCGAACTGCGCCAGATGCGCGCTCGAGGTCCACACCTTCTGGCCGTTGACGACCCACTCGTCGCCGTCGCGGACCGCGCGGGTGCTCACGTTGGCCAGGTCGGATCCGGCGCCGGGCTCACTGAACAGCTGGCACCAGATCTGTTCGCCGGTCCACAGCGGACGCAGGAACCGCTTCTTCTGTTCCTCGGTACCGCAGGCGAGGATCGTCGGGCCCGCCATGCCGAGCCCGATGACATTGGCGCTCGGATTGTTGTCCGGCGCACCGGCTTCGGCGAACAGGCGGTCGACCTCGGGCTGCCAGCCGCGCGACAGGCCGAGGCCGCCGTGCCCGGCCGGGAAGTACACCCAGGCCAGTCCGGCGTCGTAGCGGGCGCGCAGGAAGTCGAGCCGGTCGGTGGTGGCCGGGTCGTTGGCGGCGAGGAATTCCTCGATCCGCCCGGTCAATTCGTCGAGGGTCATCGCGTCTCCCGCTGCCTGCTCAGCTCGCTCTTGGCGAGCGCGTTCTTGTGGACCTCGTCCGGGCCGTCGGCGAAGCGCAGTGTCCGGATGCCGGCGTAGGCCGCGGCGAGCGGGAAGTCCTGGGACAGCCCACCGGCGCCGTGGACCTGGATGGCCTTGTCGAGAATCCACTGCACGGTGGACGGGGTGGCGATCTTGATCGCCTGGATCTCGGTGTGCGCCCCCTTGTTTCCGACGGTGTCCATCAGCCAGGCGGTCTTGAGCACCAGCAGCCGCAGTTGTTCGAGCTTGACCCGTGATTCGGCGATCCAGTCACGGATCACACCCTGCTCCGACAGCGGCTTGCCGAACGCGACGCGCTGCTCGGCGCGGGCGCACATGAGCTCGACGGCTCGTTCGGCGATACCGATCGAGCGCATGCAGTGATGGATCCGGCCGGGCCCGAGGCGGGCCTGGGCGATGGCGAAACCGTCGCCCTCCCCGCCGATCAGGTTGGCCGCGGGCACCCGGACATCGGTGAACGACAGCTCGGCGTGCCCGCCGTGGTCGTGGTCGTCGTAGCCGAAAACCTCCATGCCGCGCTGGATTTCCAGGCCGGGGGTGTCGCGGGGCACGAGGATCATCGACTGCTGGCGGTGCCGTCCGGCCGAGGGATCGGTCTTGCCCATGACGATGAAGATCCGGCAGTTGGGGTTCATGGCCCCGGTGATCCACCACTTGCGGCCGTTGAGGACGTAGTCGTCGCCGTCGCGTTCGATCCTGGTGGCGATGTTCGTCGCGTCCGACGACGCGACATCGGGTTCGGTCATCGCGAAGGCCGAGCGAATCCGCCCGTCCAGCAACGGTTCCAGCCACCGCTCGCGCTGGGACTCGTCGCCGAAGAGCGCGAGCACCTCCATGTTGCCGGTGTCGGGCGCGGCGCAGTTGAACACCGCGGGCGCCAGGTGCGCGCTGCGGCCGGTGATCTCGGCCAGCGGCGCGTACTGGGCGTTGGTCAGGCCCGCGCCGTGCTCGCCGGGCAGGAACAGATTCCACAGACCGCGGCGGCGGGCCTCGGCGCGCAGCTCGGCCAGCACGGGCACCGAGTCCCAGGCCCAGCGGTCGTCCAGCCGCGCGATCTGCGCGGCGAACTCCGCTTCGGCCGGATAGACGTGGCTGTCCATGAATTCCAGCAGCGTGGCACGCAATTCCTCGGTGCGCGCGTCGTAGGCGAAGTCCATCAGCGATGCTCCTTCAAGGCGGTGCGGCCGGTGTCGAGCAGGGGTTCGACCGCGTCACCGAGGGCATCGAAACCCGCGCCGACGGTCTGCCCGTGCAGGAAGCGGTAGTGGATGCCTTCGATGATCACGGCCAGTTTGAACGCGGCGAGGCCGAGGTAGAAGCCGAACCGGGACATGTCGCGGTCGCTGCGCGCGGTGTAGCGCGCGATGATCTCGTCCTCGGTCAGGAACCCGGGGGCCGAGGTCGCGTCCGCGACGACGGCGTTGCGCCCGAGCTGCTCGGCCAGCCGCCCGTAGACGACCATCAACGCCAGGTCGGTGAGCGGGTCACCGAGAGTGGCCATCTCCCAGTCGATCACGGCCGCCGGGCGGTCCCGGTCGTCGACGAGCACGTTGTCGAGCCGGTAGTCGCCGTGCACGATCCCCACGGTCGATTCGGCCGGGACGTCGGCGGCCAGGAGCGCGTGCAGCTCGTCGGCCAGCGGCAGGTCGCGGGTCCGGGAGGCGTCGAGCTGCTTCTTCCAGCGACTCACCTGACGGGTGAGAAAGCCCTCCGGCCTGCCGAAATCGGCGAGCCCGACCGCGGCCGGGTCGACGGCGTGCAGGTCGGCGAGGGTGTCGACCAGCGCGGCCGACATCGCCCTGGTGCGTCGCGGTCCCAGGTCGGCGAGTTCGGCGGCATGCCGGTACGGCCGGCCGTCGACCAGTTCCATCACGTAGAACGGCGCGCCGATGACCTCGGCGTCCTCGCACAGCGCGTACATGGCGGGGACCGGCACCGAGGTCTGCCGCAGCGCCGCCATCACCCGGTACTCGCGCGCCATGTCGTGCGCGGTCGCCAGCACATGGCCCAGCGGCGGCCTGCGCACGATCCAGGACGACGTGCCGTCGCCGACCGTGTAGGTGAGGTTTGACCTGCCGCCCGCCAGCACCTGTCCGGTGAGTTCGGCGCCGACCCCGGGGACGGTCGCGCGCAGCCACGGGCCGAGGCGGCCGAGATCGAGGCCGGGCAGCTCGGTGCCGGACGCCATCACGCCACCACGAGCGAGACGGTCTCGACCACGCAGACCGGCTTGTCGCCGCCCTCGCGCTCGATCACGACCTTCGCGGTGACCAGGTGCCCGCCCGCCCCCGGCGCGACCGAGACGAGCTCGACCCCGGCGCGCACCTTCGACCCGACCGGAACCGGCGCGGGGAAGCGCAGCTTGTTGGACCCGTAGTTGACGCCCATCTTGACGCCCTCGATCCGGTAGATCTCCGAGACCAGCATCGGCACCAGCGACAGGGTGAGGTAGCCGTGGGCGATGGTGGTGCCGAAGGGCCCCTGCGCGGCCTTCTCGGTGTCGACGTGGATCCACTGGTGGTCACCGGTCGCCTCGGCGAAGGTGTTCACCTGATCCTGGGTGACGGCATGCCACTCGGAGTAGCCGAGGTGGGTGCCGACAGCGGCTTCGAGCTCGGCCAGACCGTCGAATGTCCTCATGCCTTGGGACCTCCGGCCACGTAGAGCACCTGCCCGGAGACGAACCCCGCGCCCTCGCTGACGAAGAACGACACGGCGTGGGCGATGTCGTCGGGCACGCCGGTGCGCGCGACCGGGATCTCCTTGGCCGCGAAGGCCTTGAAGTCCTCGAACGGGACACCGATCCGCGCGGCCGTGGCCGCGGTCATCTCGGTCTCGATGAAACCGGGCGCGATGGCGTTGGCGGTGACGCCGAACTTGCCGAGTTCCAGGGCCAGGGTCTTGGTGAAGCCCTGCACACCCGCCTTGGCGGCGGAGTAGTTGGCCTGGCCGCGGTTGCCGAGCGCCGAGGTGCTCGACAGGTTGACGATGCGGCCGAACTTCGCCTCGGTCATGTACTTCTGGGCGGCCCGCGTCATCAGGAACGCGCCGCGCAGGTGCACGTTCATCACGAGGTCCCAGTCGTCGGTGCTCATCTTGAACAGCATGTTGTCGCGGATGACGCCCGCGTTGTTGACCAGCACGGTCGGCGCGCCGAGCTCGGCGGCGACCCGCTCCACGGCGGCCGCGACAGCGGCCTCGTCCGAGACGTCGGCGCCGATCGCGATCGCCCGGCCACCGGCGGCCTCGATCTCCGCCACGACCGGCTTACAGGCGGCCTCGTCGAGGTCGACGACCGCGACGGCCAGGCCGTCGGCGGCCAGGCGGCGGGCCACGCCGGCGCCGATGCCGCGGGCCGCGCCGGTGACGATGGCTGTTCTGGTGGTGGTGCTCATGGAATTCTCCTCCTGGGGATGGTGGTTCAGACGCCGCCGGTCAGCGTGATGCCGCCGTCGACGACGAGCAGCTGACCGGTGATCCACGCGGCGTCGGCGGACAGCAGGAATGTCACCGCGCCGGCTATATCCTCGGGCACGCCCAGCCGCTTCAGGGGGTAAGCGCTGGAAACTTCCTGCTCACGCCCCTCGTAGAGCGCGGTGGCGAACTTGGTCTTCACCACGGCGGGCGCCACCGCGTTGACGCGGATGTCCGGGCCGAGTTCCACGGCCAGTTCCTGGGTGAGGTAGGTCAGCATCGCCTTGCTGGCGCCGTAGAAGCCGATGCCGGGCGCGGGCTTGATCCCCGCCACCGACGACACGTTCACCACCGAGCCGCCGTGCTCGCCCATCCACGCCTTGTGCACCTGCTGGGTCCAGGCCAGCGCGGCCAGGCAGTT
>NZ_JBFAHR010000025.1:0-50031 GCF_040654275.1 Nocardia sp. NPDC050717
GATCAGGCACCGTTGCTTCGACTTCGTCGTTACGCAACGGCGCCTGATCGACGGGACGGCCGCGACCGCCGCTGACGCGGCGGGACCCTCCTCGGGGTCGGGTCGTGCGGGGCCGGGAATGCGGTCAGCTCGCGGGCCGGGTGTGCCGGTCAGGGGGCCGGTGTGCCGATGGACCACGCTCCGTGGACGCCGGTCTGTTCCTGGCCGGTCGCCGGGTCGGTGTAGATCATCGGCAGTTGCACCTCGAAACCGATGAGGCGCAGGTCCGGTGCGGGCTGGGTGTCGATGCTCAGGGCGCGGACGCCCTCGGGGAAGTCGAGCCAGCTCATGACCCGGTCCTCGCGCTCGCCGCTGGGGCGCTCGAAGCGCTGCAGCACCACCCACGGCGCCTCGGCGATCGCCGACGGCAGCGACACCTGGACCGGATCGCCGGAGGGGACGAGCAGGTAGTAGGTGTGCTCGAAGTTCTCGCAGGCGCCGGTGGCCAGGTTGCAGTAGCCGAAGGGCTCGGCCTCGACCGTCTTGCCGCCGCCGTACACGGTGACCATGGGCGCCGAGTCGGGCGCCTTCGACACCGCGTAGGCGACGATGGCCGCCGTCACGCCGACCACGGCCGCCAGGCCGACCGCGACCAGCGCGACCACCGTTCGTGCGTTGAGCTTGCTCACCAGCTGGGGTCTCCTGTCCCTCTCGGATGTGTGGGCACTTCCTGCTCGGCGTGCTGGGGGCGGTTGCCGCCGAGGCCCGGCAGCAGCGAGTGCCCGGTGTAGCTGACGAAGGTCTGGATCAGGCCGGCCAGCAGGATCACGCTGATCACCGCGAAACCCTTCCAGAACTCGATCGGCAGCAGCACACCGGCCGCGCCGCCGACCACCCAGCTCAGCTGCAACACCGTCTCCGACCTGCCGAAACCGGACGCGATCGACTCCGGCGGCAGATCGTCCTGGATCGCCGCGTCCAGCGACACCTTCGCCAGCGCGCTCGCCGCCGAGGCGACCAGGGTCGCGAACGCGGCGCCGAACAGATTGCCGGTGAACATGGCGAACACCGCGACGCCCGCGCAGGCGGCCGTGCAGCCGAGCACCACCAGCGACGGCCTGCCCAGCTGCAGCCTGGCCCCGGTCGCGTTGCCGCCGAAGTTGCCGAGACCGGCCGCCGCGCCGACCACGCCGAGCATCGCGGCCTGTTCGGTGGGGCTGCCGCCGGAACCCTTGGCGACGAAGGCGATGTAGAAGGTCAGGAAGCCGGTGAGCACGCGGATGGCGCTGTTGCCCCAGAGCCCGGTCACCACCGCCCGCCCCAGCGGTTGACGCCGCTTCTTGGCCGGAATCGAGGACTCCTGCCCCGGCACGAGCACCTCGGTGTGCGCGTCCGGGCCGTGGTAGGTGAGGGTCGCCGGCACCTCGCCCTCGGTCACCTCCACCCACGACGGGATGCGCAGACTCAGATAGGCGCCTGCCACCGCGATGCCGGTGGCGAACACGAGGGCGCCGGTGGAATCGGCGATCAGCGCGGCCAGCGCGGCCAGCGCGCCCGCGCCGATGGTGCCGCCGACCAGGCCGAACACTGTCAACCGGGAGTTGGTGCGGACGAGATCGATGTCGGGCGGGAGTACGCGTGGCGTCACCGCGCTCTTGAGCACCGCGAAGGACTTCGAGCCGACCATCATGCACAGGGCCAGCGGATACAGACCCCAGGTGTCGATGTTGAAGATCAACAGCACCGCGAAGACCGCGCGCAACGCGAAGGTCGTGGCCAGCGCCATCCGGCGGCCGCGCTGCAACCGGTCGAGCATCGGGCCGATCAGCGGCGCGATCACCGCGAACGGGGCGATGGTGATCAGCAGGTACAGCGCCACCTTGGTCTTGGACTCGGCGGTGGCGCTGGCGAAGAACAGGGTGTTGGCCAGCGAGACGGCGATCGCGGCGTCGAGCGCGAAGTTGGCCATCGTGGCGTAGGTGAGCGCGGTGAGGCCGGACTGGTCGGCGCCGTCGGCCTTGGCGGCGCGCTGGAAGGTCGCGAAGCCGCGCTCGGTGAGCTCCCTGCTGCGCATGGCGGCAACCCGGGTGACCGTGAGTTTGCGCGGGATCCGCTGCTTGACCTGGTCGGGTTCGTCCTCGTCGAGGGGCAGCGGGCGGGTGGCCGCCGGGCCGTTCACCGGCGGGTGCTGCGGCGCGGCCGGATGCGGCGGACCTGCTGGTTTGCGGGTGGGGACGGGAGTGGTCGGCGGTTCGTCCGGGCGGCCGCGACGGAAGACCCGCGACCGGACCGTCGGCTGATCCGGCACATCGGGACGGGGGAAGACCTTGCGCGGCCGCGGCGGTTCCTGGCTCGCGCGCGGCGGATAGTGCCCGAAGCCCGGATGACGGTCGGGTGGCGTGTCCGCGTGGTTGCCGCCCCGGCGACCACGGTCGGGACCGGAGGGATCGCGCGGCGTAGTCACAGGTCCAATTCTGTCGTACGCGCCGTCCCTGCGTTCACTCGCGGCGCCGCAGTGTTCGCCACATCGGCCTATTTCGGGACGAACCGCACCTCGAACAGGCGCGGCCAGTACTTGCCGGTGATCAGGAATCGGTCGGTGCCGGGCAGGTGCGCGATGCCGTTGAGCACATCGGTCCCGGCGCGCTCGGCGGGGGAGAGCAGCCCGCCCGCCTCGATCACCGCGAGCACCCGGCCGGTCGCCGGATCGATCCGCAGGATCTCGTCGGTGGGGTAGTTGTTGGCGTACACCGTGCCGTCGGGGGCGCAGTCGAGCTCGTTGGGCTTCGGCCCGTCGTAGCCGGTCACGGTCACCGAGCCGGTTTCGGCGAAGGTCACCGGATCGCGGAAGGTGAGCGTGGCGGTGCCGTCGCTCATGATCAGCCGGTCCGCCTGCGCGCACAGCCCCCAGCCCTCGCCCTCGTAGGCCGCGCGGCGGGTCTCGGCGAGCGTCACCGGGTCGCGCGCGATGGCGACGCCGTCCTTCCAGGTGATCTGCCAGACGGTGTCGCCCGCTCTCGTCATGCCCTCGCCGAACATCTCCTTCGGCAGCTCGACGCGCGCGGTCTCGGCGCCGGTGGCCTGGTCGGCGGTCCGCGCGGTCGACACGCCCCACATGCCGGTGCTCTCGTAGCGGACACCGTCGACCACCTCGAGGCCCTGGGTGAACGCCCGCGGATCGTGCGGTGACGAGCCGATCACCTCGACGCGCAGCCGCGGCGGTCCACCCTCCGCCGGACCGCCGCAGGCGCTCACGCCGAGCAGGCTGACCAGCACTCCGACAGCCAACGAACTCCGATTGCGCTTCATACGGCAAAATGTATGCCGTGAGCGCAGTATCTGTTTCGGAGTCCGGCGTGCGTCCTGTTCTGGCCGATGCGGCCGAAGTCGCACGTCGTGCGCTCGTCGAGTTGGAACCCGACGGGGTAGGAGTCCACCTGGGGGTGACCGCCGAGGACGAGACGGCGGCCACCCACCGGTTCGAGGCGACCCTGGCCGGCTATCGCGGCTGGCAGTGGGCCGTGGTGGTCGCGGCGCCGCCGGAAGCCACATATGCCACGGTCAGCGAGTCGGCGCTGCTGCCGGGGCCCGACGCCCTGATCGCGCCGGACTTCGTGCCGTGGGAGCAGCGGGTGCGTCCCGGCGACCTCGGCCCCGGCGATCTGCTCGCCCCGCCCGCCGACGATCCGCGCCTGGTCCCCGGCTATGTCGCCACCGGCGATCCGGTGGTCGACGAGGTGGCCCGCGAGGTCGGCCTCGGCCGCACCCAGGTGCTGAGTCTCGAAGGCCGCATCGAGGCCGCCGAGCGTTGGTATGCCGAATTCGGTCCGGACACGGAGATGGCGAAGGCCGCCCCCTCCACCTGCGGCCTGTGTGGCTTCTACCTCCCGCTGGCCGGTGCCCTGCGCGAGTCCTTCGGTGTCTGCGGCAATGCCATGGGCGCCGACGGCCACGTCGTCCACGTCGAATACGGCTGCGGCGCGCACTCCGACGTCGTCGCCCCCAGCGGCAACGGCTCGCCCCGCTACGAGGCCTTCGACGACGACGCCGTGGACTACGTCGAGATCACCCGCCCCGAACCGACCACCACGACCAACGGCGCACCCGAGTCCCCCGCCGAGCCCGCCGCCACCGGTGCGGCCGAGCCCGCCGGCGACACCACCGCCGCGCAGGAAACCGCCGAGGCCGAAGCCGTCGAGGCGGCCGCCGCCGAACGCGCCGCCCTCGCCGAGGGCGTACAGCCGGAATCAGCTGCCGAGGTCATCGCCGCGGAATCGGCGAGCCCCGAAGCAGGTACATCCGCGGCCACCGAAGCGCCGGCCGGCGACGCCGGTTCGGCCACCGATGCGGGTCGCGATGCCCGCTCGGCGATTGATGCGGCGCCTCCCGCTGAAGCCGCGGCGAAGTCTGAAGCTGGCCAGTCTCGGGCCACAGCCGAATCTGCATCGCCCGCAACGGATGCCGATGCGGATCGTGACACGGCGCCGACCGACACCCCAGCGGCTGGTGTTTCGGATGCCGATGCGCCCGCCCTTGATGTGGCATCCGAGTCGCCCGCGACAGACGCCGACGTGGATGTCCCCAGCGCGGTCGACACGCCTGGTACCGCCGAGGTGGGGGAGTCTTCGCCTGCGGTCGATGTGGTGTCAGCCCCTGCAATCGACAACGCGCCAGCCGCCGAGCACGGCGCTGACGCCACCACGGCCGAACGTGGTGTGGACGCTGCCGACACTGACACCACGGCAGCCGAACATGGTGTGGACGCTGGTGTCACGTCCGCCGACGCGGTTGCGGCCGAGCGCGGTGCGGACGTAGCCACGTCTGCTGGTGCCGAGGCGGCCGCGGGCGGCGCGGAGGCGGCCACGTCTGCCGCTGACGCCACCACGGCCGAGCGTGATGACGTGACCACGTCCGGTGGGGCGGAGGCTGTCGTGGGTGACGGTGCGGCCGTGGACGAGCGTGGATCGTCGGTGGCGCGCTGAACGGTTCGGCGGATCCCTTCGGGACGGCGGAGCTGCGGGCCGGGGTGCTCGCCGCCTGGCGGGATTCGCCTACGCGGCTGCGTGAGGACAGTGCCGGTGAGGCGGATCTGGTGGCCGCCGGCTATCGGGATCGGGTGCTCACCGAGCTCGCGCAGAACGCCGCCGACGCCGCCGCGAAGGCCGGGGTGGCGGGTGAGCTGAGTGTCCGGCTGGTCGACGGCCGGCTGCATGTCGCCAATACCGGTGTGCCGCTGGATGTTTCGGGGGTGCACGCGCTCACCGCGCTGCGCGCCTCCGGGAAGGCGGGCACGGAGCTGGTGGGGCGCTTCGGCGTCGGGTTCACGGCGGTGCGGTCGATCGGCGACGAGATCGAGGTCAGGTCGACCTCCGGGTCCATCCGCTTCTCCCGCGTCGCGACGCTGAACGCCCTGCACGACACCGGGATCGAGATCCCCGACGACTTGGCGACGATCGCGCCGCCGGTCCTGCGCCTGACCTGGCCGGTGCCGACCACCCCGGTCGCCGGGGCCGACACCGAGGTCGTCGTGCACCTGCGCCCGGACATCGACGGCGACGCCCTGCTCGCCGCGATGCGCGCCGAAGCGCCGGAGCTGCTCCTGGAACTGCCCGCCCTGCACCGCATCCGCATCGGTGCCGACGAATTCACCAGCGCGGCTACCGAACTGGCCGAAGGACTCGCCGAGCTGACCGTCACCCTGCCCGGCGGCGAGCACCGCCGGTGGTGGCAGTACCGCACGGCCCGCGCCCGCTGGCTGCTCCCCGTGCGCCACGGCCGTCCCGTCGCCGCCGCCCCGGATGTCCTGCGCGCCCCCACGCGTTCCGACGAGGAACTCTCGCTCCCCGCGATCCTGGTGGCCGACATCCCGATGCAGCCCGATCGCCGCCGCCTGCTCCCCGGCGCCCGCCTCACCGAGATCGCCGCGGGCTACGCCGATTTCGCCCGGGCACTGCCGCCCCGCGACCGCCTCGTCCTCGTCCCCACTCCGGGTTTCGCCCGCAGCGAGGCCGACGCCCTGCTCCGCGAAGCCGTCACCACCGAACTCCGCACGCACGCCTGGCTCCCCACCTGCCCCGTCACACCTGTGGACAACTCCGCACAGGCCACCGCGGCGTGGCTCACCGACGAGCCGACTCCGCTGGACGCCACCGCGCCCGGCCGTGCAGCCGATGCGCCCAGCTCCGCGCACCCCGGGCCGGACCATGGCGAGTCGGCCCACGATCGGTCTGCCGATGACTGGTCGAGTTCCTCCGCCAGGGCGGTCGACCAGCCTGCGACGGCCCACGGGCACCCGCCCGCCGGTGACGTCACCTCCGCGGCGCCGGGCGCGACCTCGCGGCCGGCTGAGCGAGCGGCATCGAGCGACACGTGGCCGGGCGGCGATGTCCCGGCGAGTCCGACCGCATCGGACTGCATCCCCACCCGCGCGAGCGTGTTCCCCGACCTCACCCCGGAACTGGCCGCCGTCCTGGTGGAATTCACCGGCCCGCTGGTGATCCCCGAACTCTCCGATCGCGCCGCGCAGGAGAAGCTCTCGGTCCTCGACGTGCACCGCCTCGGTCCGGCCGCGCTGGCTGACCTGTCGAGCGGCCTCGAGCGCGAACCGACCTGGTGGCGGCGGTTCTACGCGGCGGTGGAACCGTTCGTCGTCGACACCAGGACCGCCGAGGAGTTCGGCGCGCTGGCCGTGCCGCTGGCCGATGGCAGGCTCGTCACCGGGCCGCGCACGGTCGTCCTGGACGACCAGCTCACCGTCGCGGTGCCGGTGCACTGGGCCCGGCTGGTGCACCCCGACGCCACGCACGCGCTGCTCTCGCGGCTGGGCGCCCGCAGCGCCTCCGCCGAGGACCTGCTCACCGATCCGGGCCTGCGTGACCTGCTCGAGCACGATCCGGCCGACCCGGACACCGTCGACGCCGTCCTGCGCCTCGCCCCGTTCGCGCCCGACGAGTCGCTCCCCAGCTGGCTCGGACTGCTCGAACTACCCGACGACACCGGCGAATCGCGTCCCGCCGACGAACTGTTGCTGCCCGGCGCCCCGCTGGCGGAGGTGCTCGAGCCGGATTCGCCGTTCGGCACGGTCGCCGACTCGGTGGTCGAGGAGTACGGCGCCGAGGCCCTGCGCGCGATCGGCGTCGGCTGGGAGTTCGGCGTCGTCACCGATCCGGATCCGGTGGGCCCCGACCACGACCTCGACGACGAACCCGCCTGGTGGGAAAGCCTTTCCGAGGATCCCCGCGACCTGTCCGCCGTGCGCGACCTCGACCTGGTCGACGAAAACCGCTGGCCCACAGCGCTACGCCACCTGCTGGCCGTCCCGCGCACCCGCGCCCTGCTCGCCGACCGCGACGGCTACACGGCCTGGTGGCTGCACCGGCACGCGCACATCGACGGCGTCGCGCTGGGCAGGCTCCGGCACCCGGACGACGACGAGTTCGCCGGCCTGCTCCCGGCGATCACCGGCTTCGACGCCCGCGATCTCGAGGCCCTGCGCCCACTGCTCGTCCGGCCCGACATCATGTCGGCCGAGCTGGCCGAGGAACTCCTCGACGCACTGGCCGACCAGGCGAAAACCCCTGCGCCCGAAGTCATCGCACGCACGCACGCCCGCCTGGCCGCCGCGGTCGCCACCGGCGCGCTCGACCCGCGCGACCTGGACCTGCCCGAGCAGGTCAGGGCGCTCGACGGCAGTGTCGTCGACGCGGGTACGGCGCTGGTTCTCGACCAGCCCTGCTTCGGCCTGGTGGTCTCCGCGAACCGACTGGTGGCCGGCGAGACCACCCACGCGGAATCGCTGGCGACACTGCTGGATCTGCCGCTGGTGTCGGAGGAGGTCACCGCCGAGGTTCTCGGGACCGGTACCCGAACCACCTGGGCCGCCAGCCCGTTGGGCGTGGTGCTGCGGCAGCTGTGGTCACCGGCCGACACCGCCGGCGCGCTGATCCTGCACGACACGCTGGAAATCCACCTGCGTGGCGCGGTGACGGGTACTGTCACCGTCCCGTGGTGGCACACCCGCGACGCGACGCACGTGCAGGTGCCGCGCGCCTAACCGGCGTGCGCGACGACCATCTCGGCCAGCAGGTCGAGCTGCTTCTGCACCGACTCGCTGTCGTCGTCGACCAGCCAGCGCAGCACGATCCCGTCGATGACGTTGAGGATGAACCTGCTCAGCTCCGTGACCGGCGTGTTCCACTGCGTCCCCGTCGCTTCCCGGCAGTGGTCGATGACATCGGCGACGGTGTTGTCGTTGAACGTGTACTGCTCACGCGCGATCGCGATCTTGGCCGGGGTCGACTCGCCCTCGCGCAGCGCGTAGGTGGTGGTCTCGTAGGTGAGCAGCTGGCGTTCGGGGGTGGCCTCGATGTTGCGCCACATCAGTTCGAGTCCGTCGCGCACCAATTTGTGAAGTGCTTCTTTTCCGGTTCCGGCGTCGGCCCAGATCGAATCCTCGGCGTCGACGGAATCGCGCAATTCCATGGACAACGCTTTGACCAGCTCGGTCATCAGCGCGTCCTTGTTTTCGAAACAGTAATGCACCACACCGAGCGAGACACCGGCCGCTTGCGCGACATCGCGCGTGGTCACGCCCGCCACGCCCTTTTTCTCGGCGAGACCGATCGCTGCCTCGATCAGGTGGGCTCGTCGTTCTTCGACGCTCAATCGGGAGGACACGTGTGCGAGTTAAGCGCTCGCATGGCAAACAGTCAATTCGCCGATCCGCCAGAAATGCTGGACATGTGACCAGTTGATGTGGTTGTCTCCGAACCGGAAGTCGCGAAGGAGTCGTCTGATGTCCGTGTCCCGCCGTACCGTCCTGGCCGCCTCGGCGCTGGGTATGGCCGCTGTGCCCGTCGCCGCCACCCTGCCCGGCGGTAGCCCGGCCGCGCGCGCGAATCCGGGCGGATTCGAATTCGGCCTCGGCATCGCCGATCTCACCGGGCCCGCCGCGGAATGCGGGATGATGGGCTACTCGCAACTCGATCAGGCCACCGCGGGAATTCATCTGCGACCGCGCGCACGCGCCTTCGTGATCGGGTCGGGGGGAAATCGGATCGCGTATGTGGCGGTGGAGAACGGCGCGGTGTTCGGCTCGGTGCACCACGGTGTACTCGACGCGCTCGCGCGGCGATTCGGTGACCGCTATACCGAGCGAAATGTCGTCCTCACCTCCACGCACACCCATGCCAGTTGTGGTGGTTCCGCGCACGACTACGCCTACACGCTGGCGACCCTGGGATTTCAGCAGCAGGTCTACGACGCGGAGGTGAACGGCATCGTCGAGGCGATCGCCGCGGCCGACGCCGATTTCGCGCCAGGCGCCATCGCGCTCGGACGATCGACACTGCGCGATGCCAGCGTGAACCGCTCCCGCGTCGCCTTCGACCGCAATCCCGCGGCCGAGCGCGCCCTGTTCCCCGACGCGATCGACCCGGCGGTGACGACCCTGGTGTTCACCAGGGCGGGGCGCGAGGTCGGCGCGCTCACCTGGTTCGCCACCCACAACACCTCGATGACGAACGCGAACAGCCTGATCAGCTCGGATAACAAGGGCTACGCCAGCTACGCCGCCGAACAGCTCGAGCACGGCGTGCGGCACCTGGACGGCAAGCCGTCCTATCTCGCCGCGTTCGCGCAGACCAACGCCGGCGACATGTCGCCCAATCTCAATCTCGCGCCCGGCGACGGCCCTACCACCGACGAGTTCGAGAACACCAGGATCATCGGCGAACGTCAGTACGCGGCCTCGAAAGCGGCCGCCGCGCAGGCGGTATCGATGCCAGGCGCGGTCGACGCGCTGCTGTGCTACATCGACCTCGCCGACATCACCGTCGACGGCCGTTTCACCCCAGACGGCGCGCCGCGGCGCACCGCTCCCGCCGCGGCGGGCGTCTCCCTGGCGGCGGGCAGCGTCGAGGACGGACCCGGCCTGCCCGGCGGCCCGATCCCCGAGGGCGTGCGCAACCCGCTCGTCGAGTTCCTCGGCGGCATCGACCATCCGAACCCCGCCTGGCTGGCCGACGCGCAGGCGCCCAAGGCGGTCGCGGTGCCGCTCGGGCTGCTGCCGCCGGTGCCGTGGGTGCCGAACGTGGTGCCGATCCAGCTGGTCCGGATCGGAGAGCTCTACCTGGCGGCCGCGGGCGCGGAGTTCACCATCGTGGCCGGCCTGCGGGTGCGCCGCGCGGTGGCGGCGGTGCTCGGTGTCGACGCGGAACAGGTGCTGCTGCAGGGCTACGCGAACGCCTATCACGAGTACGTCACCACGCCGGAGGAGTACGACGCCCAGCAGTACGAGGGCGCCTCGACCCTGTTCGGCCGCTACACGCTCGGCGCCTACCAGCAGGAATTCAGCAGGTTGGCCGCGGCATTCGTGGCGGGCGGCGCGATCGGCCGCGGTCCGGCGCCGCGCGATGTCTCCGCGCTGCAACCGAATCTCGCCACCACACCGGGACCCGACGCGACACCGCCCGGACGTGCCTTCGGCGACGTGCTCGAGCAGCCGCCCGCCCGGTGTGCCGCGGGGACGCGGGTGGCGGTCGAGTTCGTCTCGGCGCATCCGAAGCACAATCCCCGCCGCGGTGACACCTTCCTCGAGGTGCAGCGCCGCAGCGGCGCCGACTGGGTGCGCGTGGCCAACGAGGGGGAGTGGGACGTGCGGTTCCACTGGCGCAAGGAGGGCGAGGCCGTCTCGATCGCGCGCTTCACCTGGGATGTGCCGGCGGGGACCAGCGGGACGCATCGCTTCGTGCACTACGTGGATGTCCTCGGCGCCGACGGCACGCTGCGTCCGGTCAGTGGGACCAGCGCCGAATTCGAGGTGACCGGCTAGTCGGTGGACAGACCCACCTGCGCGCCCTTGTCGCCGCGCCGGGCCGAACGCCGCTGCGCCAGCCAGATCGACACGCCGAGTACACCGACCACCAGGCCCATCACGCACACTGGTCTAGCCGCTGACCAGGCCGGATTCAGCCACGCCAGCGCCGCGGCGACGAGCCACGCGACGAAACCGGCCACCACCACCGGGCGCGGATCGACCAGCCCGCGAGGCAGCTCAGGGATCGATGTTCCGACGCGGCCGATATCCATACCCAAACAGTACCGACCTGAAACCCGTCAGGGTGCGCGGACGTACCGTAGAGTTCTGCACTGTGACAACGCCATCCGACGTCCGTGCCCTGGCCGGTGACCTCTCACTGGCCGTCGTACGGCTCACGCGACACCTGCGCGGCCGCCGTGCCGATGCGCAGATCTCGCTGACTCAGCTGTCGGCACTCGCGACGCTGGCGCGCGATGGCGCGATGACGCCCGGGGTGCTCGCGGGCAAGGAACGGGTGCAGCCCCCGTCGATGACCCGCGTCATCGCCTCGCTGTCCGACCTGGACCTGGTGCAGCGCCGCCCGCATCCGACCGACGGCAGGCAGATCATCGTCTCGCTCTCGCCCGCGGGCCGCGCGCTGATCGCCGACGAGACCCACGCCCGCGAGGCGTGGATGACCGAGCGGCTGGCCAGCCTGACCCCGGAGCAGATCGAGATCCTCGATCAGGCGGTCGCGATCATGAACCAGATCGTCGCCGAATCGGAGTGATCAGCCTGCGTCGGCGTCGACCACCTCGTGGCCGAGCGGGAACAGCGACAGCGGCACCAGCTTGAGGTTCGCCCAGGCGAACGGCAGGCCGATGATCGTCACCGCCAGCGCGAGACTTGTGGCGATATGGCCGATGGCGAGCCACCAACCGGCGAAGATGAACCAGATGATGTTCCCGATCAGCGAACCCGCGCCCGCGCTCGGCTTGTCCACCACCGTGCGGCCGAACGGCCACAGCACGTATCCGGCGAGGCGCAGCGAGGCGATGCCGAACGGGATGGTGATGATCAGGATGAAGCAGATCAGGGCGGCGAGCAGGTAGCCGAGTGCCATCCAGAAACCGCACAGCACCACCCACAGGATGTTCAAGATCAACTGTACGAGTTTCATGTATCCATCATGCCAGGATTGTCCGGTGGCCGAAGTGATCGACATCGACGACCCCGCCGACCCCCGCGTCGACGACTTCCGTGACCTGTCCGCCGCCGACCGCAGGCCCGACCTGCCCGGCCGCAAGGGCCTGGTCATCGCCGAGGGCGTGGTGGTCGTGCAGCGGATGCTGGACTCGCGGTTCACCCCGAGCGCGCTGCTCGGCGTGGCGAAGCGCTACGAGGCGCTCGCCGACGATCTGGCAGGCCGCGACATCCCCTACTACCGGGCGAGCGCCGAGGTGATGGCGGAGGTGGTGGGTTTCCATCTCAATCGCGGCGTGCTCGCGGTCGCGCCCAGGCCCGCCGCGCTGTCGGTCGAGGAGGCCCTCGCGGGTGCCCGCACGGTCGCGGTGCTCGAGGGCGTCAACGATCACGAGAATCTCGGCTCGATGTTCCGCAACGCCGCGGGCCTCGGCGCCGACGCCGTGCTGTTCGGCGACCGGTGCGCCGACCCGCTCTACCGCCGCGCGGTGCGGGTCTCGATGGGGCACGTGCTGCGGGTGCCGTTCGCGCAGCTGCCGCAGTGGCCGGGCGGGCTGGAGCTGCTGCGCGAGCGCGGGTTCCAGATCATCGCGCTGACGCCGAATCCGGCCGCGGTCACCCTCGCCACCGCGATGACGGGCGAGCGCGTCGCCCTGCTGCTCGGCGCCGAGGGGCCCGGCCTGACCGAGGAGGCCATGCGCGCCACCGATGTGCGCGCCAGGATCCCGATGTCGCCGGGCACCGATTCGCTCAACGTCGCGACAGCCGCGGCGATGGCCTTCTACGAACGGGTGCGATCGTCGTGAAGGAGGACGAGGCCGACGGTCCCTATCGCGCGCAACCGGATTCGGTGCCGTGGGCGGCGGGGCTCACGGTGGTGGTGCTGGTGGCCTGGCTCGGCGGCGTGGCGGTGTACGCCTTCGGCGCCGCGCTGGCCGCGGTGCATCCCCTGGTGGCGGTGGCGGTGAACGTGGTCGCGGCGGTCGGCGTGGCGCCCACGGCGTGGCGCTGGCGGTTCACGCCGGTGGTGCGGTGGGTGCTGGCCGGCGCGGCGCTCGGGGTCGTGTTCGGCTGGCTGGCGGTGCTGTTCGATCAGCTGGGCTGACTCACAGCACCCGGTCGGCGCCGCGCAGCCAACCCAGCAGGCCGCGCCTGCGCCGGGTGGCCGCGCCGGGACTGGCCGTCTGGACCGTGCGCTGCCGGGGCGCCTTGCCCTTCGGATACAGGGTGAAGCCGCAGACCGCGAGGTCGCCGGGGCCGGGGTGCCGTGGTTCGGTGTCGCGGTGGCCGAAGCCGAGCCAGGCCCTGTTGGCGGCGTCGGCGAACGCGGGCGGATCGAACGGCAAGGTCTGCGGGCCCGACGCGCCCTCGTGCCACGGCACCGGATGCTCACCGGCCCAGAACGGCCGCTCCCACACCATCGGCAGGCCCTCGTTCTCCAGGATGTCGACGCGCGTGGAACTGAACGAGCGCCGGAACTCCCCGCGCTCCCAGTGCGCGAACGCGCCCCAGTGGACGCGCGCGTCGAACGAGACCAGATAGGTGTGCTCCGACGCCAGCGGCCGCACCAGCAGATCCGGCAGCCGCGTCGGCCGCACCAGCGCGGCCTCGGCCGTGCACACGACCGTCAGCCCCGGATAGCAGCCGATGTACACCTCGTCGCGGTCCGGCGCCGCGCACCCGTTCAGCGTCCCGATCATGATCGGCAGCAGATCGTGGTCGGCGTAGAGCTGCCCGGCCAGCGCCGCCGCGGCGTCGGGATCGGGCTCGGGCCTGCTGCGCAGGACGGCGGCCGGGTCGTCCACATCGGAGTACCACAGTGTGGAAGCCGCCAGCACTCGAACCACCTCCCGCGAACTGATCACGCAAGAACATGGGTAACTCGTCGGGTACGGGCCGACTCGACGCGACCGCCGACGCTTCGTCTACCCGCGCTCGGGTCCGGCCGGAAGACGCGCAGCAGCGGGCGGGGGCTCAGTGTCCGGAGCTGCGCACGCCAAGCAGGACGTCTTCCCAGGACGGCATGGGCGCCTTGCCCCGCTTGGCC
Source organism: Nocardia sp. NPDC050717 (assembly GCF_040654275.1). Taxonomy (NCBI): domain Bacteria; kingdom Bacillati; phylum Actinomycetota; class Actinomycetes; order Mycobacteriales; family Nocardiaceae; genus Nocardia; species Nocardia sp. NPDC050717. Next base: position 14,028 of record NZ_JBFAHR010000025.1, read on the forward strand.
CGCGTCTGCTTCGCCGCGGGCTTCTCCGGCGCGGCTTCCTTCGGCTTCGCCTCCGGCTCCGGTTCCTGCTTGGCCGCGGGCTGACTCGGCGTCGCGGGGACGGCCGGAATCGGTGCGGCGGGCGCGGCCGGGATCGCGGCCGCGCCACCACCGGCGGCGACGGCGCGCTGCTCGTAGTACTCGTCCAGGGTGGGCTGGGCGGGCCGGGCCGTCGGGCGCGCGGTCGGCGCGGGCTGCTCACGCGGACGCGGCTCCACCGGGGTCGGCGGTTCCACGACCGGCGCGGCCTGCTGCGCCGGGGTGGGCAGGATGGTGGCAAGGCCGCGCAGCGCACGGCCGAAATCGGGGTCGATCAGGTCGTTGGCCGGATCGTCGAGCGGGGACACCGAGCCGCCGTGCGCGTCGGGCTGATACCGCCAGTGCGCCGCGATCTCGGAGTGTCCGTGCCGCCACTGCAATTGGGCGACCCAGAATCCCTTCTCGTCCTTCCAGGCGTCCCATTCGGCCTGTTCGATGGTGTGGCCGCGCTCGGCGAAGGCCGCGGTGACGATCTCGTGCAGCGTTTCCACGGCCGGCCCGTCGGGGCGCACGGGATGCGCCTTCTGCGCCAGTTCGGCGGCCCGGGCACGTTCCAGCAACACCGGATAGGCGAAACGTTCGACTTTGCTCGCAGGCATGCCGGATTCCGCCGTGACCTGCTCGACGGACGCTCCGGCTCGAATGCGGGCCTGGATATCGCGAGGACGCATAGACGCCTCCGTTTCGATCTCGATCTGGCCGAATCGTGCGAGGTCGCCGCGCGCCGCCGCGCGGAGCTTGTCATCGGCGGGCAACCGGAACTTGGTGCCGGACTCGGTGTCACTGCACACGATGTGCGTGGAGTCGGGCGTCACCCCGATCACTCGAAGTTCACGCACCGTTACCTCCCTATCGCGTCGGCTACGACACCGCCCACTTTCCTAGACAGTAGTGCACATTACTTGCCCGCGGCAGCAGACACGCACGACCGAAATCGCGCACCGAGCGGGCAGGTACCGCTAATCTGATCGGCTTACCGCACGAATCCCACACGTGTGCAGGCGTTTTGGTGATGGATCAACATCAATTGTCCGGGCCGGAACCGCCCGTGTGATGCGAATATTGCGAATCCGTGGCGCGCCTACGCAAAGGGCCGGTGCGCCGCGAACCGGAAATAGTTCGCCGCGCACCGGCCCGATGACCGAATTGTGTCAGAGCTGGCCGACGACCCAGTCGATCGAACGGGTCAGCTGCGAAACGTCTTCCGGATCGATGGCCGGGAACATGCCGACGCGCAGCTGGTTACGACCCAGCTTCCGGTACGGCTCGGTGTCGACGATGCCGTTGGCCCGCAGGATCTTCGCCACCTGGGCGGCGTCGACGGCGTCGTCGAAGTCGATGGTGCCCACGACCTGCGAGCGATGCGCCGGGTCGGTGACGTACGGGGTGGCGAAGGAGCTCGACTCGGCCCACGAGTACAGCCGCGAGGACGAATCCAGGGTGCGCTTCACGGTCCAGTCGAGGCCGCCGTTGGCGTTCATCCACTCGATCTGGTCGGCGAACAGCAGCAGGGTGGCCAGCGCCGGGGTGTTGTAGGTCTGGTCCTTGGTGGAGTTGTCGATGGCGATCGGCAGCGACAGGAACTCCGGGGTCCAGCGGCCCGAGGCCTTGATCTCCTCGACGCGGGCCAGCGCGGCCGGGCTCATGATCGCGATCCACAGGCCACCGTCGGCGGCGAAGCACTTCTGCGGCGCGAAGTAGTACACGTCGGAGTCGGCGATGTTCACCGGCAGACCGCCCGCGCCCGAGGTGGCGTCGATGGCGATCAGGGCGTTCTCCGAGCCGGCCGGGCGCGACACCGGGATGGAGACACCGGTGGAGGTCTCGTTGTGGGCCCAGCCGATGAGGTCGACGGTCGGGTCCGAGACCGGCTCGGGCGCGCTGCCCGGCTCCGACGAGACGACGATCGGGTCACCGATGAACGGGTTGCCCTTGGCGACCGAGGCGAACTTCGAGGAGAACTCGCCGTTGGTCAGGTGCAGCGAGCGCTCACGGATCAGGCCGAAGGCGGCGGCGTCCCAGAACGCGGTGGTGCCGCCGTTGCCGAGCACCACCTCGTAGCCCTCGGGCAGGGAGAACAGCTCACGCAGGCCGTTGCGCACCCGCGCCACCACGTCCTTGACCGGCTTCTGGCGATGCGAGGTGCCGAACACGGAGGCGCCCACAGTCACCAGGGACTGCAGCTGCTCCGGGCGGACCTTGGACGGGCCGCAGCCGAACCGTCCGTCGGCGGGCTTGAGGTCGGCGGGAATGGTCGGGAACGCACTGGTCATGGGGGCGAGTTTAGTGGTGCGCGGATGGTCCGGCGCGCACGGGGGCGGGGTCGCTGAGGCGCTGTGAGGCGGCCCACTCGGGCTGGACACTCGCCCAGCGAGCGCGCGTTGTCGCGGTGGGTCATGGACGCACCGTGGGTGCGGCGGTCCGTGCTGCTCGCGACCCGCACGCTGCGGCGCCCGGGGGAAGTGCGGGGAATTCGCCCTTGCCCGTACGGTGTTCGCATTACTCTTTCGCTATGAGCCTCGCCGCGGCCGACTCGGGTCGGACCCTGCTCGACCGGTTCGTGTGGACGTTCGGGAGGCGGCCGGGATTGCTGGCCGAGAGCTCCCGGCGGGAACTGCTGATCAGGGGCTTGCCCGCCACCGCGACGGTGTTGTCGGTGCGGTCGCGCCGTGGCGAAGGCGGCTACCGCTTCGCGGTGCGGGTGCAGGTGCCCGGCGAACTGGCCTACGACGCGCGGGTGCGGCAGCGGGTTCGTAGCCAGGACCTGGAATGGATGCAGCCCGGCGACACCGTGGGCTGCCGGGTCGACCCCGGCGACCGCGACCGCGTGGCGCTGTATGTCCCCGACGTGCCGCAGTCCGGCCGCAGCGCCGCCGCCAAGATCCTGGCCAACGGCCGCCGCGCCGAGGCCACCGTCCTCGCCGTCGCCCCCATCGCCGCCGACTACACCGGCCGCGACGACCCGATCCTGCGCCTCGATCTGGAACTGCGGGCCTGGGACGAACCCACCCCGTGGCGAGTCCGCCTCATCCAGCCCGTCCCCCTCGCGGCCGTCGGCCAGATCGACCTCGGCACCCGCCTGAACGCCGCCTTCTTCACCGTCGACCGAGGAACCTCCGTCGCCATCGATTTCTCGACCCTGACCTGACCTCGCGGCCTGGTCACCGCCGACGGGCGCCGGCGGCTCGGAGCAGTCGACGCCCGGTCGGATGTCCTTGTGCGCAGGGCCCTCAGTCGGCCGGTTGGGGTGCGAGCGCCGAGGGGCGGGATCGGTGTTGCGGTGTGGGGACCGGGCGGGGCGGCATCTTGTGGTGCACGCTGTGCAGGGCGTGTTTGACCACGCCGGGGACGAGCAGATTCAGCCAGGCGCCCGCGATACCGAGCAGGTCCTGGACATCGTCGGGGCGGCGGATGATGGCGTCGACCATCATGTCGACCGCGGTCTCGACGGGGAGCTTGGTGTAGGCGTGCAGGCCCTCGGGCGCGGCCATGGCGGTGTCGATCATCGGCAGGTGCACGCGGGTGAAAACCACTCCGTCGGAGAGGGTTTCGATCGCCGCGATCCGCATGACCGCGTCCAGGGCGGTCTTCGATCCGACATAGGCGGCGAACTGCGGCGGGAAGGTGAGGGTGCCGACCGACGAACTGGTGATGATCTGGGCGCCGCGCCGCTCGCGCATGTCGGGCAGCAACCGGAGGATCAGCCCGACAGCGCCGAAGTAGTTGACGCGCATGGTGCGTTCGAAATCGTGGAGTCGGTCCGCGGACCGGTCCAGCGGCCGCCGGATCGAGCGGCCCGCGTTGTTGACCAGGATGTGCGGTGCGCCGAATTCGACGAGCACGTCGTCGGCCAGCTTCTCGATGCCCTCCGCCGTCGACAGGTCCGAGGTGATGGCGAAGGCGCTGCCGCCCTTGCCGCGGATCTCGGCGACCAGCTGATCCAGCTCCGCCGTCCGCCGCGCGGTGACGACGGTGATCGCCCCGGCCGCGGCGACGCGCGCGGCGAGCCCCCGCCCGATCCCGCTGGACGCGCCGGTGATCAGCACGGTCTTGCCCGCGACCTGCTCGCGCAGGCTGGGACGGAACGGGTTGGGGAGCCGAACGGGTCCGGTCAACGCGTTGCTGACGAGCCGCATGAGCTCGAATTCGGCCCTCTGCAGAGCCTTACCGGTATCAATCATCGTCGAGCGACCCTTCGGTTATCCAGCCAGAGCCCAACTGACCATACCGTGAGTCAGAATCCACTGCCTGGCAATGGATTCCGACATATCGGGTCGTTCACATCGAGGATTCGCCGAATCAGCTCCCGGCGATGGTGGACCAGCCGGCGACTTCCTCCGGCTTGCGGGGGCCGGGGCCGGTGTAGATGGCGGCGGGGCGGACGAGCTTGCCCAGCTGCTTCTGCTCGAGGATGTGGGCGCACCAGCCCGCGGTACGGCCGCAGGTGAACATGGCGGGCATCATGTGGGCGGGGACCTCGGCGAAGTCCAGGATCACGGCGGCCCAGAACTCGACGTTGGTCTCGATGGCGCGGTCGGGGCGACGCTCGCGCAGCTCGGCGAGCGCGGCCTGCTCCAGCGCGGCGGCGACCTCGTAGCGCGGGGCGTCGAGGCGCTTGGCGGTGGCGCGCAGCACGCGGGCGCGCGGGTCCTCGGCGCGGTAGACGCGGTGGCCGAAGCCCATCAGCTTCTCTTTGCGGTCCAGGATGCCCTTGACCAGGGCGCGCGCGTCACCGGACTGCTCGACGGCCTCGATCATCGGCAGCACGCGAGCGGGGGCGCCGCCGTGCAGCGGGCCCGACATGGCGCCGATCGCGCCGGACAGCGAGGCCGCGACGTCGGCGCCGGTGGAGGCGATGACGCGGGCGGTGAAGGTGGAGGCGTTCATGCCGTGCTCGGCGGCCGAGACCCAGTAGGCGTCGATGGCCTCGGTGTGGCGCGGGTCCGGGTCACCCTTCCAGCGGGTCATGAACCGCTCGGTGACGGTCTCGCACTCGTCGATCTTGCGCTGCGGAACGGCGGGCTGATAGATGCCGCGCGCCGACTGCGCCACGTAGGACAGTGCCATCACCGAGGCGCGCGCGAGGTTCTCGCGGGCGGTCTCGTCGTCGATGTCGAGCAGCGGCTCGTAGCCCCAGATGGGGGCGAGCATGGCCAGGCCGGCCTGCACGTCGACGCGCACGTCACCGGTGTGCACCGGCAGCGGGAAGGGCTCGGCGGGCGGGAGGCCGCGACCGAACTGACCGTCGACCAGCAGGGCCCACACGTCACCGAAGGTCACCCGGTTGGTGACCAGGTCCTCGATGTCGACGCCGCGGTAGCGCAGGGCGCCGCCGTCTTTGTCCGGCTCGGCGATGTCGGTGGTGAAGGCCACCACGCCTTCCAATCCGCTGACGAAATCCTGGGGTACCGAGCTGGTAGTCATGGTGACTCTCCTTGCGGGGGCATGCCGATCACCGCAACCATAGTCCCGCCGATACCCCGGAGTAACCTCGCCCCTATGCGTGACCAGGACCCTTCCACGGCCGCTTCGCCCGACCTCGCCCGCATGCGCGTCGACTACGGCGACCCGCTCTCGGCCCCCGCCGTCGAACCCGACCTGGACGAGACCTGGGTGGCCGGTGGCTGGGAACCGTTGCTGCGCAACTGGATCGAGCAGGCCACCATGCTCGGTGTCGCCGAGCCCAACGCGATGGTGCTTGCCACCGTCTCCCTGGCCGGTCCGGTGCCGCGACCGGTCGCGCGCACGGTCCTGTGCAAGGGTCTCTCGCCCGAGGGCGTGACGTTCTATACGAACTACGACTCGGCCAAGGGCGGCCAGCTCGCCGCCGACCCGTACGCGGCGGCGACCTTCGTCTGGCCCGCGCTGGCCAGGCAGGTGCACGTGCGCGGGGTGACCGAGCGGGTCCCCGCCGAGGTCACCGCCGCCTACTGGCAGGCGCGGCCGCGCGAATCGCGGCTCGGCGCCTGGGCCTCCACGCAGTCGAAGCCGGTCGCCTCGCGCGCCGAACTCGACCGCACGCTGGCCGAGACCACGGCCCGCTTCGCCGACGTCGACGACATCCCCGTGCCGCCGTTCTGGGGTGGCTACCTGTTGCGCCCCGACGAGGTCGAGTTCTGGCAGGGCAGGCGCGGGCGCCTGCACAACCGCATCGTGGTGCGGATCGACGGCGAGCACACCAGGGTGGAGCGGCTGCAGCCGTAGGTGGCCTATGTCACCAAAAAAATCGTGGGATCTTTCCGCGGCGATCGCTAGCGTCCCGTGAGTGAAACTGCTCGCCGACACCGAACCACTGCGGAATCCGGATTACCGCAGGCTCTGGACGACCAACATCGTCACCGTCATCGGCGCGCAGCTCTCGGTCGTCGCGGTGCCGCAGCAGATCTTCCAGATCACCGGCAGCTCGGGGTATGTCGGCCTGGCCGGGCTGTTCGGGCTGGTGCCGCTGATCGTGTTCGGGCTGTGGGGCGGCGCGCTCGCCGATGTGATGGACCGGCGCACGCTGCTGATCATCACCACCGCGGGCACCGGCGCCACGGCCGTCGCGTTCTGGGTCCAGGCCGCGCTCGGACTGAACAACGTGTGGCTGGTGCTCGGGCTCTTCGCCGCGCAGCAGGCCTTCTTCGCGGTCAACCAGCCCACCCGCAGCGCGGCCATCGCCCGCCTGCTGCCGCCGGAGCAGATCGCGGCGGCCAGCTCGCTGAGCATGACGGTGCAGAACGTCGGCATGATCGCCGGACCGGTCCTCGCGGGCATGTTGATCCCCGTGCTCGGGCTGCCGACGCTGTATCTGCTCGACGCGATCGCCCTGCTCGCGACGCTGTGGGCGGTGTGGAAACTGCCCGCCTTCCCGCCCGCCGGTGACCAGCGCAGGGCCGGTCTGCGCGCCGTGCTCGACGGCTTCCGCTATCTGACCGGCCAGCGGATCCTGCTCGCCTCGTTCGTCGTCGACATCATCGCCATGGTGTTCGGCATGCCGCGCGCGCTGTTCCCGCAGATCGCGCACGAGACCTTCCACGACCCGGCCGAGGGCGGGGTGGCCCTCGGCCTGCTGTTCGCCGCGATCTCGGCGGGCGCGGTGCTCGGCGGCGTCTTCTCCGGCTGGGTGCCGCGCATCCGGCGGCAGGGGCTCGCGGTGATCGTCTGCATCGCGGTCTGGGGACTGGCGATGGTCGGTTTCGGGGTCGCGGTCGGGCTCGCCGGGCACGTGTTCGGCCTGGGGGTGTGGTTGTGGATCGCGGTGGCGTTCCTCGCGCTCGGCGGCGCGGTCGACATGATCTCGGCCGCCTTCCGCACCGCGATGCTGCTCAACGTCTCCACCGACGAGATGCGCGGGCGGTTGCAGGGCGTGTTCATCGTGGTCGTAGCGGGTGGGCCGCGGGTCGGTGATGTTGCCCACGGTTTCGCGGCCGCCAGTCTGGGTACCGCTGTAGCTGCCGCGGGTGGCGGCGTCCTGGTCGTGATCGGGGTGCTGCTGGCCGCGCTGGCCTTCCCGGCGTTCGTTCGCTACCGGGTGGCGCGTGCGCACACGGATTCGATGGTCAATTGAGCTGTGCGGGAAGGGATTACATGTCGTGAACCGGTACGGGTCGCCACGGCGGCGAGTCGGGCATCGGCGCAGGTCGCCGCGCGACCGCCGACCTCACCGCCTCGGCGTCCTGGTGTGAGGGCAGCTCAGGGCAACCCTGATTGCCTATGTCGTCCGAACAACAGCTAGCGTTAGCGCAAGTGCACCGCGTGCCGACCGCACCGGTGCCGACGGTTCTAGCCTGAGAGGGATCCTTCCGTGCCCGCTGAGAACATCACCAACGTCGCCGAAGACGCCAAGGCGGTACTGCAGTACCCCGGTGGCGAGTTCCCGATCTCGGTCACCAAGGCCGCAGAGGGCAACGACGGACTCGACTTGGGCAAGCTGCTGGCCAGCACCGGCTACGTCACCTACGACCCCGGTTTCATGAACACCGCGTCGACCAAGTCGGCCATCACCTACATCGACGGTGAGGCGGGCATCCTGCGCTACCGCGGGTACCCGATCGACCAGCTGGCAGGCCGCTCGACCTTCATCGAGGTCAGCTACCTGCTCATCTACGGCGAGCTGCCCACGCAGGCCCAGCTCGACGACTTCACCGATCGCATCCGCCGCCACACCCTGCTGCACGAGGACCTGAAGCGGTTCTTCGACGGCTTCCCGCGCAACGCGCACCCGATGCCGGTGCTGTCGTCCGCGGTGAACGCGCTGTCGGCGTACTACCAGGACTCGCTGGACCCGCGCGACCCCGAGCAGGTCGAGCTGTCCACCATCCGCCTGCTGGCCAAGCTGCCCACCATCGCGGCCTACTCGTACAAGAAGTCGGTCGGCCAGCCGTTCCTCTACCCGGACAACTCGCTGAGCCTGGTCGAGAACTTCCTGCGGATGACCTTCGGCTTCCCGGCCGAGCCCTACGAGGTCGACCCGGAGATCGCGGCCGCGCTCGACATGCTGCTGATCCTGCACGCCGACCACGAGCAGAACTGCTCCACCTCGACCGTGCGCCTCGTCGGCTCCTCCGACGCCAACCTGTTCACCTCGGTGTCCGGCGGCATCAACGCCCTGTGGGGCCCGCTGCACGGCGGCGCCAACCAGGCCGTGCTCGAGATGCTCGACGAGATCAAGGCCAACGGCGGTGACGTCAAGGAATTCATCCGCAAGGTCAAGAACAAGGAAGACGGCGTGAAGCTCATGGGCTTCGGGCACCGCGTCTACCGCAACTACGACCCGCGCGCCACCCTGGTCAAGCAGGCCGCCGACAAGATCCTGTCGAAGATCGGCGGCGACGACCAGCTGCTCGACATCGCCAAGCAGCTCGAAGAGGCCGCCCTCACCGACGACTACTTCGTCTCGCGTCGCCTGTACCCGAACGTCGACTTCTACACCGGCGTCATCTACCGGGCCATGGGCTTCCCGACCCGCATGTTCACCGTGCTGTTCGCCATGGGCCGCCTGCCCGGCTGGATCGCCCACTGGCGCGAGATGCACTCCGAGCCGCTCAAGATCGGCCGCCCGCGCCAGATCTACACCGGCTACGGTGAGCGTGACTACCTCGATATCGGCACCCGCTGATCTCGACACTCGTCTGGCGACTACTCAACTATCGAAGGGGATAGCCGAATGACCAAGCCGGAGATCGAATTCCAGGAGGGCCCCGCGCCCACCGAGCTCGTGATCAAGGACCTCGTCGAGGGCGAAGGCAAGGAAGCGGTGCCCGGTGGCACCGTGGAGGTGCACTACGTCGGCGTCGAGTTCGAGACCGGCGAGCAGTTCGACTCCTCGTGGGACCGTGGCGAATCCATCACCTTCCCGCTGCGCGGCCTGATCCAGGGCTGGCAGGACGGCATCCCCGGCATGAAGGTCGGCGGCCGTCGCCAGCTCACCATCCCGCCGGAGCTCGCCTACGGCCCCGCAGGCGCGGGCCACCACCTCTCCGGCAAGACCCTGGTCTTCGTGATCGACCTCCTCGAGGCGCACTGACCGAAGCCCGACACCCGCGGCCCGCCTCCCCAGGGAAGGCGGGCCGCGGTCGTCTGGGGCGACTCAGCGGGTGAGGTCCGCGAAAGCGATGTCGCCGACGATCACATGTTCCAACCGGAGCAGCCCGTCCCGGTGGATCTGGTGCAACCGGTATTCGCGGGCATGCGCGTCGAGCCGGAACTCGAGCACCTCCGCGATACCGAATTTCGTGTCCAGCATGACGACGAGATAGAGCGGGATCCCGACGCGCGCGTACTGCGCCTTCTTGTCGAGCAGGTCCTCGGCCGCGGTCGAGGGTGACGACACCTCGACCACGATCAGCGCGTCGCCCGCTTCCGGTTTGTCGCCCGGCTGATCGAGGCATCGGTACACCGTGACATCGGGTCGCCGGAACGTGAACTTCGGAACCCGCCAGAGCACGACGTCGATATCGGTTTCGGCCCGGATGCACTGCTCGGTGCTCGGCAGGTCCTCCATGGCGCCCGCGAGCCGGCGGGCCACACGGTTGTGTTCGGGCGCCGGCGATTCACTGACGATGACGTGCCCGTGTACCACCTCGATCTCCCGCGAGACGTCCTCGGGGAGCTGACGGTACTGCTCTTCCGTCATCTGATGCGGGAGCGAGTCCACAGCCTGGATCGTCATGGGCCGAGCCTACCGACCCCGTCGTCCCCCTGACGCTATTCGTGGACGACCTCGACGGGGTCGGTGAGGGCGAGGGCGAGGGCGGATTGCTGGGCCTGGCCCAGGGGTGGGAGGGCTTCGATGGCCTTGCCGGTCTGGGTGTTGAGGTTGCCGACGATGTTCTGCAGGGCGCCGACGCCGGTGGTCATCTGTTCGATGGCGGAGGCGACCTGGGCGCCGCCCTGGTCGGCGAGGGCGGGCAGGCCCTTGGCGAGTTCGGCGCCCTGGCTGAGCTGCACGCGGGCGCTGTCGAGGCGGGCGACCACGGTGCGCAGCAGGGTGCCCAGGTCGGTGCCGGGATCAACGGCGGCCCCGGTCAGTTCGGCGAGGCCGGTGAGCTGGCTGCCCGCCTGGCTCGAAATACCGCGCAGCGCTTCGAGTTTGGTGATGATGTCGGCCAGCTGCGGATCGCCGGCGAACGGCAGGGCGCGCAGCAGCGGCAGGATCTGGTCGAGACCGGCGCTCATGGCGCCCGCGCTGCGCTCGACCTCGGCGATGGTGACGCCGGTGGCGCCCAGCGCGTCGGCGAGCTGATTCGCCTGCGTGGTCGCCCCGTCGACGGTCTGGTTGAGCAGCTCGATGGCCGAGGTGAGCTCGCCCGCACCCTGTTTCGCGAAGTCGAGGAAGCCGAGCATCTCCTCGGCGCCGCCGCTGAACTGCGCCGCGCCGTCGGCGGCCGCGTTCACCCCGGCGCTGAGCAGCTGCGCGGTGAACTGCACCGACGTCATCTGGTTGCGCGCCTGCGCCACGGCCGCCAGCGCGGCATCCACCCCGGACGCGCCGATCCGGTGGGTGACGGCGGCGACGGCCCCGTTCACCTCGCCCTCGTCGGCGCCGTCGTGCGCGGCGACGGTGACCTTGGCGCGCTGGGGTTGCGGCGTGGCCAGGGTGGCCATCGACGCCGTGAGGTTCTCGGGCAGGGTGATCACCGCGGCGTAGTCGGCCGGATCGATCTCACCGGGTTTCGCCACCGTCCACTCGTAGCCGCCTGCCTCCTCGACGGCCTTGGCGACGCGCGCTCCGGTCGGCCCGGCGTCGGCGTTGACCAACGCGTATCCGGTCGGCGCCGCACCGCCGCCTGCGCACGCGGCGATTCCGCCCGCGGTGAGTGCGACAGCGGCGACGAGACAGGCCACTCGGGCACGTTTTCCGATCATGGCGGCGACGCTATCGGGGCAGTGCGCAGCGCGGATTGGGAGAGGTCTGAGAGTTCGGTGAGGATGCCGTCGCGGCGTTAACTGCCGGTGTGCCGGGGGAAGGCTCTTCCCGGTGAGCGGGACAACCAAACCTCCACGCGATATGTGGTGCGTCACATCTGCTTTCGTGGTCCCGGTACATCCGGTACAAATCTCGAGTCAATCGACATCGAGAATTTTTTCGATTCGTCCGGGGGTTGCGGGGATTCACCGGGGGCATCGGGAGGGAGACATCGAACATGGGCAACCACAACATCATTCGTTCCGCGCGTCGCGCGCTGGTCGCGGCGCTGCCGCTGGTCGTCGCCACCTCGCTGGTCACCGCGGGCACCGCGGTGGCCGACGTCGACACCGAGCGGCAGGCGCAGATCGCCACCGGCCTGTCGAGCGCGGGCACCGCTGACGGCGTCGACTTCCGCACGGTCGTCGCGCCGGATCTGCGCAGCATCTCCGCGACCGTGGACAACGGCCGGTTCGTGATCACCCCCGACGCCGTCACCGTGGTCTCGGGTACCGGCGCCGTCGTCGGCCAGGTGCCGCTGAAGTTCACCACGGCCACCGGCAACGCCGTCGCGATCGCCTCGGTGGTCTCCGAGGACGGCAAGAGCCTCGCGATGGCGCCGCAGCTGTCCACCGACACCAGCGCGGAGCTGAAGAACATCGCGACCGATCCGTCGGCCGCCAACCACGATCCGGTGCAGAACGGCGCCGCCGCCGGCGCCACCGTCGGTGCGATCGCCGCCGCGATCCTGTGCATCCCGGCGCTGGCCGCGTTCATCATCGGCTACGTGTTCTGTGCTGTGCCCGGCATCATCAACATGGCGCTGACCGGTGCCGTGATCGGCGCCGTCATCGGCCTGGTGATCCCGGAGTCGGTGCCGCAGGTCCTGCCCTGACGCTGAGCGTTAGCTGAACGGCCCCGTCTCCGCTTCGGAGGCGGGGTTTTTCGCTGTCCGGTCGGGCCTGCGGATCGGCAGATCGAGCACCAGCCGGGCCCCGCCGAGCCCGCTGGCCTCGAAACGGGCACTGCCGCCGTGCAATTGGGCCTGCTGGGCGACCAGCGCGAGACCGAGGCCGGAGCCGCCCTTGCTGGCATTGACGCCACGGGCGAAGCGGGCGAACACGGCCTCGCGTTCGGCGGGCGGCACGCCGGAGCCGTTGTCGTCGACGGCGATGACCATGCGGTCGGCGCCGGTGCGGTGCGCCGAGACGACCGCGCGGGTCGCGCCACCGTGCCTGACCGAGTTGGTGAGCGCGTTGTCGACGGCCAGCCGCAGCCCGGCGGGCAGGCCGAGAGTGATGAGCTCGGCGTCGGTCTCGATGCGCACCGACAGGCCCGGATAGTGCCGCATCGCGTCGTGCGCGGCCTGGTCGCAGAGGTCGGCCACATCGGTGGGCACGTGGTCGGCCTCGGCGGTGAGATCGCCGCGGGCCAGGCGCTCGAGCGCGGTGAGCGTGGTCTCGATCCTGGTCTCGTTGCGGGCGAGGTCGTCGAGGATCTCGCGGCGCTGGGCCTCGGTGAGGTCGAGAGTGCGCAGGACCTCGAGGTCGGTGCGGATCGCGGTCAGCGGGGTGCGCAGTTCATGGGCCGACACGGCGGCGAAGTCGCGGGCCGTCTCCAGTGCCGCGGCGGTCTCCGCCTGCGCCTCGTCGACGCGGGCCAGCATGGTGTTCACGGCGTCGGCCAGTTTCACCGCCTCGTCGACGCCGGAACCGTCGACCGGCTGGGCCGAGGTGTCCGGGTCGCCGAATCCGCTGCGCGCCGAGACCTGTTCGGTGAGTTTCACGATCGGCCGCACGGCCCGCCCGGCGAGCAGCCAGCCCAGCGCCGCCGCGGCCGCAACGGCGATCGCCGCGCCGGCGAGCACCCAGCGCTGCTGGTCGGCGGTGGCCTTGGCGGCCTCGGTGGTCGGGATGGCGAGGGAGACGGTGCGTCCAGCCGGCTGGTTCTCGGTGGAGGTGAGCACCCGGTAGGGCTGATCGTTCACCTCGACGGTCTGTGAGCCCGGCGGCAAGTCGGGGAGCTGGGTGGAACTCGACGCGGTCACCTGGCCGTTGTCGCGCACGGTGAGCGCCATGGTGTTCTGCAGCCCGGTGAGGTTGACGAATCCCGTCGCGAGCACCGGTTCGATCAGCACGATCCGCGAGGCGATCTCGAGCTGCTGATCGGTCTGGGTCACATTGTTGCGTTCGATGGCCTGGAATCCGACGAGCGCGGCGATCGTCACGATGATCACCGCGCCGGCGGCGGCCGCCCCCGCGACGCGAGAGCGCAACGAAAACGATTGTCTCCGATGAACTTTCGATGAAAGCTCGGGACTCATTTGGCTTCCCGGAGCACAAACCCCACGCCCCGGATCGTGTGCAGAATCCTTGGCGTGTCATCTATTTCGAGTTTGCGGCGCAGATATCCCACGAACACGTCGACGACATTCGTATCGGCGACGAAGTCGTAACCCCACACCAATTCGAGCAGCCGCTCCCTGGTCAGCACCACACCCGCATTCCTGGCGAGCGTCGAGAGCAATTCGAATTCGCGTTTGGTGAGCTCGATTTCCCGGCCGTGCAGCAGCGCGCGATACCCGGCCACATCGATCTGCAGCGGGCCGACGGTGATCGTGCCGGGCGCCGCGGGCTCCGCGGTATCGGTGCGCCGGCGCAGCAGAGCGCGGATCCTGGCCACCAGCTCGGCCAGTTCGAACGGCTTCACCAGATAGTCGTCGGCGCCGGACTCGAGTCCGGCGATCCGGTCGTCCACCGAGGAGCGGGCGCTGAGCACGCAGACCGGCACGTCGTTGCCCATCGCGCGCAGGGCCGTGACGACCCCGGCGCCGTCGAGCACCGGCATGTTCATGTCGAGGACCACCGCGTCGGGCGCGTGCTCGGAGACCGAGCGCAGCGCCGCGGCGCCGTCGCGGGCGACGAGCACCTGGAAGCCGGACAGCCGCAGCCCGCGTTCGACCGAGGCGAGGACATCGGGATCGTCGTCGACGACGAGGACGGTGGCGGCGGCGCGTTCGGTCACGGACGCCATGGTATTTCGCCGTGGACCCCGGCGGCGTCAGGGCGTCGGCGCCACCGGGTCACCGTCGCGCTCGCCCGCCTCCTGCCCTGGCGCGGCGGGCGCGCCGAGCGGGGGATTGGCCAGGATGCGATCGGCCAGCGCGGTGAGCACGGCCGGGTCCTCGATGGTGGCCGGCGTCTCCACGTGCTCACCCGCGGTGAGCTGGCGGATGGTCTTGCGCAGGATCTTGCCCGAGCGGGTCTTGGGCAGACCGGTGACGATGATCGCGCTGTGCAGGGTCGCGATGGCGCCGATCTGGGTGCGCACGCGCTCGGCCAGCTCCTCGCGCAACTGCTCCGGGTCGACCTCCACACCCTGCTTGAGGACCACGTACGCCAGCGGAAGATGGCCCTTGAGCTCGTCGGGAACGCCGATGACGGCGCATTCGGCGATCGCCTCGTGCCCCGCGATCGCGGCCTCGATGCTGCCCGCGGAGAGCCGGTGCCCGGCCATGTTGATCACGTCGTCGCTGCGGCCGAGGACGTAGAGGTAGCCGTCCTCGTCGAAGTAGCCGGAGTCGCCGGTGAGGTAGTGGCCGGGGAACGCCGACAGATAGGAACGGACGAACCGGTCGCGGTCGCGCCACAGGCCGGTCAGCGCGCCGGGCGGCAGTGGCAGGCCGATGACGATGTTGCCCTCGACCCCGGTGGCCACCGGATTGCCGTTCGCGTCGAGCACCCGCAGCCGGTAGCCGGGCACCGGCACGCACGACGAACCGGGCTTGACCGGCAGTTCCTGCAGGCCGAGCGGGTCGGCGCAGATCGGCCAGCCGGTCTCGGTCTGCCACCAGTGATCCACCACCGGCGTGTCCGGGTGCTCGGCGAGCAGGGTGTCCGACGCCCACTCGAAGGTGGCCGGGTCGAGCCGCTCGCCCGCGCAGAACAGCGCGCGCAGCCGGGACAGGTCGTAGCGGTGTGCCGCGGCGGCCTCCGGGTCGGCGCGGCGGATCGCGCGTAGCGCGGTCGGTGCGGTGAACAGCACCCGCACGTCGTGCTCGTCGATGATCCGCCAGAACACGCCCGCGTCGGGGGTGCCGACGGGTTTGCCCTCGTAGAGCACGGTGGTGGCGCCGACGAGCAGCGGCGCGTAGACGATGTAGGAGTGGCCGACGACCCAGCCGACATCGGAGGCCGCCCAGAACACCTGGCCGGGCCCCACGTCGTAGATGTTGCGCATCGACCAGGACAGCGCGACCGCGTGGCCGCCGTTGTCGCGCACCACGCCCTTCGGCTTCCCGGTGGTGCCCGAGGTGTAGAGGATGTAGAGCGGGTCGGTCGCGGCGACCGAGACCGGCTCGGCCGGCTCCACCCCGGCCACGGTGGCGTCCCAGTCGACCCAGCGAGCCGCGACGGTCTGCTCCGAGGACGGCAGCACCTCGGTCGCGGGCTGCGGGGCGGCGAACTCGATGGTCGGGAAGTCGGCCCGCTGCTTGACGATCACCGTGCGCACCGAGGTGGTCTCGGCCAGATCGAGCGCCTGCAGCACGATCGGCGGGTACTCGACGCGCCGGTTCGGCTCCAGCCCACCGGAGGCCGTGACGACCAGCACCGGCTCGGCGTCGTCGATGCGGGCGGCCAGCTCGGGCGCGGCGAAACCGCCGAACACCACCGAGTGCACGGCCCCGATCCGCGCGCAGGCCAGCATCGCGATCACGGCCTCGGGGATCATCGGCAGGTAGATCACCACCCGATCGCCCGCCGTGACACCGAGATCGCGCATGGTGCCCGCGAACCGGGCGACCTCGTCGAGCAGTTCGGCGTAGGTGTAGACGGAGGTGGTGTCCGTCATAGCGGAGACATATATGAGAGCGGCCTGATCGGCGCGCCCGCCCTCGGCGACGGGGCCGGTTCGCACATGCCGGTCGAGCGCGTTGACGCTGGTATTGAGGCGGGCGCCGGGGAACCAGCGGGCGGCGCGCTTGTCGGCGGCGTCGAGGATCTGCTCCGGCTCCACATCCCACTCGATGGCCTGAGCTGCGACGGACCAGAAGTCGGCGGGATCGACCAGACTGGTCTGATAGACCGGTCTGTACTCGTGTTCGGTGTCCAAACCCGTGACTCCCTAGCCTCGCTTCGATGCCCGCTCGATAGATCCAGATGATTGTGGCAGACTTCACGCGACACCCGATGGGGTGCCGCGACCTTTGGTTTTGCCTGGAACGGGCAGGTCATCGCGCGGACCTCGACCGGGAGTCAGCCAAGAAGTTATTGATCCGTTAGAATCTGTTGTCACTTATTCGGGCAGTCGTAGACGCAATTTCTCGGCCAGCCGCAGTTCTCGGCCAGTCACTCTGGCGAGCCACCATTGCGCCTGTGGAGGTTCGCTGATGGCGCCAAGGCACGAGGCCAGTTTGGAAAGTGAGTGGGAGATGCGTGACGCCGCTAGGTCCGGCAGCAAGCGCTGGGCGCTCGGCAACTGGGACCTGCGTTGGAAGGTTACGGCCGTGCTGGCCGTGCCGCTCGCGGTCGCGGTCGGGCTCGGCGTGTCGAGAATTACCTCGGAGTTCTCGGAAGCCAACCGGCTGTCGAGCATCAATGAGCAGGTAGACACGATTCCGTCGGTCACCGGGCTGAGCGCGATGACCGCGAAGGTCGCCGGTAGCCAGATGGTGCCGGCCGGTGGCGGCGCGACCCTGGTCACCGACCAGGACCTCACCGACCTCGACACCGCCATCGGCGCGGCCGAGACCTCGCTGGGTCGCCTGGTCGACCTGCCGGAGGCGCACTCCTCGCTCGAACGCATGGTCAAGCAGGCCAAGGCGGTGCG
The DNA here is from genome assembly GCF_040654275.1 of Nocardia sp. NPDC050717. Taxonomy (NCBI): domain Bacteria; kingdom Bacillati; phylum Actinomycetota; class Actinomycetes; order Mycobacteriales; family Nocardiaceae; genus Nocardia; species Nocardia sp. NPDC050717. The sequence continues at coordinate 31,324 of NZ_JBFAHR010000025.1, forward strand.
CGCGCAGGGCAAGGCGCTCACCTCCTCGGCCGAACCGGCGCTGGCCGGGGTCGACCAGATGCGCCGCGACAGCGTCAGCGTCGTGGAGACCACCGTCGCGCAGGTCAGCGACCCGGTGATGGACACGGCCAAGCTGCGCCTGGTCGACACCCTGAACACCCGCTCCGTGCTCGTGAGCCAGCTGGCCGCGATCTCCGAGATGCTGCGCGGGCTGCCGAACGGCCCGCAGGACTACCTCACCGGTGTCGCCACCGAGCGGCACATGCTCGACGTGCTGGCCAACCGCCTGCCCGACGGCGATCCGGTGATCGCCGAGCTGAAGGCACAGGCCGACACCAGGCAGAACCTCGTCACCGGCCCGGACGTGCAGGCGGGCAAGCTGCCCATCGGTGAGATGCGAACCTCGCTCTACACCAGCCTCGCGGCCTACCAGGGCGTCGTCGACGAGTCCAGCAAGGCCATCGAGGTCCTGATGGACGACCTCACGTCCTCGGCCGCCACCGGCGCCTGGACCTACACCGGCGTCGTCATCGCGACCATCCTCGCCGCGCTGTTGCTCGCGGTGTTCGTCGCCCGCTCGATGATCGTGCCGCTGCACCGCCTGCGCCTGGCCGCGCTGCGCGTCGCCGAATCCGATCTGCCGCACGAGGTCGCCCAGCTCCGCAACGGCGCCGCCCCCGAGGACGTGCCGCTCGAGCCGATGCCGGTGCGCTCGGCCGAGGAGATCGGTCAGCTCGCCCGCGCCGTCGACGACATCCACGGTCAGGCACTGCGCCTGGCGAGCGATCAGGCGCAGATGCGTTCGCAGGTCAACGACATGTTCGAGACCCTGGCCCGGCGCTCCAAGTCGCTCGTCGACCATCAGCTCACCCTCATCGAGGCGATGGAGTACGACGAGAAGGACCCGCGCCTGCTCGAGAACCTCTTCCGCCTCGACCACCTCGCGGCCCGCATGCGCCGTAACGGCGACAACCTGCTCATCCTCGCCGGTACGAAGCAGCGCAGGACCAAGTCGGCCCCGGTCGAGATCGCCGACGTGCTGCGTGCCGCGATCTCCGAGGTCGAGGACTACGAGCGCGTCAAGCTCGGCGCCACCCCGCGCGGCTCGCTGGTGGAACCGGCCGCCTCCGACATGGCGCACCTGTTCGCCGAGCTGCTCGACAACGCGCTGCGCGCCTCCCCGCCGGAGACCGACGTCAAGTTCACCTTCGCCCAGGCCCACGATCAGGGTCTGCTGATCGAGGTCGCCGACCGCGGTATCGGCATGCCGCCCGCGGAGATGTCCGACATCAACCGCAGGCTCGAGCAGACCGCCGAGCCCGGTCCCGACACCGCGCGCCACATGGGTCTGTTCGTGGTCGGCAGGCTCGCCGAGCGGCACGGGCTGACCGTGCGGCTGCGGCCGACCTTCGACACCGCGCGCGATCCCGGCGTCACCGTCACCGTGCACGTGCCGGTCGGCCTGATCGTCACCGGCGCCGGTGGCCCGGCCCTGGCCAAGCAGCAGCCGCAGCCGAGCGCGCCGCAGCAGCCGCAGCGGCCGAACCCGCAGAACCAGCCGAGCACGATGCAGACCCGTGCCATCACCCGGACGCCGGGCGGCAACATGATGGTCACCGTCGATCCCGGCGTGAGCAGCGGCCCGATCCCGAACGGCGCGGGCGGCCTGCCGCAGCGTCAGCCGGGCAACTCGATGGCGCAGGGCCTGCAGCAGGACGCGGCCGAGCAGTCGTCGCCGACGCTGCGTCCGGCCGCGCCCGGCCAGGGCAATGTGCCGCAGCGCGGCAAGCTCGCCGCCGCCGCGCTGCCCAAGCGCAATGTCACGCCCGGTGGTCCTGGTGGCCCCGGTGGGCCGCAGCGTCCCCAGGGCCCGCAGGGTGCCGCGCCGGGTCAGCCCGGCGATCCCAAGCCCGCCGGTGCGCCGCAGTCGCTGGCCGGTGGCCTGCCGCAGCGTCAGCCGGGCGCCAACGGCGCTCCGGCGCGCGATCAGGCCCAGCCGCCGCGTGACACGGCGCCGCCGCAGCGCGACAGCGCCGCGGGTGGTCTGCCGCAGCGCTCGCCCGGTGCCAACGGCGCGCCGCCGCGTGACCCGTCCGCGGGCCTGCCGCAGCGCGATCCGTCCAACCGCCTACCCCAGCGGGACCAGACCGGTGGTCTGCCCCAGCGTGACCCGTCGAGCGGGCTCCCGCAGCGCGAGCAGACCGGTGGTCTGCCGCACCGTGACCCCGCGAACGGCCTGCCGCAGCGCGAGCAGACCGGCGGCCTCCCGCAGCGCGACCCGGCCACCGGGCTCCCGCAGCGCGACCCGGCGGGCAACGGTGCGCCGCAGCGCGATTCGGGCCCCGTGCCGCGTGATCCGTCGACCGGCCTGCCCCAGCGCTCGCCGTCCAACGGCCTGCCGCAGCGTGATCCGGCGCCGCGTCTGCCGCACCGCGAGCAGACCGGCGGTCTGCCGCAACGTGATCCGTCGAGCGGGCTTCCGCAGCGGGACCAGACCGGCGGCTTGCCGCAGCGCGATCCCTCGGGTGGCCTGCCGCAGCGCGAGCAGACCGGTGGTCTGCCGCAGCGTGATCCGTCGACCGGCCTGCCGCAGCGCGGTGGCCAGCCGGGTGGTCTGCCGCAGCGTGAATCCGCCGCAGGCCAGCGTCCGGCCAACGGTCTGCCCCAGCGCGGTGAGTCGGGTGTTCCTGCGCCGCAGCGTGATTCGGGCGATTCGGGCCTGCCGCAGCGCGCCCCGGCCGCCGGATTGCCGCAGCGTGAGGCGCCCAACGGCACACCGTCGCGTCCGGCAGGCCCGATTGGGCTGCCGCAGCGCGATCCCGGCGCTACTGTGGTACCGCAGGCGACAGCCGGCCCAGGAGTGGCTCTGCCGCAACGGGATCGGGATCCTGCGGAGCCGGATAACGCTGCGTCGGCAGGGCGTGATCCGGGTCGGCACAGTTTCCGGTCCAACCCGGCCAAGGCTGCGTCGTTCTTCCAGACCAGGTTGCAGCCGGCACCGGAGGGCGATTCCGTGATGGGCGGAACGCCGATCTTCGCGGAGATGATGTCTGCGTGGCTCTCGGATGAGAATTCCGACCGGTCCCAGATGGCCGCTGCCTTCGAATCACCCGGTGACGAAGGATGGCAGGCCGCTCGCCGGGCCAGCGAGGCGCAAGCAGAGGTGCGAACCGCTGCCGGCTTGCCTCAGCGCAATCCGGGCGGCAGGCTCGTGCCCGGTGGTGTCAGCGGTAAGGCAGGCAGCACCCCGCACCGTGATCCCGAAACGATCAGGTCCAGCTTGAGTCGTCACCAGCAGGGCGTCCGGGATGGCCGCGCAATGAAGGCAATGAACCTAACCGGAGATAAAGGAGACCGATGAACCCCGATCTAGGTGGTACGAACCGTCAGCTGGATTGGCTGGTTTCGAACTTCGCCAACGAGGTTCCTGGCGTAGCCCATGCCGTCCTGGTCTCGGCTGACGGCCTGCTGATGGCCGCGAGTGCCCAGCTCCCGGTGGACCGCGCGGAGCAGCTCTCCGCCGTGACCGCCGGCCTGGCAAGCCTTTCCGTCGGCGTGTCGAATCTGTTCGAAGGCGGTACGGTACTGCAGTCCGTCGTCGAGATGGAGCACGGCTACCTGCTGCTCATGGCAGTCGGTGACGGGTCCTACTTGGCGGTCCTGACCAACACGTCGTGCGACATCGGTCAGGTCGGCTACGAAATGGCTCTGTTGGTCGAGCGTGTGGGCCAGACCGTCCAGGCCACGCCACGCGTCACGATGGGTTCCTGATGGTGGGATGGACATAGACGATCACCGCATGGGGAGCGCCGAGCCGAGTCTCGTTCGCCCGTACTCGCTGACTGCCGGCCGCACCAGGCCGGCGGTCGAGTTGGCGTTGGAGGCCCTCGTTGCATCGCATCCGGTCGCCATGGAGCGGCAGTTCGAACTGAACAACCTCGAGACGTCCATCGTGGAGTTGTGCAGGCAATCGCCGTCCGTCGCCGAGATAGCCGCCCAATTGGGTATCCCGATCGGGGTGGCGCGAGTACTCGTGGCCGACCTCATCGAGGCCGGTCATGTCCGGGTCTCGGCGACTTTGAAAGACGATTCCAGCGACGATGAACGTCGCGAGCTGATCGAAAGGGTTCTCAGTGGACTCCGGCGTATTTGATTCGACGGCGCAGGTCGACACCCGCACGAGCAAGCCGACTTCGGCGAAGATCGTTGTCGCCGGTGGCTTCGGTGTCGGTAAGACCACGTTGGTCGGTGCGGTGTCGGAGATCGTTCCGCTGCGCACCGAGGCGTTGGTCACCAACGCCAGTACCGGAATCGACAACCTGACCGGCATTCCGATGAAGTCGACCACCACGGTGGCGATGGACTTCGGCCGCATCAGCCTCGCCGACGACCTGGTCCTGTACCTGTTCGGTACGCCGGGCCAGTACCGGTTCTGGTTCATGTGGGACGACCTGATCCGCGGCGCCATCGGCGCCGTGGTGCTCGTCGACACCCGCAGGCTGGAAGACAGCTTCGCCGCTGTCGACTACTTCGAAGCGCGCGGCCTGCCGTTCCTGGTCGCGCTCAACGAGTTCGACGACGCGCCGAAGTATCCACTCGAGGACATCCGCCAGGCCCTGGCCGTGCCCGCCGACGTGCCGATCATGTCGATCGACGCCCGCCGCCGGGAACCCGCCAAGCAGGCGCTGGTCTCCCTCACCGAGTACGCCCTCCGCAAGGTGATGCAGGGCTACTGAGGCGAGCCGGGGCTGCCGCGATGAAGGCCGCAGCCCCGCACTCGTTCGGTGTGGTGGATCAGGGTTCCGGATCCGGGTCGGGTCGTGTCCAGCCGAGAATCATGGCCGGGGCGCAGCCGCCTGCCATGATGGCCGCCAGCAGCATCAGCCCGCCCGCGTAGGCGGTGCGATAGGCGTCGGCCTCCGGGGCGAACGCGCCGGCGAAGATCAGGAAGAACAGGCCGGGCATGGTCAGGGACTGGGTGAGTGCCAGGCCGATCGAGCGTGCCTTGTTGCGTTCGGCGATCTCGAATTCGTCGAGCATTTCCGCGGGCGCGTGGTCCTGACCGTCGCCGGCGATGCGGAGCATGGTCCAGGCGGGCAGGAAGAGCAGCAGGGAGATCATCGCGACCGTGATCGACACGGTCCGCAGGTCGAACGCGCACAGCACGCCCGCGACGGCGAGCCCGGTCAGCGCCACGACCACTCCGACCACGAGCCTGCGCCGACGACGTTGCGGCCGCCAGTCTTTCAGCATGCCCGCGGTCCGCTGCTCCTGCACGAGCCAGCGCTTGACCCGGTAGTTCTGGTAGCGGTCCAGCAGTCCGGTCGTGCTCGTCATGGCGTGCCGCCTTTCGTCCGTGGGTACAGCTCGGCCGAGAGCGGGCCGAATTCGGTGCGGGAGAAGACCGCCTCCACCGGGAGCTCGAACACATCGCAGATGCGCAGGGCCAGGTCGAGGCTCGGATAGTGGTCGCCGCGTTCGAGTGCGCCGATGGTCTGAACGTTCACGTTGACGGCCTCGGCGAGTGCCGCCCTGCTCATCCGATGTTCGGCGCGGAGCACCGCGATGCGATTGAAGATCGGGAGGGTTTCCCCTCGTCTGACTGGGCTCACACAATGAAGTGTTGTAAAAACCCAACAAGATGTCAAGAATCTCGAACAGATCGCCGTGCTGTCGTCACCGTGCGTCCGCACCGCGGCGGTTACGCTCACCGCGTGCGCATGTCGGCGAATGACCTGATCGGGCAGCTGCTCGACCCCGATTCGTTCCTGAGCTGGGACCGTCCGCCGGTCGAGCCGCCGGTCTCCCCGCGCTACCGCGCGGAGCTGGCGGCGGCGGCCGAGCGCGCCGGTGTCGACGAGTCGGTGCGCACGGGGGAGGGGCTGCTGCGGGGGCGCCGCGTCGCCGTGATCGCCTGTGAATTCGCGTTTCTGGCCGGTTCGGTCGGGGTGGCGGCGGCCGAGCGGATCGTGTCGGCGGTGGAGCGGGCGACCGAGCTCGGCCTCCCGCTGATCGCCTCGCCCACCTCGGGCGGTACCCGGATGCAGGAGGGCACAGTCGCTTTCGTGCAGATGGTGAAGATCGCCGGGGCGGTCGCGGTCCACAAGGCGGCGGGCCATCCCTACCTGGTGTACCTGCGTGATCCCACCATGGGCGGGGTGTTCGCGTCGTGGGGCTCGCTGGGGCACATCACCTTCGCCGAACCCGGTGCGCTCATCGGCTTTCTCGGCCCGCGCGTATACGAAGCCTTGTACGGCAGGCCTTTTCCGCCCGGCGTGCAGACCGCCGAGAATCTGTATCGCAACGGCGTGATCGACGGCGTCGTCCCGGTGGAGGTGTTCCGCCGCATCGCGAATCGGGCGCTGAGTGTCGCGAGCGGTGTCGTCCTGCCGACCGAGGCGGAGCCGGGTTGGGCCGCGCCGGTGCGCAATCCGCGCCACGTGACCCGAGGCGAGACCACCGCGTGGGACGCGGTGCTCAGTACCAGGCGGCCCGGCCGCCCTGGCATCCGCGACCTGCTCCGTCATGTCACCCAACGGGTTCCGCTCAGCGGCACCGGACAGGGCGAGTCCGATCGCACGGTGGTGCTCGCTCTGGCCAGATTCGGCGGACAGCCCTGCGTCGTCTTCGGGCACGACCGCTCCGGCCAGGAGGGCGAGCACACCATGGGTCCCGCCGCGCTGCGGGAGGCGCGCCGGGCGATGGCGCTGGCGGGCGAACTGCGCCTGCCGCTGGTGCTGGTGATCGATACCGTCGGTGCCGCACTGTCCAAGGAGGCCGAGGAACGCGGTCTCGCCCCGGAGATCGCCCGCTGCCTGGCCGACCTGGTCACCCTCGACACCCCGACCGTCTCGATCCTGCTCGGCCAGGGCACCGGCGGCGGCGCGCTGGCGCTGCTGCCGGCCGATCGGGTACTCGCCGCCCGGCACGGCTGGCTGGCGCCGCTGCCGCCCGAGGGCGCGAGCGCCATCGTCTTCCGCGACACCGAGCACGCGCCCGAACTGGCCGCCGCGCAGCGCATCGGCGCCGACGACCTGCGCGCCGACGGCGTGGTCGACCGGATCGTCGACGAATACCCCGACGCCGCCGACGAGCCCGTCGCGTTCGCCCGGCGGATGGTGCTCGCCGTCACCGAGGAACTGGCAGGCCTGCGCGCCACGCCGACGGCGGAGTTGCGCGCGCTGCGGCACGCCAGATACCGCCGAATCGGCCTGATAGGGGTCGCTCCCTGACCCGCGCCCCGGTTCCTACCCGATTCGGCACCTGGGGAAACACGCGAGTGAGCCGTCATTGACGGTACGGCGAAGCACTTCTACCGTCGGAAGGGTGACCTTCCGAAGCGCAGGCAGCCCTGTTCCCACCATCGTGCTCAACGACGGGAACGTCATCCCACAGCTCGGCTTCGGCGTCTTCCAGGTACCGGAGGACGACGTCACGCCCGTGGTGGCCGAGGCATTGCGGGTCGGCTACCGCAGCATCGACACGGCAGCGGTCTACGGCAACGAGGAAGGCGTAGGCCGCGCCATCAAGGCCTCGGGGATCCCCCGCGACGAAATCTACGTCACCACCAAGCTGTGGAACGCCGAGCAGGGCTACGACAGCACGCTGCGCGCCTTCGACGCCAGCATGGACCGCCTCGGCCTGGACTATCTCGACCTGTACCTGATCCACTGGCCGGTGCCCTCGGCGGGCCGCTTCGTCGACACCTTCCGCGCCTTCCAGGCGCTCAAGTCGCAGGGGCGCGTCGGCTCGATCGGGGTGTCGAACTTCCGCGTGATCGACCTGGAGACCCTGATCGCGGAGGCCGGCGAGACCCCCGCGGTCAACCAGATCGAACTCCACCCCACCCTCGGCCAGCGTGAACTGCGGCAATACGACGCCAACCACGCGATCGCGACCGAGGCGTGGAGCCCGCTTGGGCAGGGCACCCTGCTGGACAACCCGACGATCGTCACCGTCGCCAAGGAGCTCGACCGCACGCCCGCGCAGGTCATCATCCGGTGGCATCTGCAGCTGGGCAACATCGTGATCCCGAAGTCGGTGACGCCCTCGCGCATCGCCGAGAACTTCGACGTGTTCTCGTTCGAACTCGACGGGCCTGCGATGGAGGCGATCAGCCGCCTCGACGCGGGCACCAGGGTCGGCCCCGACCCGGCCACCTTCAGCGCCGGTCTGGACTGATCCCCAGGTATTCGGTCAGTTCCACGGCCGCGGCCCGGCCCGCCCGGTTCGCGCCGATCGTGCTCGCCGAGGGCCCGTAGCCGATCAGGTGCACCCGGGGGTCGACCTCGACCTGGGTGGCCAGCCGCCCGGTCATGGTGATGCCGCCGCCCGGTCCGCGCAGTCGCAGCGGCGCGAGATGATCGAGCGCGCTGCGAAACCCCGTGGCCCACAGGATGACATCGGCCGCCTGGAACCGGCCGTTGGCCCAGCGCACCCCGGCGGGCTCGATCCGTGCGAACATCGGCTGCCGGTCGAGCACGCCCCGGTCGCGGGCCGCGCGCAGGCGGGCGTCGAGCGGCAGACCGGTCACCGAGACCACCGATCCGGGCGGCAGCCCGCGGCGCACGCGGTCTTCCACGATCGCCACGGCGGCCCGTCCGTCCTCCGGCCGGAAGGGCTCGGCGCGGAACACCGGCTCGCGCCTGGTGACCCATGTGGTGGACGTCACCTGAGAGATCTCGTCGAGCAACTGCACCGCCGAGATGCCGCCGCCGACGATCACCACGTGTTTGCCCGCGAACTCCGCCGCCGACCGATAGTCGCGGGTGTGCAGCTGTCTGCCCGTGAAGGTGTCCGCGCCCGGGTAGACCGGGATGAACGGGTGCTCCCAGGTGCCGGTGCCGTTGATCAACCCGCGCGTGCGCAGGGTCCCCGCGCCCTCGGTCTCGACGTGCAGCACCTCGCCACGACCGTCGCAGGCCTGCCCGTCCGCGGTGCGATCGCAGACCACCTGTACCGTCACCTGCCGGTGCACGCGCAGGTCGAAGCGCTTTTCGTAGAGTTCGTAGTAGTGCGGTACGGCGGTGGCGGCCGGCGCGGACTCCGAGCCGGGCGGCAGCGTCTCCGCGAACGACATTCCGGGCAGGTCGTGCACCCGGTTCACGGTCGTGAGCGTCAGTGAGGGCCACCGGAACTGCCAGGCGCCGCCGGGGCCGGGCGCGTGGTCGACGATCAGGAAGTCGCGTTCGGGCACGAGTCCGAGGCGGCGCAGGTGGTAACCGGCCGAGAGTCCCGCCTGGCCCGCGCCGATCACCAGGATGTCGAAGTCGGTCGCCACAGCCGCCGATGGTATCGCCTTGCCGGGCGTTGTCAGCTGCCTGTGGCAGAGTGAAGACATCCATGGTGTCCGGTACTTCTGGGGAGGATGCATGCTCGGCGTGACTCGCGATGGTGACGTGATCACCATCGAAATGCGGCGCGAGGAACGGCGCAACGCGCTCAACGAGGAGCTGGTCGGTCAGTTGCGCGCGGCCATGCTCGACGCCGTCGATCAGGGCGCGCGCGTCATCGTGCTCACCGGCCGCGGCCCGATCTTCAGCGCGGGCGCGGATCTGTCCGGGGTCTACTCCGAGTCGTTCCTCGACGGCCTGCTCGACATGCTGCACACGATCGAATCCCTTCCGGTGCCGGTGATCTCGGCGATCAACGGCGGCGCGCTCGGCGCGGGCGTGCAGCTCGCGCTGGCCTCGGACCTGCGGGTGATCGAGCCCGACGCGTTCATCGCGATCCCGGCCGCCAAGCTCGGCATCTCGGTGGACCGGTGGACGATCTCGCGCCTGGTCTCGCTGATCGGCGGCGGCCCGGCCCGCACGATCCTGCTCGCCGCCGACCAGGTGAGCGCCGCCGACGCCTACTCCTTCGGCTTCGCCAACAAGCTCGGCACCCTCGCCGACGCGCAGGACTGGGCGAAGTCGATCGCCGCGCTGGCGCCGCTGTCGCTACGCGCGATGAAGCTCATGCTCAACGACGACGGCACCCGCGACCCGGCGAGCGCCCAGCAGCGCGCCGCCCTCGAGGCGGCCTGGACCAGCGACGACGCCAAGGAGGCCCGGTTGGCTCGACAGGAGAAGCGCCCGGCGAAATTCGTGGGCCGCTGATGCGGCTCGCACGCGTGGCCGGGTCGGTGGCGAGCACGCTCGGGCTCGCCTGGGTGGCGCGCGCGGTGTGGGGTCTGCCCACCGCGCTCGGCGCCGGACCGGCCGAGATCGCGCCGACCGCGCTCGGCAAGTCGTCCTATCGCGACGGCCGTTTCCACAACACCGAGCCGAGCAGCATGGTCGCGCCAGGCGCGGCCCCGTCGCTGCTGTGGTCGGGGCTCACCAAGGGCCGCGTCGGCAGGCCGTCGCGGCCGGTCCCGCTGGTGACGCCGGCGCCGCCGGAAGAGGCGGCGACCCTGGCCGTCACCTGGTACGGGCACGCGAGCGCGCTCGTCGAACTCGACGGCTATCGCGTGCTGGCCGACCCGGTGTGGAGCGAGCGGGTCTCGCCGTCGCCCGCGATCGGTCCGGCGCGGCTGCATCCGCTGCCCGGTGATCCCGCGGCGGTGCCCGCCGTCGACGCGGTGATCATCTCGCACGACCATTACGACCATCTCGACAAGCCCACCGTCGACCAGCTCGTCCGCGACCAGCGCGCGCCCTTCGTGGTGCCCACCGGTATCGGCGCGCATCTGCGCCGCTGGGGTGTGCCCGAGGACCGGATCATCGAGCTCGACTGGGGCGGTTCGGTCTCCCTGGGCAAGGACGACGACGATCGCGGCCTCACCATCACCTGCGCCGAGGCACGGCACTTCTCCGGTCGCGGCCTGATCCGCAACACCACGCTGTGGGCGTCGTGGGCGCTGGCCGGGCCGACCAAGCGCGTCTATTTCGGCGGCGACACCGGCTACACCAAGGCCTTCGCGCAGGCGGGCGCCGTGCTCGGCCCCTTCGATCTGACGCTGCTGCCCATCGGCGCCTACGACGAACGCTGGACCGATGTGCACATGAATCCCGAGGAGGCGGTGCGCGCGCACGCCGATCTGTGCCTCGGTGACGCCGGCTACGGACTGCTGGTCCCGATCCACTGGGCGACGTTCAATCTCGCGTTCCACGGCTGGTCGGAGCCGGTGCGGCGGCTGCTGGCGGCCGCGGCCGAGGCCGGTACGCGCACAGTTGTCCCCAAGCCGGGTGAGCGGGTGGTTCCGAATGACCTCCCACCACGGGTTTCGTGGTGGGAAGATGTGGAGTGACTGACCCAGCTCGGGAAAGGAACATCGGCAGATGAGTCTCGTGGACACCTTGAAGGGCTTGCTCGGCAAGGGCAAGGAAACAGTCGAACAGAACGCCGACAAGATCAACGAAGCGGTCGACAAGGCCGGGACGTTCATCGACGAGAAGACCGGCGGCAAGTACAGCGACAAGATCGAGAAGGGCAAGGACGCGGCCAAGAAGGTCGTGCCTCCGCAGTCCGGCACCGATCAGGGCACCGGCGGCGCGGCCCCGAAGACCGACCCGGGCGCCACCCCCGGCGGCACGGCTCCGACAGATCCGGGACCGCAGGCCTGATTCGGTGCGCGGGGGCCGGAGCTGAACGGTCCCCGCCGCCGAAGCATGTCGATGGTCCGCCGGGAGTTCCGGGGTCCGCCGGGTGAGCCGGAGATCGAGGTTGAGCTCAGCAACCTCGACAAGGTGCTGTACCCGGAGACCGGGACGACCAAGGGTGAGGTGATCGCCTACTATTCGGCGATCGCCGAGGCGATGCTGCCCCACATCGCGGGACGCGCGGTCACCAGGAAGCGGTGGCCCAACGGCGTCGAGGCCGTCGACTTCTTCGAGAAGAACCTGCCCGAGCACGCGCCCGCCTGGATCCAGCGCCGTGCGATGGAGCATTCCAGCCGCAAAGTGGTGTATCCACTGATCGACTCCGAGGCGGGGATGGCCTGGCTCGGCCAGCAGGCGGCGCTGGAAGTCCATGTGCCGCAATGGCGTTTCGACGGCGATCAGCGCGGCCCGGCCACCAGGATCGTCTTCGATCTCGACCCTGGGCCCGGCGCCGGGCTCGTCGAATGCGCGCGCGTCGCGCTCGCCGTGCGTGACATGGTCGCCGAGATCGGAATGCGGGCCTTTCCGGTGACCAGCGGTAGCAAGGGAATTCACCTCTACGTGCCGCTGGACCGGGAGGTGAGTTCGCGCGGCGCCTCGACGGTCGCCAAGCAGGTGGCGACGAATCTCGAAGCGCTGCACCCGGATCTGGTGACGGCCACCATGGCGAAGGCGGTGCGCAAGGGCAAGGTCTTCCTCGACTGGAGCCAGAACAACGCCGCCAAGACCACCATCGCCCCGTACTCGCTGCGCGGCCGCGCCGAGCCGAACGCCGCGGCGCCGCGCACCTGGGCCGAGATCGAGGACGCGAAGTCGTTGCGCCAGTTGCGGTTCGACGAGGTGCTCGCGCGCTGGCGCGCCGACGGCGACCTGCTGGCCGAGCTCGACCCGCCGCTGCCGAGCGGCCCGGACGCGCTCACCAAATACCGCAGCATGCGCGATCCCGCGCGTACCCCGGAGCCGGTGCCCGCCGGGTCGCCGGAACCCGGTCCCGGTGACCGCTTCGTCGTCCAGGAGCACCACGCGCGCCGCCTGCACTACGACGTCCGCCTCGAACGCGAGGGGGTGCTCGCCTCGTGGGCGGTGCCCAAGGGGCCGCCGACCGAGCCCAAGCACAATCGCCTGGCCGTGCGCACCGAGGACCACCCGCTGGAGTACCTGCACTTCCATGGCACCATCCCCAAGGGCGAGTACGGCGCGGGCGAGATGACCATCTGGGATTCGGGCACCTATCTCACGGAGAAGTGGCGCGAGGACGAGGTGATCGTCGAACTCGACGGCGAGCGCCTGCACGGTCGCTACGCGTTCATCCGGACCAACGGCGACCAGTGGCTGATGCACTACATGCGCGATCAGACGCGGCGGGAACCCATGGTGGACAAGGGTTCCGGCGCGCTGCCGCGTGGCCTGTCGCCGATGCTCGCGACCGCGGGCGAGGTGGAGCCGCTGCCCGCCGACGAGTGGGCCTTCGAGACCAAGTGGGACGGTTTCCGGGTGATCGTCGAGGTCGACGACGACGGTGTCACGGTGCGCAGCCGCGCGGGCAACACCGTGACGGCCAGATACCCGCGGTTGGCCGCGCTCGGCACGGAACTGGCCGGGCACCGGGTGGTGCTCGACGGTGAGGCGGTGGTCTTCGACGACCGGGGGATCTCCGACATCTCCGCGCTGCAAGCGGATTCGGCGCGGGCGGTGTTCATCGCCTTCGACGTGCTGCACCTGGACGGCACCTCGCTGCTGCGCAAGAAGTACAGCGACCGGCGCGCGGTGCTCGAGGCGCTGGGCAGGCTGGCGCCGTCGCTGAATGTCGCTCCGCTGCTGGCGGGTTCGGGAGCGGAAGCCCTGCGGGTGAGCCGTGAGCAGGAGCAGGAGGGCATCGTCGCCAAGCGCAGGGACTCGGTGTATCAGCCGGGCAAGCGCGCGCAGACCTGGCTCAAGCAGCGCAACTGGCGCTCGCGGGAGGTCGTGCTCGGCGGCTGGCGGCGCAGCGACAAGCGCGAGTTCAAGTCGCTGCTGCTCGGCATCCCGCACGAGAACGGCCTCGTCTACGTCGGCCGGGTGGGCACCGGGTTCGATGCCGAGCAGTCCCGCAGGCTCGCGACGGAACTGCGGCGCCTGCGTCGCGAGACCTCGCCGTTCGTCAACGAGATGACCGCCGAGGAGCGCCACGACGCCGAGTGGGTGACCCCGAAACTCACCGGCACCGTGCGCTTCCAGGCGTGGACCGACACCGGCCGGCTCTGGCATCCGGTGTGGGACGGTCTGACCCGCCCGTGAAAGCTGCGCAGTTGCTAGGCTGATCGCGTTGGACGCGGTTCGAATCAGCGAGGAGTGCACGGTGGATTTCAAGAACCTGGCGGGCAAGGCGATGGACATGGCTGCCCAGCACGCGGACAAGGTCGACAACGTCATCGAGAAAGCCGGTGACGTGGTGGACGAGAAGACCGGCGGCAAGTTCGCCGGACAGGTCGACTCCGCGCAGGAGGCGGCGAAGAACGCCGTCCGTAATCAGGCTTGAGTTGCCCCGGCGGGCCGGTCGTCCCCGGCCCGCCGATTCGGCACGCTGAGAATTTGCCCGTCCGTCATTTCCCGGCCATCAGGCCGGTGATCGTCGCGACGTCGGTGACCAGTGCGTTGCCCTGGAACGCGAACTCCTCGTAGGCCCTGGCGATCCCCGGCTCGTCGCGGCCGCCGCAGGCGTCGCTGATCACCACGGGGATGAAGCCCAGGTCGGTGGAATGCGCCACGGTCGGCGCGATGCCGATCTCCAGTGCCACTCCGGCGATGGCGTAGGCGCCGATCCGCAGGTCGCGCAGCAGACTCGCGAGCGGGGTGCCCTCGAACGCCGACATCGTCATCTTGTCCAGCACGAGTTCGTCCGCGCGCGGCACCAGTTCCGGCACCAGCTCGAAGGGCGGGGTGTCACGCTGCAGGATGAACTGCACGTCGTCCAGGGATTCGGCCTGCTGCCAGCCCATCAGCAGCCGCATGGCGTACACGCCGGAGAGGCGGCGCGGCGGGAAGAAGTGGCGCAGGAAGATGATCGGATACCCGGCGGCGCGGGCGGCTTCGACGACGCGCACCACCCGATCGACGATCGGCTTGCCGCCGTCGGGCAGTTGGCCGAGCACGCCGACCTGCATGTCGTAGACGATCAGCGCCATCCGGTCGGGGGCGCACAGATCGCCGAGTTCTACCGGGATGTCGAGTCCGTTGCCTTGTCGCACCGGCGCCAGTGTAGGCGCCGATGCGACGGCAATCCGGTTCTCGCGCAGACTAGTTGGCCTGCTGCGCCCACCGGGTGGTGCCCGGCGGCGCGGCGAGGGTGTTGATCAGATCGATGCCGGCGACCACCAGGGTGGGGCCACCCGCGACGATGGTGCCGATGATCCCGCCGACGGTGGCGCCGGTGATGAAGCCGGGCAGAGCGCCGATGCCGCCCGCCGCGGCGCCGACCACGAGGCCGATCACAGCGCCGATGGCCATGCCGACGAAGCTGCCGATCGCGGTGGCCAGCCCGAAGGTGGACGCGAAATTGGCCTGCGCGGCGTAGTTTTCGGCGGGGGAGGCGACCGGCGTCAGGTTCGGCCGCGCGGCGGCGACGTCTTTGACCGCGGTCAGCTCGAGCACCCGGCTGTCCTCGCGCAGCTTGTGCGGGAGCGGGTATTCCAGCGCGCCGTCGCGCACCGACAGCGGCAGCGAGACCAGCGTGGCGCCCGCCTGATCGCGGACATCGACCTTGCCGCCGTCGATGGTGAAGGTGCCGTTGGTGAGGGTGGTGACGACCGTGTTGCCGATGAGTTCGGTGCGGAATTCGACGTCAGGGGCGACCGGCTCGGCGTGTGCGACTCCGGTACCGACCAGTGCCGCCGCGAGGATCGGGATCGCCGCGGCGGCGATCTTGCGGATGATCATGTGAACGTTCCCATCTGGTTCATCAGGTGTATGACATGCCCAAACGAAGGCGCCGAAGATCGTGTGGCTTCCCCCGAGAAGCGTTGCGGCGGCGCGTGAAGCGGTCCAGCTCGGTTTCCGAGTTGAACCATAGTCGCCTCGAGGGTTGCCGAACAGTGAATTTGAATTTTAAACCTAAAATTATTGAGAGTTATTCGCTATGGTTCGCTGTGTGCTGTCACAGCGCGACGCTCAGGGCGATCGCGCCGGCGCACACTGCGATCACCACGCCGAGCGCGACCGCATCGCGCCTGGTCGGGGCGCTGGGGTGGGCCGTGAGCATGCCGGTGCCGCCGCGGGCGGTGATCGCCTCGCCGAGTTCGCCCGCGCGCCGGGTCGACACCGCCATGCAGGCGGTGAGGATGTCGATGAGCGGGTTGTCGGCGGCGCGGTGCAGCAGGTCGTCCTTCGGGCGCAGCTTGCGCGCCGCCCGCAGCACCCGGATCTCGTCGAGCAGCAGCGGCAGCCCACGCAGGGTGAGCGCGACGACCACGGCCCACTCGTCCACCGGAAGGCGCAACTTACGCAGGGGCGCACCGAGTTTCGCGAGCGCGGGCGCCACCTCGCCCATGGGCGTCGTGTAGGCGATCAGGAACGACGCGGCCACCAGCACCATGCCGAAGACGAAGACCTGGGCGTAGCCGAGCACCGCCTTCGTCCCGATCGGCGCGTTGATCAGGCCGCCGAGCACCACCAGGCCCCAGAACCACCAGGGCAGGCGGGGCAGCGCGCCGAACGGCAGCCGGGCCAGCACCCAGATCACGACGAGGAAGCCGATCATCACGCCGAGCACCGGCCACGACGGCAGGAACATCAGCAGCAAGCTGATCAGGAACGCGGCGATCATCTTGGTGCCCGCCCACAGGCGGTGCACGACGCTGTCGACGGGAACCTCACGGAGCAGGACCGTGCTCATCACCGACCACCTTCCGGCATCGCCCGGTCGATCGGGCTCGCGGGCGCCGGGCTCGGGCCCTCGTCGCCGAACCCGCGCCTGCGTGGCGCCGCGGCGCCGAACGGCGCCTGCTCCGCGCGGACTCCGCCGCGCACCGCGCTCGCCTCCAGCACACCCGCGTTGAGGTGCACCGTCCGGTCGCACACGGCGGCGATGTCGGCGACGTCGTGCGAGATGACGATGAGGGTCAGCCCCGAATCCCGGAGCCGGGCGAGCAGCTCGACGATCTCGGCGCGCCCGTGCGGATCGAGCCCGGCCAGCGGCTCGTCCAGCACCACCACCTGGGGACGGCTGGCCACCATGGCCGCGAGGACGACCCGCTTGGCCTGGCCACCGCTGAGCGTCTCGATCGAGCGTGCCGCCAGCCGCCGGTCCAGGCCGACCGCGTCCAGCGCCTGGCCGACCGCGCCGGAGCCGGT
Organism: Nocardia sp. NPDC050717; assembly: GCF_040654275.1. Lineage (NCBI taxonomy): Bacteria > Bacillati > Actinomycetota > Actinomycetes > Mycobacteriales > Nocardiaceae > Nocardia > Nocardia sp. NPDC050717. Next base: position 48,237 of record NZ_JBFAHR010000025.1, read on the forward strand.
GGCGCGGCCGCCCCAGTCGGCGATCTCGGCGCCGACGGTCTGCTTCTGCAACTGCAGCCGCGAGTGCTGGAAGGCCAGCGCGACCCGGCCGATCTGCTTGTCGACCGGATCGCCACGCAGCTCGCAGCGCCCGGAGCTCGGCGCGATGAGCCCGGCCATGATCCAGGCCAGCGTCGATTTGCCGGAGCCGTTGCCGCCGACGATCAGCAGGGCCTCGCCGTGGCGCACCGACAGGTCGACGCCGTGCAGGGCGGGCGCCTCCCACGGCGTGCCGCGGTTGTAGGTGTGGCGCACCTCGGTCAGTTCCAGGATCGGTGGGCCCATCGGGCGGCGGCGCGGGTCGCGGGCGGGCTGCGGCCAGCTCGCCAGGTGGTCGACCACGCGGCCACCGGCCAGGTGGATCACCCGGTCGGCGGCGTCGGCGTCGGCCTCGTGGTGGGTCACCAGGACCACCGCGGTCCCGTGCTTGCGCGGCAGCTCGGCCAGCAGGGCGACGAGGTCGCGGCGGCCGTCGGGATCGATCATCGAGGTCGCCTCGTCGGCGATGAGCAGCGCGGGCCGCCGGGCCAGCGCGGCCGCCACGGCGAGACGCTGCTGCTGGCCGCCGGACAGGGTCGCGGTCTCGAACCGGCCCATGCCGTCGAGGCCGACCTCGGCCAGCAGCGCGTCGACGTCCACCTCGGAGGCCCGTTCCGCCGCCAGGCCCCAGACGACGTCGTCGGCCACGGAGACGCCGAGGGTCTGGCTCTCCGGCCGTTGCAGCACCAGCGCGGTGCCGCCCACTTCACCGAGCCCGGCCGAGCCCGGCCTGCTGACCGCGCCCGTCGTGGGCGGCCTGCCCGCCAGCACCCGCGTCAGCGTCGACTTGCCCGAGCCGTTGTGCCCGACCACGGCGACGAATTCGCCGGGCCGGATGGTCAGGTCGATGCCGGACAGTGCGTCGGCGCCCGCGCCCTCGTACCGGTAGCCCACGCCGTGCAGGGTGACCGGCAGCGGGCCGACCGCGCGGTCGTCGGCAGGCGCGTCGAGCCGGTCGCTGCCGGGTAGCCAGGCCAGCCGATCGAGCACGGAGCCGAGCACGAACCAGGACACCAAGCCGCTCGCGACGACGCCGAGCGCGACCGAGCCGCCCAGATAGACCCACCACCAGCGCAGGAACGCCTCGGTGAGGTCGGCGGCCGCCCGGCCGAGCGGTTCCAGCGCCGCCTGGCGCGCGGCCAGGTTCTGGATGCCCTTGGCGGTGTTGCGGATGGCCTCGAAGAACAGCTCCCGCGTGCGGGCGAAGACCAGCAGCATGCCCACCGAGAACAGCCCCCACGCCACCCCGGCCACGATCGAGAGCGCCAGCACCGCGAGCAGCCCGCCCCCGCGCCGCTTCACGATGCCGATGATGCCCGCGATCGTGGCGGCCCCGAACACCCCGAGCGCGGGCATGATGCCCGCGGCGACGAACGTGACCAGGCCCGCGGCGATGGTCGCGGTGACCAGCGCGCGCAGGCGGTAGCGGTGCGCGAGCAGTCCGAGCGGGACCGCAGCGACCAGCTGCAGGGCCGCCGCCATCGGCACCAGGGAACCGATGGTGATCAGGCCGACGGTCAGCCCGGCCATGACAGCGCCGGTGGCCAGCTCGATGGGGCGTAGTGGTCCGCGGGGGAGAACCGCGGGCTTTTCTCTCACGGTCCCAGTCTGCCAGTGTTGGTTGGAGCGCTGGCGCGCTCGAGGTCGCGGCCCCTTGGTCCCGCCGATCAGGCACCGTGGCTTGCTCCTTCGTGGGCAGCGCCACGCCCCCGGGTAG
>NZ_JBFAHR010000026.1:0-49135 GCF_040654275.1 Nocardia sp. NPDC050717
CTGGCCGGGTACGTCTTCGGCGAAAACCTGGGCGAGACACTCGACTTCGCGGAGAACCTGGAGACCGGCATGGTCGGCGTTGCCTGATCGGCGGGACAGGAGGGGCCGCGACCTCGAGCGCGCCAGCGCTCCGACAAACACAGTAGGTTGGGGCGGTGGGTGAAGTGCGACGTACTCCGGCAGACCTGGTGGTGCCCGACGATCTGAGCGGCATCACGGCCGAGCAATATCGGGCGTCGATGCGCCACTATCCGGCCGGTGTCACCGTCGTCACGATCGGCGGGGCGAGCGGGCCGGTCGGCTTCACCGCCACCTCGTTCGCGTCGCTGTCGCTGGCCCCGCCGCTGGTGTCGTTCAACATCGCGCACACCTCGTCGAGCATCGACGCCCTGCGCGCCGCCGACTCGGTCGTCATCCATTTCCTCGGCGAGCACCAGCACCACCTGGCCCACCGCTTCTCCCGCTCCGCCGCCGACCGCTTCACCGACCGCGCCCTGTGGACCACCCTCGACACGGGCGAGCCCGTCCTGCACGGCACCCCCATCTGGCTGCGCACCACCATCCACCAGCTCATCGACATCGGCGACCACACCCTCGCCGTCGGCCTTGTCACCCGAGTCCACGACGAAACCCAGGACTCCCCCGCCGCCGCCCCCCTCCTCTACTACAACGGCACCTACCACCGCCCCACCGCCCTCGACACCTGAACGGATCTGCCGCGAATGCGCGAATTCCGCGTCACCGGCGTGTATCCGGTCGGCTTCGAGCGCAACACTTTTGTGGTCGGGTCCGCGGCAGGCACGTTCGAGATCGGGGACCGCGTGGAACTCCGTCGCTCGGGCGAAGTACTGGCGCATGGCACGCTGAACGGGATGCATATCCATCGATCGCCGCGTGGTGAGTTCTCGTTCGTCTTCTCGGACGAGGTCGCGCAGCAGGTGCGCGCTGGTGATGTCATCACGGTGGTGCAGACCTCATCTATTCAGCGCGCGACGCCCGCTGCGGGCGGGGGGCGCCCCGAGGCGAGCTGATCAATCCCGACGGCCTCGCCTACTCGCAGGCCACGCCGTCGTTGTCGCGATCCAGGTCGGATCGGTAGCCGGGCTCGCCGCGGTGGAGTGGGGCAGCGCCGGCGGCGCGCGCGGCCGCGCAGTTCCGGTAGTACGCGCTGGGCGCCTGCGGTTCCGGCTCCGGGACCGCTGCGACGCGGGGAGCCGGCGGCGGCGCGGGCACCGTGGTCGTCGGCGTCGGGATGATCACCGGCGGCGGCACGTAGGCAGTGGTGGTTGTCGGCGGCACGGGTATCACCGGAATCTCGACGGTCGTGCTCGGCGCGATGGTCGCGGCGCTGACCTCGGTTGTCGTCGGTGTCGGCGAGGTGGTGGTCGAAGTTCTTGTGGTGGTCGATGTTTCAGCAGGCCGAGTCGTCGACGTCGTGGCAGCCACCGAAGACGGCTTCTCCTCGGCGATGCTGCCGAGCACCCCGAGGCCGAGCACTCCGGCGACACCGACCCCCGCGATCATCGGCCAGCGACGCTTCTTGTCCTGCGGCCTGGGCGGACGGGCCCACGGATCGGGCGGTTGCATCGGTCGAGTCACTGAATCCCCTTGGTGGTCGTACGTTCCTTGGGGCGTTCATCGCGACCGATCGACGGGCCGTTACCCAATCCATCTATGGGTCAAACCTTTTCGATCTTGATAGTTCGATCGCGGCCCGGTCGCAACGATGGCCGGGCCGCGACCGGACAATTCAGCCGATCAGGCAGGGGGCGGCGCCGAGGGCGTCGGGGGTGAGGGGGCGGGTTTCGGGGGTGGGGTTCCAGTGGGCGCCGGTGGCGGTGTAGGTCCAGGTGGGGCCGGTGGTGACGAGGCGGGTGACGGCGTCGACGAGACGGTCGACGTCGGCGACGGTGGTGCCGAGGCCGATGCTGGCGCGCAGGGCCGCGTCGAGGCCGAGGTGGGACAGGAGGGGGTGGGCGCAGAATCGGCCGTCGCGGACGCCGATGGCGTGTTCGGCGGAGAGGTAGGCGGCGACCTGACCGGGGGCGTAATCGGCGACGGTGAAACAGACGATGCCGACGGTGTCGGGGCTGTCGGACCAGATGCGGACCAGCTCGACGCCGGGCAGCGCGGACAGTCCCTCGCGCAGCCGGTCGGCCAGGAAACGTTCGTGCGCGACGAGTTCGTCGGGATCGATCGCGGCGAGCGCGTCACAGGCGGCGGCGATGGCGGCCGCGCCGAGCACGTTCGGCGACCCGGCCTCGTGCCGCTGCGGCGCCGCGGCCCAGTCGACCCGATCCACGCCGACCTCGCGCACCGCTCCGCCGCCTGCCAGGTACGGCGCCCCGGCGTCGAGCCAGTCCCGGCGCCCGACCAGCACCCCGCTGCCGAACGGCGCGTACAGCTTGTGCCCGGAGAAGGCGAGGTAGTCGATCCCGCTCTCGCGCAGGGAGATCCGGCGGTGCGGAGCCAACTGCGCCGCGTCGACGAGGATCCGCGCACCGCACTGGTGCGCGATGGTGGCCAGCCGCTCCAGCGGCAGCACCTCACCGGTGACATTCGAGGCACCCGTCACCGCGAGCAGAGCAGCGGGCCTGCTGCACAATTCGCCGATGACGGCGCGAATGGTCTCCTCGACGGTGTCGGCGGCCCGCACGACCCGGCGCCCGTGCGCGGTCCACGGCAGGAAGTTCGCGTGGTGTTCGATGTCGAGCACCACGGTCTCCCCCGGCACGCATCCGGCCAGCAGGTTCAGCGAATCGGTGGTGTTGCGGGTGAACACGACGACCTGGTCGTCGCAGGCGTCGAGGAACCGCGCCACCGAGCCGCGCGAGGCCTCGTAGCACTCGGTGGAGATCCGCGAGGCGTAGCCCGCGCCGCGGTGCACGCTGGCGTAGTACGGCAGCAGCTGCGAGATCCGGTCGGTGACCTGCCGCAACGCGGGCGCGCTCGCCGCGTAGTCGAAGTTGGCGTAGGTGCTGTCGCCACCTTGCACGAGCGGTACGCGCAGGTCGGCGCCGGAGACGGCGGCCAGGGCACAGGTGGGGTCGATTACTGCGGTCATCACGAAATCCCGTCGGCTCAGGGACCCGGTTCATCGAAGAAGGCGAGTCCGCGCTTGCCGCGCCCACTGCGGACGGCGGCCTGGTCGTCACCCGGAGCACCCCACCGCGGAGGAGGGTTGCCGACCAGCTAGCCGGGGCTTGACGCTGGTACTCGTGACCTGTGAACGAGAGTGACAGACGATCACGCCGGCTGTCAACCACCGATCGGCGCGCCCGGAGCGCCACGAATCGCCGACGCCGGGACCGCGCCCAACTAGCATCCGACGAAGGCGACAGCTACGCCGACGACTCGGCAGATCAACGTGGCGCTGCGGGTGGGTTCTGATGTCAAACCGGTACACGAGGGGTGAACTTTGCCCGCGATGGACGCCGTACGATCGAGTGAAGCGAAATCAGTCCATGTCATCGATCGGAAGAACACCATGTCACACGCCCTGAGCTCCACACCGGCGGACGTGAACGCCGATCTCTCGGACGAATTCGTCCACCTGGCCCGGTTGGCGCTCGCCGGCCGCGAACAGGACGTCACGATGTTCGTCCGCCGGGCGGCGCGACGGCACCGCACCGACCTGCCCGCCCTCGCCGAGGCCCTGATCGGCCTGCTCCGGCAGAACCCGACCCGGGCCAACCCGCTGCGCGCCGACCTCGACACCCCGATCCCCGTCGACGGCGACAGCCGCCTGCCGTTGCTCCGCGTGCTCCCGCCCGGTGGCACCGTCGAGGTGCCGATCCTGCCGCCGAGCACCTATCGCGTGCTCACCCAGGTGATCGAGGAGCGGGCGCAGGCCGACCGGCTCGCCGCCGCCGATCTCACCCCGGCCCGCAGCCTGCTGTTCGTCGGCCCGCCCGGCGTCGGCAAGACCATGGCCGCCGCCTGGCTCGCGCACCAGCTGTCGTTGCCGCTGGTCGTGCTCGACCTGGCCACGATCATGAGCAGCCTGCTCGGCAAGACCGGCACCAACCTGCGCCACGCCATCGACTATGCCAAGCACCGCCCGTGCGTGCTGCTGCTCGACGAGCTCGACGCGATCGCCAAGCGCCGCGACGACGATCGCGATGTCGGCGAGCTGAAACGCCTTGTCACCGTGCTGCTTCAGCAGATCGACGACTGGCCTGCCGACGCGGGCCTGGTGATCGGCGCGACCAATCACGCCGAACTGCTGGACCGCGCGGTCTGGCGGCGCTTCGACGTGACGGTCACCTTCGACCTGCCCGAGTCCGAGCAGCGCGGTGAGGCGATCCGTCGTTTCGCCGGGCAGCCGCTGCCCGACGCCGCGGTGGACGCGGCCGCGATCGCGTCGAAGGGCTTGTCGTTCAACGACATCGAGCGCACGATGCTGCGCCTGCGGCGCCGGTGCGTCTTGGAGGACCAGCCGCTGCCCGGACTGATTGCCGAGCATTCCGCGCATCTGGTAGCTGAACTTCCGCGAACGGATCGGTTACAGCTGGCACAGAAGCTCGTCGGCGTGTCAGGCTTGTCTCAGCGCCAGATCAGCGCACTGACGGGGGTGTCGCGCGATACCCTCCGTGGTTTCACGCATCAACGGCAATAGCACGCTCGCTGGGGGGATTTCGGGGTGGCCGGACCGCGGTTTCTGATCGGCTTCGGCGAGCGGCTGACCGCGCCGATCGTGGCCGGCCGAGGTGGCGGCGCTCCGCCACCGCCGTACACCGTCGCGCAGGCGCGGGCCCGGCTGGCGCCGATGGTGCGGGCGGCGGTGGACAGCGCGGTGACGCTGCCGAAGGTCGCCTGCCCCGACGACGAGACGGTCACCGCGGTCACGCTGCATCCCCAGTACGCGTCGAAGAGCGGCTATCCCACCAGGCTGCTCGCGGCGATGGATTTCGAACCGCTGGGCAGCAGGCCGGTGACCGTGCCCGCCGAGACCGGATCACGCGCGAGCACGCTGCTCTTCCTCGCGACGACGCGCGCCAACCTGCGCCTGCTCGACGCCCGGATCCACGCCGAAACTCCGCTGCGCGGAACTGAACTCGGCATCGTCAGCCTGGCCGAATTCCGGCTCAACGCACCCGCCGACCGGCTGCGGCTCACGTCGGCGCGGCCCGAGGCGGAGACCGTGGCCGAGCTGGTGCTGCACTCCGACCGCGACATCGCGTTGCAGGGACTGCTCGACTTCTCCCGCGATCTCGACCTCGAGGTGGCCATCGATCGCAGGCTCGACAACGGCGGCCTCGCCTTCGTCCCGGTCACCGGCACCGTCGCCGCCGTCACCGAGCTGGCGGGCTACTCCTTCACCAGGGTGATCCGCCGGATGCCGCGCATGCGCACCCAGCTGGGACGCGATTCCCACGCCACCGCAACGCTTTCCACCTTCCGCCCGGAGCTGCCGACGGCAGAGCCAACCGATCGGGAGATCACCGTCGCGGTGTTCGACGGCGGGCTGCCGTCGCGCACGCCGCTGCACCGCTGGGTCGACGCGCACACCTTCGCTGACAGCGCCGCGCCACAGCGCGCGTTCCTCGAGCACGGCCACCGCGTCACCTCGGCGCTGCTGTTCGGCAGTGTGGATCCCGCAGCGCCGGTGCCGATTCCGTACGGCTACGTCGACCACTATCAGGTGCTCGACTCCGACACCGACGACGACCAGTGCGAGCTGTACGCGGCGATCGACCGCATCGACAGCGTGCTCCGCCAGCGCAAATACGAGTTCGTGAACGTGAGCATCGGCCCCGAGCTGCCGATCGAGGACGACGAGGTGCACGCCTGGACCGCGTTCTGGGACGACTACCTCAGCGACGGCACCACCCTGGCCACCATCGCCGTCGGCAACAACGGCGAAGCGGATCGGCCCAGTGGCAACGCGCGCGTGCAGGTTCCGGCCGACAGCGTCAACGCGCTCGCGGTCGGCTCCTCGGATCGCACCGGCACGCAGTGGACGCGCGCGCCCTATTCGGCGATCGGGCCCGGCCGCTCGCCGGGCACGGTGAAGCCCGATCTGCTCGCCTTCGGCGGCAGCGATCACGAGCCGTTCCAGGTGGTCGGCCCGGACGGTTTCGCGCGGCCGGATTCCGGCACCAGCTTCGCGGCGCCGATGGCCATGCGCGCCGCGCTGGGCGCGCGAACCCTGTTCGGCCCGAAGCTGGGAGCGCTCGACCTGAAGGCGCTGCTCGTCCACACCGCCGAACGACGCAGCAGCTCACCGGATTCCGACTCCGGCCACGGCCGCCTCGCCGCCACCCTGGCCGACCTCGTGCTGTGCGGCGACGGTGAGGCACGGGTGCTCTACCAGGGCGAACTCACTCCGGCGAAGTACCTGCGCGCGCAGATCCCGCTGCCTGCGGCCCTGCCCGCGGGGATGGTGCGCATTCGCGCCACCCTGGTCTACGCGACCGCGGTCGATCCGGCCGATCCGGGCAGCTACACCCGCAGCGGACTCGACGTCACCTTCCGGCCACACGACGAGAAGTTCGCCGAGCCCACCAGGATCCACCCCGATTCGGCGCCGTTCTTCCGCGCCACCGACCTCGACCCCGAATCCGCGCTGCGGCGCACCGCCCACAAATGGGACACCGTGCTGCACGCCGAACGCAGCAAGCGGGTCAACAGCCTGCGCAATCCCGTGTTCGACATCCATCACAACGCGCGGCAAGCTGGTCACCCCACGAGCGCGGCGCAGCCGATCCGGTACTCGATGGTGATCACGGTGCGCCACGCGAAGGTCGACGACCTGTACGAGCGGGTGCTCAGCGCCTACGTCACACAGCTGGAAGCACTGCGCCCGACCGTGGACATTCCGCTCGATGTCTGAGTTTCCGGCCGAGATCTTCGTCGACCCGATCGCCGCGCGCCGGCTGAGCTGCCAGAGCGTGTACCGCCTGCAGCACCTGGGTGCGCGCACATTCCCCTGGCAGGAGGAGACGTTCACCGAACTCCTGCTCGGGCATCTGACCGGCGTGGACTACCGCATCGACGCGGCCTGCCCGGATTGCGTTCCGCCGCAACGGTGCGCGGCGTGGCGGCCTGCCACACCGGCAGCGGGCGCCGGTGGGCTGCGGCTGCTCACCCGGCCGGAGGAGGGCGGCAACAAGCGGCGCGACAGGCGCGGCGTGGGCGCCGACTTCGTCTACAGCGTGCAGGAACCCACCGGTGCGCGCGAAGTGCGGATGCTCATCCAGGCCAAGCGGGCCAGGCACGGCGCACCGATCAAGGCAGGCGCCCTCCCCGCGGCACAGCGGGCGGACCTGCTCGACGCGGCGACGCACTTCGGCGCGACCGCCTACTACCTGTTCTACGCGGAGTCGGCGTCGGCGCACGTCGGGCACGTCACCCGATGCGTGGAGCACGTCAGCCCCTCGGACACCGCCATCGTGATCGTGGCCGCGCACGTCTTGCGCCGCCTCTTCGACGAGGAGGGGCTGCGCTCGGTGGCCCCGGAATCCGTCTTCGCCGAGGGCCGCACCCTGATGTGCCTGGACGGGTGCACCCCGCGCGGTGGCGCCGCACCGATCGGGATCGCCGGTTCGTCGGCATTCGATCGTCTCCTCGGTTTCGTCCAGGAGGACACGCCGGACTACCGCCCGGTTCGGCTCACTCAGGCCACCGGCGCCCCGGCGACTGATCCGCCCGCCACCGGCCGGCCACTCGGGGATTCAGCGCCCGGCCACGAGCTCCCCACCGTCGTCGCGGTCCTGGGCAAACGCGCCAAACCACCCCGCCGCCCGCCGCCCGGCCGGGTGACCCGGGGCGGTCAGCAGGTGCGCGACGGCGAGATCCTGTGGGTCGACCTGGGCGACTGGGTGCCCGCGGACCCCGCCGAGGACGGCCCCGGATCGCCGTCCGCCGACCGGGCACCGCAGCCGGACGATGTCGTCCCGGCCGACAGTCCGAAGCCCGGCCGGGAACGGGCGGGCTACGGCTGGTACCCCGGCATCAGTCCCGCGCGGCTGCGCGATTCGGCACGCATGTACTGGCGGCTGTCCCTCGCCAGGGCCGTGCACCTGCGCTACCTCGTCGCCTGGGCACACGGGGAGATCCGCGCGATCTACCGGATCATCGACGACTCGCTGATCATCCACCACGATCACGAGGGCAAGGTGTCGTTCGAGCTGACCGAACTCGACCCCGAATCACCCGTCGCACGCCAGGTCGCGCACCGAACGGCCACCTACCTCGCGGCCCGTAAACCCGGCGCCCGCAACGTCGTCGGCTATCCCTGAGCGCGCTCGAAGCCCACTGTCCCAGTCCCCTGGGGTCCGAGGTGCGCGTTCAGTCGTGTACCCAGGGCGTCAGCGCTAGGTCGAAGAGCGCGCTCAGGCAAATTGCGTACTGGTACTACGCACCTGTCAGCAGACGTTGCACGTACCTCCGGCAACGTCTGAATCTGTGCAGGTACTGGTGATTCATTGACACGATCCATGAAAACCGACGCTCCGGCACAGGTCAGGCTGAAAAGTGACAATTAGAGACTTCCGGCGGGAAGTGGCACTGTTGTTCCTACCGGCGAACTGCCAAAAGATTGAGGGGACAATGCCTTCCGCTAACAACAACCTGCCTGATCGCCCGAGGACTCTGGGGACCGGCACCGACCCGATCGAAGCCGCGATCATCGACGGCACGTTGACATGGCGCAAGACCTTCATCCTGATGGCGATCCGCACGCCAGGCAGGTTCATCGCCCTCCTGGTCGCCGTTGTGGTGGTGCTCGCCCCCGGCAAGCTCGCGGACGCGTACTCGATGCTGGCACCGCTGGTCGGGGGACTCCGATGACCGACCCGGACAACGACGAGCGCAGGGTCTCGCAGACCGAACTCGCCGGAATGATCGACGTCAAGCTCGGCACCATCAGCAACTGGGTCCGACGTGACCTGGGCTTTCCGCAGGGCCGCAGCGAACGTGGCTCGGTGACGTACTCGGTGCGGGAGGTACTGCCATGGCTAGACGCCCGCCCCGTCCCGGCCGGACTGCAACAGCCCACAGACGCGCCGGATATCACGTACGGCGACCGCCTCAGGAACTCCCTGGCCACCGAAGCACTCACCACCGAGCCGCGGGACCTGCCCCGGCTGTCGGATCCCACGAAGCTTGCCGACCGGACCGCGCGGACCGTCGGTGCGCTGGTGCAGACATTGAAGGACGAGTTCCACCCCCGCAGCAGCATCGACACCGACAAGCTCGACGCGGCACTGCTGTTGACCTTCGTCTGGATCTGCGACCGCGCGTCATGGCAGCTCATGGAAGCAGGCCGGGGCGGGGTCACGGGGATCGTCGCCGGGGTCGGCGCAGCACTGCGCAAATTCGGCATCGACGCCGCGGCGGTGGAGCCGATCACGAGGTTGTCCGCGACGAGTGAGGAATCACACGGGCGGCTGGTTCGTCGTTGCGCCAACCTGGGAGTGCTGGGATTCGAGTCGATCCTGTCGAGGAGGGAGGACCAGCGGACGGCGAGCGCGCTGGACTACCGGACACCACCGGAGATCGCGACTTTGATGGGGCTCGCCGCGATCCCCGCCGACGGCGCGCCACACACGGTCGCCGACCCCTACGCCCGCCAGGGCGAACTCGCCATGGCCGTGCCCGCGCCGGCAGGCCAGGACGGTCCGAAACTGACAGTATCGGTGGCGGATCAGCAGACCGCCCGGCGCACCCGCATGCACATGCTGGTGCGTGGACGGACGGCGACGATCGAGGTCGGCGCCGGTGCGCAACCGTGGCGTCGGCGCACGGCCCAGAAGTTCGACGCCGTCGTCACCAATCCGCCGTTCAATCAGCATCTCGGCCGAGATGATCGGGACGGCTGGCAGTACGGGACCCCGCAGGAGGACAACGCCAACCTCGCCTGGGTGCAGACTGCGCTCCGCCTGAGCACCGGCCATGCGGTGGTGCTGATGCCGGTGGCCGCCACCGTACGGGGGCGCGGCACCGAGGAGGACCCTCGGCACGGACTGGTCACCTCGGGCGCCCTGCGCGCGGTGATCCGACTGTCGGGCGACCTGCTGAAATTCTCACCCGCGGACACCACGGTGTGGGTGCTCGGTCCCGAACGTTCGGCGGACCCGACGATCGTCTTCGTCGACGCCACCGGGCTCAAACGCAAGCAGCGCGGCCAGGACCGGCCACGCCTGGTCGCAGTGACCGAGATCGACCTGGCCGTTCGCGAACTCGGCGCGCAGGCTCCCGGCGTGGTCCGAGATCTCACACACCGCATCGCACCCGACGACACGGTGCTTGGCCGAGCGGTCGCGGTGCGGGCGAGTGAGGTTGCCGCGCAAGGCTTCATGCTCACCCCGCACACCTATCTCGAGCTGAAGGGCGGGAGCGCGGACGCGCAGTGGTCGGTGCTGGACAAGGCCGCGGCCGACGCCGCCACCGCGCGCAACGACGTACTGGCACACCTGCGCACCACACCGTCGCGCTGCCGCCCTGGCACTTCGACCGACTGGCAGACCAAACTCTTGGCGGAGATCTGCCGGCTGACGATGGGTCCGTCGGCACTACGCCAATCCCACCTCGCCGAATCCGGACAGGGCGGCCTGCCGATCCTGCGCCCGCGCAATATCGACCAGCGCCGGATCAGCACCGATGGGCTGGATGTGGCAACGCCCATGGCGACCTCGGAGTTCAAAGAGTGGGTGACCTCGGGTGGCGACATCGTGTTGGTCCGCGCCGGACAGATACACAAGGCCGCGCTGGTCGAAGGGGACTTCACCGGTTTGATCGACTCGAATCTCGTCCGCCTCCGCGTCCGCACCGTCGCCGAACAGCGGAGCCTGGGGTCGGAGGAGCCGGTGGAGGTCGACCCTCGCTATCTCCTCGAATTCTTGCTCCGCGGCGCGGGTATCGCGCAGATCCGGGCGACCGCGTCGGTAAACGTGGTGCCCTCGATCGGGGTGCGCAAGCTCGGCACCTTCCTGATCGGCCTGCCGCCGATCGAGGAACAACGGCGGATCGCCGCGTTTCTCACCGCGCAGGAGGAACGCATCGTCGCGTTGCGCACGGCGCTGTCCGCCGAAGAGGCGTTGCGTGCCGAGCTCGCGGATCGATTGATGACCGGAGCGCTCGCCGTCGACGAGCAGCTGTAGCCGGCGCCGATTGCAATCGCGTTGCCCGGTGACTGCTCGGCTCCACGGTAGAACTGCTCAATGATCGCGAAGCCAAATGATTGAGTTACCCCACTATCTGTTAGAGTGGCTGTCATGTCCTCGAACCCGAACGCCGTCCGCGGCCTGCCGCGCTACCCGGTGTACGCGCTCGGACGGCTCACCAAGGCGCTGCACGCCGAGATCGACGTCCCCTTGCGCGATCACTGGGTGCTCACCTTCATCGCGGAGAACGCGGACCTGACCCAGAAGAAGGTCGGCGACGCGCTCGGTATCGACCGCAGTGAAGTGGTCCGGTTGATCGACGCGCTGGAGCGCGGCGGCCTGGTCGAACGCGCCCGCGACGGCAAGGACCGGCGCAAGTACCGGCTGCGGATCACCGACGCCGGGCGCAAGCAGTGCAAGCGCACCGACCGCCTGATCGCCGACGCCACCGCGCGGGTGCTCGAGCGGCTCGACCCCGCCGAACAGCGGCAGCTGCACCAGCTCGCCCTCACCGCGCTGGGCGAGATCCCGGAATCACCCTCGTGACCGGCGCCGACGGCACGCCTCGCGCTGCCGTCCGAGCGCTCACCTCCCGAGTACCGTTGGCATCTGGTGACCATCCTGTTTGCCCTCCGGTAACCCGACCGTGAAATGACTGACGACACCGATGGGGGTCAACCGATGAGAGGTGGACTGAGCACGATGCTCGAGCCACGCACTGAGGAACCGGCCAGGTTGCGTGATCCGCTGTTACGCGCCGACCTGGCCGCGCCGCCGCGCACCCTGGTCGACATCCTCACCAGCACCGCGCTGGCCCACCCCGACGCACCGGCCATCGACGACGGCGCCGTGGTGCTCACCTACCTGGAACTGATCGCGGCGATCGAGGCCAGGATGGTCGAGCTCACCGCCGCGGGCGTGCACCCGGGCGACCGGGTCGGCGTGCGGATGCCCTCCGGCTCGGCCGCGCTGTATGTCACCATCCTGGCCGTGCTGTACTGCGGCGCCGCGTACGTGCCCGTCGACGCCGACGACCCCGAGGAGCGCGCCAAGCTGGTCTTCGGCGAGGCCAGGGTGAGCGCGATGGCCACCGCCGACGGCATCGAATCGGCCACGACCACGGCGGGCCGCCCGCCCACCTCGGACTGGAACACCCTGCCGAGCCCGGCCGACGACGCCTGGATCATCTTCACCTCCGGGTCGACCGGCACCCCGAAGGGTGTCGCGGTGACCCACCGCAATGCCGCCGCCTTCGTCGACGCCGAGGCCAACCTGTTCCTTCGACAGGCCCCGATCGGCCCCGGCGACCGCGTGCTGGCCGGGCTTTCGGTCGCCTTCGACGCCTCGTGCGAGGAGATGTGGCTGGCCTGGCGCCACGGCGCCTGCCTGGTCCCCGCCCCGCGCGACCTCGTCCGCACCGGCGCCGACCTCGGCCCCTGGCTGATGCGCCGCGAGATCAGCATCGTCTCCACCGTGCCGACACTGGCCGCGACCTGGCCCGCCGAGGCACTCGACTCGGTGCGGCTGCTGATCTTCGGCGGCGAGGCGGTCCCGCCGGAGCTGGCCGAACGCCTCGCCGGCGGTGCCGACCGCGAGGTGTGGAACACCTACGGCCCCACCGAGGCCACGGTCGTCGCCTGCGCCGCGCTGCTCGACGGCACCATGCCGATCCGCATCGGCCTGCCGCTGGACGGCTGGGACCTCACCGTCGTCGACCCGCAGGGTCAGCCGGTGCCGGTGGGTGAGACCGGGGAACTCGTGATCGGCGGCGTCGGCCTCGCCCGCTACCTGGACCCGGCCAAGGACGCCGAGAAGTACGCCCCGCTGCCCTCGCTCGGCTGGGAACGCGCCTATCGCAGCGGCGACCTGGTACGCAACGACCCCGACGGCCTGATCTTCCTCGGCCGCGCCGACGACCAGATCAAGATCGGCGGCCGCCGCATCGAGCTCGGCGAGCTCGACAACGCCCTGCAACACCTGCCCGGCGTCAGCGGCGCGGCCGCCGCGATCCGGACGACCAAGGCGGGCAACAAGATCCTGGTCGGCTACCTCACCGGACCCGGACCCGACTACGACGTCAAGAAGGCCAGAGAGATTCTGGCCGAACAACTTCCGGCCCCGCTGGTGCCGCGCCTCGCGATCGTCGCCGACCTGCCGACCCGCACCTCGGGCAAGGTCGACCGCAATGCCCTGCCCTGGCCGCTGCCCAGCACCGAGGAGCCCGCCGAATCCGGGCTCGGCGGCACCGCGGCCTGGGTCGCCGGCCTGTGGGACGCCATCCTCGGCGCCGAACCCACCGACCTCGACGCCGACTTCTTCGATCTGGGCGGCGGCTCGCTGGCGGCCGCGCAGCTGGTCGGTGCGCTGCGCGAGCGGTACCCGCACGTCACCGTCGCCGATCTCTACGAGCATCCGCGCCTCGGCTCGCTGGTCCAGTTGCTCGACGGCAGCGCGCCGGTGGCCGCCGTCGACGAGCGGGTGGTGGCACCGACGCCGCTGCGCGCGCAGCTCACCCAGGTGCTGGCCACCATCCCGCTCACCACCCTCACCGGCCTGCAGTGGGTCACCTGGCTGGCCGTGGTGTCGGCCGTCGCAGGCTGGTCCGGCTCGCTGCCGTGGCTGCCCCGGCTGTCCTGGTGGTGGATCGCGCTGGCCTTCGTGCTGTTCATCTCGCCGCTGGGCCGGATGACGCTGTGCGTGGCGGGTTCCCGCGTGCTGCTCGCGGGGCTGCGCCCCGGCACCTACCCGCGCGGCTCCTCGGTGCACCTGCGGCTGTGGGCCGCCGTGCGCCTGTCGGAGGCCAGCGGCGCCGAAAGCCTCTCCGGCGCACCGCTGATGGTGCCCTTCGCCCGCGCGCTCGGCGCGAAGATCGGCAAGGGCGTCGACCTGCACACCCTGCCGCCGGTCACCGGCATGCTCGAACTCGGTGACGGCGCGAGCGTGGAACCCGAGGTGGACCTGTCCGGCTACTGGGTCGACGGCGACGTCGTGCACATCGGTGGCATCACCATCGGTGACGGCGCGGTGATCGGCGCCCGCTCGATCCTGTTGCCCGGCACCAAGATCGGTAAGAAGGCCGAGATCGCACCCGGTTCCGCGGTCTCGGGCAAGGTGAAGGCCGAACAGGAATGGGCAGGCTCCCCCGCCACCAAGACCGGCAAGGCCACCCACCGCTGGCCCGACCACACCCCCGATCGCGCCAGGCACTGGCTGATCGTGTTCGGCCTGTCCTCGATGGCGCTGGCGGCCATGCCCGTGCTCGGCTTGGCCGTCGGCGGCACGTTCATCGCCTGGTGGGTGCGCGAGGAGACGACCATCGGCGCCGCCGCGCTGCGCGGTTTCGCCATCCTGCCGGTCGCCACGCTGCTCAGCCTCGCGGTGTACGCGGTCGCGACCGTGCTCGCGGTGCGCATGCTCGGCATCGGCCTGCGCGAGGGATATCACCCGGTCCGCAGCCGCACCGGCTGGCAGGTCTGGGCCACCGAGCGCCTGCTCGACTCGGCCCGCACATTCCTGTTCCCGCTCTACGCGAGCCTGCTCACCCCCATCTGGCTGCGCCTGCTCGGCGCGAAGATCGGCAAGAACGTCGAGGCGTCGACGGTGCTGTTGCTGCCCAAGTTCACCGTCGTCTCCGACGGCGCGTTCCTGGCCGACGACACCATGATCGCCAGCTACGAACTCGGCGGCGGCTGGCTGCGGATCGGGGAGGCCAAGGTCGGCAAGCGCGCCTTCCTCGGCAACTCCGGCATGACCGCGCCGGGGCGCCGGGTGCCCAAGAACGGCTTGGTCGCGGTGCTGTCGGCGGCGCCGACCAAGGCCAAGGCGGGCTCGTCGTGGCTGGGCAGCCCGCCGGTGCGGCTGCGCCGCGCGACCGAATCCAGCGACACCTCGCGCACGTTCGATCCGCCGCTGCGGTTGAAGCTGGCCCGCGCGTTCGTCGAGACCTGCCGGCTGATTCCGGTGATGGTCACCTTCGCCATCGGCCTCGGCGTGCTGTTCACCCTCGCCCTGATCGCGCAGCACTCCGACTACCTCGTCGCGGCGCTGCTGTCCGGCCTGGTGCTGATGGCGGCGGGCGCGGTGGCAGGCGCGATCGCGGTGGCCGCGAAGTGGTTGCTGGTCGGCCGGATTCGCGCCGTCGAGCATCCGCTGTGGAGCTCGTTCGTGTGGCGCAACGAGGTCTCCGACGCGTTCGTCGAGACCGTCGCCGCGCCCTGGTTCGCCAGGGCAGCCACGGGTACTCCCGTGATGAACCTGTGGCTGCGTGGACTCGGTGCCAAGATCGGTCGCGGGGTATGGTGCGAGTCCTATTGGCTACCGGAGGCGGACCTCGTGACACTCGGTGACGGCGCGACCGTGGAGCGCGGTTGTGTGGTGCAGACCCATCTGTTCCACGACCGCATCATGTCCATGGACACGGTGACCCTCGACGCGGGCGCCACCCTCGGCCCGCACTGTGTCGCGCTGCCCGCCGCCCACATCGGCGCCGGCGCCACCATCGGCCCCGCGTCGCTGGTGATGCGCGGTGACGTGGTGCCCCCGTCGACCCGCTGGTGGGGCAACCCCATCTCGCCGTGGACCGACACCGCCGCGACGCCGGAGTCGAGGCAGCGCGGAGCCGCCTGATGCGGAGCAAGTTCTACGAGGCCCCGATCGACGACTACCTACCCCAGAACGGAAACCGCGGCTACCGCGTCTCCAGGTACGAACTGGAGCTGAGCTACAAGCCCGCCAGCAATCGCCTGGCCGGGCGCGCGGTGGTCATCGCGGTGACCACCGCGGTGCGGTCCTGGTTCACCCTCGACCTGTCCCAGTCGCTGACCGTGTCGAAAGTGTTCGTAAACGGGGCCAAGGCCGCCAAGTTCGCGCACCAGCACAACAAGCTCTCGGTCACCCCGCAGCAGAAGATTCCCGCGGGCGGGGTCCTGGAGATCACCGTTCAGTACGCGGGCACGCCGAAACCGGTGCGCGGGCCGTGGGGCGAGGTCGGCTGGGAGGAGCTCACCGAGGGCGCGCTGGTGGCGAGCCAGCCCAACGGCGCGGCGTCCTGGTTCCCGTGTGACGACCACCCGAGTTCCAAAGCGTCCTACCGGATCTCGATCACCACCGACAGCCCCTTCTACGCCGTCGCCAACGGCACCCTGATGCGCAAGCAGGCCAAGGCCAGCCAGACGACCTGGGTGTACGAGCAGCCCGAGCCGATGGCCAGCTACCTGGCGACGATCCAGATCGGCAACTACCGCAAGTACCGGATCGGCGCGCCCGGCGAGCCGGTGCCGATGCAGGCCGTCGTCCCGCCGCGGCTACGCGCGAACTTCGAGCACGACTTCGCCAGGCAGCCGCAGATGATGGCGCTGTTCACCGAGAAGTTCGGGCCGTACCCGTTCGATGGCTACACGGTGGTCGTCACCGACGACGAGCTCGACATCCCGATCGAGGCGCAGGGCATCTCGGTGTTCGGCGCCAATCACTGTGACGGCAAGCGCGGTTCGGAGCGTCTGGTCGCGCACGAGCTGGCCCACCAGTGGTTCGGCAACAGCCTGACGTTGAAGCAGTGGCGCGACATCTGGCTGCACGAGGGCTTCGCCTGTTACGCGGAGTGGATCTGGTCCGAAGCGGCGGGCGGCCCGACCGCCGACCAGCTGGCCAGGGCCGCCCGGACCAATCTGGCGCGGCAGCCGCAGGACATCGTCATCGGCGACCCCGGTCCGAAGGACATGTTCGACGACCGCGTCTACAAGCGCGGCGCGCTCACCCTGCACGCGCTACGCCTGGAGCTGCGCGACCATCTGTTCTTCGAACTCGTCCGGGAGTGGACCGCGCGCTATCGCCACGGCTCGGTGACGACGGAGGAATTCGTCGATCTGGCAGGCCATTACAGCGTGGCCCCGCTGCGTCCACTGTTCGCGCTCTGGCTGGGCACCAAGCCGCTGCCGACGCTCCCGCCGCTGGGCGGGTCGGCGCATCAGAACACCAGGTAGCGCTGAGCCAGTTCCTCGACGAGGGGATCGTCGGAGGGCACCATCTCCAAGGCCTCGAGGTCGTCGGCGACCGAGATGCTCCTGGTGTCGTCGCGCTCTGGGTCGGGGCCGTCCTCGGC
This sequence comes from Nocardia sp. NPDC050717, assembly GCF_040654275.1. Classification (NCBI taxonomy): domain Bacteria; kingdom Bacillati; phylum Actinomycetota; class Actinomycetes; order Mycobacteriales; family Nocardiaceae; genus Nocardia; species Nocardia sp. NPDC050717. The sequence goes on from NZ_JBFAHR010000026.1 coordinate 17,209, forward strand.
CAGCTGGCGCAACAGCTTCTGCCGGACTCGATCCTTCAGTGAATCGCGCATACGTCCAGACTGCCCGCCCGACGGCGCGGGCACCAGTATCAGACGGGGGTGAGCCAGGTTCCCCACGGCGTGTTGCGCAACACGGTATAGGCGGTGAGCACTCCGACGAACGACCACACCGTCACCGCGCTCAACCCGGGCAGGCGCCACCGTTCGCCCCGGCGCGCGCGCAGCGCCCAGTCGACGACGAACACCGCGAACGCGATGACCAGCGGCAACGCCAGGATGTTGCTGTGCAGCGAGTCGAGCACGCGCCCGTCGGTGAGATTGTGCATCGCCCGCATGCCGCCGCAGCCGGGGCAGTACACCCCGAACAGCGCGTAGACCGGGCACAGCCCGTAGGACCCCTCGACGTGTGGATCGCGGACATGCAGCAACGCCAGCGTGCCGATGCCGAGCCCGGCCGTGACCAGCGGCGGAGCCAGCCGTCGCCAGAGCGGCGGCAGCGTCTCCGTGCTCGTGTTCTCTGCCATGACCGGCGTGCTGTCCACGCTCCCACGGTACTGGGGCCGGGACGAGGTCGTCCAGCGCGCGTCGGGCGGCGAGACGCTGTAATTTTCCGGGGATTTCGGGCGATTTCACAGTGTCAGCGCGTCGCGTGACCCCGTTCACAACAAATGGGACACTGTGACCCGCTAACACTAGCTAGCACCCCAGCACGCACTGTACGGTGGCCTACGACACAAAGGAGTGCCGACATGCTAGCGAAGTCGATGATGACGCTCGGCGGCGTGAGTGCCCGGTTCCGCACCGGACTGCGTACCCGTGGTTTCGCCACCGCGAAGCTCAACGCCCCCGCCACCGCGCCACAGGTCGTCCCGGTGACCACCGCGGACGGCGCCGATCTCCGGGTCCACGTCTACGGGCCCGACACCGCACCGACCCTGGTTCTCATCCACGGCTGGGCCTGCAGCATCGAATACTGGAACCCGCAGCTCAACGCCTTCGCCGGCGAGTACCGCGTGGTCGCCTACGACCAGCGCGGCCACGGCGAATCGACGCTCGGCACCGCCGCTCCCAGCGAGCACACCCTGGCCGACGACCTCGCCGCCGTCCTCGACGCGACGCTGCGTCCGGGCGAGAAGGCCGTGCTGGCCGGGCACAGCATGGGCGGCCTGACCATCCAGGCCTGGGCCAAGCACCACCCCGAGCAGGTCGGTGAACGTGCCGCGGCGGTGCTGCTGGCCAACACCGCCAACGGCGACATCCGCTGGGAAACCGACATGCTGCCGGTGCTGAACAAGCAGCTCATGCTCGCCGACTACCCGGTCACCCTGCTCGGCGCGCCGGTACGGATGCCGCAACAGGTGAGCGAGTCGCTGCTGTTCGCGCCGCTGCCGATCCCCGGCGGCTGGTTCACCGAGCAGCTGTTCCGGTACCGGATCCTCACCCCGGAGGCCAGCGCCGAGGAGATCGCCTTCGCGATCGGCATCATCCGCTCGTGCCGTCCGCTCGCCCGCGGCCGCCACGCCGCCGCCATGGCCGACATGGACCTGTCGGAGGGCACCGCCAACCTGACCGTGCCGACGACCGTGATCGCGGGCGCCAAGGACCGGCTGCTCCCGCAGCGCATGTCCCGGCCGATCGTCGACATCCTGCGCCGCACGGGCCATCTGGCCGATGTGCACGTGCTGCCGCACGGCCATCTCGGCAACATCGAGGACACCGACGCCTTCGACGCGATCCTGCGCCAGATCCTGCGTTCGGCCACCTACTCTCGGGCCACCCGCCGCAACGTCGCCGCCAACTGACCCGAGTCGGTTCTCCTGGGTCCGGTCAACGGCGATCGGCTCAGGGGTAACGCGAGACCCCGACCCTCCCAGGGTCGGGGTCTTTCCTTTCTCAGGGCAGCAGCAGCCCCCAGTACAGCGCCCACAGTGTGAAACCGACGCCGCCACACATGAGCAGCACCCACCGCGTCCGCGCCCCGGCCGACCCGCCGCCACCCCTGGCGACGACGAACCCCAGCGCGACCACCGCGCACACCGCGATCACCTGCAGAGCCACCCACGGCAGCGTGCGCCCGAACAGCAGCGGGCCGAACGAGGTCGCCCGCGTCGAGGCGACCCACAACAGTTGCGCGATCGTGCCGAGCACACCGATACCGGCCGTCACGACCAGAATCCGGGCCGGGCCGGGGTTCGGCAGACGCCACGCGCGCACGAGACCGGTCAGCGCGTACCCCGCGAGGGCGAGCACCGTCGTCACCAGGACCGCGAGCAGCGCCGCCGGCGATTCCCACCACGCCAGTGGGTTCAACGGTGATACCGAATGCGCTTGCGCCGCAGGTCTGTCCGCGGACCTGTCGGCCGAGGCCGGTAGCGCGTTCACCCAATCGCCCATGAGCTCGGCGTAGCCGGGAGCCAGGTCCTTGCCCTTGTCGAACCCGTCGGTCGTCGTGAAACCGCCGTGCTGCGCGTTGGGCAGCGTGCGCAGTGTGTAGTTCGTCTTGCCGACGCGGTCGAACGCTTCCTGGAAGCCGCGCAGACTGTCACCGGGCGGGGTCAGCCGATCCAGCTCGCCCCAGATTCCGAGCACCGGCTGGCGGATGCTCTCCAGGACCGGCGTCGGGTCGTAGTCGGCCTGGGCGAACAGGCCCGCCCCGGCCGACACGCGAATCGCGTTGCGCCCCAGCCTGTCCATCATCGAACCGCGCACGCCGCCCGCCGCGAATCTGGTCTCGTTGGCCCAGTTCTGCTGTGCGGCGGGCGCGCCCGAGTTGGCGCCGATGGTGATCAGGAACGCGACATCGGCCGAGCGTGCCGTGGCCATCGGCGCGACCCAGCCACCTTCGGACAAGCCCCAGAGCCCCACCTTCGCCGGATCGACTTCGGGCCGCGCCCGCAGCGCCGCGACGCCGGCGAGCGCGTCCTCGGCGAGCAGGGAGTAGTCGCGGTGGGCCGGGGTGTAGCCCTCGGTGCGCTTGGCGTAGGTCAACGCGACGATGCCCTGACGCGCCAATGCCGCGGCGACCTGGGCGTATTGCGGACTGGGCGAGGTCCCCGAGCCGTGCACGAGCACGACGCCGGGGCGGCCGGTGGCGTCGGCCGGCGCGTGGATCGTGCCGGTGGTGGTGGTCCCGTCGGACCGGCCGAACGTGATATCGATGGTGGTCGGCCCGTCCGCCCGCGCGACCGGCGCACCGGCTACGACGGCGGCGATCATGCCGGTGAGCAGGGCTGTTCGCAGAAGCACGGTCGATCTCTATTCGTTGTCGGTCATCCCTGGCGCCGGGAAGGCGAGGAAGCGGGTCAGCACCCGGCGCGTGCCTGGCCGCCCTTCGGCGTGCGTGGCCTGGAAGCGTTTGAGCAGAGCGAGGTAGTCCTCGCAGAAGGCCTCGAGTTCCTCGGGGGTCGCGTAGATCGCGCCGCGCGAGAAGGGCATCACATCGCCCCACTCGCCCAGTTCCTCCCGCTCAGCCAGGAAGCGCTGGAACGTCTCGACGTCCTCGGTGATGTACTGCGCGACAAGCCCTTCCAGCAGTTCGCGCATCTCCGGCGACTGCGTCTTGTCGAGCCGATACCGCAGATCCTTCGGCGGCGAACGCCACCAGCGCTCCTTGCCCTTCGCCAGTTCCGGAGCCTCCTCGATGAATCCGTGCTCGGCGAGTTGACGCAGGTGATAACTGGTGGCCCCGGTGTTCTCGCCGAGCAGCGCGCCCAAGGCGGTGGCCGTGGCGGGCCCTTTCTCCGCGAGCGCGCGAAGGATGCGCTGCCGCAACGGATGTGCCAGTGCCCTGAGTGTGACGGGATCGGTGATCTCCCTGGGTGCTACTTCCTCGGCCATACATGCACACTACTCTTTGCATAGACTTCTATGCAAAGATTTTTCTGCATGTTCACGCACGCCGGTTCCCGACACCGGTCGCCGATCCACAGCATGATGGTGTGATGGCCGAAGGGGTGAGCGCATGCGCGCAGTGCTGATTTTGCTCGTCGTGCTCATGATCGCGCTGGTCGTCGGCGATCGAGTCGCGGTCGTGATGGCGCAGAACGAGATCGGCCGCCAGGTCGCCGCCGAGTACGAGCTGCCCCAGCGCCCCGATGTCACGATCGGCGGCTACCCGTTCCTGACCCAGGCCGTCGACGGCATCTACCAGGACATCGACATCCGGGTCGGCGACTGGAGCGGCCAGGACATCTCCGTTCGCGACCTGGACGTCGCGCTCACCGATGTCACCGCGTCGCTGTCCGACGTGCTGAACCGCCGTGGTTCGAACCTGGTCGCCGCGACGGCGACGGCCACCGCCGTCGTCCCGTACGACGTCGTGCGCACCTTCGCCCCGTCCAGCGTCGAATCGATCTCCGACAGTCCGGAAGGGCTGCGCGTCAACGGAACCTTTCCCGTCGCCGGTCTCTCCGTTCCCGCCACGGTCTTCGTCACCGTCACCCCAGTCGACGGCGGCATCGAGGTCACGCCCGTCTCGGCCCAACCCGCGATCGGCGGCCCCACGATCCCGCTGTCCTTGCTCCGCAGCACACTGACCTTCGTCGTCCCCCTGCGCCAGCTCCCCTTCGGCGCCCGCCTCACCGGCATCGAACCGGAGGCCGACGGCCTGCACGCCACGGCCGTCGCCCACGACGTCCGCCTGACCGATACCCCCTGAGAAGCTCCGCCACCGCGTGCGTCGGCCCACGCGTACTCGCGGGCGAACCCCTCGATCCGCCCGCGAGCGCGGAACCATCCGGCCGCTGCCGAACGGCGGTCGCCCCCCGGCGAACTAGCCTTCGACGGCGTAGCGCGAATAGACCACCCACCCGTCGAGCGCCCTGGACTCGACCAGTCGCAGCCGCGGCACCTCGTACCCGTCCGGGAACAACCGCTTGCCCGCGCCTTGCACGGTCGGATAGGCGAACAAGCGGTACTCGTCGACCAACCCCGCCTCGATCAGCGCATGGCAGAGCCGGATGCTTCCGGTCACCACGATGTCCGCACCCGGCGCCGCCTTGAGCTCGGCGACCCGCTCCACCGGATCACCGGCGAGCACCGTCGAGTTCTGCCATCCCGGCTCGGTCATCGTGGCCGACACGACGTACTTGTGCTGCCGGTTCAGCGACTCGGTGATCCCGGTCCGGTCGTCGACCTGCTCGGGCCAGTACCCGCGAAAATCCTCGAAGGTCCGCCTGCCGAGCACCAGCGCGTCGGACGCGGCGGTCTGCCGGTGCAGTTCGGCGAGCTGCTCGGCATTGCTCGCCGTCGGATCGAACCAGTCACCGAGCATCTCCACCGCACCGTCGAGGGTGATGTTCTGCGTGATCGCCAGTGTGCGCACGAAGCCTCCTCGTTCGGCTGAACCCTCTTTCAGTAGAGACTGCGCGGCCATGGCGAACTCATCGGTCGACGATTCTCCTACGGGTTCATCTCGTAGACCCCCGCCAGCGATCGCGCCTCGGCGTACACCCGCTCGAAGCGCCGCTCGTCAGCGACCGGGCGGCGCACGAGGTCCATGGCGCGCTTCTGTTGCGCGGGTGTGGCAGCCGGCTTCCCGTGCAGCGCGACAGCGTGCCGGGAGAACTCACGGACGAAGCCGTCGAACAACTGGTCGAGCACCGCGCGGTCGGCGCCTTCGATGCGCGCCTGCTCGAGCACCAGCTGCGCGTAGGGCACCGCCGTGAACAGCTCCCCGATCACGAACAGGAAGTCGACATCGCGCTGCTGCCGTGCGGTCGGGCCCGCGGCGGCGAGCAGCGCCTGAAAGGCTCGCACCTGCTCGAGGAACACCGCGACATTGGGCACCTCGGCGAATTCCTCGAACACCGGCAGCCAGTCCGCGAAGCGCACCTTGCCGAGCCCAGAGCTGGGCCCCTGCCGGAACAGGAATTCGTCGTCGGCGCCGTCGCGCCTGGTCGGCACCGGAGCGTAAGCGGCGCCTGCGAATTCGTCGCGCAGCGGCTTGAGCACCGCGCCCGCGCGCGGGGCGAGCTTGCGGCTCGACCACGACAGCGCGCTCGCGACGGCCCGCGTCGTCGCCGCCGGAGCGATCGCGGCGCCGGGCAGCGAACGCAGCACCGCCAGCCCGGCGTCAACGGGATGGAACATGTAATTGGCCATGAACTTCAGCGACAACGCCATATTGACGTGCACGGTGCCCTCCAGCCGGGGCAGGCCGAACATGGCGGTCATCGCGATCGGGAAGTACATGTCGTTCTCGAAGCCGCGCGCCGCGATCACATCGGCGAGGTCCTCGATGACGCGCTGCCCCTGCCTGGTCACCGACATCTTCTCGATCGCGTTGAACAGCAGATAGCGCCGGTCGTCCTCGTTGGCCGAACGCATGTAGTCGACGGCCCGCTCGCTGTAGAGCTTCATGCCGATCAGCCGGGCGTAGGTGTCGGTGATCAGCGCGCGGACCTGCGGGAACTCGGTCACCCGGTGGCCGAACAGGATGCGGTTGTCGGCATGGTCGACGGCCTCGTAGAAGGCGTGCTCACAGGCGCCGATCGCGCCGAAGCCGAGATTGAACTTGCCGATGTTCACGGTGTTCATCGCGGCGTGGAAGGCGTCCTCGCCGGTGTGCAGGATGTCCTCCTCGGCGACCGGATAATTGTCCAGCTCGAACGCGGCGACGTAGATCTGCGAGGCCACCACGTTCTTGCGCAACTGGTAGGCCTCGTGCTGACTGTCGGCGACGAAGAACAGGTAGCCCTCGTAGTCGGCATCGGTCGGCTTCTGCCGCATCGCCGCGGCGCTGTCGATGATCGGCTTGTCCGAGCGGCGGCCGAAGACCGACACCATCCTGGCCAGGTTGCCGTTGCCGATGTAGTACTTCGCGCCGGTGGCGGTGAAGGTGCCGTCGGCCTGCGGGTCGACGATCATGTCGGTGGAGTACACGTCGGCGCCGTGCTGCTGCTCGGACAGGCCGAAGGCGAAGATCTCCCCGGCGTCCAGCTGCGCGGCCGCCTTGCGCTTGGCGGCGACGTTGCCGCTCTGCCAGATCGGCCCGAGGCCGAGGATGGTGACCTGCCAGATGTACCAGTACGTCATCCCGTAGAAGCCGAAGATCTGGCTGAGCGCGGCGTTGCGCGCGGTGTCCCAGCGCTTGTCCGGGTCGCCGTCGGCGAACTCGGCCGGGGTGAGGAAGGTCGCGAACACCTTCTCCCGCTGCACGAAGTCGACGAACTCCGCGGGCCACACCCGCTCGTGATCGTCGCGGATCAGCCGCTGCTTGCCGCGGGCCTCGAACCACTCCACGACGGTGCGCAGCAGCGCACGCGTGGCCGGGTCGAACTGCGCGAAATCGCTGTTCTTCGGGTGGAACAGGGCCTGGGACATCATCGACTCCTCATCGGAAGACCACTTCCTACATCACTGTAGTAAATCTTCCAACACGAATGAAGGAAAAAAGTCGCATTGCTAAGGTGGTGAGCGTGGGTAGCGAGACAGCCGTGGCGCGGCGACGAAGAGCCGCACACCTGGGCCCGGAACGTCGCCGCCCCCAGGTGCTCGATGCCGCGCTGGCCATCGCCGTCGAGAGCGGCGTCGCCGGGGTGACCATGGGCGCCGTCGCCGACCGGATGGGCGTCACCCGGCCCGTCGTCTACGCCTGCTTCCCCGACCGCGTCCAGCTCATCGAGGCCCTCCTCGAGCGCGAGGAGAACTACCTCATCTCCGGCGTGATCGAGGTCCTGCCGCCGCGCACCACGAACGCCGACGAGACCGTCTTCGTCGAAGGATTCCGCGCCCTCCTACACAAGGCCGCGAGCCGCCCCGACGCCTGGCGCCTCGTCTACGGCAACCCCGACCCCGCCGTCGCCGGCTCCTTCGGCCGCGGCCGCCAACTCGCCGTCACCCGCTGCACCGCCCTGCTCCGCCCCACCCTGCACGCCTGGGGCACCGAGAACGCCGACCACAAACTCCCCGCCCTGGCCGAACTCTGGGTCTCCGCCGGCGAAGGCGCCGTCCGCACCCTCCTGGCCACCGAAACCCCCTGGACCCCCGACACCCTCGGCGAATTCATCGGCGCCGCCGTCTACCGAGCCATGCGCGCCGCCTGAGCAACGCGCAGGGACCCCGGCGCGCGAAGCCCGTCGGCGCGCGCAATAATCGAACGTATGTGCGATTCGCTGCGTCCCTACGTGCGCACTGGGCTGTGGACCGAACCGTCTCCCCGATTCTGTCCGAGCGGGCACAGGTTGGGTGCCGGCCGGGCACTCGTGACCGTGGTGCCCTGTCGCCGGATCGGCGGCCACCATCGCGTCCACACATGTCTGGCCTGCGGTTCGACCAGCTACAGCCCTCCCGCACACAACGACTGCGAGCATTGAACCGAAGCCGGGAAACGTCGAAGACCCTTCCCGGAATCCCGGAAAGGGCCTTCGATCTCGGAGCCGCCTGGGGGAATCGAACCCCCGACCTTTTCATTACGAGTGAAGCGCTCTACCGACTGAGCTAAGGCGGCGTGCCGTCAGGCGGTGTGAGTCTATCGTCTCCCGGTCGGAACGCGAAAACGGCAGGTCATCCCTCGTGGGAAACGGTGGATGAGCGGCCGGTCAGGATGAGCGGGCGGTGATGAGGGTGGCGACCATGGCGGCTACGGCGAAGCGGGGTTTCACGTTGAGGTCCAGGGCTTCGCGGCAGGCCAGGACGGCGTCGATGCTGCGGAGCAGGCCCTCGGGGCGGACGCTGGCGGCGAGGTCGGTGATCTCGTCGGCCATGTCGGGGTGGGTGAGGGTGATGGGGACGCCGCGGCCGGCGAAGCGCATGGCGAGGGCGTCGCGATACAGCCCGGCGATGTCGATGAGGGCGCGGTCGAGGGCGTCACGGCCGGTGCGGGTGGCGCGGGACTTCTGGCGGCGCTCGAGTTCCTTGAGCACGCCGGCCGAGCCGCGGGTGGCCGAGGCGGCGCCCTTGCCGGTACCGCCGGCGCCGAGCGCGGTGGCGAGTTCGTCGCGTTCGCGATCGTCGCGTTCCGCGCTCATCAGCTTGGCTTCGTCGTCGGCCGATTTCACCAGTTCGTCGGCGGCGGCGTAGGCGGCTCCGGGCCGTTCCGTCGCGCCGACCAGGGCGAGCGCGCGCTGACGGCGCTTGCGCGCGTCCTCGTCGGTGGCAAGCCTGCGGGCCCGCCCGACGTGCCCGCCGCTCACCGAGGCCGCCCAGTCGGCAGTCTTGGCATCGAGCTGATCGCGCTCGCGCAGCACCTGCGCGATGGCGGGGACGGTGGGCGTCACCAGGTGCACATGCCTGCAGCGGGAGCGCAGGGTAACGGAGATGTCCTCGGGATCGACCGTCGGCGCGCAGAGCAGGAAGACCGTCCGGTCCGGCGGCTCCTCGACCACCTTGAGCAGCGCGTTGGCCGCGCCTTCGGTGAGCCGGTCGGCGTCCTCGACCACCACGATCTGCCAGCGCCCGGTACTCGGCCTGCGCGAGGCGATCTGCACGATCGCGCGCATCTCCTTGGTGCTGATGCTCAGCCCCTCGGGGATGATCCGGCGCACGTCACCGTGCGTGCCCGCCATGGTGGTGGTGCAGGCATGACACCGACCGCACCCGACGATGCCGGGATCGGTGCACTGCAGGGCGGCGGCGAAGCACAGCGCCGCCACCGACCTGCCGGACCCCGGCGGACCGGTGAACAGCCACGAATGCGTCATCGCGCCGGTCACCACCCCGGCACGGGCCGCCGTCGCGGCAGCGGTCAGCTCGGCCTCGACCACGTCCTGGCCGACCAGTCGATCGAAGACACCTGCCACGCGCTACACCCTAGCCGCGCGGTCCGACAGCTCCGCCGACGACCGCGCGGCAGAAACCCGCGCGCAGGTCAGCCTTCTCAATCCGCGTCGGTACCAGCGGCTTTCGCGGCAGCCTTCTTCGCGGGCGCCTTCTTGGCCGCTGTCTTCTTGGCGGCCGTCTTCTTCGCCGCCGTCTTGGTGGCCGTCTTCGTCGCGGTCGACTTGGCGGCGGCCTTCTTCGCCGGTGCCTTCTTGGCCGCCTTCTTCGCCGTCGTCTTCTTGGCGGCCTTCTTCACCGGCCCGCGCGCGCGACGATCGGCCAGCAGCTCGGACGCGCGCTCGTCGGTGATCGACTCGACCTCGTCACCCTTGCGCAGGCTCGCGTTGGTCTCGCCGTCGGTGACGTACGGACCGAACCGCCCGTCCTTGATCACCATCGGCTTCCCCGTCGCGGCATCGTTGCCGAGCTCGCGCAGCGGTGCCGCGCTGGCCGCCTGCCGCCCGCGCCGCTTGGGCTCGGCGTAGAGCTTGAGCGCTTCCTCGAGGGTGACGGTGAACAGCTGTTCCTCGGTCGCCAGCGAGCGCGAATCGGTGCCCTTCTTCAGGTACGGGCCGTAACGTCCGTTCTGCGCGGTGATCTCCTCGCCGCTGGTGGGGTCGTTGCCGACCACCCGGGGCAGCGAGAGCAGCTTGAGCGCGTCGTCGAGGGTGATCGACGCCAGATCCATGGACTTGAACAGCGATCCGGTGCGCGGCTTGACCTCGGCGGCCTTCTTCGCCGTCTTCTTCGCCGGGGCGGCGGACGGGTCCGGCGCGGGCGGCTCGGGCAGCACCTCGGTGACGTACGGGCCGAAACGTCCCTCCTTGGCGACGATTTCGTGTCCCGACACCGGGTCGACACCGAGCGAGCGGCCCTCCTGCGGGGTCGAGAACAGCTTCTCGGCCACCTCGGGCGTCAGTTCGTCGGGCGGCAGATCGTCGGGCAGGTTCGCGCGCTGCGAGACCGGATCACCGTCCGGGTCATCGGGATTGACGACCATCCGCTCCAGATACGGACCGAACCGGCCGACCCGGACCACCACATCGCGGCCCTCGTCGTCGACGAACATCTTGATCGAGTTCACTTCGCGGGCGTCGATGTCGTCGAGCTGCTCGCCGACCATCTTCTTCAGGCCGCCCGAGCGCGCCACCGATCCCTCGGCACCGTGATCGCCGCCGAAGTAGAAGCTGGACAACCAGTTTCCGCGCTGCTCGCGGCCGCCCGCGATCGCGTCGAGGTCGTCCTCCATGGCGGCGGTGAAGTCGAAGTCGACGAGCCTGCCGAAATACGCCTCGAGCAGGCCGACCACCGCGAACGCCACCCACGACGGCACCAGCGCGCTACCGCGTTTGTAGACATAACCGCGGTCGAGAATGGTCTTGATGATCGAGGCGTAGGTCGAGGGACGGCCGATGCCGAGTTCCTCGAGCGTCTTGATCAGCGAGGCCTCGGTGTAGCGCGCGGGCGGGTTGGTGCTGTGCCCGTCGGGAGTCAGCTCGACGGCGGTGACGCCCTGGCCCTCTTCCAGCGCGGGGAGCCGGGACTCGGCGTCGTCGGACTGGCCGCCCGCCTCCTCGTCGACGCTCTCGACATAGGCCTTCAGGAAGCCGGGGAAGGTGATCGTGCGCCCCGAGGCCGAGAACACGCATTCCTCACCGGTGCCCGCGGTGCCGGTGATGCGCAGGGTCAGCGTGGTGCCGCGCGCATCGGCCATCTGGGAGGCGACGGTGCGCTGCCAGATCAGCTCGTAGAGCCGGAACTCGTCCTGGTCGACCTTCGAGTGCAGCTGGCCGGGGGTCATGAAGACATCACCCGAAGGGCGGATCGCCTCGTGGGCCTCCTGCGCGTTCTTGACCTTGCGGTTGTACTGCCGCGGCGTCGGCGACACGTACTCCTGGCCGTAGAGCTGGGTGGCCTGCGAGCGGGCCGCGGCGATCGCCGACTCCGACAGAGTCGTGGAGTCGGTACGCATGTAGGTGATGTAGCCGTTTTCGTACAGCCGCTGCGCGACCCGCATGGTGCGCTCGGAGCTGAACCGCAGCTTGCGGCCCGCCTCCTGCTGCAGCGTGGAGGTCATGAACGGCGGGTACGGCTTGCGCGTGTACGGCTTGGCCTCGGCGGAGCTGACCACCAGGTCGACGCCGTCGAGCGATTCGGCGAGCCGGCGGGCATAGGCCTCGTCCAGCACGACCACGCCGGAGGCGGACTTGAGCCGGCCGTCGGAACCGAAATCGCGGCCCGACGCGACACGCGCGCCCTCGACCTGGACCAGCCGCGCGCCGAAGGTGCGCGGGTTCGTCGAATCCGACGACTCGTCGACACCGGCGTCGAGCTTGGCGGCGATGTCCCAGTACTCGGCGGAGCGGAACGCGATGCGCTCCCGCTCCCGCTGCACGATGACCCTGGTCGCGACCGACTGCACGCGGCCGGCGGAGAGCCGGGGCATGACCTTCTTCCACAGCACCGGACTGACCTCGTAGCCGTAGAGGCGGTCCAGGATGCGGCGGGTCTCCTGCGCGTCGACCAGGTCGGTGTCGAGGTCGCGCGTGTCGGCGGCGGCGGCGAGGATGGCGGGCTCGGTGATCTCGTGGAAGACCATCCGGCGGACCGGGACCTTCGGCTTGAGCGTCTCGAGCAGGTGCCAGGCGATGGCCTCGCCCTCGCGGTCGGGGTCGGTGGCGAGGTAGAGCTCGTCGGCGTCGGCCAGCAGACTCTTGAGCTCGGAGACCTTGGCCTTCTTGTCCGGGCTGACGACATAGATCGGCTCGAAGTCGTGATCGACGTCGACGCCGAGGCGCGCCCAGGACTGGCCCTTGTATTTGGCCGGGACGTCGGCGGCGCCGCGCGGCAGGTCGCGGATGTGGCCCACCGAGGCTTCGACGGTGTAGTTGCGGCCCAGGTAGGGCGCGATCTTGCGGGCCTTCGTCGGGGACTCGACGATCACGAGACGACGCAGGGGACGCCCCTGGTCGGCTGAACTGCGGTCTCGTGTTGCCACCGGCGAACACCTTCCTTCTAGATCCGCGCGTCGGGAGGTCCGCTCGGTACGCGGCTGGGGCAGACGGCGCGACGTACGCACATCGCCACCAGTGACGTTTATACCTTGCGCGCTTGGGTAGCTGCGTCCACGGCGGCTGGCGCCGCGGGTTCCCGGCCATCGTGGCCTGGGAACTTCTGGGCGACCTTACCCCCGAAATGGCTCGTCCCCCACCTCCGCGGGGAGGTGGGGGACGGGCGTTGTTTCGATTCGCAGCTCAGGAGAGCGCGCGAACGCCGGTGGCCTGCGGGCCCTTGGTGCCCTGGCCGACCTCGAACTCGACCTTCTGGTTTTCCTCGAGGGTACGGAAGCCCGTGCCCTGGATCTCCGAGTAGTGGACGAAGACGTCAGCGGAGCCGTCCTCGGGCGCGATGAAGCCGAACCCCTTCTCCGCGTTGAACCACTTCACAGTTCCCTGTGCCATTCTGTTCCTTCTCTTTCTTACCGGAACGGCGGACAACTGGGTTCGTCCACCGGGTCCGTTCCGACCGCTGTACTGTGGGTCCCCCTGCAAGGAAAGCCTGAGCACGGCGTTCGCAACATCGATCCTGCTGATGGTTGGACTTTCGATCCGTCCCCTCGAACACAGAAGCTTGCGACCAGGACCCAGTGAACCATGTCTCCGAGCAATTCAACAGTCGAGTTACCGACAATTTGCAAAATTCTTGATCTTGCGAATGCGCAGGTGAGGGACCGATTGGGTGTATCCGTACTTTCAGTCTGTTTGCTTCTCGATAACCGGGTGAGCTTCCAGCAAACCACCTGTGACCCAGGTCGCTATTGGGTTACGAAATCGCAGGTCGCGCTTGGGGCACACACACGTTTCACACTTCCGGCGTGGCGTGAGAGGGCTATGGGATGAATCCGGCAGACCGGACCGGGCAACGACCGGCGGCGCGGAGCGAGAGCTACGGGCGATCGTTGCTGAATCGTGTCCTGGTGGAGGCGGCCGCGGGCGGCGACCCGTTGACCCACGTCGCCGAGCTGCCCGCCGAGCGCGCGCGGACCACCGATTGGCCGCACTGGGTGCCATCGGAGCTGGTCAAAGCCCTGGAGCTGATCGGCATCGAGCGGCCGTGGGAGCACCAGACGCGGACCGCCGAGCTCGCGGCGGCCGGCGACCACGTCGTCGTCAGCACCGGAACGGCGTCGGGAAAGTCGCTCGGCTACCAGCTGCCGGTGCTCACGGCCCTGCACGACGACCCGCGCGCCACCGCGCTGTACCTGTCCCCCACCAAGGCGCTCGGCGCCGATCAGCTGCGCGCGGTCGGCGGACTGATCCACGACAACCCGCTGCGCGAGGCGCATCCAGCGAGCTACGACGGCGACACCCCCGCCGAGGTGCGCCAGTGGGTGCGGGCCAACGCTCGCTGGATCTTCACCAATCCCGACATGCTGCATGTCGGCGTGCTGCGCTCGCATCAGCGCTGGGCGCGGGTGCTGCGCAATCTCCGGTACGTGGTCGTCGACGAATGCCATTCCTACCGGGGCGTGTTCGGCTCCCACGTCGCCCTGGTGCTGCGCAGGCTGCGGCGCTTGGCGGCGTTCTACGGCGCAGACCCGGTCTTCATCCTCTCCTCGGCGACCAGCGCCGACCCCGCCGCGTCGGCGAGCAGGCTAATCGGCGCACCCGTCACCGCGGTCACCCACAACGCCTCACCGCGTGGCGCCAGGACTGTGGCCCTGTGGGAACCGCCGCTGAGTACGGCACTCACCGGCGAGAACGGCGCACCCGTCCGCCGCACCGCGACTGGGGAGGCCGCCAAGATCATGGCCGCGCTGGTCGCCGAGGGCGCGCGGACGCTCACCTTCGTGCGGTCGCGGCGCGGCGCCGAGCTGATCGCGCTCGATGCCCGCCGGGTACTCGCCGAACGCGCCCCTGAGCTGCGCGAACGAGTGGCGGCCTATCGGGCCGGATATCTCGCCGAGGACCGGCGGGAGCTCGAGCGGTCGCTGTCGGAGGGCACGCTGCTCGGTGCGGCCAGCACCAACGCACTCGAACTCGGCGTGGACATCGCCGGGCTGGATGCCGTGGTCATCGCGGGTTTTCCCGGCACGGTGGCATCCTTCTGGCAGCAGGCCGGACGGGCGGGCAGGCGGGCACAGGGCTCCCTGGTGGTGCTGGTCGCCACCGACGATCCGCTCGACACCTACCTCGTCCACCATCCGGCCGCCCTGCTCGACCGGCCGATCGAAGCCACCATCACCGACCCCTACAACCCGTACGTTCTCGGTCCGCAACTGCTGTGCGCCGCCATGGAACTGCCGCTCACCGATGCCGAGGTGACCGAGCTCAGGGCCGGTGACGTGCTCACCGACCTGGCCGAACAGGGCCTGATCCGGCGCCGCCCCGGCCTGCGCGGCACACCACCACGCTGGCACGTCACCGCGCGCACCCAGCCGCACGACGCCGTCGACGTGCGCGGCGGGCTCGGCACGCCGGTCGCCATCGTCGACGCCGAATCCGGTCGGCTGCTCGGCACCGCCGACGCGGGCCGGGCACCGGCCACCCTCCACGAGGGCGCGGTCCACCTGCACCAGGGCGAAACCTATCTCGTCGACGAACTCGACCTCGACGGTGGCGTCGCCTTCGTCACCGAGGTCGATCCGGGCTATACCACCAGCGCCAGACAGGTCACCTCGATCAGCATCGAAGCCGTCACCGAGGAGCGCGTCTTCGGGGCGGTGACCACGGCATCCGCCCAGGTCGCGGTGACGAACCAGGTCGTCGGGTACCTGCGCACCCTGGTCACCGGCGAGGTGCTCGACCAGATCGAGCTCGATCTGCCAGCTCAGACACTGCACACCAAGGCTGTCCTCTATACCGTCACGCCCCGGCTGCTCACCGCCGCGGGGATCTCCGGCGACGAGCTACCCGGCGCCCTGCACGCCGCCGAGCACGCCGCGATCGGCATGTTGCCCCTGGTCGCCGGCTGCGATCGCTGGGACATCGGCGGCGTCTCCATCGCCGAACACCCCGACACCGGCGCGCCGACCGTGTTCGTCTACGACGGTCAGCCCGGCGGCGCGGGCTTCGCCGAACGCGGATTCGCCCAGCTCACGGACTGGCTCGCCGCGACTCTCAGCGTGATCCGCAGCTGCACCTGCCTGGACGGCTGCCCCTCCTGTGTGCAGTCACCCAAGTGCGGCAACGGCAACAACCCGCTCGCGAAGGACGCCGCCGCCCGCCTGCTCGACGCCGTACTGGGCGAACTGCGCACAGCTGCCGTTTCGTGATGCCGTCGCTGTGGACACGTGACCGGCGCTACACCTCGCCCCGAGAATGCTGGTCGCTCGACCTATTTTCCGTTGACCAGCACCGACGGGCGGCTGCCGCACCGCCTGGCGAATAAAAAGGACAACTCTTCTGTTAACTGGCCTATTGCCAACTGGCGTGCGGCCAACCTGCGGACGATTGATTTCGTTTAGTTCTCCCCTCATAAAAGAATATGCATGCAATTGCCGAGAATGGCTCTTGTCGAATTACGTATTAGTTCGGCACGGAACAACCACTGGCCAGTGTTGACACTTCCGCGTCACTCACTCTCGTCCACCGGCCCGGCCCGCGCGGTGGCTGAGACGGTGCGGGCACCGAACACTCCGAACGACACCTCCGCCACCACCACGACAACCACATCCCACTGCTCGACCTCGCACTGCCGCACACTCACGCCCATCCGCTTCGCGAGCGTCCCGGCCTCGGCGCACCCCGCCTCCGGGCCCTCGGTCAGGAGGCCCGCCGCCGCGAGTGCGCCGAGGTCCGCCGCCGCCTGCGCGCGATGGCGGGCGACCACCGCCGCACCCACCTGAGCGATCACCACCGTCAGGACGATCAGTCCCGCCAGCGCGATGCAGGCGAACGCCGTCGCACCACCCTCGTCACCTCTCCGCCGTGCCGCCGCGCCGGTCATCGGTGGACGCCCGGCTCGGTGACCGCCACCGCCTCGGCTCGCAGCCGCAAGCCGGGCAGCAGCGGAGTGGCCGCGGCGACGGAGGCCACCACGCGATCGCCTTCACCTCGGATCTCGACCTTCGCTCCGGCGGGTGCGACGGACTGCGCCGCGGCGACGGCCCGTGCGGTGTCACCGCGCGCGGCCAGCCGAGCCGCCTCGCGTGCCGCGTCGACACAGCGCACCTGGGTCGACGCGGCGAGCAGAGCTCCGACACAGAGGGCGACCGCGCAGACCAGTGCGGCGAGAGCGAGGGCGGCCTCGACCGTCACCGCGCCCACGTCGTCACCGAGAATACCTGTGCGGCAACAATTTACACACTCGTGGCGAGCGCCTTGTCGATGATCTGGGTCAACGCGTTGACGATGCTGTCGCCCGTCACCACCCCGTACAGCACCGCACCGAACGCGGCGGCCGCGATCGTGCCGATCGCGTACTCCGCGGTCGACATGCCGTCGTCGTCGATGAGCAGGCGGGTGAGCCGGGTCCGCGCTCCTATATATACGACGCGTACGAATGTCATCGTGATCCCCTCTCCTTCCACATCGCGCGGCCGATCCGCGCGATGACGTCTCGATGGCCTCGCCGCCGGCCGTCACAGCAGGCCGCCGTCGCCGAGGACCCGGTCGGCCAGGCCGATCACGACCGGGACGATGCCCAGGCAGACGAACGCGGGGAGGAAGCACAGGCCGAGCGGCCCACCGATCAGCACGCCCGCCCGCTCGGCGCGCGCAACCGCCGCGTCCTCGACAGCTTCGCGCCGCTGGGCGGCGAGTTCGCCGACCGCGGCGGCCAGCGAAGCGCCCGAGCGGGCCGACCGCCGCGCCATCCGGGCCAGCGACTCCACCTCCTCGGCACCCACCGACCCGGCAGCGTCAGTGGACGCGCGCTCCCACGCCGTCGCCGCGTCCGCGCCGAGCGCCAGCAGGTCCGCGGCTCGCAACAGCGCAGCGCGCAGGACCGGCGGCGCGGTCGGCGCACTGGCCCGTGCCGCTGCCGCCATCGGCAAGCCGGCCCGCAGGCACGCGGCCAGCAGGTCGAACGCCGACGCCGAACCCAGCGGATCCACCTTCCCTGAGCGCTCCCCCGTGTCCGACGGTTCACCTCGAACCGTGCCGATCGCCCGCATCCGCCTGCTCACCGCCACCCGTCCCGGTAGCGACACCACCGCCGCCGCCGCGACCAGCAACGCGACCGGCGACGCCGAACCAACAATGTCCACAGCCATCCCCCTGACGTGTCCAACCGATCAAGACCTGCACCGAACCGAGCACCGCGCCTGATAGCCAGTCCCCGCAACGCAATTCGGCGATCCCGCCTCCTCTCCCGCCACCGCAGCCACCGGGGCGTTCCCCGCCGCCACCTGGTTGCTTCGCGACCGCTGAGGATCGCGTTCGCCGAAGCCACTAATCGCCACTCGTCGACTGCCGACGTGCGCACGAGACACTCCGCACGACGACCTGTCGCCACAAGAATCACGACCTGCAACACCACCGTCAGCACATCATTCGACACTTGGACAGACCACGGACGAACCCAACCCGCCCTCGTGCCGGCCAGACATCCCGACCTCGTAGACGACGGCGAATACCGACCCGCAGCCGACGGAGCGATCTGCCGCCCACCTCCCCCAAACCGTCCGTACAACTCCGTCCCGCTCCGCGCCGCAACGCCCCCAATAGCAACGCCCCACGTCGCCCCGCATAGCAACGCCCAACACCGCAGGGCCCCGCATCGCAACGCCCCGCATCGCAACGCCCCTCCCGCGCCGAGTCGCGCCGCGCCGAGTCGCCCCGCTCCCCGCCGTCCCGCATCGCTCCGCATCGCAATGCCCGCCCCGTTTCGCGCCGCGTCGCCCCGCAACGCGCCCCGGTCCACGCCGTCCCACATCGCTCCGCTCCGCAATGCACCGTCCTGCTCCGCGCCTGCGGCTCCGCGCCGCACCGGCCCGCAACGCTCCGCTCCGCGCAGTCCCGCTCCCGCCGTCCCGCTCCCGTCCCGGGCGATGAGTGAATTGTCTGCAGGACTGGCTAGATCTCGTGGTGGGCATCGAGCGTTCAGGCGGTGCTTCGGCGGGTGATGGCATCTGTCCACAGAAGTCCACAGGAAGCCAGGGCTGCGCCGAGTGGGAGGAGGAGTTCGCCTGCGGGGGAGGTGAACAGGATGGTGAGGGGGTCGGCGCCCATCAGTTGGCCGAGGGCGATGCCGACCACGGGGAGGCCCGCGAGGACGGTGGCCGAGGCGCGGGCGCCGGCGAGTGCCGCCTCGGTGCGGTCGCGGAAACGGGTGCGGCCGAGGAGGTCGGTTCTGGCCGCCGCGAGGAGCTCCGCCAGTGCGAGTCCGTGGGTTTCGGCGACGCGCCATGCGGTGGCGATGCGTGACAGCTCTTCGGCGACAACAGATTCCGGCTGCACCCAGCCGTCGGCGCCCGAGCCGCCGAGCCTGCTTCGCCCCGCACTGATCGCCAGCACCCGCGCCGCCTCACCCCGCGACTCGGCCGCGGCGGCCTCCGCGGCCGCGCTGGGATGTGCGCCGACGCGCAGCTCCCCGACCACAGCCTCGAGCCCGGCCAGTAGATGCGCACACTCCGCACGCCGAGCCCGGTCACCACGACCACGCCGATTCCGCACGACCAGCGTGGCCCCCACGATCAGCGCCGCGACCCCCGTCCCGATCCCGAACCCGAACGCTGTGCACCCCAGTCCGATTCCCACACACCACTTCACAGGAACCCTCGGTCGCACCTTCACACTGTCCACCGCGAACACCCGACTGAACCGACGCCGACCACCCGCCGACGGCAGGAGCACGACAGTCATCGCACAAACAACCAACCCGAGAACCATCGCTACCCCACAAGTTCCGATCGGACTCGTTGCGACACAACATGTTCGACTCCGCTTCACCTGCGCCGCGTCGGCCTCCCACATCGGTGCACGCTCCCACACCGGCGCGCGCTCCCACGTCGGTGCAGGCTCCCACACCGGTGCGCGCTCCCATGTCGGTGCGCGCTCCCACACCGGCGCGCGCTCCCACGTCGGTGTGTGCGCCCCCATCGGTGGGCGTAGACACATCCGCCACCGAGACGGACGGGCCGGAGGTTGTGTCCCCAGGGCCCGACGCGGAGGTCGATACCGACTGCTCGGTGGACGATCCTCGTCCGATGGCTGTCGCCAATCGGTCGGGAACCGCTTCATCGGCAGGGCTCGCGGTCTGTGGAAAAGACGCGGGCCGGCTGGGATCGCTCGGCAGGATGACTCCGCTGGGGATTGCCGGGAGGCCGGAGGGACTTGTGGTGAAGACGGCGACGGCCAGCTCGTAGCGGGGTGGCGGGTACCGTTCTGGGTTCGTGGTGGAGGTGCCAGCCGCCGAGGGGTCGGCCGCCGAGGGTACCGGGCTGGGAGTGCGCCGGGCGTTCGGCGTATGGACGGGCCGGGGCGCGGTGAGGGCGGCTGTCACCCGGTGGGCTTGGCGTGTTGTCCAGTGGCGCAGGCGGAGTGGGCGGTCCGCGCGGTGGGAGGGCGGGTCGGTGCGGATGGGCCAGGCGCCCGCAACGGTGGTGTTCATCGGAGTCGCCTTTCGATGAGGTGGGTGAGGGTGGCGGCGGCCGGGGCCGCGGTCGCGTCGGAGCGCCAGGCGGGGGTGACCCGGACGCCGGTGGGGTCGCGTTCCAGGACGCCGATCTCGCGGAGCGCCCTGGTGCCGTCGGCGCGGCGGTGGACGTGCAGCACCACCTGGACGGCGGCGGTCAGCTGACTGTGCAGGGCGGCGCGGTCCATGCCGCCGAGCGCGGCCAGGGCTTCCAGGCGGGCCGGAACTTCCTGCGGCGAGTTGGCGTGGACGGTGCCGGCCCCACCGTCGTGACCGGTGTTGAGCGCCGTGAGCAGGTCGACGACCTCGGCGCCCCGGACCTCGCCGACCACGATGCGATCGGGCCGCATGCGCAGGGCTTGGCGGACCAGATCGCGCACCGTGACGGCGCCGACGCCCTCGACATTGGCGGTACGGGCCACCAGCCGCACCACATGGGGGTGCACCGGCGCGAGCTCGGCGGCGTCCTCGACGCAGATGATCCGTTCCGCTGGATCGACGGCGGCGAGCAACGCGGACAGGAGCGTGGTCTTGCCGGCGCCGGTACCGCCGACGACGAGGAACGCGAGGCGGGCGCGGACGATGTCGGTGAGCAGGGCGTGAGCGTCGGCGGGCAGCGACCCGGCGGCGGCGAGTGCGTCGAGTCCCTGGGTCGCCGGCCGGAGGACACGCAGCGACAGGCAGGTGCCGTCGTGGGCGACGGGCGCAAGGACCGCGTGCAGGCGGACGCCGAACGCGTCACCGAGCGTCGCTTCGACGCCGGTGAGCTTGCCGTCGACCCAGGGCTGGGCGTCGTCGAGCCTGCGACCGGCGGCCAGGGCCAGGCGTTGGGCCAGCCTGCGCACCGCGGCCTCGTCGGCGAACCGCACATCGGTCCGCTCCAGCCCGTGCC
The DNA here is from genome assembly GCF_040654275.1 of Nocardia sp. NPDC050717. NCBI lineage: Bacteria > Bacillati > Actinomycetota > Actinomycetes > Mycobacteriales > Nocardiaceae > Nocardia > Nocardia sp. NPDC050717. Next base: position 38,438 of record NZ_JBFAHR010000026.1, read on the forward strand.
CGCGGTCTATCCACACCGCCTCGGGCCCGGTGACCAGCACGTCCGCAACCCGGGGATCGTGCAGGAGTGGTTCGAGCAGGCCCGCGCCGGTCATCTCGGTCTGCAGCAGGCGCAGCGCCCGCAGCAGGTCGGTGTCGGCGAGAACACCGCCGGCTTCCGCTCGGATGGCGGCGGCTAGCTGGGCGGCATCAGGCGCCGCGGCGTGCTCGGCGAGCCGTTCGCGGACGCGTTCGAGCAGCTCGGCGGTGACGAAGGTGGTCATCGCGGATCAGCGCCGACCATGGCGAGGACCGCGTCGGCGGCATCCCGCAGCGGGCCGCGCCTGCGCACGCTCAAGCCGCCGCGCTCGAGGCGGGCCGCCAGACCGGCCTGCCCGCGCACCGCCGCCAGCAGTGGCAACCCGAGGACCTCGGCCACTTCGGCTCCGCGCAGGCCGCCCGGCGCCGGACCGCGAACCACCAAGCCGCGGTTGGGGTTTCGCGCACCCAGATATGCCGCCAGCACCTCGGCGGCGGCCACCGCACGCAGCCGCGCCGGGACGACGAGCACGACGAGATCGGCGGCATCGATCATCGCGTCGGCCGCGGGACCGCGCTCACCGGAGACATCGCAGACGACGAGATCCCCTGCTGCTCTACCGGATTCGATGACGGCGCGCACCGCCGCCGGAGTCAGCTCGACGGGCGGGCGCTCCGCGTGGTGGCGGCCGCACGAGAGCACCGCCAGCCCCGTCGCGGTGGTGGGCAGGGCGCTGTGCAGCGCCGTCGCCGAGACCCGGCCGTCTTCGATGACGAGGTCGGGCCACCGCAGCCCGGCGACGTTCTCCATGCCGAGCACCAGATCGATCCCGCCGTCCAGGGGCGCGCCGTCGATCAGCACCGTCTCGGGACGCACCTCGCGTGCGGCGCCGCGCAGGGCGATCGCGGCGGCCAGCGTGGACGCGCCCGCACCGCCGCCTGCTCCGGCAACCGCGACCACCACCCCCGCGCCGGTCCGCGCCTCGGCGTGCACGGCGAACTGTTCGACCAGATCGACCGCGCCGCCGGGCAACGCGACCACCCGCTCGGCGCCGACCGCCGTCGCGGCCTGCCAGTCGGTCACCGCGGGTTCGCCCTCGGTGACGAGCACGATCCCAGGCCGCCGGGGACAGCCCGCCTCGGCCGCCGCGAGGGCGGCCGCTGTATCGAGGATCACCACCCCGGCCCCCGACCACGCGTGCCTGCCGACCGGCATGGCCCGTTCGTCGGTGTGACGTTCCGCGGCGGCCGCGACGCGGCGCACTTCGGCGCGCAATCGGGGATCGCGGACGAGGACCAGCGCGGGTGCGAGGCCGACGACGGGCGCGGTGGCGAGGCGGTTCATGCAGATCAGCGTGGTCGAGCCACGACCGAGCGGAAAGGCCGAACGGGCCGGTTGTGGATAACTCGGGGCTGTGGAGAACTTCGACGAACGCCCCGGAAATAGAGGACGGCCCCAGCCGGGGGGGAGGAGGCTGGGGCCGTCGGGTTCAGCCCCGGGGGGTCGGGCTGAACGCGCCTGGACCATGTCCAGGTGCCAGCAATACTACACCCATCCCCCGGCGAGGGCGCAAGTAGCGTTCGCCACCATCTTCGGGCGATTCGCGGCCTCCGGCTTCCCCGCGGCAAACCTCACGGACGCGTCACAGGAGGGCGTTCCTGCGCGGCGCGCCCGGGATGCCTATCCTGTTGGCGTGACGGACGAACACGACCAGACTCCGCCTACGCAACCGAGACTCGCCCCTTCGCGCCGCGCGCCGGTGGCCGGCGGACGCGTCGCGGCCTTCTTCGATCTCGACAAGACGGTCATCGCCAAGTCGAGCGCGTTCGTGTTCAGCAAACCGTTCTACGCGCAGGGTCTGCTCAACCGCCGGGCCGTGCTGGAGAGCAGCTACGCGCACTTTTTGTTCCTGCTCTCCGGGGCCGATCACGACCAGATGGAACGAATGCGGGCAAACCTCGCCAACATGTGCGCGGGCTGGGATGTCGAGCAGGTGAAATCGATTGTCGCCGAGACACTTCACGATCTCGTCGACCCGCTGATCTACGCCGAGGCGGCCGATCTGATCGCCGATCACAAGATCCGCGGACACGACGTGGTGATCGTCTCGGCCTCCGGCGAGGAGATCGTCTCGCCGATTGCCGAGGTGCTCGGCGCCTCGCACACCGAGGCCACCCGCATGGTGGTCGAGGACGGCAAGTACACCGGCGACATCGAGTTCTACTGCTACGGCGACGGCAAGGTGGCCGCGATCGAAAAGCTGGCCGCGAGTGAGGGTTACGACCTGTCGCGGTGCTACGCCTACTCCGACTCGGTGACCGACCTGCCGATGCTGAGCGCCGTCGGCCACCCGACCGCGGTGAACCCCGACCGCGCCCTGCGCAAGGAGGCCGTCGCGCGCGGCTGGCCGGTGCTCACCTTCTCCAACCCGGTGTCGCTATGGTCTCGTTTCCAGACCCCGTCGAGCACCACCGTCGCGGCCACCGCGGCGGTCGGATTGAGCGCGATCATCGCAGGCGCCATCAGCTACCGACTGCTCCGGAAACGGCGCTGACCTGCGCCGGACAAGCACGAATCGCCCGGCGACACGCCGGAAACCGCGGTATTCGGTGATGCCTGAGAAATGCTTGATGTGAGTGCCATCACAGTGTAAGAATGGAGGCACGGAAGGACGGAAGGCCAAGACGGAGCCGGAAGAGAAGGTTTCGCCTCCCATCCCACCCTTCCCAGCACGGACGCCAGGCACCCACGCGGAGCGCGCCGCGACAAGGGCAGCAGAGTTGTGGGCCTGCGAAATTCGGGCAGTCGTCGGCGAGGGCCTCGCACAGGTTGCGGGGATGAACCGACGGGGTTCGGATGATCGCCGAGGCCACCGAACACAACCCACCTCAGCACGCTTGGTAACCGGGTGCTCCGTGCTCAGCGGGCGGTGACGTCGAGTAATCGACAGCACCGCCCGTTTCACGTGTGCGGGGACCTCAGCCCGCGGCGGCGTCGGCGATCGAGTTGGCTTCGCGGGCACCGTCTTCCAGCGCGGCCGTGCAGAACAGGACCCAGCCGCCGACCCCCTCCGTAGTGCCCATCCCGAAGCCCGCCGCCGCGTCCAGGTAGGCCTGCCTGCGGCGCAGCCAGAACACCTCGGGCACGCCGAGGCTGCGCGGGTCCAATCCGCTCGACACCGCGACCAGGCGCGAGGCCGCCCGCGCGACGACACCGTCGGCGGTGCCGAACGGCCGCAACGTCAGCAGCTCGCCGTGCACGACCGCGGCGATCACCGGGGCGGGCGCCTTGCTCGCCTGGATGGTCTGGGCCAGCATGTCGAGGCGCTCGGCGACGCCGGGGGTGGACCGCGGCCTGCCGAGTTCCTGTTCGTCGTCGACGAGGTCGGCCGCCGCGAGCAGGTGCAGCCGGGCCAGTGCCTGCAGCGGCGCGCGCTGCCAGGTGCCGACGAGGTTCGTCAGCGCGTCGCCGTCCAGCGCCTGGCCGACGCGGAGCGCGCCGGCCAGCACCGGATCGCTGACCCGGCCGTCGGCGGGCAGGTCGGTGCTCGCGCCCTCGATGGCCGCCGACGAGCGCGCGGCCCTGACCGCTGCCTCGGCGGCCGTGGTCGCCCAGCCGCGCCGGTTCGACCGGTGCCGGTGCACCGCGGCGAGCGCGTCGCGGGCCTTGTCGGCGGCTTCGCGCACGCCGGGCAGGTCGACCAGGGGCTGTAGCGGATCAGTCACGGCTTCCGAGGCTACCGTTCGAGCACCGCGCCCCCGACGACCACATCCAGCCCGCGCACCCGGATCCAGCAGCGATCCGGCCACGGCACCTCGGCCAGCCGCTTCGCCGCGGGCGTGCGCGCCCGCCGTCGCCGTGATTCGAGCTCGGCCTGCCGTTCCGCGTCGATCCGATCCATCGGCGTCTCCTGCCCACGCGATCCACCCCGCACCACCTCGGACGCAACCCAAGTTACGCCGGTGAGCTGCGAGTACGCCGCGATTTCGCCCCGCGGACCGCAACCGATCCGGTCGGCGAGCACACGGGCCGCCCCGCCGGGCAGCAGCAGCCCGGCCATTGCGGCGGCCGCCGCGTGCCGGCAGTGGCAGGCGCGGCGCTTGGGGCTATTGGTGTGCGGGAACAGCGCGCGGTAGCAGTCGCTGGCAGCTGCGGCCTCGTGGGCCGCCGAACGCCCACCCTCAGCCCATGAGCAACTCCCGCCCCGGAATCGCCTCGAGCAGCTCCCGCGTGTACTCCTGCTCGGGCGCGGCGAACACCTCGTCGGTCGTCGCCGACTCCACCACCCTGCCCGACTGCATGACGAGCACGTTGTCGGCGATCTGCCGCACGACGGCCAGGTCGTGGGTGATGAACAGATACGTCAGCCCCAGCTCGGCCTGCAGGTCGTTGAGCAGGGTGAGGATCTGCGCCTGGACCAGCACGTCGAGGGCCGAGACCGCTTCGTCGCAGACGACCAGTTCGGGCGAGAGCGCCAGCGCCCGCGCGATGGCGACGCGCTGACGTTGCCCGCCGGACAACTCGTTCGGATAGCGACGCAGCACCGAGGACGGCAACGACACCTTGTCGAGCAGGTCGCGCACCACCACCTCCCGCTCGGCGGCGGTGCCGATCTTGTGTACCCGCAGCGGCTCCTCGATCGTGCGGAAGATCGAGTACATCGGGTCGAGCGAGCCGTACGGGTTCTGGAAGATCGGCTGCACGCGGCGGCGGAACGCGAAGGCGCCCTTGGCGTCCAGCGTGCTGACGTCCTTGCCGTCGAAGGCGACAGTGCCCGAGGTGGGCTCGAGCAGGCCGAGCACCATCTGCGCGATGGTCGACTTCCCCGAACCCGATTCGCCGACGATCGCGGTGGTCGTGCCGCGCTCGACGGTGAAGCTCACGTCGTCGACGGCGACGAAATCCGTCGACTGCCACGGCCGCTTGCCACGAATCTTGAACGCTTTGGTCAGGTTCCGCGCCTCGAGCACGGTGTCGCCGCCGGCGTGCTCCGACTCGGCCACCTCCACCGCCTGCGCCCGCACCGCGGCCCGCTGCCGCGACGACGACATCCGCTGTGCCGCGAGCGAGGGCGCCGAACTCACCAGCTTCTTGGTGTACGCGTGCTGCGGATCGCGCAGGATCTGCAGCGCGGGCCCGGATTCCACGACCCGCCCGCGATACATCACCACCAGGTGTTCGGCGCGTTCGGCGGCCAGGCCGAGGTCGTGCGTGATCAGCAGGACCGCGGTGCCGAGCTCGGTGGTGAGCTGCTCGAGGTGCCCGAGGATCTGCCGCTGCACGGTGACGTCGAGCGCGGAGGTCGGCTCGTCGGCGATGAGCAGTTTCGGCCTGCAGGACAGGCCGATGGCGATGAGCGCGCGCTGGCGCATGCCACCGGAGAACTCGTGCGGGTACTGATTCACCCGCCGCTCGGCATCCGTCATGCCCGCCTCGGTGAGCAGCTCGACCGAGCGCTTGCGCGCCGCCGCGCCGGTGGCGATGCCGTTGGCGGCCAGGGTCTCCCGGATCTGGAAGCCGATCTTCCAGACCGGGTTCAGGTTCGACATCGGGTCCTGCGGGACCAGGCCGATGCCGTTGCCGCGGATCGCGACGATCTCCTTCTCCGAGGCCTTGGTGAGGTCCTTGCCGTCGAACACGATCTGGCCGCCGGTGACCTCGCCGGTGCCGGGCAGCAGGTCGATGATCGCGTGCGCCGTCGTCGACTTGCCCGAACCGGACTCGCCGACGATGGCGACGGTCTGCCCCGGATAGACGGTGAGGTTCACGCCGCGGACCGCGGGCACCTGCTTGCCGTCGGAGGTGAAACAGACATCCAGATCGCGGATCTCCAGCAGCGGCTTGTCGTCGGTCATCGGGTGCGCTCCTTCGGATCGAGCGCGTCGCGCACCGCGTCACCGAGCAGGATGAAGCTCAGCACCGTGATGGCCAGCGCGGCCGCCGGATAGAACAGGATCGGCGAGGTACGGATCTCGGTCTTGGCGCGCGCGATGTCGGCGCCCCAGGCGACGATGTCGGGTGGCAGGCCGACCCCGAGGAACGACAGCGTCGCCTCGGTGACGATGAAGACGCCGAGCCACAGCGTCGCCACCACGATCAGCGGCCCCGCGGAGTTCGGCAGCACGTGCCGCACCAGGGTGCCGAGCCGGGAGACGCCCAATGCCTTGGCGGCGGTGACGTATTCGCTGTTCTTGGCCTCGATCACCGCGCCGCGGGTGATTCTGGCCGCCTGTGGCCAGGTGAACGCGACCAGGATCAGGATCACCGTCGTCACCGTCGCCGGGCGCAGCAACTGCAGCAGCACGATCGCCGCGAGCACCATCGGGATGGCGTAGAAGATCTCGGCGATGCGCGAGACGATCGTGTCGAGGATGCCGCCGTAGAAGCCCGACACCGCGCCGAGCACGCCGCCGACCAGCAGGAACAGGATCGCCGACCCGATACCGACGCTCACCGAGGCACGCGCGCCGTAGATGGTGCGGGCGTAGACGTCGCAGCCCTGCTTGTCGAACCCGAACGGATGACCGGTCCGCGGCCCGTCCATGCCGAACTCGCCGAGGCACTGGCGTGGGTCCTGGCTGGTGAACAGCGACGGCCACGCCACGACCAGCAGGACGAGCACGATCAGGACCATCGCCACCAGGAACACCGGATTGCGGCGCAACCGCCGCCACGCGTCGCCCCAGATACTGGTCGGGGTGCCCTGGTCGAGCACCCGGTCGGTCGCGAGCACCTCCACCTCGTCGGCGGGGGCCACGAAATGCTGTTGACTCTCACGCATAACGGATCCTCGGGTCGAGCGCGGCATAGAGCAGGTCGATGACCAGGTTGGTCAGCAGGAACACCACGACGAGCACCGTCACGAACGACACCACCGTCGGCGGCTCGCCGCGGGTGATCGCCTGGTACACGGTGCCGCCGACGCCCGGAATGTTGAAGATGCCCTCAGTGACGATCGCGCCCGCCATCAGCGCGCCGAAATCGGCACCGAGGAAGGTCACCACCGGAATCATCGAATTCCGCAGGATGTGCACCGACACCACCCGGCGCCTGCTCAGTCCCTTGGCCGTCGCCGTGCGCACGTAATCGGCGGACTTGTTCTCCGCCACCGAGTTCCTGGTCAACCGGAGCACGTAGGCGAACGAGAGCGAGCCGAGCACGAACGCGGGCACGAGCAGCTCACCCAGACTCGCCTTCCCGCTGACGGTGACCGGGGCGATCCCCCACTTCACGCCGAGCAGGAACTGCGCCAGATAGCCGACGACGAACACCGGCAGGGCGATGATCACCAGACTCGCGATCAGCATCGTGGAATCGAACAGCTTGCCCTTGCGCAGACCGGCGATCAGCCCGAACAGGATGCCGAAGAAGCCCTCGATGAGCACCGCGAGAAAGGCCAGTTTGATGGTGATCGGGAACGCGCGCTCCAGTTCCTCGCGCACGGGCCTGCCCGAGAACGAGGTGCCGAAGTCGAGGGTGACGATCCCCTTCAGATAGTGCAGATATTGCATGATGAACGGCTGATCGAGGTGATACCGGGCGCGCAGCGCGGCCTCGGCCGCCGGGGTCAGCGGTTTCTCACCGGCCAGCGCCTTGATCGGGTCGCCGGGGATCAGGAACACCATCGCGTAGATCAGCAGCGTCGCGCCGAGAAAGACCGGAATCATCTGGAGCAGGCGCCGAAGTATGTACCAAGCCATCATTCCTCCGAAAACGACTGGGGCCGAGCCACACAGGTGGCCCGGCCCAGCTCCGAGTGACTACTTCTCGATGTTCTCGAAGTCGAACAGGCCGTTCCAGGCGAGTTCGGCCTTGGCGACCCGGTCGGAACGACCCGCCGCGGCGACATAGTCGAACACGGGGATGTCGGCCATGTCCCTGATCATGATGGTCTGCGCCTGCGCGATCAGCTTGTAGGACTCCTCCTGCGTCGGCGCCGCCATCGCGGCGTCGAAGAGACGGTCGACCTCGGGGTTGTTGTAGTCGACGTTGTTGGTCTCGGAGTAGCTGTAGTACTGCGAGGACAGGAACTGCATCATCGTCGGGTAATCACCCTGCCAGCCGTAGCGGAACGCGGTGCCGATGGTCTTGGCGTTGACCGCGTCGCGGACGTTCTTGAACGTCGGGACGGGGCTGGCGACGGCGTCGATTCCGAGGGTGTTCTTGACGCTGTTGGCCACGGCCTCGATCCAGGCCTGGTGGCCGCCGTCGGAGTTGTAGGTGATCGTGTACTTGCTGCCCGCCCACGGCGACATCGCGTCGGCCTGCGCCCACAGCTTCTTGGCCTCGTCCGGGTTGTAGTCGAACACCTCGGCGCCGGGCAGGTTGGGGTTGAACCCGGGCAGCGTGGCGGCGGTGAAATCGCGCGACGGCGTGCGCAGACCGTTGAAGATCTTCTCGATGATCTGCGGCCGGTTGATCGCCATGGAGATGGCCTTGCGGCGCAGCACGCCCTCCTCACCGCCGAAATGCGGCACGGAGGTCTGGATACCGATGTGCTGGTTCTGCGCGGTCGGCTTGGTGATCGCGCGGTCGCCGAGGTCGGCCTTGTAGGTGGTCAGCGCGCTGTCGGGGATGGTGTCGAGCGCGTCGAGGTTACCGGCCTGCAGATCGGCGTAGGCCGTCTCGTAGGACTGGTACATGGCGAAGCGCAGGCCCTTGTTCTTGGCCGGGCGGCCGCCGGGGTAGTCCGGGTTGGGCTCGAGATCGATCTTGACGTTGTGTTCCCACGTCTTGAACCGGTACGGGCCGTTGCCGACCGGGTTCTCGCCGAAGGCCTTCATGTCCTTGAACGCGGATTCGGGGAGCGGGTAGAACGGCGCGTAGCCGAGGGCGCTCTCGAAATCGATCGAGGGGGACTTCAGCTCGACGGTGAAGGTGCGGTCGTCGACGACCTTCAGGCCCGACATCGTCTGCGCCTTGGGCTGTTCGGCATTCACCTCGTCGAAACCGGCAATGGGGGTGAACACATAACTCTGCAACTGCGCGTTCGTGGCGAGGGCGCCGTAGTTCCAGGCGTCGACGAACGACTTGGCGGTCACCGTGGTGCCGTCGGTGAACTTCCAGTCCGGCTTGATCGTGATCCGATACGACTTGCGATCGGTGGTCTCGATCTTCTCGGCCATCTCGTCGTGCGCCTCGCCGTTGGCGTCGTAGTACTTGAGCCCGGCGAACAGGCGGTCGACGACGCGGCCGCCCATGTTCTCGTTGGTATTGGTGGGTACCAGCGGATTCTGCGGCTCCCCCGCGTTGGTGGTGACAATGCCGTCCTCGGCACTGTCATCGGATGAGCACGCGGTCAAGCCAAGGCTTGTGGCCAGCAGGCCCGCGGCGATCAGCGCAATCGCTCTGTTGAATCTCAACGCTCTCTCCCGGTTCGATTCCGTGGCGTAACGCTCGGAGGTTAGCCACTCCGGCCCGATTTTTCAGTGAACCGAGCCTTTTTCGCTTCACATGTATCCCTACGGTTACTCGTCGGAAACGCAGGAATATTTGCCGAGCCCCTCTCACCCAGCAGAAAAATATGAACAATTCTCGGAACCATCAGCTGAACGGTTGATTCAAAACGATAGCCCGGGACCGCCCGGTCTGTCCGCGAAGTCATCGGATGAAGCAGGTCGGTTGACCACCCCGAAACCCTGGCGATACAACGGCACCGCGCGGCCGCCCCGGTTGACTACTGTCGAGGTGGCAGGGGCCACCCCGCCCGACCGACCCGACCGCACGAGGCATGTGAGGCTGATTCGACATGACCGAAACCGCTGCAGGACACCAGGACTCGTATCCCCCGAGCGCGGAGTTCGCCGCCTCCGCCAACGCGGACGCCGCCCTCTACGAGCGCGGCGAGACCGACCGCGACGGCTTCTGGGCCGAGCAGGCGAACCGGCTGCACTGGCACACCCCGTTCACCCAGGTCCTGGACTGGTCCGACGCCCCGGTGGCGCGCTGGTTCGCCGACGGTGAGCTCAACGTCGCCTACAACTGCCTCGACCGCCACGTCCTCGACGGCCACGGCGACCAGGTCGCCATCCACTGGGAGGGCGAACCGGGCGATTCCCGCGATATCACCTATCGCGAACTGCTCGAAGAGGTCTCGCGCGCCGCCAACTACCTGACCGAACTCGGCCTCGAGACCGGCGACCGCGTGGCGATCTACATGCCGATGGTCCCCGAGGCGATCGTGTCGATGCTGGCCTGCGCGCGACTCGGCCTCACCCACTCGGTGGTCTTCGCCGGGTTCTCGCCGAGCGCGCTGCGCCAGCGGGTCGACGACGCCGAGGCCAGGCTGATCATCACCACCGACGGCCAGTGGCGGCGCGGCAAGCCCGCACCGCTCAAGGAAGCCGTCGACGAGGCGCTCGCCGCCAAGGGGGACGTGCCGTCCTCGGTCGAGCACGTGCTGGTGGTGCGCCGGGTGGGCACCGAGGTGCCGTGGACCGACGGCCGCGACCTGTGGTGGCACGAGACCGTCGCCGTCGCTTCGCCTTCGCACGAAGCGCAGGCCTTCCCCGCCGAACACCCCCTGTTCATCCTCTACACCTCCGGCACCACCGGAAAACCCAAAGGGATCCTGCACACCAGCGGCGGCTACCTCACCCAAACCGCCTACACCCACCACAACGTCTTCGACCACAAAGCAGGCACCGACGTCTACTGGTGCACCGCCGACATCGGCTGGGT
>NZ_JBFAHR010000027.1:0-38052 GCF_040654275.1 Nocardia sp. NPDC050717
ACCCAGCCGATGTCGGCGGTGCACCAGTAGACGTCGGTGCCTGCTTTGTGGTCGAAGACGTTGTGGTGGGTGTAGGCGGTTTGGGTGAGGTAGCCACCGCTGGTGTGCAGGATGCCTTTGGGTTTTCCGGTGGTGCCGGAGGTGTAGAGGATGAACAGGGGGTGTTCGGCGGGGAAGGGTTGTGCTTCGTGCGAAGGCGAAGCGAGCGCGACGGTTTCGTCCCACCACAGGTCCCGCACCTCGGTCCACGGCACGTCCAGCCCGGTCCGCCGGACCACCAGCACGTGCTCGACGGAGGTCGGATCCTCGCCGAGGGCCTCGTCAACCGCCGACTTCAACGGTGCGGGCTTGCCCCGGCGCCACTGCCCGTCGGTCGTCACGATCAACCGGGCCCGCGCGTCGTCGACCCGCTGGCGCAGCGCGCTCGGCGAGAACCCGGCGAACACGACCGAGTGCGTCAGGCCGAGTCGCGCGCAGGCCAGCATCGACACGATCGCCTCGGGCACCATCGGCATGTAGATCGCCACGCGATCCCCGGCCACCAGTCCCAGCGCGGTGAACGCGTTCGCCGCGCGCGAGACCTCTTCGAGCAGTTCGCGATAGGTGATGTCGCGGGAATCGCCCGGTTCGCCCTCCCAGTGGATGGCGACCTGGTCGCCGTGGCCGTCGAGGACGTGGCGGTCGAGGCAGTTGTAGGCGACGTTGAGCTCCCCGTCGGCGAACCAGCGCGCCACCGGGGCGTCGGACCAGTCCAGGACCTGGGCGAACGGGGTGTGCCAGTGCAGCCGGTTCGCCTGCTCGGCCCAGAAACCGTCACGATCGGTCTGCGCGCGCTCGGCGAGCGAGGCATCGGCATTGGCCTGCGCCACGAACGCCGCGGGGGGCGGGTAGCTGCTCGCGTGGTCGGGGCGGGTGGGGTCGGTGACGGCACCGGTCACGGGAAATCTCCTTCGAACTACAGGGGTAGAACCCGGGCCGGTGGCGGGACCACCGGCCCGGGCAGGGCTGGTATCAGTGCGAGATCGCCTTCTCCGCACCGACACCGGTGAGCGAGCGGACCTCCATCTCCGCGGCCTTGGCGGTGTCGACCTGCTCGCCGCGGCCACCGAGGTAGGTGCCGACGATGCCGAGCACGAACGCCAGCGGAATCGAGACGATGCCCGGGTTCGACAGCGGGAACCAGTGGAAATCGGCGCCGGTGATCATCGAGGTCTTGGTGCCCGACACCGCCGGGGAGAACACGATGAGCACGATGGTCGAGATCAGGCCGCCGTACATCGACCACAGCGCGCCGGTGGTGTTGAACCGCTTCCAGAACAGCGAGTACAGGATCGTCGGCAGGTTCGCCGCCGCCGCCACCGCGAAGGCCAGCGCCACCAGGAACGCGATGTTCTGGCCGTTGGCGAGGATGCCGAGGCCGATCGCGAGCACACCGATCACCACGGCGGTGATCCGCGAGACCCGCACCTGTTTGCGCTCGTCGACGTTGCCCTTCTTGATCACGCTGGCGTAGATGTCGTGGGCGAAGGAGGCCGAGGCGGTGATCGTCAGGCCGGCCACCACCGCGAGGATCGTCGCGAACGCCACCGCCGAGATCACTCCGAGCAGGATCACGCCGCCGAGTTCGAACGCCAGCAGCGGCGCCGCCGAGTTCTGGCCACCGGCCGCCGCGAGGATCTTGTCCGGGCCGACGATGGCCGCCGCGCCGTACCCGAGCACCAGGGTGAACAGGTAGAACGCACCGATCAGGCTGATCGCCCAGACCACCGAGCGCCGCGCCTCTTTCGCGGTGGGCACCGTGTAGAAGCGCATCAGCACGTGCGGCAGACCCGCGGTGCCGAGCACCAGCGCCAGACCCAGCGACAGGAAGTTCAGCTTCGAGGTGTCGCTGCCGCCGTACTGGGCGCCGGGCGCCAGCACGTCACGCGCCGCGACGGCCTTGTTGGTCGACTCGCTCACCGATTGCTGTGCGGCGCCGAGGATGTCGGAGAAGTTGAAGCCGAACTTGGCCAGCACCAGCACCGTCATCAGCGCGGCGCCCGCGATGAGCAGCACCGCCTTGATGATCTGCACCCAGGTGGTGCCCTTCATGCCGCCGACCAGCACGTACACGATCATCAGCACGCCGACGATCGCGATCACGACCGATTGCCCGGCGCGCGAGGAGATGTCGAGCAGCAGCGCGACCAGGCCGCCCGCGCCCGCCATCTGCGCGAGCAGATAGAACAGCGACACCGTCAGCGTGGTCAGCGCGGCCGCGGTGCGGACCGGGCCCTCCTTGAGCCGGAAGCTGAGCACGTCGGCCATGGTGAATTTGCCGGTGTTGCGCAGCATCTCGGCCACCAGCAACAGCGCCACCAGCCAGGCGACGAGGAAGCCGATCGAGTACAGGAAGCCGTCGTAGCCGTAGACGGCGATCGCGCCCGCGATGCCGAGGAAGCTGGCCGCCGAGAGGTAGTCACCGGCGATGGCGATGCCGTTCTGCGGGCCGGAGAAGCCGCGTCCGCCGGTGAAATAGTCGGCGGCACTGGCATTGTTGCGGCTGGCCCGGATCACCACGACCATGGTGACCGCGACGAACAGCGCGAAGATGGCGATATTGGCGATGGGATTACCCACCGTCGTATCCGCGGCGAGGATGCTCACGCGCGTCCCTCCTCGAGAGATTCGCGAATGGCCGCGGCGCGCGGGTCCAGCTCACGATTGGCGAAACGGACGTAGAGCCCGGTGATGAGGAACGTGGAGACGAACTGCCCGAGGCCGAGCAGCAGGCCCACGTTGATGTTGCCGAAGACCTCGGTGGCCATGAAGTCGTGCGCGTACGCGCCGAGCACCACATAGCTCAGGTACCACAGCAGGAACAGCGCGGTCATCGGGAAGACGAAGCGGCGCAAACGAGTACGCAGATCCTGGAACTGCGGGCTCGCCTGCACGGCGAGCCATTCCTCGGCACTCGGCGTGCGCCGGTCGGGCGCTTCTTCGGTGTCGGTTTCGGTCATGCGGGGTGTTCCTAGCGTGAGGAGTGTGATGCGTGCAACGACCGTAAGACGCGGCGTGGGGCCGCAGAATGGTGTGGCCTGGGTCACTCGGCGAAGGTGGCCACTCGTGCGGTGAACGGTCGCTGTGGCGCGACGAACGGTCGGCCGAAGATCACCGGTTCGCGGCGGTCTCCGGCTCGCGATCGGCGCTCATCCCGAGCCGCTCGGGCGCGTGGATGCGCAGGAAGATCCCGGCGATCGCGCGCGTGTCCTGCTTGCTGGTCAGCAGGCTCACCACGATCGTCACGGCGAACGCCAACGGCACGCTGACCGCGCCCGGATAGTCGACGATCGCCGCGGCCCAACCGTCCGCCAGCTCGGGGGAGACGCCGCCGAGCACCGCGAGCACGGTCGCCCCGCCCGCGGTGACACCGCCGGTGAGCAGTCCGCTCGCCGCGCCCGCCGCGGTGAGCCCGCGCCACCAGATGCCCAGGACCAGCAGCGGGCACAGCGTCGAGGCCGCCACCGAGAACGCGAGCGCGACCGTGCGGGACAGATCCAGGGAGGCGACGGTGAGCGCCAGCGTCAGCGGGACCAGGCCCGCGACGAGCGCGGCGGCGCGGAAGTCGCGGATCCGGCCGCGCAGCACGTCGGTACTGAGCACGCCGGCCAGGCTGACGAGCAACCCGGACGAGGTCGACAGGAACGCCGCGATCGCGCCCGCGGCGGCCAGCGCCGCGAGCAGCTGCCCGCCGAGCCCGCCGAGCACCGCGCCGGGCAGCAGCACCACGGCCGCGTCGGAGGCGCCGGTGATGAGCAACTGCGGCACATACAGCCGGGCGAAGACGCCGAGCAGGATCGGGAACAGGTAGAACAGGCCGACCAGGCCGATCACCGTCAGCGCGGTCCGCCGCGCCGACGGACCGTCCCGGTTGGTGTAGAAGCGCACCAGCACGTGCGGCAGGCCCATGGTGCCGAGGAAGGTCGCCACGATCAGCGAGAACACCTGGTACTGCGGGTGTTCGCCGCCGAATCCGCCGCCGGGCGCGACCCAGCCCGCGCCGTCGGCGGGCGCGCCGGCCACCACCGGCACCGCCGCGCCCGCGTCGAGGACGAGTTCGGTGCCCGCGTCGAGGGTGTGGTCGCCGGGGGTGAGCAGGACCGGCCCGGCCTCGGCGCGTCCGTCGAGGGTGCCGTGCACGGTGACCTGCTGGGAGACGTCGAGGTGCACCACCACATCGGTCGAGATGTCCACGCTGGTGCGTTCGCCGACCGTCGACGGCGCCGGGGTGCCGACCGGCCGTTCGTCGGCGAGGAAATGCATGCCGAGCACCAGGGCGGGCACCGCGACCGCCGTCAGCTTCAGCCAGTACTGGAACGCCTGCACCATGGTCACCGATCGCATGCCGCCGCCGATCACGTTCACGAGCACGATCGCCCCGACCGCGACGGCCCCCACCCACGAGGGCGCGCCGAGCAGGATGTGCAGGGTGAGCCCCGCGCCCTGGAACTGCGGGATCAGATAGACCGCGCAGACCACCACGACGAGCCCGGCGGCCATGCGCCGCAACCGGATCGAGCCGAGCCGGAACTCGGCGAAGTCGGGGACGGTGTAGGCCCCGGAGCGGCGCAGCGGCGCGGCGACGAACATCAGCAGGCCCAGATAGCCCGCGGTGAACCCCACCGGATACCAGAGCGCGTCGGCGCCGTACTTGGCGATGAGCCCGGCCACGCCGAGAAAGGAAGCGGCCGAGAGGTATTCGCCGGAGATCGCGGCGGCGTTCCAGCGGGAGCCGACCGTGCGGGAGGCGACGAGGAAGTCGGAGGTGGTGCGCGACAGGCGAACTCCGTAGAACCCGATGCCGATCGTGGCCAGGGCCGCGAGCACCAGCGCGGTCACGGTGAGCGCGGGGTTGTCCGGGCTCATCGGGTGGCTCCGTGCCGGGGGAAGCCGGTCGTCGCGGCGGATGCGCGGAATCCACCGGGCCTGCGGACGACCGGTGTCGGGTGGGCAGTGCGCGGAGCGGCCTGCTGCGCGGCAGGCCGGGGCAATACGTGCCTCAGCGCGCCGCGGTGGTGGGCCGACATCAGTCCCCCGCCAATTCGAGGAAGTCGTCTTCATTGCGCTGGGCCAGGCGCACATACAGCCGTCCCACCGCGTACAACGCGGGGAAGGCGAACAGGCCGAGGATCAACCACGGCAGGCGCACGCCGAGCACGGTCGCCGCGGCGACGGCATCGATGCCGAACAGCACGGGCAGCGCGCCGAATCCGGCGATCACGATCAGCCCGAGGCGCAGGGCCAATCCCAGCTGTGCCCGGATCAGGCCACCGATCAGTGCCGCGCCGAGATCGGTCTGCTCCACCACTTCGGTGCGCGTGCGGACCTGCCGCGCGCCGCGTCGCTGCGCGAGTACCACCCGCTCGCGCTGCGGGCGTTGCGGGCCTGTCATCGCTGCGACCAGTTCTGGCGCGGGCCGTGCACCAGCCGCTGTTTGAGCTCACGCACCTGGCGCCTGCTCACGGGCAACTCCACCGCACCGGCGGCGCCTTCGGCGCGCAGGCACACCACCGTGCCGCTGCCCGCGCTGCGCATCCCGGTGACCAGCCGCAACGCCACCAGGTACGACCGGTGCACGCGCAGGAACCCGGCGTCCTCCCATCGTGCTTCGAGCGCCGAGAGCGGAATGCGCACCAGATGCGAGCCGGTGCCGGTGTGCAGCCGTGCGTAATCGCCGTCGGCCTCCACCCACGCCACATCGGCCCGGTTCACCAAGGTCGTGACCCCGCCGAGTTCCACGGGGATCACCTCGCTGGGATGCGCGGGTTCCGACGGAGCCGCCGCGGGCACCGCCACTCTGGTGGCGACGATCCGCCGCACCGCCTCCGCCAGCCGTGCTCCGCGCAACGGCTTGAGCAGATAGTCCACCGCGCCCAGGTCGAACGCGGCCACCGCGTGATCGTCGTGCGCCGTCACGAACACGACGGCGGGCGGCTCGGCGAACTCCGACAGAATCCCCGCCAGCTCCATCCCCGTGAGCCCGGGCATATCGATGTCGAGGAACACCGCGTCGATCGGGTGGGCCCGCAACAAGCGCAGCGCACTGGTCGACTCACTCGCCCGATGAATCTCCCCGACACCGGCCTGTGCGCTCAGCAGGTACACGAGCTCGTCGAGCGCGGGCTTCTCGTCATCGACAGCGAGCACCCGCAGCGCGGTCGGCGGTTCTTCGGTGGTCCAGGTCACAGCCCATCCATGGTAGCGGGCGGTCCGGATCGCCGAGAACCGTATCGTCGGCGGTGTCGCCGTCCGGCCACTCGCGGCCGCTGGAACGGTCGCCGAGGGACACGGAGGTCCCTGACCGGCCGGCCCCGTGCGTGTCCTCGCCCGGTCGATCAGGCGCGGATTCCGGCGCGGAATTTCGGGACACGCATGCTGACCTTGGTGCCCGCGCCGGGCGCGGTCTCGACGACGAGGCCGTAGTCGTTGCCGAAGGCGGCGCGCAGGCGGTCGTCGACATTGGCGAGGCCGACGTGGGCGGCTTCGCCGGTGCGGGCGGGGCCGGAGTCGGTGTCGACGGCGTCGAGGGCGCCCGAGCGCAGCAGCTCGGGGTCCATGCCGACGCCGTCGTCCTCGACGCTGATCAGGCAGTCGGTGCCCGCGTCGGTGGCGACGATGCTCAGCTGCCCGCCGCGTCCGCCGCCGCCGAGCCCGTGCCGGACCGCGTTCTCCACCAGCGGTTGCAGGGCCAGGAACGGCAGCACCACGCCGAGGACCTCCGGCGCGATCCGCAGGCGTACGTCGAGCGCGTCGCCGAAGCGGGCCTGTTCCAGGGCGAGATAGCGCTCGATGTTGCGCAATTCGTCGGCGAGGACGGTGAATTCGCCTGCGGCGCGGAAGGAATAGCGGGTGAAGTCGGCGAATTCGAGGATGAGTTCACGGGCGCGGTCGGGGTCGGTGCGGACAAACGAGGCGATCGTGTTGAGCGCGTTGTAGATGAAATGCGGGCTGATCTGGGCCCGCAGCGCCCGCAGTTCCGCCCGGTCGACCCGAGCGCGGGAGGCGTCCAGCTCGGCCAGTTCGAGCTGGCCGCACGCGTACCGCGCCACTTCGGCCGCCGCGCCGAGCATTCCCGGACCCGGCTGCCCGGTGGTCACCACGCCGATCGCCCCGATCGCCGCGCCCGTGTCGATCAGCAGCGGCTGGGCGATGAGCGTGTGCTCGTCGCCGGAGACCAGCACCGGGCGCTCGTCGGCGATGGCCCGCCGCGCCGCGTCGGCGAACGGCTCGATCATCCCGGTGTGCGCCCCGTCCCAGGCCAGCAGCGCCGCCTCCGCGTCGGCCACCCCGAGCGCCTCGGCGCCGGCCAGCCCGCGCAGATGCGGGGCCGCCTCGCGCGCCGACTCCTCGGTCAGCCCGCGCCGCAACGGCACCGCCGCCAGCGAGGCGGTGTGCAGGGCCTGGTGGACGGCGCGCTGCGCGGGCGTGGTCACCACCCGCTGCGTCCGCCGCCAGACCACGAGCGCCACGACCAGCACGATCACCGCCGCGACCACCGCGACCAGCGCCGTGGTCACCGCGCTGTCCTCGACTCGGCGGGACGCGCCCGGCCACGCTGCTGCTGCGACATGCGCCCGATTATCGCCGCTGCCGCACCGCGGGCGAACCGATCGCCACGAGCCCGGCCGGTACGGCCCCAACACGGACGCCGCGCAGGACTCGCCGGTGACGTTCGCCACGACACGCCGGACCGGTCCAGGGCGGGGCCGCACCGCCCGTGTGGCACGGGAAAAGTTGTCGTACCCCCGTGCATAGAATGCCAAGGCCAACCCCCGTCGACACCCTGGGAGGAAGGACCGTCTTGGCTCCGTCCGGATCGTTCGTTCACCTGCACAACCACACCGAGTACTCCATGCTCGATGGGGCGGCGAAGATCTCGCCGTTGTTCGCGGAGGCGGAGCGGCTGGGCATG
The DNA here is from genome assembly GCF_040654275.1 of Nocardia sp. NPDC050717. Taxonomy (NCBI): domain Bacteria; kingdom Bacillati; phylum Actinomycetota; class Actinomycetes; order Mycobacteriales; family Nocardiaceae; genus Nocardia; species Nocardia sp. NPDC050717. The sequence goes on from NZ_JBFAHR010000027.1 coordinate 7,952, forward strand.
ACCGCCGTCGGCATGACCGACCACGGCAACATGTACGGCGCCTCGGAGTTCTACAACTCCGCGAAGAAGGCGGGCATCAAGCCGATCATCGGCATCGAGGCCTACATCGCGCCCGAGTCGCGGTTCAACACCAAGCGCGTGCAGTGGGGCGATCCCGGCCAGAAGAGCGACGACGTGTCGGGTTCGGGCGCCTACACCCACATGACCATGGTCGCCGAGAACGCGACCGGTCTGCGCAACCTGTTCAAGCTGTCGAGCCTGGCCTCCATCGAGGGCCAGCTCGGCAAGTGGGCGCGCATGGACGAGGAGATCATCGCCCAGCACGCCGAGGGCATCATCGCCACGACCGGCTGCCCCTCCGGCGAGGTGCAGACCCGCCTGCGCCTCGGCCACGAACGCGAGGCCCTGGAAGCCGCCGCGAAATGGCAGGAGATCTTCGGCAAGGAGAACTTCTTCCTCGAGGTGATGGACCACGGCCTGTCCATCGAGCGCCGGGTCCGCGAGGGCCTGCTGATGATCAGCAAGCAGCTCGACATCCCGCCGCTGGCCACCAACGACTGCCATTACGTCACCAAGGACCAGTCGACCAATCACGAAGCGCTGCTGTGCATCCAGACCGGCAAGACGCTGTCGGACCCCACCCGCTTCAAGTTCGACGGTGACGGCTACTACCTCAAGTCGGCCGAGGAGATGCGCGCCATCTGGGACGCCGAGGTCCCCGGCGCCTGCGACAACACCGAGCGCATCGGCGAGCGCGTGCAGTCCTACGACGAGGTGTGGGAACACCGCGACCGGATGCCGATCTTCCCGGTGCCCGAGGGGCACACGCAGGCCACCTGGCTGCGCAAGGAGGTCCTCGACGGCCTGGACCGCCGGTTCCCCGACGGCCCACCGCAGGAGTACCTCGCCCGCGCCGACTACGAGCTCGGCGTCATCTGCGAAATGGGTTTCCCCGCCTACTTCCTCGTCGTCGGTGACCTCATCCGGCACGCCCTCGACGTCGGCATCCGCGTCGGCCCGGGCCGTGGTTCGGCCGCGGGCTCGCTCGTCGCCTACGCGATGGGCATCACCAACATCGACCCGATCCCGCACGGTCTGCTCTTCGAGCGATTCCTCAACCCCGAGCGCGTGTCGATGCCCGATATCGATATCGACTTCGACGATCGCCGCCGCGGTGAGATGGTCCGCTACGCCACCGAGAAGTGGGGCAGCGACCGCGTCGCCCAGGTGATCACCTTCGGCACCATCAAGACCAAGGCCGCGATCAAGGACTCGGCGCGAGTCCTGTTCGGCCAGCCCGGTTTCGCCATCGCCGACCAGATCTCCAAGGCGCTGCCGCCGCCGATCATGGCCAAGGACATCTCGGTCTCCGGTATCACCGATCCCGAACACGAGCGCTACAAGGAAGCCGCCGAGGTCCGCGAGCTCATCAGCTCCAACCCCGACATCGCCAAGATCTACGAGACCGCCAAGGGCCTGGAAGGCCTGATCCGCAACGCGGGCGTGCACGCCTGCGCGGTCATCATGTCCTCGGAGCCGCTGACCGACGCCATCCCGGTCTGGAAGCGCGCCCAGGACGGCGCGATCATCACCGGCTGGGACTACCCGTCGTGTGAGGCCATCGGCCTGTTGAAGATGGACTTCCTGGGTCTGCGCAACCTCACCGTCATCGGTGACGCCCTGGAGAACATCAAGGCCAACCGCGGCATCGATCTCGACATGGATCACCTGCCGCTCAACGACCCGGCCACCTACGAACTGCTCGCCAGGGGCGACACCCTCGGGGTGTTCCAGCTCGACGGCAGCGCCATGCGCGATCTGCTGCGCCGCATGCAGCCCACCGGCTTCGAGGACATCGTCGCCGTGCTCGCGCTGTATCGCCCCGGCCCGATGGGCATGAACGCCCACAACGACTACGCCGACCGCAAGAACGGCCGCCAAGAGGTCAAGCCGATCCATCCCGAGCTCGAAGAGCCGCTGAAAGAGATCCTCGCCGACACCTTCGGCCTGATCGTCTATCAGGAACAGATCATGCAGATCGCGCAGAAGGTGGCCGGGTACTCGCTCGGTCAGGCCGACATCCTGCGCCGCGCCATGGGCAAGAAGAAGCTCTCGGTGCTGGAGGAGGCCTACGCGGGCTTCCGCGAGGGCATGCTCAAGAACGATTTCTCCGAACCGGCCATCAAGGCGCTGTGGGACACCATCCTCCCGTTCGCCGGCTACGCGTTCAACAAGTCGCACGCCGCGGGCTACGGCCTGGTGTCGTTCTGGACCGCCTACCTCAAGGCCAACTATCCGGCCGAGTACATGGCCGGCCTGCTCACCTCCGTCGGTGACGACAAGGACAAGGCCGCCATCTACCTCTCGGACTGCCGCAAGATGGGCATCACGGTGCTGCCGCCGGATGTCAACGAGTCCGAGCAGAACTTCGCCTCGGTGGGCAAGGACATCCGCTTCGGTCTGGGCGCGGTCCGCAACGTCGGCGCGAACGTGGTGTCCTCGATCATCGCGGCCCGCAAGGAGAAGTCGAAGTTCACCGACTTCTCCGACTACCTGAACAAGATCGACGCGATCGCCTGCTCCAAGAAGGTCACCGAATCGCTCATCAAAGCAGGCGGTTTCGACTCGCTCGGGCATCCGCGCAAGGGCCTGCTGCTGGTGCACTCCGACGCCATCGACGCGGTGATGTCGACGAAGAAGGCCGAGGCCATCGGCCAGTTCGATCTGTTCGGCGGGATGGACGCCGACGAGTCGGTGTCGTCGGTGTTCAACGTCAAGGTCCCCGACGAGGAGTGGGAGACCAAGCACAAGCTCGCCCTCGAGCGGGAGATGCTCGGCCTGTACGTGTCCGGGCATCCGCTCAACGGCGTCGAGCACGTGCTGGCCGCCCAGGTCGACACGCCCATTCCGGCGATCCTGGAAGGTGACGTCAAGGACGGCGCCCAGGTGACCATCGGCGGCATCCTCGCCTCGGTCAACCGCCGCATCAACAAGAACGGCCTGGCCTGGGCCTCGGCCCAGCTCGAGGACCTCACCGGTGGCGTGGAAGTGCTGTTCTTCCCGCAGTCGTACTCGGTCTACGGGATGGACGTCGTCGAGGACGCGGTGGTGCTGGTGAAGGCCCGCGTCTCCGTCCGCGACGACCGCATCTCCCTGATCGCCAACGACCTCGTGGTCCCGGACCTCTCGGCCATCGGCGTCGCCAAGCCGGTCTCGGTCGTCATGACCACCCGCATGTGCACGCCCGACAAGGTCCGCGAACTCAAGAAGGTTCTCTCCCGCCACCCCGGTACCTCCGACGTCCACGTCCGCCACGTCGGCGCCCGCGAGAAGACCACCCTCCTCAAACTCGACGACAGCTGGCGCGTCACCCCCTCCTCAGCCCTGATGGGCGACCTCAAGGCCCTCCTCGGGCCCGGCTGCCTGGGCTGAGCACCCCCACACCGCACCGCGCCCACCCGACCGGGAGTCAGGTGGGCGCGGTCTGTCGGTGCCTCACTCCGACGGGGAGCGGCGGACGGTGGAGAGGGGAGTGACCCAGGTGGTGGGGTCGGCGACGGGGAAGCGGCGGCCGGTGACCAGCGTGGGGACCAGGCGGACGAAGAAGTCCTTCGGGCCTGCCTGCCACGGGGACAGGGGGAGGTCGACGGTGTCCATCAGGTCGTCGATTTCCCGGATTCCTTCGGCTCGGCCTTTGACGACCACGCTCCAGGCCTGGTGGGACTCGGGGAGGTAGCCGTCGACTTCCAGGGCGACGGGGGCGTCCGACAGGGCAGCCGACATCTTGGTGCCGCGGGCGGTGCGGAAGACCAGGGTGCCGTGGTCGACCGCGTAGTTGAGCGGGAAGATGTCCGGGTGGTCGTCCACCCACACGGCGAGACGGCCGATGTCGCCGGTGCGCAGCAGCGCCCAGCATTCGTCGACGGCGAGTTCCTCGATGTTCGGGTCGTTTCCCATCGTGTGCGCCTTTCGGTCGTGGGTGTCCCGCCAACGCGCTGGTCCCAATCTAACCGCCCGGCCGCGGGGAACCGCCGATTTCCCGCCCGCCCGAGGGCTTCTCAGATCACGCCGAGGGCGAGCATCGCGTCGGCGACCTGGATGAAGCCGGCGATGTTGGCGCCCGCCTGATAGTTGCCCGGCACGCCGTATTCGTCGGCGGTGGCCAGGCAGCGGTCGTGGATGCCGCGCATGATCTCGGCCAGGCGCTCCTCGGTGTGCTCGAAGCTCCACGAGTCGCGGGAGGCGTTCTGTTGCATCTCGAGCGCGCTGGTCGCCACGCCGCCCGCGTTGGCGGCCTTGCCGGGGGCGAAGGTCGCCCCGGCCTCGTTGAACAGGCGCACCGCGTCCGGCGTGCACGGCATGTTGGCGCCCTCGGCGACGATCCGGCAGCCGTTGGCGACGAGCTTGCCCGCGGCGGTGCCGTCGAGTTCGTTCTGCGTCGCGCACGGCAGGGCGATGTCGCAGGGCACCTCCCACAGGGAGCCGTCGGCGATGAAGCGCGCGGTGCGCGGGCGGGCCGCGGCGTAGTCGGCGATCCGGCCGCGCTGGACTTCCTTGATCTCTTTGAGCAGGGCGAGGTCGATGCCGCTCTCGTCGACGACGTAGCCGCTCGAATCCGAGCACGCCACCACGGTGCCGCCGAGTTCGTGGACCTTCTCGATCGCGTAGATGGCGACATTGCCCGAGCCCGACACCACCACGCGCTGACCGTCCATGGACCGGCCCGCCGCGGCGAGGATCTCGTTGACGAAGAAGACCGCGCCGTAGCCGGTGGCTTCCCGGCGCACCTGCGAACCGCCCCAGGTCAGGCCCTTGCCCGTGAGGACGCCGGACTCGTAGCGATTGGTGATGCGCTTGTACTGGCCGAACAGATACCCGATCTCGCGGCCACCGACGCCGGTGTCACCGGCAGGCACATCGGTGTGTTCGCCGAGATGCCGGTAGAGCTCGGTCATGAACGCCTGGCAGAACCGCATCACCTCACCCTCGGAGCGGCCCTTCGGGTCGAAATCCGAGCCGCCCTTGCCGCCGCCGATCGGCAGCCCGGTCAGCGAGTTCTTGAAGATCTGCTCGAAGCCGAGGAACTTCACGATGCCCAGGTAGACCGAGGGATGGAAGCGCAGCCCGCCCTTGTAGGGCCCGAGCGCGGAGTTGAACTCGACGCGGAAGCCCCGGTTGATCTGCACGGCGCCGGAATCATCGACCCACGGCACCCGGAAGATGATCTGCCGTTCGGGCTCGCACAGCCGGCGGATCACCGCGGCGTCGGCGTAGTGCGAGTGCTTGGCGACGACGGGGCCGAGGCTGTCCAGCACCTCGTGGACCGCCTGGTGGAACTCGGCTTCGCCGGGGTTGCGGCGCAACACCTCGTCGTAGATGTCGCTCAGCTTCGCGTCCAGCACAGCCACCCGTGGACTCCTTGTCGTCGTCGTTCGCCTGCACCTCACAGGCTAGCCGCACGCGCGGTGAGGTCCGATTCAGCGGGGGAGGGTCTGGCCGGGGCGCAGGGTGTCGCCGCACTCGCCGGTCTTCTGGTAGTCCGCGAGCAGATGGGGCAGGACGGTGCCGGAGTACTCGCGCAGTTGTGCGAGCTGCGCCTCGTCGCGGACGACGTCCTTGCGGACCCAGTCCTCGTCGGAGACCGTCGGATCCTCGGAGCGATGGATCGGGTAGTAGTCCCTGGTCATGCGCGGGTCGACGGTGAGCCCGTTCGCGATCCAGTCGCCGTGCGTGTGCACGAAGGTGGGCTTGCGGTTCTCGAAGACGTAGTCCGCGAGGGTCGTGTCGGCCTCGCCCGCGAGGATGTCGGCGATCTTCGCTTCGGTGAGCCCGGCCATGTCGATCAGCCGCAGCCGCGAGGACATCGCGCTGCCACCCATGTCGGGCGCCAGCAGACTGCCCTGGTCGAGACCGATGATGTCGGCGTAGCCGTTGACGTACTGCCCGAACCGCGTGGCGATCCAGCACAGCGGCACATCCGCGTCGGCGCGATAGGCCGCGCCCGCGTCGGCCAGCGCGACCCCGGAGGGAAGCAGCGCGCCGGCCAGGGTGAGGGCGACCAGCGCCCGGCCCCGGGTGCGCAACCGGGTCAGCACCTCCGCCGCCGAGATCACCACGATCAACGCGGCAGGCACCCACACCGGGGTGGCGAACCGGAACTGCTTCATCCAGTCCGGCTCGAGCACGCAGTAGGCGACGATCGCCAGGATCAGCGGAACCAGCAGTGCGACAACCCCGTCCCGCCACCGGCTCGGCGTGGCCAGGGCGAGCCCGACCACGCCGACGGCCACGATCACCGCGGGCGCGCCCGCGTACTGCACGAGTTCCCCGGCCCGGGTCAGGTCGGACACGGTCGGCAGCGCCTGATTCTTGGCCACCGCCGTGTTCGCGACGAGCCTGCCGAATTCGGCGATGCGCCACAGCAGATACGCCCCGAACGGCACCGCGAACGCCACCCCGGAATACAGCACGTGCCGCAACGCGGTGCGCCACAGCGGCCGCCGCACCAGCACCACGGTGATCAGGGGGTAGGCGGTCAGATAGATCAGTCCGTCGGGCCGGGTCAGGGCCGCGAACGCCGCCAGCGCACCGGCGATCACCGCGACCGGCGGCGTCCAGAGGCGCTGATCCAGCACCGCCAGGAACAGGTGCACCGCCAGCACGCACGCTGTGAGGGCGAACAGCGAATTCTCCAGGCCGGAGAAGCACCAGATGACGAACGACGGGATCGCCGCCAGCACCACGGCGGTCGCGAAGGTCACCGCCGCGGGCCTGCGCGTGACGCGCCGCGCGGCGAGGTAGCAGGCGACGAGGATCCCGGCGCAGCACAGCAGCGCGATCGCCTTCGGGTAGAGCACATAGTCGGGAACGCCGAACAGAGCGCCGCGGTCGAACAGGCCCAGCCACTTGCCCACCACCAGCACCAGGAGCCAGGTGGGGTTGGAGAATCCTTCCACCGACTCCGCGCCGGGCTGCAGCACGGGACCGGCGCCGTCGGCGACATTGCGCGCGTAGGCGAAGGTGATGGCGGCGTCGTCGACGAGCCAGTTGCCGTAGCGCGTCGCCTGCCAGCCCAGGAGCAGGACGCCGCCGAGTACGGCCGCGAACGCGGTCCAGCGCGATCGATCCCGGTGCGGCGGTACATCTTCCGGAAGCTCGGCCAAGGTGTGCGGCCGCGCTTCGATTACCTCAACCATTCATCAGATCCCAAGTTCGAACGATATCGCCGGAGAACGCCAAAACCTTAGCTTCTCTAACGAGTAATGCCACCCGACGCCGTCGAGCTCGGGATGCGCGCCCAGCCCTCATCCGTGGCGCCGTGGCTCGCCACACACATCTACCCGCACGCGGCCGGGGTGGAAACCTCGGATCGAAAGAATCACGCGATCGTAACTTTTCCGGGCCCCGGCCGCGTGCGGGACGTCACGGCGCGACGGCGTGCACCGGGCGCGGATCCGGCCGGGTACCGGTGGCCGGACGACGGTCGAGCCGGTGGGCGAGGGCGACCACCGCGAGCATGGCCGCGCCGAGGGCGGCGCCGATCCAGCCGACCGCCGCGTAGCCGAAGCCGGCGCCGAGGGCGAGTCCGCCGAGCCAGGGTCCGACGGTGATGCCGACGTTGAAGGCGGAGAAGTTGGTGGCCGTCGCCAGCGTCGGCGCGTCACCGGCCAGGGCGAACACACGGGTGTTCAAGGCCGGGTTCGTGGCGAATCCGAAAGCGCCGAGCAGGAACACGAGCACGACCACGGGGACGGGGGAGTGCAGGGTCAGCGCCAGGGCGGCGGCGATCGCGGTCATGCCGCTCGCGCCGACGTAGAGGGTGCGGAACGGATGACGGTCGGAGGTGCGGCCGCCGAGGGTGATGCCGAGCAGCCCGCCGACGCCGTAGAGGGCGAGTATCAGCGGGATCCAGGTCGCGGAGACGGCGGTGGCGTCGGCGAGCAGGGCGCCGAGGTAGGCGAAGACCACGAAGGTCGAGCCGGTGGAGAGCGCGGTGGCGGTGTAGGACAACCACAGTCGCGGATTCGCCATGACCCGCAGTTCGTGATCGAGGCGCGCGACGGCGTCCGGCCGCCCGCCCGGGATCTTGGCGACGACGCCGATCATCGACAGCGCCGACAGCGCGGCCACCGCCCAGAAGGCCGCGCGCCAGCCGAAGTGCTGACCGATCACCGTCCCCGCGGGCACACCGACGATGGTGGCGATGGTCAGCCCGCCCGCGACGATGCCCATCGCCCGGCCGCGCAGAGTCGCAGGCACCAGGCTCACCGCCGTGGTCGCCGCGAGCGCCCAGAACCCGGCGTAGACGAACGCGCTCACCACCCTGGTGCCGAACAGGATCCAGTAGTCGCCGGTCAGTGCGCCGACGGCATGGGCGGCGACGAAGATCGCGAGGAAGGCCAGCAGGGCGTCGCGCCGCGGCCGGCGCAGGGTCACCACGGCGAGCAGCGGCGCGCCGACCAGCATGCCGAGCGCGAAGGCCGAGATGAGCAGGCCCGCACGGGGAATGGACACGCCGAGATCGGCGGACAGGTCGGTGAGCAGGCCGGCGAGCATCAGCTCGGAGGTGCCCTGGGCGAAGATCGACAGCCCGAGGATGTAGACAGCGGGAGGCATGGGTGGCCTTTCTCGATGTTTTAGATTGTTCGGTCCAAAACGAAGGCGCGACTCGGCGCCGAGTCGGAAGGGGGAGGTCTACAGGCAGCGCATGGCGGTTTCCGCGATCGCCTCGAGGGTGGCCCGGTCGGCGCCGCCGCGGGCTGCCACCCGCATGCCGCCGATGGTCGCGGTGAGGAACTGGGCGAGGTCGCGGGCGGTGCGCTCGGTGGTGATCTCGCCGGCGCGCTGGCCCTCGCGGAGGGTGGCGGTGAGCGCGTCGAGGCGGCGTTGCTGATCGGTCAGCAGTGTGGCGCGGACGGCGGGGTCGTGGGGGGCCAGCTCGATCGTGGAATTGACCACCAGACAGCCCGACGGGTCGTCGTCGGGTGCGTCGGCGACCTGGCGCAGGACGGCGCGCAGGCGTTCGCGGGCGGGCGCGTCGCCGTCGAGGATCGCGAAGATCGAGGCGTTCTTGGTCGTCATGTAGCGGCGCAGCGCGCGCTCGAACAGGTCGTGCTTGCTGGTGAAGGTGTTGTAGATGCTGCTGCGGCCGAGACCCGTTGCCGCGCAGAGGTCCTGGGTGGAGGTCGCTTCGTAACCGGCCGACCAGAAGGCGCGCATGGCGGCATCGATCGCACGGTCCTCGTCGAATTCCTTGGGGCGGGCCATGGTGGGACGGTAGCACGTTTTAGACAGGTTGGTCCAAAACTGGTGGGCGCGGGGTGATCGAAACCCGGCGGGGGACGGGCTAGCGTCGAGAGGCGTGATGTCAGCCCTGCGACTCGACTCGCCACCGCGGACCGCGCCGCCGACGCGTTCGAGGGACCGCGCGCCGACCCGGCGCGTGGTGTTGCTCGTCGCCCTCGGTCTCGTCGTCGCCCAGCTGGCGTCGCGGGCCTGGGTCGCCGCGTCCGGGTTCTTCTACTGGGACGACTTCATCCTGATCGGCCAGGCAGGCAGGCATCCGCTGTGGTCGGCGGAGTTGTTGTGCACCAGCCACGACGGGCACGTGATGCCGCTGACCTTCGCGCTGACCTGGCTCATCACCGAGATCGCGCCGCTGCGCTGGGGTGTCGCCGCCGCGGTGCTGGTGCTGCTGCAACTGCTCGCCTCGCTGGCGGTGCTGCGGCTGCTCGTCGTGCTGCTCGGGTGGCGCCTCCGGATGTTCGGGCCGCTGATCTTCTTCCTGTTCGTGCCGTTGACCGTGCCCGCGTTCGCGTGGTGGTCGGCGGCGGTGAACGCTCTGCCGCTGCAGATCGCGCTCGCCTGGGTGAGCGCGGACGCGGTGCTGCTGACGCGCACCGGGCGGCGGCGATACGCGGTGTCGGGGGCGGCGGTGTTCGCGGTCGCGCTGCTGTTCTTCGAGAAGGCCGTGGTGGTGCTGCCGGTGGCCGTCGCCGTGGTCGCGCTGCTCGCCCACGTCAGCGGGGACCCGGTGCGCGCGGCGGTCCGGCGCGGGGCCGTGCTGTGGACGGCGGCGGGCGCGGTCCTGCTGGCCTGGTCGGCGTTCTTCCTGCTGGTCATCCAGCGCCCGCGCGGCCTGTCCCGCCCCGAGAATCCCACCGCCCTGCTGCGGCAGGCACTCTCGGACGGCCTGGTGCCCACGCTCTTCGGCGGTCCGTGGCGCTGGGAACGCTGGCAGCCCGCGACACCGTGGGCCGATCCGCCCGGTCTCGCGGTCGCGGTGTGCTGGGCGGCGTTGATCCTGTTCGCGGCGTGGACGATCCGTCATCGCGCCCGCGTCGTCCCTGTCTGGGCGTGCGCCGCGGCTTACGTCGTCCTGACCGTCGCCCCGGTGGTCGTCCTGCGCGACGGGCCTGGTACGGCGGCGCTGCTGCTGCAATCCATCCGGTATTTCGCCGATTTCGCGGTCATCGCGAGTGCGGGGTTGGCTGTGTTGCTGCTCGCCGCACCCAGGGGGGTGACCTCGGCACCCGGGGTGCGCGGTGCCGCCACAGACCCGGCGGCGGCACCCGGGCCGGCGATCGGCCACGCCGCGGACCGGTCGGCCGCCGAGGTCGGTCGTGCGGCGGACCGGGTGGGCGCGGACCGCCGGCGAACCGAGGATGCGGCCGATGGTCTCGCGGCCCGGCGGGACGCAGGTCAGCGGTGGCCCGGTGCTCGTGGACGCCGAGTCGCGGGTGTCGCGGTCGCCGTGGCGTTCGTCGCGAGCAGCGGCTACTCGACCATCGCTTTCACCCGCGCCTGGGAGCCCAGCCCGGCCCGGACCTACGTCACCGGAGTCCGCGCCGCGCTGCCGGAGTCGGACGCGCCCTTGCTCCCGCAGGAAGTGCCGTGGAATGTGCTCAACCCCTTGGCCTTTCCCCAGAACATGACCGATCACGTCTTCGCTCCGCTGGCCGGTCCCGGCACCTTCGCGCGGTCGACCTCGCACCTGCGCATGTTCACCGACGCGGGCGAACTCGTCGACGCGCAGGTGTGGTGGAACCGCTCGACCCTGCCCGGCCCAGAGCCGGGCTGCGGGTACCGGGTGCCGGGTGGATCGGCGGTGCGGCTCCCGCTGGACGGGCCCATGCAGACCAGGGAGTGGACCGCCCAGCTGAACTACCTGTCCGACCGGGACGGGATGATCGCGGTGTCCTTCGAGGGCGGTGCGGAAACCGTCGCCGAGGTGCGCGCCGGCCTGCATCCGGTCTATCTGCGGATGCTCGGCGGCGGCTCGGCGCTGCGCGTGCGCGTGCTCACCCCCGGCATCGAGCTGTGCCTCGGCACGGGCCCGGTCGGCGTCGTCGCCCACGGCTGACCGCCAGCGCCGGTCGGCCTGCCCGATCACCGTCCGCGTGCGATGCTGGGGCCATGAGGCAGTTTCGGGTGTGGGCGCCGGTGGCGGGGGCGGTGCGGCTGCAGCTGGACGAGGTGGACCACCCGATGCGCCGCAACGGCGGCGGCTGGTGGTCGGTCACCGTCGAGGCCGGTCAGGGCGCCAGATACGGGTTCCTGATCGACGACGATCCGACCGTCCTGCCCGACCCGCGCTCGCCGCGCCAACCCGACGGGGTCCACGCGCCCTCGGCGGTGCACGAGCTCGACGCCGGCGCCTGGACCGATCACGGCTGGACCGGGCGCCAGCTCGCCGGATCGGTGTTCTACGAGCTGCACATCGGCACCTTCACACGGGCGGGCACCTTCGACGCGGCGATCGAACGGCTCGATCATCTCGTGGCCCTCGGCGTCACCACCGTGGAGCTGATGCCGGTCAACGCCTTCGACGGCACCCACAATTGGGGCTACGACGGCGTGCTCTGGTACGCGGTGCAGGAGAGCTACGGCGGCCCCGACGGCCTGCAGCGGTTCGTCGACGCCTGCCATGCCCGCGGGCTGGCGGTCTGCCTCGACGTGGTCTACAACCATCTCGGCCCCTCCGGCAACTACCTGCCGCGCTTCGGGCCCTACCTCAGCGCGGGCCGCAACACCTGGGGGCAGAGCGTCAACCTGGACGGGCCCGGTTCCGACGCGGTGCGCCGACACATCATCGACAACGCGCTGCGCTGGCTGCGGGAATTCCACCTCGACGCCCTGCGCCTGGACGCCGTGCACGCGCTGGTCGACCGCACCGCGACCCACCTGCTCGAGGAGCTCGCCGTCGAAACCGCCGCCCTGTCAGCGCATCTGGGCCGACCGCTCGGCCTGATCGCCGAGAGCGACCTCAACGACCCGCGCCTGATCACCCCGCGCGCCGCGGGCGGCTACGGGCTCACCGGCCAGTGGAACGACGACCTGCATCACGCCGTGCACACGGCCGTCTCCGGTGAACGACAGGGCTACTACGCCGATTTCGGCTCGCTGGCCTGTCTCGCGCAGACGCTGACGCACGGGTTCTTCCACGCCGGAACCTATTCCAGTTTCCGCGGCCGCACGCACGGCATCCCGCTGCGCCGCGATCTGGTGCCAGGCAGCGCGCTGCTCGGCTACACCTGCACCCACGACCAGATCGGCAACCGGGCACTCGGCGACCGGCCCAGCGCGTACCTCACGCCCGGCCAGCTCGCGGTGAAAGCGGCGCTGGTCCTGCTCTCGGCGAGTACGCCGATGCTGTTCATGGGTGAGGAGTGGGGCGCGCGCACGCCGTTCCAGTTCTTCACCTCGCACACCGATCCGGCCGTCGCCGCGGCCACCGCCGCCGGTCGGCGCGCGGAGTTCGCCGAGCACGGCTGGGCCACCGACGAGGTCCCGGACCCGCAGGACCCCGCCACCTTCACCCGTTCGAAGATCGACTGGACGGAACCGACCCACGAACCGCACGCCCGGCTGCTGGCCTGCTATCGCGCCCTGCTCGCGCTGCGCAAGGCCAGGCCGGAGTTCGGCGATCCCTGGCTGGAACGGGTCTGGGCCGACTACGACGAGGCCCGGCGCTGGTTCGTGCTGCGGCGCGGGCGGATCTCGGTGGTGTGCAACCTGGCCGAGGACGAGGCGGTGATCCCGGTGCACGGCCGGGTCCTGCTGGCCTGGGCGCCCGCCACCGAATCCGGTGCGGGAACACTCATCTCGGGCCACAGCTTCGCCGTCCTGGAGGAGGGCGACGGCGCGGGCACCGTGGTCACCGAATGATCCGGGCAGGGCACAGCTAGGGCACGGTCGTTCCGCGACCGTTGCCCAAGCGAACAGACGTCCGTACGGTAATACGATGAGCAACGACGCTTACGGGCAGGACAGTGCTGCCCTTCCGGCCGGTGTCGGCGGTTTCGCCCCGGCCGGCTTCGGTCCGCTGGTGCGCGCCTTCGCCACCTTGATCGGCCATCGCCGCGGCGCGGGCGGCGCCCTCGCGATCCATCGACACGGTGAGCCCCTCGCCCACGTCTGGGCGGGCAGCGCGGGGGATCGACGCCCGTGGACGGCCGACACCGGCGCCATCGTGTTCTCCGCGACCAAGGGCGTCACGGCGACCGTCATCCACCGGCTGGCCGATCGCGGACTGATCGACTACCGCGCGCCCGTCGCCGAGTACTGGCCGCGCTTCGCCGCCAACGGCAAGGGCGACATCACCGTCGCCGACATCCTCACCCACCGCGCCGGGCTGTCCTCGCTGGGCGCGGTCGCCGACACCGCCGCCGAATCCCTCGACCACGAGCTCATGGAGGACCGGCTGGCGCTGGCCGTCCCGGACCGGCTGCGCGGCATCCCGACCTACCACGCCCTCACCTACGGCTGGCTGCTCGCCGGGCTGGCCAGGGCGGTCACCGGGCAGTCGATGAGCGAGCTGATCCGGGCCGAGGTCACCGAACCGCTCGGTATCGACGGCATCCACCTCGGCCGCCCGCCCGTGGGTTCCACGACCGAATACGCCCGCCTGGCGGGTGCGCACCTGAACCTGACGGGGCACCCGATCGCCGCGGGCGTCCTGAGCCGGGTCGGGCAGTGGATGCCGGGCCCGCTCGGCGCCGCGTCACGCTGCCTGTTCGTCCCCGGACTCAACACCATCCTCGACGGCGACGATCCGACCATCCTGGCCACCGAGATGCCCGCGGGCAACGGCGTGTGCACGGCCTCGGCGCTGGCCAGGATGTACGCCGGGCTCGCCGACGGCGTCACCGTCGACGGGCGGCCGTACCTGCGGCCCGAGACGCACCGGGCCATCCGCCGGGTGCAGACCTACCGCGTCGACCACGCCCTGTTCTACCTGCCGATGATGTGGCACCTGGGCTACCACTCGATGCCGGTGCCCGGCGCGCGCAACGGCTTCGGCCACATCGGCCTCGGCGGCTCCTTCGGCTGGGTCGATCCGCAGTCGGGACTCTCGATCGGCTACGTGCACAACCGGCTCGACCAGAGCCTGCTGGCCTACGACCAGATCGCCCTGGGCTGGCTGCTGCCGCTGGCCGTCGCGGGCGCGCACGCCACCCGCGGCCGCGGGGCGAAGATCGACCGCGCGGCCGCGTGAGTCGTCAGGTCAGGTAGCGGTACGCCGGAGACCCCGGTTCCAGGCGCTCGGCCTGGATCGGGGACTCCTCGATGCGGTGCAGCAGCGACGCCAGGTCGTCGGTGGCGCCGAGCTCGATGCCGACCAGCGCCGCCCCGGTCTCCCGGTTGTTGCGCTTGACGTACTCGAACATGGTGATGTCGTCGTCCGGGCCGAGGACATCGTCGAGGAACCGGCGCAGCGCACCGGGCTCCTGCGGGAAGTCGACCAGGAAGTAGTGCTTGAGGCCCCGGTGCACCAGCGAGCGCTCGATGATCTCGCCGTACCGCGAGACGTCGTTGTTGCCGCCGGAGACGAGCACGACCACCGTCGACCCCGGCTCGACGTCGACCTCGGCCAGCGCCGCGGTGGCGAGCGCGCCCGCGGGCTCGGCGATGATGCCCTCGTTCTGGTAGAGGTCGAGCATAGCGGTGCAGATGGCACCCTCGTCGATCTGCATCATCCGGAACGACCCTGTGCCGGTGGGGGATTCGTTGGTGACCAGCAGCGGCAGCGAGGCGTGCGAGACCACCCGGCCGCCGAACGACGCGGCCGCCTGGTAGGGCAGATCGCCGATGCGGCGCACGGCCGCGCCGTCGACGAACGGATCGATCTCGGGCAGCGTCACCGGGCCGCGCGCCACCAGCGCCGCGGTCATCGACGCCGCGCCGGCGGGCTCGACGCCGAGCAGACCGGTCCGCGGGGCGCGCTCGCGCAGATAGGTGCCGATGCCTGCGAGGCACCCGCCGCCGCCGACGGGCACGATCACCAGATCGGGCGCGGTGCCGAGCTGTTCGAGGAACTCGGCGGCGATGGTGCCCTGGCCCGCGGCGGTGCGCGGGTCGTCGAACGGCGGCACCATGGTCGCGCCCGTGCGGGCGACGTCGTCGGCGGCGGCCGCGGCGGCCGCGTCGTAGGTCTCGCCGACGGCGATCAGTTCCACGAACTCGCCGCCGTGCACGCGGATGCGGTCGCGCTTCTGCTTCGGGGTGGTGGTCGGCACGTAGATGCGCCCGCGCACACCCATGGCCCGGCAGGCGAAGGCCACGCCCTGCGCGTGGTTGCCCGCGCTGGCCGCGACGACGCCCGCCGCGCGCTCGGTGGCGGTGAGCTGGACCATCAGGTTGTAGGCGCCGCGCAGCTTGTACGAGCGCACCGCAGTGAGGTCCTCGCGCTTGAGATACACCTGCGCGCCGGTGCTCGCCGACAGCCGCGGGGAGAACTGCAGCGGCGTCGGCTCGATGATGTCGGAAATTCGCTTGGCGGCGGCGTCGATCTCGTCCGCGGTCAGCGGCGGACGGGTTACGGACACTTCGGCGACGTCAGCGATGGGGGACACCCGGTAAATGCTACCGAGGTGGTTCGGGCGCCTCGCGAGTGCGCCCACGCACCGCCCGCCGCGGCGCCGTACCGCGGCGGGGGAGCCGGTACGCCGAGGTCAGCGCGGGGTGAGGACGAAGACCGGGATCTCGCGATCGGTCTTCTTCTGGTATTCGGCGTAGTCGGGCCAGACCGCGACCGCGCGGTCCCACCACAGCGCCTTCTCGTCGCCGAAGACCTCGCGCGCGGTGTAGTCCTTGTTGACGGTCCCGTCGCGCAGCTCGACGTGCGGTTCGGCCTTGATGTTGAAGTACCAGACGGGATGCTTCGGCGCCCCGCCCAGCGACGCCACGACGGCGTACTCGCCGTCGTGCTCGACCCGCATGAGCGGCGTCTTGCGCAGCTTGCCGGTCTTGGCGCCCTTGGTGGTGAGCAGGATGACGGGCTTGCCCTGCAGTGAGGTGCCGTCGGCTCCGCCGGAGTTCTCGTAGGTCTCGGCCTGGGTGCGTGCCCAATCGGAAGTGCTCGGTGCGTACTCTCCAGTCAGTGGCATGACCTGCACAACGATCCGTCGTCGTGTGATGTTCCCGATAGGCCCGGATCGCAAAGTTCGGTGGCCCGAACTTCGGAATGCGCCTATCCTGTGTGCATGGCAGTGGTCACCCCATCGGCAGCGCGCGCGACCGTCGACATCGCGGGCAGCGCCTGGCCGGTCTACAAGCTCGAGGCGCTGGTCGCCGGGCTGGTCGTCGGTGCCCTGCTGCTGCTCGTGGTCGGCTCGGCGCAGACCGCCGTTCTGGTCGCGGCCGCGGTCGCCACCGCGCGCTGGATCGCCGGGGCCGTCCGGGCGCACTCACTCCGCTAGGTCGAGCGCGCTCAGCTCCCCGCGCGAGAGCACCCCCAGTTTCGGATACGCCTTGTACAGGTGGTGCCCGACCGTGCGATGACTCAGCACCAGCCGCGCCGCGATCTCCCGATTCGACAACCCCTGCGCGGCCAGCCGCACGATCTGCGCCTCCTGCGGGGTGAGCACGCTCAGTGGACCGGCGCTCGACCGCGCGTCGACCCCGATCCCCAGCGCGGCCAGTTCCGTGCGCGCCCTGGCGCTCCACGGCGCCGCGTCGAGCCGCTCGAACAGGGAGAGCGCCTGCTCGAGCTGGGTCCGCGCGTCGGCTTTACGCCTGTCCCTGCGCAACCACTCGCCGTACAGCAGCCGCGTGCGTCCCTCGTCGAACGGCCGGTTGCCGACCAGGGCGGCCCGGAAATGCGGCTCCGCCTCGGCGCCCTCGGCCAGCAGCGCCCGCCCCCTGGCCACCAGCGCGGCGATCCACGGCTGTTCCGCCCGCGCCGACCACTCGGTGAGCTGCGCCATCGCCGCCTGCGCCGGTGCGCCGAGCCGTGCCGCCACCTCGACCTGATCGGCCAGGCTGCGCAACCCGCTGACGTGATGTCGGGCCGGTTCCACCGTCATGTGCTCGAGCTCGGCCCGTGCCTGCTCGAGCCTGCCCGCGCCGAGCGCCAGCAGCGCCAGCGCCGCGTGCGCCCACGGGGCACCGGCCGCGCGCGCCCCACCGAACTCCTCGGCCGTCGTCCGGTCGACGTGCTCGCGGCAGGCCGCCTCGTCGCCGCGCAGCGCCGCCAGATACGCCAGGAACGCGCTGAGCTGGCTGATCCACTGCGGCTGACCGATATCGGTGGCGATCCGCACCCCCTCCTCGGCCGCGCCGCGACTGGCGCCGGGCCGTCCGCCGAACAGCTCGGCCTCGGCCCGGAAGAACAGCAGCGGCGCCAGCAGCGCGAGGCGGCCCTGCTCGCGGCTCTCGGCGATGAGCTCGTCGGCCAGCTCACCCACCTGCTCGTCCTGACCCACCACCAGCCCGCTGCCGCACAGCTGCACGAGATCGGCCGGGCTGTCGGCGCCGTTGGCCCTGGCCGCCGCGGCGGCCTCGCGCAGCTCGACCGTGCGCCGACCGGTCAGCGACCCGGTCAGGTAGCGCGCGATCGGCGTGAACGGGTCGTCTTCGTCGACCGCTGAGGTGGTCAGCAGCTCGGCCACCTCAGCGAGCTCGGCGGGCCCGAGGTACCACGCGGTGTGTACCGCCCGCGTCACGATCTGCGCGGGCACTCGCCCACCGACGGAGTGGGCGGGCCCGTCGGTGTCGTCGGGGTTCGCTGGTCGCCCGTGCGCCGTCTGTGTTCGCGCGCGTGCGGACATCGGGCTCTGCCGGGCGCCGGCACGCGCAGCCGCCATCAGGCGCCGGTGTGCGGAACCCGGTGCCCCCGAGGCGAATTCGACCTGGGCACGGATCAGCTCCAAGCGCAGTGACAACGCATCGCCCGGATCCGCCTCGCGGCCGGAGCCCACGCTGCCGGTGGAGTCGGTGGTCCGCGTGGATTCCGCGTTCTCCTCGCCGGGTGCGCACCCGGGAAGTCCGATGCTCGACGAATCGCAGGCCGCGGGGCCGTCCTGCTTCGGTGTGCGGCCGTTGTCGGGCCCGGTTTCGGAGGTGGTGCGTCCCCCGGTGCCCGGCGCCGGATCGGTGCGTTCGGTGTGGGCGGCGCCGACCGCGAGCGGGGCCGCGTGGTCGAACTGCCCGGATTCGGTGGTGGTGCGTCCCCCGGTACCCGGTGTCCGATCAGTGCGCCCGAGCTGGGCGGCGGCGCGGTCCGCGAGGTGGGCGGCGTGCTCGAACAGCCCGGCCTCGGTGGCGGTTTCGGCGGCGGCGACGAGCCTGCGGACGCGGGCTTCGCGGCCGGCGCTCAGGGCGGCGGCGCGATCGTAGGCCGCGACCGCGCCGTGGAAGCCGTTGCGGCGCCGCGCCCGATCGGCGGTGCGCTCCAGGGCCGAGGCGGCCTGCTCGTCGGAACCCGTGGCGGCACTGGCCAGATGCCACGCGCGCAGGTCGGCGGTGTCGGGGTCGGTCATGGCCTCGGCGAGCGCGCGATGGGCGGCCAGCCGATCGGTGAGCGCCGAGCCCTGGTAGACGGCCGCGCGGGAGAGCGGATGACGCCACGTCACCACCTGCCCGTCGGTGCGCACCAGCCCCGCGTCGGCGGCGGGCTGCAGATCGGGCAGCGCCGCGCCGAGGCGGGCGGCGGCCCGCAGGATCGGGGCGAGGTCCGTGGTGCCCGCCGCGGCCGCCACCAGCAGTATCGTGCGCGTGGCGGCGGGCAACCGGGCCACCCGGCCGTAGAACGCGAGCTGCAATCGCTGCGTCAACGGCAGCGGATTGAGGTCGTCCACCGCGCCGAGCACCGAGGGAAGTTCCAGTAGCGCCAGCGGATTGCCGCCCGCTTCGACCAGCAGCCGATACCGCGCCGTGGGCGAGAGCGCGGTCGCTCCCGCGTCGAGCAGGGCGGCCGACGCCTCGGCGGGCAAACCGGACAGCGCCAACTCCGGGAGGCCGGGCGCCGGGAAGTCGTCCGGCCCGGAGCGGGCGGCGAACAGCATCACCACGCCCTCCGCGTCGAGCCTGCGCGCGGCGAACAGCAGCGTCTCGGCGGTGGCGCGGTCCAGCCAGTGCGCGTCGTCGATCAGCACGAGCAGCGGGCCGTCCGCCGTCTCCTCGGCCAGCAGGGTGAGCACGGCGAGTCCGATCAGCATGCGGTCCGCGGGCGCGCTCGCGCCGAGCCCGAAGGCCGACTCCAGCGCCTCCCGCTGGCGCGGCGGCAGCTTCGGCACCAGCGCCATCCCTGGCCGCAGCAGCAGATGCAGTGCCGCGAAAGGCAATTCGGCCTCGGACTCGATTCCCGCACCGCGCGCCGCCGTGATCCCGCGCGTCGCCGCGTAGTCGAGCAGCGCCGACTTGCCGATCCCCGCCTCGCCCCGCAGCACGAGGGCGCCGCTGCGCCCGGCGCGCGCACCGTCGAGCAGGTCGTCGATGACGGCCTGTTCGGCCTCGCGTCCGTAGAGCATGCGCACCACGGTATCGCCGTACCGGTACCGCGTGGCGAAAGTACCTATAGGCGACTGATTCGGTGGGCCCCCGCGGCGAAATACCGTAGGTGTCATCGCGGGAACGAACCCACGAAACGCCAGTTCAAAGCCTATTTCGGAGGTCACCATGAACACCGTCGTCGCGCAGTACCTGGAGGCATGGAACACCCGCGAGCCCAGTGACCGCCGCGCCGCGGTGGCCCGCCTGTTCACCCCGGAGGCCCGCTACGTCGACCCGCTGGTCGCGGTCACCGGCCACGCCGAACTCGAGGCCGCCATCGCCGGCGTGCAGGCCCAGTTCCCGGACTGGAGCTTCCGGCTGGCCGGGCCGGTCGACGCGCACCACGACCAGGTCCGCTTCACCTGGGGCCTCGGTCCCGCCGAGGGCGAACCGGTGGTGATCGGCTTCGACGTCGCCGTCCTCACCGACGGCCGCATCGACAGCGTCTTCGGCTTCCTCGACAAGGTCCCCACTTCCGCCTGACCCACCCGCTCGAACCAGGAGATCCGCCATGACCACCACCGCCCCGTCCCGCCTGTCCGCCCTGCTCACGCCCGGCGAGCCCCTGCTGCGCCTGTCCTTGCGATTGGATGCCGTCGTCACCGGCGTCAACGGCCTGGCCTACCTCGCGCTGGCCTACCCGCTGGAGCGCCTGCTCGGCCTCGAGGTCCGCGCCGGTCTCGCGATCGGCGTCTTCCTCACCGCCTACGGGCTCGCCGTGGCGGTGGTCGGTCTCCGCTCGCCGATCTCCCGGCCCGCCGCGGCCGCGGTGGCGATCGGCAACACCGCCTGGGTCGTGGCCAGCCTCGCCGCCGCGCTCACCGGAGCACTGAGCCTGACCACGGTCGGCACGGTGTGGGCGGTGCTGCAGGCGATCACCGTCGGCGGGTTCGCCGCACTGCAGTACCGCGGGCTGCGCGCGGCGTGACGCACGCACCGGGATCGGGGCCACGACCATCGTGGCCCCGATCCCGCTGTCGTGGAAAGGGTCTCAGCGGACCAGCAACGCGACCGGCAGCCGCGCGAACAGCTTCTCCATCGTGACGCCGCCGGAGTAGGCGGTGCCGGTCAGTCGATCGGTCCAATTGCCTTCCGGCAGTGCCAATGTCGTGTCGAGCCAGCCGGTGCCCGCGAGCCCGACCGAATGCCGGGTCGCCACCACGATCACCTCGACGTTCTCGCCTGCCGCGCCACGGCCGTAGGCGACGACCCGGTGCGCGTGCTCACCGGCCGCGAACATCGGCAGATACGACCCGCCGACGAAGCACTCCGGGCGCTCCCGGCGCAGCCACAGCGCGTAGGCCACCACCCACATCTTCGCCGCGCCCGTGGTGTCGAGTGTCGGTGGCTCGGTGAGGGATTGGAGCAGGCCGGCACGCACGGCGAAGTTCACCGGCCGCCGGTTGTCCGGGTCGACGAGCGAGTCCTCCCACAGCTCGGTGCCCTGATACAGGTCGGGGATGCCGGGACCGCACAGCTGCAACAGCTTCTGCGCCACCGCGTCCGACCAGGCGTGCGGGGCGAGCTCGTGGGCCAGGTCGCCGATGCCGGTGCCCACCGGGCCGTCGATCACCGCGTCCAGCCAGCCGTGGACCGCCGCCTCGAACTGCGCGTCCGGCTCCTCCCAGGAGGTCTTCACACCCGCCTCGCGAATCGCCTTCTCCGCGAACTGGTGCAGCCGGTCCCGCAGCCCGGGCACCGACGACGCCGGTCTGCCGTCGGCGGGCCAGATCCCGAACATGTTCTGCAACAGGAACAGTGCCGTCGCGCCGTCGGGGGCGGGGGTGGTCTCGAGCCAGCCGCGCACCCGCTGCGACCACAGCTCGGCCACCTGGGACAGCACCCCGATCCGGGCGCGCACGTCCTCGCCGCGCTTGGTGTCGTGGGTCGACAGGGTCGTCATGGTGGCGGGCCAGCGCTGCGAGCGTTCGCTGTTGGACAGGTGGAAGTCGTTGACGGAGTGGCCGAACCGCGCCGGATTGCCCCCCACCTCCTGCAGCGACACCAGGCGCGCGCCCTGATAGAACATGGTGTCCTCGACCGATTTCGCGGTGATCGCGCCGCACACCTGGGAGAACCTGATCGCCGCCTCGCCGCCCTTGGCCAGCGCGGTCACCAGCACCGACAGCGGCGCGGTGAGTTCTGCGTTGCGCTTCTCCACCTCGGCCACCACCGCGGCGGTGATCCCGGCCAGCGGCGCGTAGTCCACGCGGTAGACCGGCATGAACGCCAGCACCTCGATGGTCGCGTTGCTCACCGCGAGCGTGTCGAAGCTGCCCGCGTCGCCGTCGCGCTTGATCGCCGCGACCAGCCGCCGGATCTCCGGCGCCAGAATGGTTTCCGCCACCGCCCGCTTGATCCGGTGCTCGGTCTCGCCGAACCACGCCCGGTCGCTGCCGTGCCCGGCGACGTGCTGGGACAACTCGGTGAGCGTCGCCTCGCCGGACGGATCGATCAGCACGCCACCGACATCGGCGAGCGCGTCGTACCCCGTGGTGCCGTCGACCGGCAGCGTCGCGTCCAGCGGCTCGCGATTGGCGAGGATCTTCTCCACCAGCAGCAGCCGCTGCGGGCCGATCAGCCGGCGCAACCGGGTGAGGTAGGCGCTGGGATGGGAGAGCCCGTCGGGGTGGTCCACGCGCACACCGTCGATCAGATCGTGCTCACACCACGCCGCCAGCTCGCGATGGGTCGCCTCGAAGACCTCGGGGTCCTCCTGCCGCAATGCCGCCAGCCCGCTCACCGCGAAGAAGCGCCGGTAGGTGCACACGCCGGCCTTCCAGCTCACCAGCCGGTAGTGCTGGCGGTCGTGGATGCGCAGCGCGTTGTCGCCGTCGGTGCCGGGCGCGATCGGGAAGCGCAGATCGTGCAGCGCCAGCATCGGTTCCTGGCCCGACCGGTCGACGGTCAGCGCCGCCGGGTCGTTCTCGCTCATCAGCACCGGCAGTGCCAGCCTGCCGCCCGCGCCGTTGCCCTGGCTCCAGTCGATGTCGAAGAACTTGGCGTACTTGGACTCGCGGCCGTTGCGCAGCACGTCCCACCACCACGGGTTCTGCTTCGGATCACCGACACCGACGTGATTGGGCACCAGGTCGACGATCAGTCCCATGCCGCGGCTGCGCACCTCGTCCGAGAGCGCCTTGAGCCCGGTGGGTCCGCCGAGCGCGGCCGAGACGGTGGTCGGGTCGGTGACGTCGTAGCCGTGTGTCGAGCCGTGCGCGGCGGTGAGGATCGGCGACAGGTACAGGTGCGAGATCCCGAGCTGCTGCAGGTATTCGGCGATGGCTCTGGCATCGGCGAAGGTGAGCGCGTCCGGCCGCAACTGCAGCCGGTAGGTGCTGCGCACCGTGGTCGGGCGGAGGGGCGCGCGGTGCAGCAGGGTCAGCGGATCGGTCACGGCGGTCTCGGTCATCGTTTCGGTCAGGCGGTTCGGCGCAGGACGAGCAGGCAGCGGCTGGGGACGGGCAGGGCGGCCGCCGCGGCGAACACCGCGTCGGCCGCCCCGGTGGGGGTCGAGCAATCAAGGGCGAGAGTCCATTCCGCACCGAACTCCGGCGCGGGCAACACGAAATCGAGCGCTTCGTCGTGCGCATTGAAGCACAGCAGGAACGAGTCGTCGGTGATGCGTTCCCCGCGCGGTCCCGGTTCGGGGATGCCGTCGCCGTCGAGCAACACGGCCAGCGATTTGCCGAACCCGCTGTGCCAGTCGTCGGTGGTCATCTCGGTGCCCGACGGGGTGAACCAGGCGATCTCGCGGCCGCGGTCGGCGCCGTCGCCAGGGCCGGCGGCGAGGAACCGGCGGCGCCGGAAGATCGGGTGCTCGGTGCGCAGCGCGATCACCGAGCGGGTGAACGCGAGCAGGTCGGCATTGGTCTCGGCCAGCGACCAGTCCATCCAGGCCAGCGGCGAATCCTGGCAGTACACATTGTTGTTGCCGTGCTGGGTGCGCCCGATCTCGTCACCGTGGGCCAGCATCGGCGTGCCCTGGCTCAGGATCAGTGTGGCCAGCAGGTTGCGCTGCTGGCGGGCCCGCAGTGCCAGGATCTCCGGGTCGTCGGTGGGTCCTTCGACACCGCAGTTCCACGACCGGTTGTGGCTCTCACCGTCGCGGTTGTCCTCGCCGTTGGCGTCGTTGTGTTTCTCGTTGTAGGACACCAGGTCCCGCAGCGTGAAGCCGTCGTGCGCGGTGACGAAGTTGATGCTGGCGCTCGGGCGCCGCCCGGTCGGCTCGTACAGATCTGACGACCCGGTGAGCCGGGACGCGAACTCGCCCAGCGTCGCCGGTTCGCCGCGCCAGTAGTCGCGCACCGTGTCGCGGTATTTGCCGTTCCACTCGGTCCACAGGCTGGGGAAGTTGCCCACCTGATACCCGCCCTCGCCCACGTCCCACGGCTCGGCGATGAGTTTCACCTGACTGACGACCGGGTCCTGGTGCACCAGGTCGAAGAACGCGGAGAGCCGGTCGACATCGTGCAGTTCGCGGGCGAGGGTGGCGGCCAGATCGAACCGGAAGCCGTCGACGTGCATGTCCAGGATCCAGTAGCGCAGCGAGTCCATGATCAGCTGCAGCGTGTGCGGATGCCGCACATTGAGGCTGTTGCCGGTGCCGGTGTAGTCCCGGTAGAGCTCGGGTTCGGCCTCGTCGAGCCGGTAGTAGGCGGCGTTGTCGATGCCGCGCAGACTCAGCGTCGGCCCGAGATGGTTGCCCTCGCCGGTGTGGTTGTAGACCACGTCGAGGATCACCTCGATGCCCTCGGCGTGCATCGCCCGCACCATCGCCTTGAATTCGGCGACCGCGGCGTCCCCGCGCGGGCGGGCCGAGTACTCGTTGTGCGGGGCCAGGTAGCCGATGCTGTTGTAGCCCCAGTAGTTGCGCAGCCCCTGGTCGGTGAGCACGTGATCGTGGAAGAACTGGTGCACCGGCATCAGCTCGATCGCCGTGACGCCGAGGCTCTTCAGGTGCCCGATGATCGCCGGATGCGCCAGGCCGGCGTAGGTGCCGCGCAGCTCCTCGGGGATGTCGGGGTGCGTCATCGTCATGCCCTTGACGTGCGCCTCGTAGATCACCGTCTCGTGATAGGGCCGGTTCGGCGGCCGGTCGGCGCCCCAGTCGAAGAACGGGTTGATCACCACGCTGGTCATGGTGTGGCCCAGCGAATCCAGCCCGTAGGTGTAGAGCGAGGGATCGTTGACGAACTGCCCGTCGAACGCCTTGCCGTAGGGATCGAGCAGCAGCTTGGCGGGATCGCAGCGCAGCCCGAGCTCCGGCTCGTACGGCCCGTGCACGCGGAAGCCGTAGCGCTGGCCCGGCGTGATTGCGGGCAGGTAGGCGTGCCAGACGTACCCGTCGACCTCGTCCAGCTCGACCCTGGTCTCGGTCCCGTCCTTGGCGATCAGGCAGAGCTCGACCCGGGTCGCGACCTCGGAGAACACCGAGAAATTGGTGCCCGCGCCGTCGTAGGTGGCGCCCAGCGGGTAGGCGGTGCCCGGCCACACACCCAGTGGGGTCACCTCACCGGAGCGGTCGTTCGGGCTCGACATGCTACGACAGTAGAGGAATCCGGCCCCTGCCCGCGCGGCTCGGCCCTGGGTGCTTCGTCACCCCCGCTCGGCGGCGACGGTGACCGCGCGCAGCCGCCGCGCGTAGCCGGTCCGCCGGGCCAGCGCTGCCAGGCCGCCGAACACCAGCCGCTGCAGCGGCGCGGGCGGACCGGCGAGGTAACCGTCCTGGTACTCCCACAGCAGCCCGAGCGCGAGCGGATTGCGCGGCAGTTTGCCTGCCGTCGTCCGGCCGGTGGTGTCCAGGCCCCACCAGAATTCGAACATCGCCCAGTGCCGCAGCGGTGGCCGGATCAAGTGGTCCAGCACCGTGTCGGGCGCTTCGTTCCAGAACTCGTGGACCGCGCGCGGCGGCGCGGTCACGGTGTCACCCGGTCGGGCCACGATCTCGGTGCCGTCGATCCGGAAGCGCACCCGGCCGCTGCGGATCGTCCAGGTCTCGCTGATCTCGGGGTGCCAGTGCGGCCCGGCTTCGCGCCCGACCCGGGGGAGGACGTGCTCGAGCCGCAGGTACGCGCCCTGCTCGTCGGCGCCGCGGTCGATCAGTGTCACGCGGTGCCCGTTGCGGAAGGTGAGGACGGTACCGATGTCAGCCATATCAATATACAAAGGTAACCTTCATAATATGTCAATGGATCGACCGGCCACCCTGCTGAAACTCCTGGTCCAGGCGACGGACTCGTACGAGCGCGCGCTCGACGAGCGACTGCGCGCCGCGCTCGGCGGTGACTTGCGGCCCGCCCACTACGCCGTCTTCCGGCACCTGGAGCCCACGGGGTCGCGGGTCACCGCGCTGGCCGACGCCGCCGGGATGACCCAGCAGTCGATGGGCGAGTTGGTCACCCATCTCGAACGAAGCGGTTACGTCGAGCGCAGGCCCGACCCCGCGGATGGGCGGGCCCGCCTGGTCGTCGCCACCGCGGCGGGCGCCGAGGCCCTCGCGGTGGCCGGTACGCACATCCGCCGGATCGAGGATGCGCTCGCCGTCGAACTGGGCGGATCGACTCTCGCGGAGATGCGCGCCGCGCTGGCTCGGGTCCCCGCTGTCCTCACCGGCCTGTCCGGCGCGGGGGAGGGATGATAACTTGAACGGTGTTCAAGGCCGTCGTTCCGGCGGCACCGGGCGAGGACGAGGACACCTGTGGACCTGACTCCCGAGCAGATCAGTGCCGTCGATGCCGACCATGTCTGGCATCCCTACGGCGGCTTTCCCGCGACCACCGAACCGCTGGTCGTCGCGAGCGCGGCGGGCACCAGGCTCACCCTCGCCGACGGTCGCGAGCTCGTCGACGGGATGAGCTCGTGGTGGGCCGCCGTGCACGGCTACCGCCACCCCGTCCTCGACGCCGCCCTGCTCGCGCAGTCCCAGCGGATGAGTCATGTGATGTTCGGCGGCCTCACCCACGAACCGGCCGCCCGGCTCACCCAGCTTCTCGTCGAACTCACCCCCGCCGGGCTGGACAAGGTGTTCCTCTGTGACTCCGGCTCGGTCTCGGTGGAGGTCGCGGCGAAGATGTGCCTGCAGTACTGGCGCGGGGTCGGCAAGCCGGGCAAGCACCGGCTGCTCACCTGGCGCGGCGGCTACCACGGCGACACCTTCACCCCGATGAGCGTGTGCGATCCCGACGGCGGCATGCACGCGCTGTGGACCGACGTCCTCACCGAACAGGTCTTCGTTCCCGCGCCGCCCGCGACCTTCGAACCCGGCTATCTCGCCGAGCTCGAGCGCGCCGTCACCACCCATCGCGACGAACTCGCCGCCGTCATCGTGGAGCCGGTCGTGCAGGGCGCGGGCGGCATGCGCTGGCACGACCCGCGCTACCTCACCGAACTGCGCCGCCTCTGCGACGAGAATCAGGTGCTGCTCGTCTTCGACGAGATCGCGACCGGATTCGGCCGCACCGGCGCCCTCTTCGCCGCCGACCATGCGGGCGTCGCCCCCGATGTCATGTGTGTCGGCAAGGCGCTGACCGGCGGTTATCTGACGCTGGCCGCCACGCTGTGCACCACCGCGATCGCCGAGACGATCAGCGCGGCGCACGGGGGCCTGATGCACGGGCCGACCTTCATGGGCAACCCGCTGGCCTGCGCGGTGGCGGTCGCCTCCCTCGAACTGCTGCGCTCGCGGGACTGGCGCGGCGAAGTCGCCCGGATCGAGTCCGAACTGCGCGCCGGACTCGAACCGCTGGCCGGGCTGCCCGGCGTCGCCGACGTGCGGGTGCTCGGCGCGATCGGGGTCGTCCAGCTCGATCGCCCCGTGGACATGCGCGCCGCCACCGCCGCCGCGGTCGACGCCGGCGCCTGGCTGCGCCCGTTCCGCGATCTGATCTACACGATGCCGCCGTTCATCAGTTCCACCGACGACATCGCCACCATCACCGGCGCCGTCCGGTCCGCGGTGAAGGCCTCCCTCGGATGACCCTGAACAGTGTTCAAGTATCCTCCTCAGCTGTGAGTATCGATCCGTTGAACTGGTTGGACGAGCGCGCGGCCGAGCGGGTCGACGCCGGGCTGCGCCGCACGCTGCGGGTGCGCGAGGCCGAGGCGCCCGCCATCGACCTCGCCTCCAACGACTATCTCGGACTCGTGCGCCATCCCGAGGTCGTCGAGGGCGCGGTCGCCGCCGTCCGCCGGTGGGGCGCCGGGTCCACCGGCTCGCGC
This sequence comes from Nocardia sp. NPDC050717, assembly GCF_040654275.1. Classification (NCBI taxonomy): domain Bacteria; kingdom Bacillati; phylum Actinomycetota; class Actinomycetes; order Mycobacteriales; family Nocardiaceae; genus Nocardia; species Nocardia sp. NPDC050717. The sequence goes on from NZ_JBFAHR010000027.1 coordinate 35,945, forward strand.
CTGGTCACCGGAACCACCGCCGAGCACGCCCTGCTCGAGGCCGAACTGGCCGAATTCGTCGGTGCGCAAGCCGGATTGGTCTTCGCCTCCGGCTATGCCGCGAACCTCGGCGCCGTCACCGCGCTGGCCGGCCGCGGCTCCCTCGTCGTCTCCGACGCGGGCAGCCACGCCTCCCTGGTCGACGCGTGCAGGCTCTCGCGCGCCAGGGTCGAGATCGCCCCGCATCGTGACGTCGACGCCGTCGAGCGACTGCTCGCGGCGCGGTCCGAGGAGCGCGCGCTCGTGCTCACCGACTCGGTGTTCAGCGCCGACGGTGACCTCGCCCCGCTCGCCGACCTGCACCGGGTCTGCCGGGACACCGGGGCGGTACTGCTCGTCGACGAAGCGCACGGGTTGGGAGTGCGTGGCCGCGGCGGGCGCGGTCTGGTGCACGAGCTGGGCCTGGCCGGAGAGCCGGACCTCGTCGTCACCGCCACGCTGTCCAAGGCGTTCGCGGCCCAGGGCGGAGTGGTGCTCGCCGACGCCAGGATCCGAGACCACCTCGTCGACGCCGCCCGCACCTTCATCTTCGACACCGGCCTCGCGCCGGCCGCGGTCGGCGCCGCCCGTGCCGCGCTCGGCCTGCTGCGCCGCGACCCCACGATGGCATCGCGGGTCCTCGACCGGGCCGCCGACATCGCCCGGATCGCCGGCGTGCCGGAGCCCGACTCCGCCGTCGTCTCGGTCGTCCTCGGCGACGCCCAGCTCGCCTTCGACGCGGCGCAGGCCTGCCGCGCCCGCGGACTCGACGTCGGTTGCTTCCGTCCGCCGTCGGTGCCCGAGGGCACCTCGCGCCTGCGCCTGACGGCCCGCGCGAACCTCACCGACGCCGAACTCGACACCATCGCCGAGGTCCTCGGCGCGGTCCTCGCCGAGACGAAGGAGCCCGTGACCGCATGAGCATCCTGCTGATCAGCGGCACCTCCACCGACGTGGGCAAGACCGTCGTCACCGCCGCGCTGGCCGCAGCCGCCCGCACCGCCGGACGGTCCGTCGCGGTGTGCAAACCGGCCCAGACCGGCATGGCACCCGGGGAGCCGGGCGATCTCGCCGACATCACCCGGCTCTCCGGCGTGACCCGCACTCTCGAACTGGCCAGGTACCCGGAACCGCTGGCGCCCGACACCGCCGCCCGCCGCGCCGGCCTGCCCCTGCTGACCCTGGACGAGACCGTCGCCGCCGTCGACCGCCTGCGCGACGCCGACCTCGTCCTGGTCGAAGGCGCCGGGGGACTGCTGGTCCGGATTGGCGAGTTCACCCTGCTCGAGCTCGCGCAGAAGCTCGGCGCGCCCGTCCTGGTCGTGGCCGCCGCCGGACTCGGCACGCTCAACCACAGCGAACTCACCACCCGCACGCTGGCCGCCGCGGGTGTGCCGTGCGCCGGCCTGGTCATCGGATCGTGGCCCGTCGAGCCCGACCTCGCCGCGCGCTGCAACCGCGACGACCTTCCCCGGGTCACCGAGACGCGCCTGCTCGGATCCGTCCCCGCCGGGGCGGGCGCCTGGGACCGCGAGCGCTTCGTCGCCGCGGCGCCGGGCTGGTTCGTCACCGACTGGCTGCCGAACACCGCCTCTGACCAGGCGATTTGACTTCATGATCTTCGGTGCGTAACTTTCTTCGAGTCAGAGCGACACGGACACCGACCCGGTACCGAGGTGCCAGGGAAAACGAGGTTGGACGATGAGCGCCTGGCTGATCGTGTGTGCTAGGTAACTTCCTCTCGAACTTGCTTCGGTGGAATCCCTGCGCTACAGTTGGAACCCTTGCCCTGCTGAATCCCCTTCGAAAGTTGCGGGTAGAGGCTTGTGCGTGTGTTCTTTGAGAACTCAATAGTGTGTCGATGAATGTCAGTGCCAATATTTTTATTGGTTCCGCTTCTCATACCCCCCGGTTGAGGAGTGGACATTTGAACAACAGCGAATCTTTTTGCTGGTGTTCGGCTTGCTAGGTTTTCGGACTCTAGTCTTTAGATTATTCTGATTACATCCTTCGGGGTGTGGTTGAGAGTCTTCAACGGAGAGTTTGATCCTGGCTCAGGACGAACGCTGGCGGCGTGCTTAACACATGCA
>NZ_JBFAHR010000028.1:0-31541 GCF_040654275.1 Nocardia sp. NPDC050717
CTCAACCGGGGGGTATGAGAAGCGGAACCAATAATAATATTGGCACTGACATTCATCGACACACTATTGAGTTCTCAAAGAACACACGCACAAGCCTCTACCCACAACATTTCATCGGGGCTTCGGCAAGGCAACTGTTCCAACCTAGCGCAGACAACCCAACCGAAGCAAGTTCGGGAGGAGTTCGACTGGCTAGATGATCAATCAGGCGCTCGGCGGACTGTGTCCGTGTCGCTCTGACTCGAACTAAGTTACGCACCGCCGAACGCGAAGTCAAATCGCCTGGTCAGACAGGCTATTTCGGCGAATCGACGCGCTCCACCTGCCCGCCGAGCGCCTGCAGCTGCTCGACGAAGCGCGGGTAGCCGCGGTCGATGTGGAACACGTCGTGCACCTCGGTGACGCCGTCGGCGACCAGACCGGCCAGCACCAGGCCGGCGCCGGCGCGGATGTCGGAGGACCAGACCGGCGCGCTCGACAGGCGCGGGATACCGCGGACCACGGCGTGGTGACCGTCGGTGCGGGCGTCGGCGCCGAGCCGGATCATCTCTTCCACGAAGCGGAACCGCGCCTCGAAGACGTTCTCGGTGATCATCGAGGTGCCGTCGGCAATCGCGGCCAGGCCGATCGCCATCGGCTGCAGATCGGTCGGGAAGCCGGGGAACGGCAGCGTCGCGAAGTTCACCGCGCGCGGGCGCTCCGGCTGGACGACGCGGAAACCGTTGGGCTCGTACGAGATTCGAGCGCCCGCGGCGCGCAGCTTGTCCAGCACGAGCGCCAGGTGCTTGGGGTTGATGCCGGTGACCCGCACGTCGCCGGTGGTCATCGCGGCGGCGATGCCCCAGGTGGCGGCGACGATCCGGTCGCCGATCACCTGGTGGGTGGTCGGCGAGAGCCGCTTGACGCCCTGCACGGTGAGCACCGAGGAACCGGCACCCTCGATCCGCGCACCCATCTGCGTGAGCATGGTGCACAGGTCGACGATGTCGGGCTCGCGCGCGGCGTTGTCGATGACCGTCTCCCCCTCGGCCAGGACCGCGGCCATCAGGATGTTCTCGGTCGCGCCGACCGACGGGAAGTCGAGGCGGATGCGCGCGCCCTGCAGCTCGTCGGCGCGGGCGACCACGCACCCGTGCTCGATCTCGCTGGTGGCGCCGAGCAGCCGCAGGCCCTGCTGGTGCATGTCCAGGGGGCGCGAACCGATCGCGTCACCGCCGGGCAGGGCGACGACCGCGCGCTTGCACCGCGCCATCAGCGGACCGAGCACACACACCGAGGCGCGGAACTGGGTGACCGCGGGGAAATCCGCGTGGTACTTCGGCTCGGGCGGGGTGACGATCGTGACGACCGAACGATCGCCGGTGGCGTCGTCGGAGATCGTCACGTCGCAACCGAGACCACGCAGCACCTCGGCCATCAGCGGGACATCGAGGATGTCCGGGCAGTTGGTGATGGTGGTCGTACCCTCGGCCAGCAAAGCGGCGGCCATCAGCTTCAGCACGCTGTTCTTCGCGCCGCCGACCGCGACCTCGCCGACGAGCTGATTACCGCCGGAGACCAGAAACCGTTCGCTCACCCCGCCAGCTTATCGACCGTTGCCCAGCGACACGCCCCCCGACGCCAAACCGACCGATCCTGGGGCCGGCGAGTCGCTTTCAGCGCTCGGCTCCGCCGCCCGGCTGCCACAGCACGTCACCCTCGGGATTGGTCGCGCGGCTCAGGATGAACAGCAGGTCCGAGAGCCGATTGAGGTATTTGGCGGGCAACACGCTGGTGTCGTCGGGGTACGCCTCGACCGCAGCCCAGGCCGAACGCTCGGCGCGGCGGACCACCGTGCGTGCCGTGTGCAACAGTGCGGCAATCGGCGTGCCGCCCGGCAGGATGAAGGAATTCAGCGGTGCCAGACCGTCGTTGAACTCGTCACACCACTTCTCCAGCCGATCGATGTAGGGCTGGGTGACGCGCAGCGGCGGGTACTTCGGCTCCGCCACCACGGGAGTGGACAGGTCGGCGCCCGCGTCGAACAGGTCGTTCTGGATCTGGCGCAGGACCGCGAGCACCGCGGGCTCCGGCGCGCCGAGCGCGACCGCGACACCGAGCGCCGCGTTGGCCTCGTCGCAGTCGGCGTAGGCCACCAGCCGGGCGTCGGTCTTGGGCACCCGCGAGAAATCGCTCAGGCCCGTGGTGCCGTCGTCACCGGTGCGGGTGTAGATCCTGGTCAAGTGCACACTCACGGCTGGCCTCCTCGCGTACGGCGGGCGCGGTCGGACGGACGCGACTCCATCCAGGACAGAAAAGCCGCCATCGATCCGCGGTCGAGTGCCAACTCGAAGCTGTTGTGCGGATCGGTGACGGCTACCACCACGATGTCCTCGCTCATGATGTCGAACTCGTCGCCCTGTGGCGCGCGCCGTTCGACGATCTCGAGGCCCTGCCGGTGCACGGTGGAATCGGGGCCGAGCTTGAGGCTGGTCAACTTGAAGAAGACGAGGCGATCCTCGTCGTAGCGGATGAGACCGTGCCGCCAGCCGTGGCCGCCCCGCGCGGGCAATACCCGCAGCAGCGCGGCCGTGCCGCCCCGGCGCAGCATCACCAGCCGGTAGGTGGATGCTCCGGCTACGAACACGAGCGTCAGCACCAGAATGATCAGGAGAACCATCCCGGTTTGCAATGCCGTACGCCCTTTCGTTCCACCGGTGTCGAAGACACCTTCGACGTCATTCAATCACGCGCGATGAACGCGATCGCGCGGGGACCGGGAAAACCGTGAAAACGCCACTGTCGGCGACGAACTCGAAAGTTCGTCGCCGACAGTGGTCGGTCTCATTCCGGGATCAAGCGGTGGCGGTGGCCTCGACCGCGCGCACCTGACCCTGCGCGACACGCTGCTCCACCTCGGAAGCACCCGCGTCGGCCAGCACCTTACGGGCCGCGTCGACATCGACCTCGGCCGCGAGATCCGCGGACTCGGCCAGCACCCGGACGGTATCGGCGGTCACCGAGAAGAAACCGCCGTGCACCGCCGCGACGATCCGCTCGCCGTCGGTCGACACGATGGACACCGTGCCGCCCTCGACGAGCTGACCGAGCAGCGGCTCGTGACCTGCCATGATGCCGATCTGACCCTCGGTGGTCTGCGCGCTGACGAACGTCGCCTGGCCGGACCAGAGCTTGCGCTCGACTGCTACGAGATCAACTGTCATCTCCGCCATGGTGGACTACTTCCCGGCGATCTTCTTCGCAGCGGCCTCGACGTCGTCGAGACCACCGCAGGAGTTGAACGCCTGCTCCGGGAAGTGGTCGAACTCGCCCTTGCAGACGCGATCGAAGTCGTCGATGGTCTGCTCCAGCGGCACGACCGAGCCCGGCTGACCGGTGAACTTCTCGGCCACGATGAAGTTCTGGCCGAGGAACTTCTCCAGGCGACGGGCGCGACCGACGAGGACCTTGTCCTCTTCGGAGAGCTCGTCCATACCGAGGATGGCGATGATGTCCTGCAGCTCCTTGTACTTCTGCAGGATCCGCTTCACCTCGTTGGCCACGCGGAAGTGACGCTCGCCGACGATCGAGGCCTCGAGGATACGAGAGGTCGAGGTCAGCGGGTCGACGGCCGGGTAGATGCCCTTCTGCGAGATCGGGCGGGAGAGCTCGGTCGTCGCGTCCAGGTGGGCGAAGGTGGTCGCCGGCGCCGGGTCGGTGTAGTCGTCGGCGGGGACGTAGATCGCCTGCAGCGAGGTGATCGAGCGACCACGGGTCGAGGTGATGCGCTCCTGGAGCTCACCCATCTCGTCCGCCAGCGTCGGCTGGTAACCCACGGCGGAGGGCATACGACCCAGCAGGGTCGAGACCTCGGAACCGGCCTGGGTGAAACGGAAGATGTTGTCGATGAAGAGCAGCACGTCCTGGTGCTGGACATCGCGGAAGTACTCCGCCATGGTCAGCGCGGACAGGGCCACGCGCATACGCGTGCCCGGCGGCTCGTCCATCTGGCCGAAGACGAGGGCGGTGTCCTGGAGAACGCCCATCTCTTCCATTTCCAGGTGGAGGTCGGTGCCCTCACGGGTACGCTCACCGACGCCAGCGAACACCGAGGTACCGGAGAACTCGCGAGCGATACGGGTGATCATCTCCTGGATCAGCACGGTCTTGCCGACACCGGCACCACCGAACAGACCGATCTTGCCGCCCTTGACGTACGGGGTCAGCAGGTCGATGACCTTGACGCCGGTCTCCAGCATCTCGGTCTTGCCCTCGAGCTGGTCGAAGCTCGGGGGCTTGCGGTGGATGCCCCACTGCTCGCCGTCGCGGCCGAGGCCGGGCGAGTCGAGGCAGTCGCCGAGGGCGTTGAACACGTGACCCTTGACGATGTCGCCGACGGGCACCGAGATCGGCTTGCCCGAGTCGGTGACGGTGGCGCCACGGACCAGACCGTCGGTGGGCTGCATCGAGATGGTGCGCACGATGTTGTCACCGAGGTGCTGGGCGACCTCGAGGGTCAGGGTCTTGGCCACCGACGCCAGCTTGATGTCGGCGTTGAGAGCGTTGAACAGCTCGGGGATGGCGCCACGCGGGAACTCGACGTCCACGACGGGGCCGATGACACGGACGACGCGGCCGGCGGCTGCGCCTGCCTTGCTCGCGTTGTCCTGAGTGACAGCTGCGGTCATTAGATTGGTTCTCTTCCTGCGCTTCTAGTCGCGGTCCGAGCTCGACGCCAGCGCGTTCACGCCGCCGACGATTTCGCTGATTTCCTGCGTGATCTGGGCCTGACGCACCGAGTTCGCCTCGCGCTGGAGCACACTGGCCAGCTCGTTGGCGTTGTCGGTCGCCGCCTTCATTGCGGTGCGCCGAGCCGCGGACTCGGATGCCGCTGCCTCGAGCAACGATGCGTAGATACGCGTGTTGATGTACTTGGGCAGCAGCGCGCCCAGCAGCACATCGGCGTCCGGCTCGAATTCGTACTGCGCCGTGGCCACCGCGTTCGGCGAATCCGAGAGGATGTCCTCGCCGAGCTCGTAGTTCTCGTCGACGAAGCTCACCTGGATCGGCGCCAGGCGGCGTACCTCCGGGGTCTGCGTCAGCATCGAGACGAACTTGGTGTACACGATGTGCAGCTCGTCGACGCCCGCGATGCTTCCGGTGCCGTCCAGCGAGGCGACCTCGCTGTCGGAACCGGCCATGAACGCCTCGACGAGGTGCTGGCACGCGGCCGACGCATCGGTGTACTTCGGCTGCTGTGAGAAGCCGGTCCACGACGCCTGGAAGGGGCGGTTGCGGAACTTGTAGTACGTGAGGCCCTTGTTGCCCATCACGTACAGCACCGGCTCCTTGCCCTCGCCACGCAGGGTGGTCATGAGCTCCTCGGCGCGCTTGAGCACGTTCGAGTTGTAGCCACCACACATACCACTGTCACTGGTGATCACCAGGACCGCGGCGCGCTTCGGGTCGGGACGCTCGTTGAGCAGCGGGTGCGACAGGTTCTTCGAGGCGCTCGCCAGCTCGCCGAGGACCTTGGTGATCTCCTCGGCGTACGGCTTGGCCGCGGCGACCCTGGCCTGGGCCTTGGAAATTCGCGAGGTCGCGATCAGTTCCTGAGCCTTGGTGATCTTCTTGATCGAATTCACACCACGAATGCGGGAGCGCAATTCGCGCAAACTTGCCACTACGATTCACTCCCTTCATTCGCCAGATCGATAGTTGCCGACATCAGTTCAGACCCGGCTTACTTGTCGACGTGCTTGCGGGTGACCGACAGCGACTCGACCTCTTCGTGGTCCAGATCGCCGGCAGCGGCCTCGTTCACGACCCGGCTGCCGTCGGAGGCCAGGAAGCCTTCCTTGAACTTGTCGGTCTCCGACTTGATCGCGTCGGCGGCCTCGCCGTCGAGCGGCTTGCGGCCACCCTCGAGCGCGTCGAAGGACGACTGGGTCGTGCTGTGCAGGTGCTCCAGCAGCTCGGCGGTGAAGCGACGCACGTCGCCGACCGGCACCGAGTCGTAGTAGCCGGCGTCGACCAGGTAGATCGAGACGACCTGATCCTCGACGGCGACCGGGGAGTACTGGTTCTGCTTGAGCAGCTCCACCCAGCGGGCACCACGCTCGAGCTGGGCCAGCGAGGCGGCGTCCAGGTCGGAGGCGAAGGCGGAGAACGCCTCCAGCTCGCGGTACTGGGCCATTTCCAGACGCAGCGAACCGGCGACCTTCTTCATGGCCTTGGTCTGGGCGGCGCCACCGACACGGGAGACCGAGGTACCGACGTTGATCGCCGGACGGACGCCCTTGTTGAACAGGTCGGACTCGAGGAAGACCTGGCCGTCGGTGATGGAGATGACGTTGGTCGGGATGAACGCCGAGACGTCGTTGGCCTTGGTCTCGATGATCGGCAGACCGGTCATCGAGCCGCCGCCCATCTCGTCGGACAGCTTCGCGCAACGCTCCAGCAGGCGGGAGTGCAGGTAGAAGACGTCACCGGGGTACGCCTCGCGGCCCGGCGGACGACGCAGCAGCAGCGAGATGGCACGGTAGGCCTCGGCCTGCTTGGTCAGGTCGTCGAACACGATCAGGACGTGCTTGCCCTGGTACATCCAGTGCTGACCGATGGCCGAACCGGTGTAGGGGGCCAGCCACTTGAAGCCGGCGGAATCCGACGCAGGGGCCGCCACAATCGTGGTGTACTCCATCGCGCCGTGCTCCTCGAGCGCGGTCTTGACGCCCGCGATGGTGGAGCCCTTCTGGCCGATCGCGACGTAGATGCAGCGAACCTGCTTGCTGGGGTCGCCCGACTCCCAGTTCGCCTTCTGGTTCAGGATCGCGTCGACGGCGACGGCGGTCTTGCCGGTCTTGCGGTCGCCGATGATCAGCTGACGCTGGCCGCGGCCGATGGCGGTCAGCGCGTCGATCGCGGTGATACCGGTGGCCAGCGGCTCCTCGACCGGCTGGCGCTCCAGAACGGTCGCGGCCTGCAGCTCGAGCACGCGGCGGTCGTCGGCTTCGATCTCGCCCAGGCCGTCGATGGCCTGACCGAGCGGGTTGACGACGCGACCGAGGAACTTGTCACCGACGGGAACCGACAGCACGTCGCCGGTGCGGCGGACCTGCTGGCCCTCTTCCAGCGAGGCGTACTCGCCGAGGATGACGGCACCGATCTCGGTGTCCTCGAGGTTCAGCGCGACGCCGAGGACGCCGCCCGGGAACTCGAGCAGCTCGTTGGCCATCGCCGAAGGCAGACCGCTGACGTGCGCGATGCCGTCGCCGGTGTCGGTCACGAGGCCGACTTCTTCGATGGAGGTTTCCGGGGTGTAGCTCTGGGTGTAGCTCTCGATCGCGCTACGGATCTCGTCGGAGGAGATCGTCAGCTCCGCCATGTTGTTCCTGCTCTCGCTGTGGTCTCGAATGTCGGGGGTTGGGAAGAGGCGTCAGTGCTGTCGATTACGACAGCGCCCGGCGCAGCTTCTCCAGTCGGCCGGTGGCGCTGCCGTCGATGACGTCGTCTCCGACGCGCACGACGACGCCGCTCAGCAGCGTCGGGTCGACCTGCACGTGCACGGTGACCGCCTTGCCGTAGATCCGCTGCAGGGAAGCGGCGAGCTTCTCCTTCTGCGGGCCACTCAGCTCGGCCGCGGCGTGCACGTGGGCGACGATCTGGTCACGACGGGCCGCCGCCAGATCGGACAGGGCGCCGAAGGCGACGCCGATGTTGTTGGTCCGCAGTCGGGTCACCGCCTGCTCGGCCAGCGTGATGGTGATCGGCTCGGCCTTGCCGTTCAGCAGCTTCACGATCAGCTCGCGCCGCGCCGAGGCGGGCTTGCCCTGATCGGACAGTGCCTGCTCCAGCTGCGGGTTGTCGGCGATGATGCGACCGAGCCGGAACAGCTCGTCCTCCACCGCTTCCAGCCGGCCGCCGTCGGCGGCGGACTCCAGCAGAGCCTCCTGCCCGAGCAGCACCAGGGTGTCGACCAGATCGCGGGTGCGCGACCAGTTCTGGGCCACCGCGGTGGTCAGCACTGCCTGCGTGGCAGCGCTGACCTTGCCGCCGAAGATCCGCTCACTGAGTTCAGCGCGCGCCGAACCCGGCACCGACACGTCCGCGAGCGCCACACGCAGCGAACGCTGGTCGTCCAGCACGGCGACAACGGCGAACAGTTCCGATCCCGTTGTGGCCGCAACAGTTTCGCTTCCGGTCAGAGCGGCCCGAAGCGCCTCGCGAGACCGGGAGCTGGCCTCGCGGCTCGCTGCGTACATGCTTCTCACTTTCGCGTCGTTACCTTCCGACCCCGATGGCGTCGGTGTCGTCGAGTTCGCTGAGGAACTTGTCGATCGACGCCGCCTGCTTGGCCTCGTCCGAAACCGACTGGCCGATGATCTTCTCGGCCAGGTCGACGGCCGTGCGGCCGACCTCGGAACGCAGCTCGGTCAGGATCTGCTGGCGCTGGGCTTCCAGCTGGGAGTGACCGGCGGCGACGATACGGTCGCTTTCGGCCTGGGCGTCCGCGCGCATCTGCGCGAGGATCTGCTGACCCTGGGTGCGCGCATCCTCGCGGATACGTGCGGCTTCCAGCCGGGCGTCGGCCAGCTGCTGCTGGTACTGCTGCAGCGTCTGCTGTGCTTCTTCCTGGGCGGCCTTGGCCCTGGCGATACCGCCTTCGATGTTGTCGGCGCGCTCATCGAGGGTCTTGGTCACACGTGGGATCACGTACTTCCAGAACAGCAGACCGATGATGGCGACGCAGACGATCGACCAGACGATGTCGTACGTTTCGGGGATGAGAGGATTCACATCCTCTCCCCCTTCGGCAGCGAGCGTGATGATTTCGCGCATCGGAATCAGAAGATGAAGCCGGCGACGAGGCCGATCAGCGCCAGGGCCTCGGTGAACGCGATGCCGAGGAACATGTTGGTACGGATCTGGCCGGCCAGCTCGGGCTGACGGGCGAAGCCCTCGATCGCCTTACCGACGACGATGCCGACGCCGATGCCGGGGCCGATCGCGGCAAGACCGTAGCCGATGGCGCCGAAGCCCTTGAAGGTGCTCTCGGTGGTCGCGGCTTCCTGGGCCAGGTAAGCGAGGCTCATGAGTCTTCTTTCCCTTTCTGTTGCTCACCCGCCGGTCGGCGTGTGTAGCAGGTTTGGCAGTACTGGTGTGGATTCAGGTCAGTGGTCGGCGGCGTGCTGCGCGAGGCTGATGTACACGGCGGTCAGCAGGGCGAACACATACGCCTGCAGGAAGATGACCAGCAGCTCGAACAGCGTGAAGCCGATGCCTGCCAGCAGCGAGAAGGGCGTGAAGACCTTCATCCACGCGGTGGCATCGAAGAGGAAGAACCAGGTGGCGCTGAAGAACAGCACCAGCATGATGTGGCCCGCCAGCATGTTGGCCATGAGTCGGACGGTCAGGGTGAACGGCCGCAGGATGAACGTCGAGACGAACTCGATCGGGATCAGCAGCACGTGCAGGGCGGGCGGGACGTCCGGAACGACGATGCTCGAGCGCATGTACTTCCAGAAGCCGTACTTGCGGATACCGACGTAGTTGAACGCGATGTAGGCGATCGCCGCGAGCACCAGCGGCATACCGACGCGGGCATTCGAGGAGATGTTCAGGAACGGCACCACACTGGAGAAGTTCAGGAACAGAACCGTGAAGAAGATCGTCGCGATCAACGGCAGGAACCGCTTACCGGTTTCCTTGCCGAGCACCTCGTCGGCGATCTGCTCCTTGACGAAAACCACCGCGGTTTCCATCACGTTCTGCAGGCCGCGCGGCACGATCTTCGGCGAGCGGAAAGCCAGCACGAAGAGGAGCACCAGAACGGCGGTCATCAGCAGGCGGATCAGCATCAAGCGATCGAGTTCGAACGGCGTACCCGCGAACAACACCGCTGGAGGGAAGAAGTCGGACAGCGATGGCGCGTGAAACTCGCCTGCCGCCAAAGTGGTGACGCTCAGCGTTCTCTCCCGTGTTCGGGCCGCGGGTACGGTCATCCCCGCGGTTCGATCGGACATTGACGATCAATGGGGTCGACTCTGGTCGGCTCGAAATTCGACAGCCGCGCATACGGTGTGTGAACCGATATAGCTGCTGTACGGGCGTCGGCGACATCGTCGACATGCTTCAACCGGGCACATTCCACCCGGATCGGCAGTAAGCATAGCGGCCCCGGGTGGGATCTCGGTGATCCCCCCTGGTAACCCGAGGCGTAGCCCCGAGTTCTCCCGGACCTGGCCCCTAGCTTGGGTGCTTGCTTACCAACACTTTACCAAGCTATCTACGACAGTGCGTAGCTGGGTGGGATTATTCCTGCTCGGAAGCCGTTTCGTCGTCTCCCGCGCGTGTCGTGACATACGGAACCTTCACGCTCACAACGCCGTACGTCTCCGCGCCGAGCACGATCAGCAGGGCGCCGACCACCGTGAAGAACAGGGCGGGCCTGCTGTAGAAGTCGAACTGGTTCAGCACGCCGACGACGATCAGCGCGACCAGCAGCTTGCCGACCCAGCTGACCAGCAGGACCAGGCCCTGGGTGCTCGGCGGCAGCTTGGCGCCGAGCATCACCGACACCAGCGTGGTGAGGATGAACCCGCCGCCGATGGCCGCGCCGAGCAGCGCGCCCCACAGGCCGGGTGTCCCGGCGACCGCGGTGGCGATCACCACCGAGACGACCACGAGCACACCGAGCCCGATCAGGCCGTAGCGCAGCGCGGTACGGAGCGGGGCGTCGGGGCCGGGCACGGGTCGCGGTGTAAAGCTCACGGCCCGCACTTTACCTTGCGGGCCCCGATCAGCTCTTCGCCGACTCCACCCGGCGCATCGAGGGGATGGCGGTCACTACCAGCGCGAACACCAATCCACCCGCCACCAGCAACACCACAAGCCGCCGATCCATCAATGAGGTCCCCACCGCGCCGAAGGCCAGCACCCCGACCCACAAATAGATCAGCAGGACGACGCGGCGCTGCGAATGCCCGATCTGCAACAAACGGTGATGCAGATGCATTTTGTCCGGCGTGGAGAAGCTCACGCCGGCGCGCACGCGCCGCACGATCGCCAGCAACAGATCGAGCACCGGAATGAACATCACGGCGCCCACCAGCAACAGCGGCGAGAGCAAACCCACAATGTCGCGTGGGCCGTAGCCCTGCAGCGGAATTCGGCCGGAGGCACCGGTGGAAACGGCGGCCAGCATCAATCCGATCATCATCGAGCCGGAATCGCCCATGAAGATTCGGGCCGGCGAGAAATTGTGCGGCAGAAATCCCAGGCACGCGCCGGCGAGCGCGGCGGCCAGCAACGCGGGCGGATACGTGTCGACCGAACCGCCCTGGTCGTAGAGCAAACCCACGGAGAACACGAAAACGGCACCGGCGCAGATCAAACCGAGCCCGGCGGCGAGACCGTCCAGGCCGTCGACGAAGTTCATCGCGTTCACCAGGGTGACGGTGATACCGACCGTCACCAGACCGCCCTGCAGCGCGTCGAGCACCACGGTGCTGTCGTTGAACGGGTCGTAGATGACATACCAGCTCAGGCCCATCACGGCCATCACACCGGCCGCGGTCACCTGGCCCGCGAATTTGGTGAGCGCGTCGAGTCCCCAGCGGTCGTCGACGATGCCGACGAGCACGATGATCGTGGCCGCGACCAGCACGGCCGGAATATCGGGCGCGTAATCGAATCCACGGCGCAACGCGGGCAATTGGTGCGCGAACAGGACCGCGGCGACCACGCCGATATACATGCCGACGCCGCCCATCCGGGGAATGGGCTTGACGTGCACATCGCGCTCACGCGGAATCGCGACCGCGCCGAAGGCGATGGCGAGCGTCCGGATGCCGCCGGTGGCCAGGAAGGTCACCGTGGCCGAGACGAGCAGCACGAGCACCAGCTCGCGCAGGGGAACGACCGTGCTCATCGGATGCGTGCGATCACCGCTGTGCGGAGCTGACCAGGGCGTCGGGCGCCATGCCGAGCACCTCCGCGATGTCGGCCAGCGGCACCGCGCCTTCGCGCAGCACCCGCGGCTGATCCGCGGTCAGGTCGACGATGGTGGAGGCCACCGCGTGCTCGGCCGGACCGCCGTCGAGATACACACTCGCCAGCGCGCCCAGCTGCTCGCGGGCCTGCTCGACGGTGCTCGCCGGGGGCTGACCCGACACGTTGGCGCTCGACACGGCCAGCGGGCCGACCTCGCGCAGCAGTTCCAGCGCCACGGGGTGCAACGGCATGCGCAGCATCACCGTGCCGCGGGTGTCGCCGAGATCCCAGGCCAGCGAGGGCGCGGCCTGCACCACCAGGCTCAGCGCGCCGGGCCAGAACGCGCGGATCAGGTCACGCGCCTGCGGGCGCACCGAGAAGACCAGGCCGTCGATGGTGTGCCAGGAACCGACCAGCACCGGGACGGGCATGTCACGGCCGCGGCGCTTGGCGGCGAGCAACGAGGCCACCGCCTCGGAATCGAACGCGTCGGCCGCCAGGCCGTACAGCGTGTCGGTCGGCATCACGACCAGGCGGCCGGACTTCAGCGCGCTGGTGGCGGCGGAGAGGCCAGCGGCCCGAGACGCCGGATCAGCACAGTCGTAGACGGTACTCACGCTTAGCTTCGCCTTCCCGCGATTTCTGCCGGACTTCGGTGGCCGACAATATTCCGCTGCCCCGGGTCTCGTGCTCGTCGGGGTTGCGGCAAGTTGTCGAGGTCCCACGATTCTTGCCGGTCTTCGGTGTGCGGCAAGAGTCTAGCCCCCGCACGGGGCTCCACCTGCGTGGGGACTTTGCCGGGCGGCGGCCCACCGGTCGACCGGCTCCGGCCGCGTCCACCACTCCCCAGCTGCTGGGGGTGTGCTGACAGGGTGCGCTACGGGATACCCGCGGCCGCCCGGCGCGCCGTGGTCGTGCGGAGACGCCGGATTCCGGCCGAGGTTCGGCCGCGGGATCAGGGTTTGCTGTGCCGGGCCGCGACGACGAATCGCGGCTTGCCCGCCAGATCGGGATGCTCGACGATGTCGGCGAAGCCGGCGCCGGCCAGCAGGGCGGCCACTCCCCCGCCGTTGGTGTCGTCGTGTTCGATCGCGGTGGCACCGCCGGGGCGGAGCAGGCGCGCGATGGTGGGGACCATGGCCCGGATGACGTCGAGGCCGTCGGGGCCGCCGAAGAGGGCACGATGCGGATCGTGGTCGGCGACCTCGGGCTCGAGGACGGCGCCGTCGGGGATGTAGGGCGGGTTCGAGACCACCAGGTCGACGCGGCCGGACAGCTCGCTGAGCAGGGCGGGGTCGGTGACGTCGGCGGCGTGCAGGGTGATCGGGGTGTCGCCGTCGGCGCCGCGGTCGCCGGCATTGCGGCGGGCCCAGGCCAGCGCGCCGGGGTCGAGTTCGACGGCGTGGACCCGCACGTCGGGGCGGGCGTGCGCGATCGCCAGGGCCAGCGCGCCCGTGCCGGTGCACAGATCGACGACGATCGGGTCGTGATCGTGCGGCAGCGTCTCCAGCCAGGCCAGCGCCCACGCGAACAGCAGCTCGGTCTCCGGGCGCGGCACGAACACCCCGGGGCCGACGGCGAGGTCGATCTCGCCCATCGCGGCGGTTCCGGTCAAGTGCTGCAAGGGGATTCGCGCGGCTCGCTGCTCGACCAGCGCCGTGAACCGCGCGGCCTCGGCCGGTTCGATCATCGGATGCAGCGCCAGGCGCATCCGGTCGACGCCGAGCACGTGCGCGGCCAGGTTCTCCGCGTCCGGCAGCGGGGACGCCACACCCGCCGTAGCCAGCCGCTCCGCCGCGGCGACGATCAGCGGACGCAGCCGAACGCGTTCGGTCACCGACATGCTCGCGTGCCCTCCTCGGCCGGGCCTGCCGGATCAGCCGTCCGCCGTTGCCGTCCGCCGGTGACCCCGCGCACCGACCGCTCGGTCACGACGACTACTCGGCGGCCATGCGCGCGTCGCGGTCGGCCTTGCCGAGCGCGTCGAGCAGCGCGTCCATGTCACCGTCGAGAACGGCGTCGAGGTTGTGCGCCTTGAAGCCGATGCGGTGATCGGCGATCCGGTTCTCCGGGAAGTTGTAGGTGCGGATGCGCTCGGAACGGTCGACCGTGCGGATCTGGCTGGCGCGGCCGGCCGCGGCCTCCTGCTCGGCCTGCTCCTCGGCCAGCGCCTGCAGCCGGGCGGCGAGCACCTGCATCGCGCGCGCCTTGTTCTGCAGCTGCGAGCGTTCGTTCTGGCAGGTCACCACGATGCCGGAGGGCAGGTGGGTGATGCGGACCGCGGAGTCGGTGGTGTTGACGCCCTGACCGCCCTTGCCGGAGGAGCGGTAGACGTCGATGCGCAGGTCGGTCTCGTCGATCTGCACCTGCTCGACCTCGTCGGGCTCAGGGTAGATCAGCACGCCCGCGGCGGAGGTGTGGATGCGGCCCTGCGACTCGGTCACCGGCACCCGCTGCACGCGGTGCACGCCGCCCTCGAACTTGAAGCGCGACCACACGCCGTCCCTGGCGGCGTCGCGGCTCTTGATCGACAGCGTCGCGTCCTTGTAGCCGCCGAGGTCGGAGTAGGTGACGTCGAGCGTCTCCACCTTCCAGCCGTGCCGCTCGGCGTAGCGGATGTACATGCGGGCCAGATCAGCGGCGAACAGCGCCGACTCCTCGCCGCCCTCGCCGGACTTCACCTCGAGCACCACGTCGTCGCCGTCGTGCGGGTCGCGCGGGGCGAGCAGGTCGGCCAGCTGCTGTTCCAGCTCGGTCAGCTGCGCTTCCAGGCCCGGCACCTCGGCGGCGAAGGCGGAATCGTCGGCGGCCAGCTCGCGCGCCGCCTCGAGATCATCGCGGACCGATTCCAGCTTGCGATAGGTGGTCATCACCGGCGCCAGCTCGGCGAACCGCTTGCCGACGCGGCGCGCGGCACCCGCGTCGTTGTGCAGCGACGGATCCGCCAGCTGCGTCTCCAAGCCCTGGTACTCGGCGAGAATGTCGTCGATGGCTGACGGCTGCGTCACGGTGAATTTCCTTATGGGGTGCGGTGCGCTGGACAACAGAAACCACCGACGCCCGGCCTGCTGAGCAGAACCGGGCGTCGGAGGAGGCAACTAGGAGGCGTCGGCCTTCTTGCCGGCGCGCTTGCCGTAGCGAGCCTCGAAGCGAGCCACGCGGCCGCCGGTGTCGAGGATCTTCTGCTTGCCCGTGTAGAACGGGTGGCACTGCGAGCAGACCTCGACCGTGATCTGGCCGGACTCCTTGGTGGAGCGAGTCTGGAAGGTGTTGCCGCAACCACACACGACGGTGGTGTCGACATACGTGGGGTGGATTCCTGCCTTCATGGGCGTCCTCTCGATAATGGTCGCCGGGTCGCATGCCGCTGGAGCGCGGAATACGTGAACCGGAACCGACTAGGCGGGATGTCTGCGAAGCCGCAGACACACAGCGGTCCAGTATGCCAGATGGGGCCGCACGTACCGAAAACACCCCCGACCACCGGATTGTTCCCGGCCCCCACAGACGCGAACAGGGGCCCCGCCGCGGCGGGGCCCCTGTTTCGTCAGCCGATCACTCGTCGAGTGCGCCCGGCGCGGTCTTGGAGACCGTCATCAGGAACTCGAGGTTGTTCTTGGACTTCTTGAGCCGGTCCATCAGCAGGTCGATCGCCTGGTGCGAATCGAGGCCGCTGAGCACGCGACGCAGCTTGTGCACGACCGCCATCTCGTCCGGCGACATCAGCAGCTCGTCGTGGCGAGTGCTCGACGGATTGATGTCGACGGCCGGGAACACGCGCCGCTCGGCGATCTTGCGATCGAGCTTGAGCTCGGCGTTGCCGGTGCCCTTGAACTCCTCGAAGATCACCGTGTCGCCGGTGGAACCGGTCTCCACCATCGCCGTGGCGATGATGGTGAGCGAGCCACCGTTCTCGATGTTGCGCGCCGCGCCGAGGAACCGCTTGGGCGGGTACAGCGCGGTCGAATCGACACCACCGGAGAGGATGCGACCCGAGGCGGGCGAGGAGTTGTTGTACGCACGGCCCAATCGGGTGATCGAGTCGAGCAGCACCACCACGTCTTTGCCCATCTCCACCAGGCGCTTGGCCCGCTCGATGGCGAGCTCGGCGACGGAGGTGTGGTCGGCAGGCGGCCGGTCGAAGGTGGAGGCGATGACCTCACCCTTCACCGAACGCTGCATGTCGGTGACCTCTTCGGGACGCTCGTCGACCAGCACGACCATGAGGTAGCACTCGGGGTTGTTGATCGCGATCGCGTTGGCGATGTCCTGCATGATCGTGGTCTTGCCCGCCTTGGGCGGGGACACGATCAGCGCGCGCTGACCCTTGCCGATCGGCATGATCAGGTCGATCACGCGGGTGGTCAGCTTGTTCTGGGTGGTCTCCAGGCGCAGGCGCTGGTTCGGGTACAGCGGCGTGAGCTTCTGGAAGTCGGGACGGCGCTTGGCCGCCTCCACCTCGCCGCCGTTGACCGTGTCCAGGCGCACCAGCGGGTCGAACTTCTGGCGCTGGTTGCTCTGCTCGCCGTCGCGCGGGGCGCGCACCGCACCGGTGATCGCGTCACCGCGGCGCAGGCCGTTCTTGCGGACCAGGTTCATCGAGACGTACACGTCGTTCGGGCCGGCCAGGTAGCCGGAGGTCCGCACGAACGCGTAGTTGTCCAGGACGTCGAGGATGCCGGCGACCGGCTGCAGGACGTCGTCCTCGCGGATCTCGAAGTCGCGGGCCTCGCCGCCCCCACCGGCGCCACCGTCGCGGTCACGCCCACGACGACGCTCGCGGAAGCGACGGCCCCGGCGGCCCCGGCCGCCTTCCTCGTCGTCACCGCCGCGGTCGTCGCGCGGACCGCGATTGCCGGCGTTGCCGTTCTGGTTCTGGTTCTGGTTGCGATCGCCACGGTCACCGCGGTCGCCACGCTCGCGACGACGCTCGCCCTGCTCGCCGCCATCGGCCTTGTCGGCCTGCTTGGTCTCCTCGGCGCGGTTCTCGGCCTGGGCGTTCTCGCCGCCACCGGAACGGGCCTGGTCACGACCGCGACGCTGCCGACCACGGCCACGCTGACCGCCCTCGCGACCGGAATCCTCGGTCGACTCGGCGGCGGGCTTGGACTCGGCCTGCTCGGCCGGAGCCTGCTCGGTCCTGGTCTCGGCGGCCTGCTTCTCGGCGGGCGCGGCCTTCTCGGCCTTCGCGGGGCGCTCGGCCTTCGCGGGCGCCTGCGCCTTGGCGGGCGCGTCGTTCTTGGCGGGCGCCTCGCTCTTGGCGGGTGCGTCGGCCTTGGCGGCGGGCGCGTCGGCCGTCACGGCAGCGGCCTCGGCGGGCTTACCCGCCTTCGCGGGCGCTCCGGCCTGATTCTCCTTGATGGCGGCGATGAGATCGCCCTTGCGCATCCCGGAGGTGCCTCGGATACCGAGCTCCCCCGCCAGTGCGCGCAACTGCGGCAACAGCATTCCAGTCAGCCCCGATCGTGCGACGTCGGTATGTTCGCTCATTTTCGAAATCTGTCCGGATTCACTTTCGCGGCCGCCCGAGTTCGTAGGGTTGGATTCCACCCCGGGTGTCGCGAGCAGGTCCGTATCTGTCACGGAAATCCTTTCCTTCCCTCGAATGCCGTGTGCTGAATCGAGGGTTCGTTCCGTAGACCCGGCACCGTGTGCCGAGCTCGGATTACGCGTCCGACCGGACGCCTGTGCCGTACTACCCGCCCCGCCGGACCGGAGGCTTCGCCACCAGAAGACAGTGGTGAGGAGAGATCATTCCAGTTGAGCGGCTTCTCGGCGTCGCAGCACCCCCATGGTGTGGAGGCTCGAGCCTGGAGCCTGCTGGAGCGATTGCCCTGATGAAGCACCGGCGTCTGATGCGCACGATGTACGGACAAGCCCAGAATAGCTGCCCATTGTGAACAACGGCAAGGCAGGCACGCCGTCAGTCGACGACGACGCCGTCCGCGATGCCGGGTTCGACCACACGCAGCCCGTCCGATTCCGCCTGTTTGCGCAGGTCATCGGGGAAATCGTCGGTGGCGAGCGCCAGAATCGTTGGCCCGGCGCCGGACACCGTCGCGGCGATTCCCGCCGCCCGCAGCCGCTCGATCCAGGCCGTGGTGAGCGGTAGCGCGGGCGCACGCTGGGTCTGATGCAGCCGGTCCTCGGTGGCGGGCAGCAGCAGATCGGGGCGCTCGGTGAGCGCCACGACGGCCAGCGCCGCCCGGCTGACGTTGAACGCCGCGTCACCGTGGGGCACCTGCTCGGGCAGCAGGCCGCGGGTGTGCGCGGTGGACGAGCGCTCCTGCGGGATCAGGACCACCGGACGCAGCGCCGCGGCGGGGCGCAGGCGCACGGCCCGGTAGGCCCGCTCCGGCTCGGCATCGGTTTCGGTCCACGACACCACGATTCCGCCGAGCACGCTGGCCGCGGCGTTGTCGGGGTGACCCTCGAACTCCGCGGCGAGCTGCACCAGGCGGTCCTCGTCGAGGCGCAGCTCGGGGTCGAACTTCGCGGCCAGCCCGGCGCCCGCGGCCAGGCCGCCGACCACCGCGGAGGCGCTGGAGCCCAGGCCACGCGAGTGCGGAATCACGTTGCGGCACACCACATCGAGCCCATCGGCCCAGACGCCGAGCGATTCGAGTCCGCGTTCGATCGCCCGCACCACCAGATGCGTTGGGCCCCACGGCACGTCGTCGGCACCCTCACCCTCGACGCGGATGTCGAGACCCGAATCGGTCGTGCGCACCACGATCTCGTCGTAGAGGCCCAATGCCATTCCCAGGCAGTCGAATCCGGGTCCGAGGTTGGCCGTGGACGCGGGCACGCGCACGGTGACTTCGAGGCCGGCGGGCAGGGTGGCTGTCATCAGCCTGCTCTCGCGCGCGCTCAACTCAGGCCAGCTCGAGTGCGTGGGCGATGGCCACCGGGTCGACGGCGATCGGCGTGACCTCGGGCATCCCGGCCAGCGCGTTGTCGGGGTCTTTGAGACCGTTGCCGGTCACGGTGCAGACCACGGTCAGACCCGAATCCAGCCAGCCCTCCTCGCGGGCGGCCAGCAGACCGGCCACGCTCGCGGCCGACGCGGGCTCGACGAACACGCCCTCGGTCGCGGCGACCAGGCGGTACGCGGCCAGGATCTCCTCGTCGGTGGCCGCGCGGAAGGCGCCGCCGGACTGCTCCTTGGCCTCCATCGCGCCGTTCCAGGACGCGGGCGCGCCGATCCGGATGGCGGTGGCGACGGTCTCCGGGTCCTTCACCGGGGCGCCGTTGACCAGCGGCGCGGCGCCGGCGGCCTGCACGCCGAGCATGCGCGGCAGCGAAGTGGTGACGCCGTCGGCGTGGTACTCGCGGTAGCCGCGCCAGTAGGCGGTGATGTTGCCCGCGTTGCCCACCGGCAGCGCGTGCACGTCGGGCGCCTTGCCGAGCACGTCGCAGATCTCGAACGAGGCGGTCTTCTGGCCCTCGATGCGGGCCGGATTGACCGAGTTCACCAGGCCGACCTCGGGGAAGTCGGAGGTCACCTTGCGGGCCAGCTCGAGACAGTCGTCGAAGTTGCCCTCGACCTGGATGATCTTGGCGCCGAGCATGACGGCCTGGGCCAGCTTGCCCATCGCGATCTTGCCCTGCGGGATCAGCACGGCGCACTCCATGCCCGCGCGGGTGGCGTAGGCGGCGGCCGAGGCCGAGGTGTTGCCGGTCGAGGCGCACAGCACGGCCTTCTGGCCGCGGTATTTGGCGTCGGTCATCGCCATGGTCATGCCGCGGTCCTTGAACGAACCGGTCGGGTTGGCGCCCTCCACCTTGAGGTACACCTCGCACCCGGTGAGCTCGGACAGGTGCGTCGCGGGCACCAGCGGGGTACCGCCCTCGAACAGGGTCACCGGTTCCCAGTCGGCGGCACCTTCGAGCCGATCACGGTAGGCCGCGATCAGACCCGGCCAGCGCGAGTGCACGCCGAGCTGGGGGGCGATGCCAGTGGTACTCATGATTCTTCGGTGCCTTCCAGTCTGAGAACGCTGGTCACAGCGGTGACCGAATCCATTTCCGCCAATGCCGCGACAGTATCGGCCAGCGAGGACTCCACCGCATGGTGGGTGACGACCACGAGCCTGGCGCCGTCGCCATGGCCCTGCTGCCGCACCGTGGAGATGCTCACGCCACGCTGGGAGAACTCCCCGGCCACCGCGGCGAGCACGCCGGGGCGGTCCTCCACCTGCAGGTTCACGTGGTAGCGGGTGGGGGTGTCGCCGATCGGCGCGATCGGCAGCTCAGCATAGACCGATTCGCCGGGCGCGCGACCACCGTAGAACTTGTTCCGCGCGGCCATCACCAGGTCGCCGAGCACCGCCGACGCGGTCGGCGCGCCACCGGCGCCCTGGCCGTAGAACATCAGCCTGCCCGCGTTGTCGGCCTCGACGACCACGGCGTTGAACGCGCCGTTGACCGCGGCCAGCGGGTGCCTGCGCGGGATCAGCGCCGGGTACACCCGCACCGAGACGCGGTCCTTGCCGCCCTCCTCGGCGGTCGGCTCGCCCGGACCGGCGGCCACGCGCTCGCAGATGGCGAGCAGCTTCACCGTGCAGTCGACGGCCGAGGCCGTCTCCAGGTCCTCGGCGGTGATCTTGGAGATGCCCTCGCGGTACACATCGGCCGCGGTCACGCGGGTGTGGAAGGCCAGCGAGGCCAGGATGGCGGCCTTGGCCGCGGCATCGTAGCCCTCGACGTCGGCGGTCGGGTCGGCCTCGGCGTAGCCGAGCGCGGTCGCCTCGGCGAGCACGTCGTCGTAGGCGGCGCCGGTCTCGTCCATCGCGGAGAGGATGAAGTTGGTGGTGCCGTTGACGATGCCGACCACCCGGTTCACCCGGTCACCCGAAAGCGACTGGATCAGCGGGCGCACCACGGGGATGGCGCCGGCGACGGCGGCCTCGAAGTACAGGTCGGCGCGGCTGCGCTCGGCGGCGGCGGCCAGCTCGCCGGTGTAGTCGGCGAGCAGCGCCTTGTTGGCGGTGACGACGGACTTGCCCGCCGACAGCGCGGCACCGATCAGCCCGCGGGCCGGATCGATCCCGCCCATGACCTCGACGACCAGGTCGACGTCGTCACGGGCGACGAGCGCCTCGGCGTCGGTGGTGAGCAGTTCGGCCGGCAGGCCGCGGTCCTTGCCCAGGTCGCGCACGGCCACGCCGCGCAGCACCAGCGGCGCGCCGATCCGCGAACGCAGGTCCTCGCTGTGCTCGCGCAGCACGCGGACCACCTCGGTGCCGACCGTGCCCATGCCGAGCACGGCCACACCCAGCGGACGCCCCGCTTCCCCGTTGTTCATTCCTGTACCTCCAGGCTCAGCAGGTCCGCCACCGTCTCCCGGCGCAGAATCAGTCGCGACGCACCGTCGCGCACCGCGACCACGGCGGGCCGGGTGAGCTGGTTGTAGCGGCTCGACATCGAATAGCAGTACGCGCCGGTCGCCGCCACGGCGACCAGGTCACCGGGGCCGGCGTCGGCGGGCATCCAGGTGTCACGGATGACGATATCGCCACTCTCGCAATGCTTTCCGACCACGCGCGCCACCACGGCGTGCGCGTCGGAGGAGCGCGAGACCAGACGGCAATCGTAATCGGCCTGGTACAGCGCGGGGCGGATGTTGTCGCTCATGCCGCCGTCGACGCTGACGTAGCGGCGGCGCGCGCCACCGTCGAGCTCGACGTCCTTGATGGTGCCGACCTCGTAGAGGGTGACGGTGCCCGGCCCCGCGATGGCGCGACCCGGCTCGACGGCGATGGTCGGCTCGGGCAGCCCGGCGCGGGCGGCCTCGGCGGCGACCAGACCGCGCAGGTTGGCGGCGAACTCGTCCAGCGGCGGCGGGTTGTCGCTGGGCAGGTACGAGATACCGAGGCCACCGCCCAGGTCCAGGGTGGAGATCTGCGCGGTGCGCTCGATACCGAACTTGTCGATGGCCTCGCGGAGCAGGCCGAGCATGCGGCGCGCGGCGATCTCGAAGCCGTCGAGCTCGAAGATCTGCGAGCCGATGTGGCTGTGCAGGCCGACGAGGCGCAGGTTGTCGGTCTCGAAGACCCTGGCCAGCGCCTCCATGGCGTCGCCGCCGGCGATCGAGAAGCCGAACTTCTGGTCCTCGTGCGCGGTGGAGATGTACTCGTGGGTGTGCGCCTCGACGCCGACGGTCACCCGGACCAGCACGTCCTGGACGACACCCGCCGCGCCGGCAACCGCCTCGAGCCGCTCGATCTCGTAGAGCGAGTCGACGACCACGTGCCCGACACCCGCGGCGACCGCGGCCTCGAGCTCGGACACCGACTTGTTGTTGCCGTGCAGCGCGATCCGCTCGGCCGGGAACCCGGCGTGCAGCGCGACGGCCAGTTCGCCGCCGGAACACACGTCCAGCGACAGGCCCTCGTCGCGGATCCAGCGGGCGATCTCGCCGCACAGGAACGCCTTGGACGCGTAGTGCACGCGAGCGTTGGGCCCGAAGGCGCGCACCATGTCGCGGCAGCGGGAGCGGAAGTCGTCCTCGTCGATCACGAACAGCGGCGTGCCGTACTCGGCCGCCAGCTCGGTGACGGGCACGCCGGCCACCGTCACGACGCCGTCGTCGCCACGCGCGGCATTGCGCGGCCAGACGTTGGCGGGGAGGTCGATCATCTCCCTGGGGTCGCTGGGCCGCTCGGCCAGACTCGGCGCGTGCGGGATCTCTGCGTGCCGGGGACCGGCCGGGTGTGCACTCATCTCGGAGCGTCCTTCCTGAATAACGAGCCGGTGGTCACATGCGCTCCGGTGCGCTGACGCCGAGCAGCGCCAGGCCGTTGGCCAGCACCTGGCGGGTGGCCTTGACCAGTTCGAGGCGGGCGGCGTTGAGCGGGGTGACGGCGTCGTCGCCCTTGGGCAGCACGCGCATGTCGTCGTCGGACTGGAAGGGGTGGTACACACCGGCCAGTTCTTCGAGGTAGCGGGCCACGCGATGCGGTTCGCGGGTCTCGGCGGCGGTGGCGACCACGCGCGGGAAATCGCCGAGGGTGCGGATCAGGTCACCTTCGCGATCCGAGCTCAGCAGCGCGAAATCCGGTGCGACGGAGTCGAATTCGAAGGCCTGCGCGTTGTCCATGATGCGGCAGGTGCGAGCGTGCGCGTACTGCACGTAGTAGACCGGGTTCTCGTTGCCCGCCTTCGTCCACAGGCCGAGGTCGATGTCGATGCTCGAGTTCACCGAGGACCGCACCAGCGAGTAGCGCGAGGCGTCGACGCCGATCGCCTCGACCAGGTCGTTGAGGGTCACCACGGTGCCCGCGCGCTTGCTCATCTTCACGGCCTGGCCGTCGCGGACCAGGTTCACCATCTGCCCGATCAGCACCTCGACGGTGTCGGGGTCGTCGCCGAAGGCGGCCGCGGCGGCCTTGAGCCTGCCGATGTAGCCGTGGTGGTCGGCGCCGAGCATGTAGATGGCCAGGTCGAAGCCGCGGGCGCGCTTGTTCTGGAAGTAGGCGATGTCACCGGCGATGTAGGCGGCGTTGCCGTCGCTCTTGAGGACCACGCGGTCCTTGTCGTCGCCGAACTCGGTGGACGCGATCCACCAGGCGCCGTCCTTCTCGTACAGGTTGCCCGAGTTCTTCAGCTCCTCGACGGCGCGCTCGACGGCGCCGGAGGCGAACAGTTCGCTCTCGTTGAAGTACACGTCGAAGTCGGTGCCGAAGTCGTGCAGATCCTGCTTGATCTGGGCGAACATCTGCTGCACGCCCTCGCGCCGGAACAGCTCGTGCCGCTGGTCGGCGGGCAGGGAGAGCGCGTCGGGGTGCGCGGCGACGATGGTGGCGGAGATCTCCCGGATGTACTCGCCCGCGTAGCCGTCCTCGGGGGTCGGCTCGCCGAGGGCGGCCGCGACCAGCGACTTCGCGAAGCGGTCGATCTGCGCGCCGTGGTCGTTGAAGTAGTACTCGCGGGTGACCTCGCCACCCTGCGCGGCCAGGATGCGGCCCAGCGCGTCGCCCACCGAGGCCCAGCGGGTGCCACCGAGGTGGACCGGGCCGGTCGGGTTGGCGGAGACGAACTCCAGGTTGATCTTGGTGCCGGCCAGCGCCGACCCGGTGCCGAACCGTTCCCCCGCGGCCAGGATCTGCGCGACGATCGCGCCCTGCGCCGAGGCGGCGAGGCGGATGTTCAGGAAGCCGGGGCCCGCGACGTCGGCGACCTCGATGCCGTCGGTCGCCGAGAGTGCCTCGGCCAGCCATCCGGCCAGCTCGCGCGGGTTGGTTCCGACTCGCTTGGCCACCTGCATGGCCACATTCGTGGCATAGTCGCCGTGTTCGGGGTTGCGCGGACGCTCCACCGTGACCTGCTCGGGCAGGACTGAAGAGTCCAGTCCACGTTCGACAAGCACCTTCGCGGCCGTGGTGCGAAGGAGATCTGCAAGGTCAGCTGGAGTCACGAGTCTCTATCCTATTGGCTGGGCGGGTCGCAACCACGACCGCCCGGTACGAACGCCACCGATCCACACGTCGAAAGAGCACAACGAGCGATGCCGAGCAGGACCAGCGCCACATCAGCCAAGGCCGTCCGGGCCGCGGGGAAGTCGTCTCCGTCCCGCAAACCCGGCAAGGGCAAGCTTCCGGGCAAGAAGCGGGAGGTGCCGTGGGCCCTGCTCGGCGGTGCCGTCGTCATCGTCGCGCTGATCGGCCTGCTCGCCTACAGCCTGGTGCCCAAGTACCTGGACCAGGCCGCGATCCGCGAGGCCCAGACCGATCTGAAGGAATGGGTGCCGTCCAAGGAGAACCAGGACCCGTCGACCAAGATCGAGGGTGTGGTCAAGCAGGAGTACCCGGCCGGTCTGCACGTCACCGAGGCGCAGCGCGTCGCCTACGACAAGGCGCCCGCGTACGGCGGCCCGCACGACGCCGCCTGGGCCAACTGCACCGGCACCGTCTACACCAAGCCGATCCGCATGGAGAACGCGGTGCACTCGCTCGAGCACGGCGCGGTCTGGATCGCCTACAACCCGGACAAGGTCGACGCGGCGGGCGTGGAGAAGCTGTCGAACTACGTCAAGGGCCGTCAGTACTCGCTGATGTCGCCGTATCCGGGCCTCGAGAGCCCGATCTCGCTGCAGACCTGGGGGCACCAGCTCAAGCTGGACTCCGCCGATGACGCGCGGATCAAGCAGTTCATCTCCGCCCTGCGCGAGAACCCGTACGCCTACCCCGAGGTCGGCGCGAGCTGCTCGAACCCGATCTTCGACGCGAACAACCCGCCGCCGTTCGATCCGTCGCCGTACGGCCCCGAGGCCGTGCCGATGGACGGCAAGGGCCTGACCCCCGACCAGTCCGAGCTGGGCGGTTCCGGCATCCCCGGCATGCCGAACATCCCGATCCCCGGCGGCCTGCCCGCCGGTCAGTGATGAGCGACGACGCCGCCGAGACCGGCGAGACCGCGCGCGGCAGAGGTCCCACCGGAGCGATCCTGGTCCTCGGCGCGATCGGGCTGCTGTTGCTCGGCGCGGTGGCGGGTGTGCTGTTGCGGATGCCGCTCGACGAGCCCAAGGCCTCGACGCCGGGCCCGGTCGACGTGGGCTTCAGCCAGGACATGTCCGCCCACCACGCGCAGGCCGTCGACATGGCGGGCGCGGCGCTGATCGCCTCGACCGACAACGACGTGCGCAGGCTCGCCTACGACATCCTCACCACCCAGCAGAACCAGATCGGCCGGATGCAGGGCTGGTTGCAGCTGTGGGGCGAGCCCAACCAGAACGTCGACGGCTACATGGGCTGGATGACCGAGCACGGGCAGGGCGGCCACGGCCACGCCGGCTCGACCGGCACGGCCATGACCGGCCCGATGACCGAGATGCCCGGCATGGCGAGCCAGGAGGAGATGACCGCGCTGCGTCAGTCGACCGGCCCCGCCGTGGACACACTGTTCCTGCAGCTCATGCTGCGCCACCACCAGGGCGGTGTCCCGATGCTCGACTACGCCGCCGAGCACGCCGACACCACCGAGGTCCGCGTCCTGGCCGCCCAGATGTCGAAGACCCAGGCGGGTGAATCGCAGCTGATGCAGAGCATGCTCGCCGCCCGCGGCGCCACCGCGCTCCCCTTCCCCTGACCGACCGGTGGTGGGCCCGGCTAACCCCCGGTCCACCACCGTTTTTGGCCCACCGCACTCGATGCGATACGCTGTCGCTGCCCGATCGCCCCACAGCGACCGGCAGCTATCCCGCCCTCGTAGCTCAGGGGATAGAGCGTCTGCCTCCGGAGCAGAAGGCCGCAGGTTCGAATCCTGCCGAGGGCACCACCGAAAGGCCCGACCCCCTGGTCGGGCCTTTCGCATTTCCGGAGCACACCGCCCCGCGAATCCCCCACCGCGATCCGACCAGTCGACGCTGTCACGGACCCGGAACGGGCAGGTGGACGGGATCGTCCCCTAATTGCTTCCATTCGGACATTTCCTGCCGCGGATCGGGCGTCGGACGGTTCCAGGCGCTGTCACACTCCCGTTCACACGCCACGGAAACCCCGTGGCAGTTCGTGAATCGAGGCGAACCATGTCGAACCCGCAGGAACCTCCGCATCAGCCGTACGGGCAGGGACAGCCGCCGCCGTACGGGCAAGCGCCGTACGGGCAGCCCTACCCGCCGCAGCCGCCGCGGAAGAAGAGCAAGGTCTGGCTGTGGGTCCTGCTCGGGATCCTGGCCATGATCCTGCTGCTCTGCGCCGGGTGCCTGACGGTGTTCAAGAGCGGGGTCGACAAGGCCGCCGAGGAGAGCACCGCGGGATCGACCGCGGCGCCGGTGGGCTCGGAGGTGCGTGACGGCAAGTTCGCCTTCGTCGTCACCAAGGTCGACCCGCCGGTGGCGGCCGTCGGCGACAACGAGTTCCTGCGCAAGCAAGCCCAGGGCGAGTTCATCCTCGTCTATGTCGACGTCACCAACACCGCGGCGGAACCGCAGACCTATTTCGGATCGAATCAGAAGCTCATCGACGACCAGGGCAGGGAGTTCGCGAACGACACCGCGGCCGAGCTCAATGTCAACACCGATCTCTCCGCGGGGATCAATCCGGGGAACAAGGTGTCGGTGATCATCGCGTTCGACGTGCCGAAGGGCACGGTTCCGGCGGCGATCGAGTTCCATGACTCGATGTTCTCCGGGGGCACGCGGGTGGCCTTGCGGTGAGTGTGGTGTGACCTTCGTTGCAGGTGGTGGGAGCGTCCCGGTATCGTCCGGGGCGCTCTCGCATTTCCACGCTTCACAGCGGTTCGACTCACGTACGCATTCAGCGCATTTCAGTCAGGAGCGAGCATGACCAATCCGCCAGGTGAGCAGCCGCAGGCCGGCCAGGAGCCGTCGGGGCTGCCGTCGGGGCCGCCCGGGTATCCGCACGCGGGGTTCGGGCAGCAACCGCCGCCGCCGAACTATCCGGACGGGCCGGATGTGCTGCCGCCCGCGCAGCCGCCGAAGAAGAAGCGGACCGGGCTGTTCATCGCGCTCGGGGTGGTGGCGCTGGTGGTGATCGGGGCGGTGATCACCGGGATCCTGCTCACCGTGCAGGGCCGCACGCCGCTGTCCTCGGACGAGAAGCAGATCGAGGTGGCGGTGCGCGACTTCTACGACACCCTCGGTGACGAGGGCTTCGTGGCGGCCGCCGAGCTCGCCTGCGAGGCGGACCGGAAAGAGATCGAGAATCTCACCCCGGAGCAGCGTCAGCAGTTCGAGTCGGCCTCGGTGGCGGTGGACATCGACAAGGTCGAGAACATCGTCATCACCGGTGACACCGCCAAGGCGACCGTCGTCGGCAAGCTGACCCTGTCGGTCCAGGGCGAGGAACCCAACACCGAGGACAGCACCGAGGAGCACCTGAAGAAGGAGAACGGCACCTGGAAGATCTGTTCGGCACCGGCCAACAGACGCTGATGCCGCGCATCGACGGCCACTACGCTCGCTGATATGGGCTGCTGCGGACCGTCGCGCCGGACAGTGCTCGCCGCCTTCGCCGCGGCGACACTCGGCGCGACGGTCGGCAGGTCGGGTCCGGTTGCCGCGCAAGCCGATCCACTGCTCGCGCTCGATCTGGAAATCGTCACGGTGACCGACACCGGCGCCGTCCTGACCTGGACCACCTTCGGCCTCGATGCCGCGGGCAGACCCACACCGGTACCCGCGAACACCGAAGTCCGGCTGGCACCGGCGGATTCACCCCGCGAGCCGCGAACGGTCCACCTCGACGAGACCGCCACCCCGTTCCACTACGCGGAGATCACCGGCCTCGAACCCGGCCGCCCGTACCGATTCCAGGCCCTCGCCAACGGAATTCGGGCCCTTCCCGGCCCCACGCTCACCACCGCCACCCCCGGCGCACCCGAGGCCTGCGGCGAATTCACCACGCTGACACCGCCTCCCGGCCGCCTGCTGCACACCGTGGCCCTCGCCAACGACATCCACTACGGCGAAACCGTGAGCGGCATCGTCCTCGCCGGGTTCCCGCCGGGATATCAGAGCGAGCAGCCCTATCCGCGCTTCATGCTCGATGCCCTCCTGGCCGATCTGCGCGCGCCGGATCGCGACGCCGACATGCTGCTCGTCGCGGGCGATCTCACCAACGAGGCAACTCCAGACGAATCCCGCGGCGTCCGTGCGCAACTGGACTCCTGGGGCGCGCTCGGCACCGACTACCTGATGGCGCGCGGCAACCACGACCGGCCGCATCCGGGGCACCCGGAGTGCGCCGACTGCTGGGGTGACGCGTTCCTGCCACGCCAGCAGCTCACCGAGCACCGCCTCGGCGAGCTGCGCGTGCTCGGCCTCGACACCAGCGCGCCGGAGGCGGCGGGTGGGGTCATCGATCGGTCGCAGCTCGACGCGCTCGGCGAGGCCCTGCGCGCCGATCCGGACCGGCCGACCGTCGTGTTCGGGCATCATCCGGTCACCGCCGAGGCCGGTCTGACGAATATCGGCGGCCCACCGTTCGTCCTCGACCGGGCCGCCGCGCTCGAGCTGCAGACGCTGTACCGGGGCGCGCCCGGTGTCTTCCTGCACCACAGCGGCCACACCCACCGCACCAAACGGACCAGGCCGGATCTCTACTGCGCGGTGGAGTTCCTCGAGGTCGGCGCGGTGAAGGAGTATCCCGGTGGCTACTGCCTGCTGCGCGTCTACGAGGGCGGATATCGCGTCAACTTCTACAAGACCCGCACCGAGCAGGCCAGGCGCTGGAGCAGCCTGACCCGCGGCGAATACTTCGGCACCGCGCCGGACTACCTGCTCGGCACGCTCCCCGACCGCAACCACACCGTCGTCCGCGACTTCTCCGGATTGCGCTGAGACAGCGTCGAGGCGGGACCGCGCACAGCGATCCCGCCTCGACGACACAGAGCGAGCGGCGGGAATTGAACCCGCGTAAACGGCTTTGCAGACCGTTGCCTCAACCACTCAGCCACGCCCGCCTCGTCCTAGAGAGTGCCGTGACCGGGCCGCCGCGGCCAGGGTTGCGCTCGAGGTGAGTGCAATTCGGTCCACCTGGCGCTATGCGATGATCAATCCATGACCCGGCCACGCCCGCTTCCCGTCGACCCGATCGCCGAGGCGCATCGGCAGTGGACCGGGCACGGCTGGGGCGAGGTGGCCGACGGCATGGCGGCGGTGACCTCGCTGGTGCGGGCGCAGCAGATCGTGATGGCCCGGGTGGACGAGGCGCTCAAACCGACCGGCCTCACCTTCTCCCGCTACGAACTGCTGCAGCTGCTGAGTTTCAGCCGGACCGGCGCGCTGCCGATGGCCAAGGCCAGCGCCCGGCTGCAGGTCCATCCCACGAGCGTAACCAACACGGTCGACCGGCTCGAGGCCGCAGGCCTGGTGGTCCGGGTGCCGCACCCCAGCGACCGCCGGGCCACCCTCATCGAAATCACCGATGCCGGAAGGGAATTGGTCGCGGAGGCCACGGCGGCGCTGAACGCGCAGGTGTTCGCCGAGCCCGGCCTGCCCCCCGACAAGATCCGCGAACTGCTCACCCTGCTCGCCAGCTTCCGGCACGAGGCGGGCGACTTCGAGGAGCCCGGCGAACCGAACCTCGCATTCCACGCGACCTGGCGGCCCGCGAGCGAATCACCGGCCGACGCGCTTGGCAGCTAGCCGAATCTGGTCCACGATGTAGCCCATGGTGCTGGTCCTGGGGGTATCGGCGGGTGCGAGCGGTGCTCGCGCCGTGCTGACCCACTCCGATCAGCCGCACCTGCCGCCGGTGGACCGCGTCCGGCTGCCGCGCAGGGCGGGCGGATCGGTCGACGAAGCGGTGCTGGCGGCGATCCGCAGGCTGCGGGTGGCCGCGCTCGCGCGCGACGAGTGCGTGACGGCCACGGCGGTCACCTGTCGCAGCGAAGTGCACGCCGACGCGATCCGCGCCGCGCTCGGCAGGTCGGAGGTCGGCATCGTCGACGAACCGCTGGCGCAGCTGCGCTACCTGCGGTTCACCGGCATGCTGCCCGCCGACGGCACGGTGCTCCTCTACGACCTCGGCTGCTCCGGCCTGACGATCACCCACGCCGACTGCCGCACCGACACGATCCTGGCGAGCAGGCGCAGCACCGTGCTCAGCGGCGACGGCTACGACGCCCTGCTGCGCTGGCAGCTGGCCCGCGGCGGGGTGCTGGCCGACGCGCGCACCAGCCGCGCGCACCGCGAGTCGCTGAGCCGCACCCGCGTGGTGACCGCCACCGACACCGACACCGGCGGCCGCGCTGTGGTGACCCGCAGCGATCTGGCTGAGCTGTGCGAGGCGGGACTGCACCATTCGGCCTCGTTCGTGCGGCAGGTGATCGAGGAGACCGGCGTCCGCCCGGACGCGCTGGTGCCGCTGGGCGGCTGCAGCCGCAATCCGACGCTGCGCGAGGACCTGGCCCAGCTGATCGGGCTGCCGATCGTCTACGACCCGGAGCCCGATTACGTCTCGGCGCGCGGCGCGGTCCTGCTGGCCGCGCAACGCCCGCCCGCGCGGCTGCGGATGCGCCGGCTGTACGCGGGCGCCACCCTGGCCACCCGCGACAGTCAACGGCCGGGCAGACGCAAACTGCTCGCCGCGGTGGCGGTGACCGCGACGCTGGGCGGCGCGGTAGCCGGCTTGCTCGGCACCGACGGGACGACGGCGCGGCCACCCCACCCGGGCACCGCGCCGACGACCGCCCAGGTCACCGACGGTTCACTGCACTACAAACACAACTAGCTGTTGGTGAAGTTCGCCGGCCGCTTCTCGATGAAAGCCGCCATCCCTTCCTTCTGATCATCGGTCGCGAACAACGAATGAAACACCCGACGCTCGAACAACAACCCCTCCGACAACGTCGTCTCGAACGACCGGTTCACCGCCTCCTTCGCGATCATCGCCACCGGCAACGACATCGACGCGATCGTCTGCGCCGTCTCCAACGCCACCTCCAGCAACTGATCAGCAGGCACGATCCGCGACACCAAACCCGCCCGCTCGGCCTCCTCCACACCCATGGTGCGGCCCGTCAGGATCAGATCCATCGCCTTGGCCTTGCCGATCGCCCGCGTCAACCGCTGCGACCCACCGATCCCCGGAATCACCCCCAACTTG
>NZ_JBFAHR010000029.1:0-30913 GCF_040654275.1 Nocardia sp. NPDC050717
GCCCGCTCACGCAGTTCCGGCGGGTACTTTTTCGAACTCACGAACTTCATCCTTCCTCAGAAGATGAAGTCTCCCGACCCGCCGGGGCGATTCAGACCGACTTGCCATTCGACACCTGTCGCGGGACGGCCAAGCTCGCAGAAACGGCGCACCGACCGCAGGGCCCATCGAGTGAGCGTGTTCCAGATCTGTGAGGTGAGACCGCGCCGAGGGCATCCCGCCGAACACCCTGTAATGGCTATAAGCGACTGCTCAAACCCCGCCGGACAACGAGGTTGTGACGATCGCACCCGCTGCGCGAAGCGCCACCGACAGAATCTCCATTTCGACCCGGGTTTTGCTTAGCCCCTTGCCGCAGAGCTGCTCGGCCAACGCGCGGGCCTCGATGAGCGACAGCGCCTGGACCTTTCGAAGGGCGTGCATCACCGTCGCCGGCGTGGCGCTACCGACATCGAGCCGAAGGTCGGTCGGACCGTTGGCCGCCAGGATCGCCGCGCGCATCCCGGGCAGGGGTGTCGGGAAACTGCTCGTGCCAGCAGGCTCCGCACTCTGGGCAGTCGCCTGCGATGTCCCATTCATGGGTACCGGCGGTGAGCACCTCGGTGACCGTGACCTCGATCAGCGACCGGCATTCGATGCATTCCGTGGCGTAAGCCGCGGTTTCGAGCACGACGTTCACCGGTCGAAGCCTAGATTCGACGGCGTTCATGCTGCAGGTCCACCGCGCCGGGTTGGGTGTTCCGTAACCATCGCCCTGGCCCGCGGAGACATCGGGCGCTCAGAGGCTCACCCCGCTTTCCCAAAACGCCGCCGATTTGGCGGCTCGGCAAGTCTCGCAAAGGTCAAGTGAGCGCGAGCTCACGTCCAAGCTGCGTGTGCAGATTTCGAGAACCTGTGGCAAAGTCTCGGTCAACCGACCGAAAGGAGGGCTGATGGCGTACGTAGAGGCATCGGTCCGACGGGGCCAGCTCGTCACCGCAGCTCGCAGCGCACTCTCCCGTGACGGCGTGGCAAAAACGTCGCTGCGTGCCGTAGCCGCCGAGGCCGGTGTGCCACTGGGAACCCTCCAGTACATCTTCCCCTCCAAGGATCAGCTCCTCCGTGCAGTGATCGAGGACGTGGTGGAAGAGATCGCCAAGGTACTCAGACACTCCGCCTCCCGCGATGAAGGGCTCGAGCGCGCCATTGACAGCGGCATGCACAGCTTCTGGTCGATGCTTGTCACCGACAGGGTAGGACTGCAGCTCATGCAGTACGAGCTGACAACCTACGCGCTGCGTGCGGCAGGCCAGGAGGCGGTGGCGCGCTGGCAGTACGAGCGTTATGTCAGCGTCGTCGCGGAGTGGTGCCAGGAGGCTGCTCAACGAGCGGGCGAGACGTGTTCGGTGCCCTTTACTCGCTTGGCCCGCGTAATGGTCGCCAGTCTCGACGGACTCATATTGCAGCACGTGTGCGACCCGGATGAAAGGCGCTCGCGCGAACACCTCGAGACGATGATCAGCATGATCGTCGCCCTTGCCGACGTCGGCCCCGCGCCAACTGAAGCGCGCGCCACGACCTGACCCGCACCGAAAAAATCGCTATTGCCGTTCGGCAGTCGGCGGCCTACTCTAGGCTATCAGTCAGTCATACGACCGACTTTAATCGAGGAGTGGAGCGGCGATGCAGCACGTCGACGTAGTGATCGTGGGGGCAGGATTGTCCGGGCTGACCGCAGCACGGGAGTTGGTCGGTATGGGCAAGACCGTGACCGTGCTCGAGGCGCGAGACCGCGTCGGCGGCCGCATCGAGGGAGGCACCATCGACGGTCGGCCCGTCGAACTCGGTGGCACGTGGATCGGTGCAGGCCACGAGGAGATGTACGGGCTCGTCGAGGAGCTCGGTCTGGAGACTTTCCGCAGTTGGAACAAGGGATCGATCCTTCTCCATTTGAGCGGCAAGCAGTCGCGTCTGGCCAGTCACAAGGGAGCGACGCCGAAGCTGAACCCGTTCGCGCTCGCCGACCTCGCCCAGGGCCTGCTGCGCTGGGAGCGTCTCGCGACCGGCATCGACCCTGCCCGCCCATGGGCGCACCCCAAGGCGCACGAACTCGACGGCCAGACGTATGAGTCCTGGGTACGGCGTAACCTTCGAACCGCGAGCGGTC
Source organism: Nocardia sp. NPDC050717 (assembly GCF_040654275.1). Taxonomy (NCBI): domain Bacteria; kingdom Bacillati; phylum Actinomycetota; class Actinomycetes; order Mycobacteriales; family Nocardiaceae; genus Nocardia; species Nocardia sp. NPDC050717. Next base: position 2,147 of record NZ_JBFAHR010000029.1, read on the forward strand.
GAGCCTACTTCCGTATCGTCGCCGAAGCGCTGTTCTCCGCGGACGCGCAGGATCTCTCTTTGCTCCACGCACTGTTCTATTCCCGCAGCAACGGCGACCTCGAGACACTCATCTCAGTCGACGACGGCGCCCAACAGGATCGCGTCATCGGCGGCTCGGTCCTCGTCGCTGAGCGGCTGGCCGAGGGGTTGGACGTGCGGCTCGGTCGGCCGGTCAGGACCGTCGCTCAGAGTGATTCGGGCGTCGTAGTCACCACTCGCTCAGGGGAACATCACCGGGCACAGCAGGTGATCGTCGCCATCCCGCCGACCCTCGCCGGGCGTATCGAGTACGAGCCGCTGATGCCTGCTTGGCGCGACCAGTTGACCCAGCGGCTGCCCGCCGGAACCGTCGTCAAGACCTTCGCCACCTATCCCACCCCGTTTTGGCGGGACAACGGCCTCAACGGCCAGGTGATCAGCGATCAGGGTCCGGTCAAAGTCAGCTTTGACGTCTCGCCGCCCGACGCGGAAACAGGTGTGATGCTCGGCTTCGTCGAAGGCGGGGATGCACGCCGCTGGCAGCGGCTTCCTGAGCGGGATCGTCGGCGCGCCGTGCTCGACTGCTTCGTCCGGTACTTCGGTCCGCAGGCCGGTGAACCACTGTCCTATCTGGAAAAGAACTGGAGTGCCGAGGAATTCACCCGCGGCTGCTACGGAGCACACTTCGGGCCGGGCACGTGGACCAGCTATGGCGACATCCTCAGAGAGCCTGTGGGCCGGATTCATTGGGCGGGGGCCGAATACGCGGTCGACTGGAACGGCTATATGGAGGGCGCGGTCCGCTCGGGTCGCCACACCGCCGGGGTGGTCGCCACACAACTCGACTGAGCACCGGTCCTGTCGCCGACGCCGCTCGCCACTGAGGTTTGCGGCGCGGCCGCTCTCTCCAAGCTGGTCTCCCCAAGGCGGTCGGGCACAGCCGACCGAACAACGACCCGTACCGACGGCGGCGCCGCTCATATTGAAGGGCGCCGCCGCTCGGCGTTCTACAGTGCGGCGACGATCGTCTCGATGCCGGCCAAGACGTCGTATGCGAGCTCGTCGACGACCGGCTCCGGCCATGACGAGACCTGTGCGATCACCGCCGCGTTGTCGATGTCGATGTAGAGAACTTGGCCGTGGATGCCGATACAGAGCAGTACGCGCCGATCGGCGTAGGGAACCCAGAACTGGTTGCGGTACATCCCGCCTGGGAACAGTTCAGCGGTGTGGCTCGGCGAGGCCGCGAAAGCCTGCCGATACTCCGGGCCGTCGGTGAGGCAGTCACCGAGCCACTCACCGGCAACGAGCCCCACCCGATTCTCTACGCCTGCGTCGCGTCGAAGTGCCTCACCGAATCGGGCAAGATCGCGAAGCGTGGCCGCCAGCCCGCCGTCATGGAACACCGAGCCGGCGCGGTCGACGCCCGCGTCCATGTCGTTCTCCGCCACCCGGGACCACACGTTGCGGGACAGCATCTCCGGCATGCGTTCTCGCCCGGCGCGCTCGCAGATCCAGCCGAGAACATCGGTCTCACAGGATCGATATTCGAATACGCCGCCATGCGGCCGGTCCGCGCGGAGCGTGGTGAGGTATTCGTACAGACTCTCCGGCGACCCGTCGGTAGCAGGAGCCCAGCCGACGGCCTGGTCGACGAGATGTGAGCCCGAGCCCGGCGTGAGGTACTCCTCGGAGAATTGGATTCCCGTCCGCATGTCGAGGACGTCGCAGACCGTCGCCCCGGCGTACCCCGACTCCGCGAGCTCCGGAACGTAGTGCGTCACGAGCGCATCGACATCGAGCAGACCCGCGACAGCCAACTGCGCGGCCACCACCCCGATGATCGACTTGCTGATCGAGTACAACGCGTGGGTGCGGTCCGTGGAAAGATCTCCAGGGTAGGACTCGTGCCGCACTTTCCCGTGATGCAACACGATGAGCCCGTCGGCGAAGGTCCGTGCCAAAGTGGCCTGCACCGTGGTCTCGCCGGCGCTCGCCGAGCTGAGCGGCAAATCCAGATTCAACGGCTCGCCGCGAGGAAGACTCAACGGTCGCTTGCTCGCGGCGACCCGGGCAGTGGGGACCATTTCACGGATCCGGCCGAGTGTCCGCCGGTTGTGTGGGCCTTGCTGCCATACGCCGAGCGAAACGGGTTCGGGCAACGCGAGGGGCTGGATCATCGTATGTGCCTCCTGGATAGGAGTCCGTCGCCGAACTGTGAGGGACTGGGCGGGAAGACGTGCCGGTCTGTAGCTCGCTTAGGTCCGTCCGAGATCGGCCAGGACCGCCTCTGCCGCACGTTCGCCCGAGGCCGCGGCATCGGCCAGCGAGGGAACATCCAGCTGGTAGTCACCGGCGAGATAGATACCGTCGAGAGGATCACGCAGTGCGGGAAGTGATTTGCGACGCCCGGGCGCCCAGAAGGGCACGACCCGGCGGTGTCTGCGCAGGATGGGCTCCCCCAGCTTGCCTTCCAGCTCGGGAAGCAAGCCGAGCAGGTCCTCCCGGAAGCGCGACACGATCTCCTCATCGGGCAGGTCGAGCAGTTCGTCGGCTTTCCCGCCTCCGGCGAAACAGGCCAAAGCTCCTCCCGGCTTTCGGTCACTGCCTGTGCGTAGCGCTGCGGCGTGGTTGAACACCGCCTGGAACGACAGTTGCGGAGCGGAAATGCCGAAGTACTTGTCCCAACTCTGCGGTCCGATTTCGTCGGTGAAGAAGCCCACGACCACGTAGCGACCGTAGGTGATGTCGTTGAACGCGTTCCGGTACTGCTGTGGCAGGTCCGGGATGATCCGTTCGGCGACATCGGCGGGTACGGTGACGATCGCCCGCTTGGCGCGCACCCGCTTGGGCTGGCCATCGTCGAGATAGTCGACGACCACGCCGTCGCCGTCGCGGCGCACAGCGTGGACGACTGAGTTCAGGCGGATACGGTCGCCGAGTTCGTCGGTCAGCACGTCGGTCAGCGTCTGATTGCCGCCCGCGGGCAGCGAGAAGTTCGGGACCTTTTCGGGGTCGGTCAACGCGATGCCGACGGAGTAGACGAACTGGGCGGCGGCCGTTTCGTCTGGATCACATCCCATCCACTGTGCCGACCATGACCGGACGATGGTGGCGGCCAGTTCCGAGCGGACGCCGTTGAGCAAATAGGACGCGAGCTTGGATTCGAGCCGCGCGCGTACCCGCTGAGCGAAACGGCTCTTCGACTCGAGAAACGGTGCAGCCGCGAGGATGCGCGCACCGACCATTGCCAGACCGAGCCTGTCCATCATGGTCATGCGTGTACGGAACATGAGTGCGAGCGGGTTCGAGGTATCGACGGTCGAACCGTTCAAATGCAGCGCGATGCTCTTGCCCGCGAGCGAGCCCATCTCGATGTTGTGCCTGTTGAGGGCTTCGATCAAGGTGCCGGTGCCCTCAGTGAACTGGGTTCCGACGTTGATCCAGTAATCGCCCTGCCGTACGGTTTCGACGCGCCCGCCCGTGCGCTCGGTGGACTCGAGGACAACCACCTCAGCCGTCGGCGCGAGTGTCGTCGCTGCCGTCAAGCCCGCCATCCCAGCGCCGATGACGACTACCTCGGTGGTTTCCTCTTGCGCATCTAGCGTTGCCATTTGTGTGGCTCCTGTCTCTGGGTTGATCGCAGCGGAGTCCGTCGCTTTACGCCGTGACGGGGGCGTCCTCGGTCGCAGCCCGGGCGGCGACGCGGGTGTTGTAGGCATCGAATGCCCGGTAGGCGCGGTAGTACACGAACATCTGCAGCCCCCACGTGGAGAGCGCAAGGATGTAGAAGATGGTGTGCTCGGCGTCATCGCCTGGGATTTTGACGAAGTCGTAGGTCGCCGCGATAACGAAGGCGCACACGGTGGCCACGCCCGCTCCCATGGCGTGGCCCCGCTCGCCGATCTGCCACAGCCGCGTGACGAAGTAGGCGAGGAAGATCGTGGTGAGGACGTTGACCACGATGAAGAAGACTTTGGCCGGCAGGCCGATCGTGTCCTGGTACCCGAGCAACAACAGGCCCGCGACGGCGGCGAGGGCGAATGCGCCGATGTCCACCGCCGTCGAGGGCTTGTACCGGTGGGTCACCTGCATCAGTCCGAGGACGAGGATCAGGGTGATACCGACCGACCGGGAGAAGGCATCCAAAAAGGCCGCACCGGTATACATCGGGCTGTCGTGACCGGCCTTGAGTAGGCCGTAGACCAGGAAGTTCGTCCCCGAGGTCGCAACGATCATCCACTCGATACCGAGCAGGTAGTTCTTGTAGTTCCGGATGAACTTGATGCCGTAGGTGAAGCCGACAGCGATCATCCAGATGTCCGCGACCGCGAAAAGCAGTTCCTTGATGGACATGACCTTCTCCTTGAATGGTGACACCCGCCGGCCAGCGGCAATGAGTTTGTTCGATCTGCGCTGCCGATCGTGGACCGGCTGCGGTCCCGCTTCGGCAGTCCGAGCTCCCTGGGACTGACACCCCGCCGCCGAGCGAGTCGCGCGGCGGCCGACCTTGATCGGTTTGTGATGCCTGCCATAACCATACTGGCAGTCGGTCACATGATCAAGGCAATCGACCCACTATCTCACGGCGTGCCGGTCAGCCGGGTTCTGCCGCTTCCGATGCCGTGGATCAGCCTCTCAACCGGTCGGTTCGGCCCCCACTACCGAAATCGCCACTGCCGCACACCCGTTCGCGGGCGCCGCGAAGGCGTTGATGAGCATGCACCCTGAACAATCATGGTCATACGCCTAAGTCAATTGACGATGAACAGTGATCCGTGAGCACCATCCGTCAATGTGGAAACCCCAGCAACAACGGACACCATTCGCCAGCAGTGGCGCACCGACCGCGAGTGATGGGCGCACTGTGCGCCCCCTCGTCGATCAAGACGCAGCACTGTGCAGTAGCTCACTCCTGCATCGGGCGGGCATCGTCTACTTACTCGCTCCAATTGACCACCGGAAGGCCGCACGATGAACTCTCCGACATCCCAGCCCGAAGATTTCGACATCGTCGTCGTCGGCGCCGGAATCTCCGGCATCGGCGCCGTCCGCTACATCACCGAGGCCTTCCCTGGTAAGCGTGTCGTCGTACTCGAAGGACGCGACAACATCGGGGGCACTTGGGATCTGTTCAAGTACCCGGGCATCCGCTCTGATTCCGACCTGCACACCTTCGGCTACGAGTTCAAGCCCTGGAAGGACCGAGCCGCCATCGCCGAAGCCCCGAAGATTCTCAGCTACCTGCAGGAGACCATCGACGAGTTCGACCTCGGCAGGCTGATCCGGCTCGGGCACAGCGTGCGGAAGGCCTCGTGGTCCAGTACCGACGCTCGGTGGACGCTCGACGTCAGCACGCCCGACGGCGACAAACAGTTCACCGCGAAGTGGATCTTTGCCGGCACCGGCTACTACCGCTACGACGAGGGTTATACACCGCACTTCGAGGGGTGCGAGGACTTCGACGGGGACATCATCCACCCGCAGCACTGGCCCGAAAACTACGACTACGCGGGCAAGAAGGTCGTAGTGATCGGAAGCGGCGCGACGGCCATCACCCTGATTCCGTCGATGCTCAACCATGCCGGTGCCGCCGAACACGTCACCATGCTGCAGCGCACGCCGACCTACGTCGTCCCGTGGCCCAAGGTGGACAAGCTCGCGCTGCGGCTCACGCGCTGGTTCGGGGAGCAACGCGGATATGCAATGACGCGATTCAACAACATCTGGATCGACCGGAGCGTGGTCAAGTCGCTGCGCACATTCCCCCGTCTCGGTCGTGCGGTCATCCGCCGTATCAACAAGAAGTCGTTGCCTGCGGGCTACGACGTGGACACGCATTTCAACCCTCCGTACAACCCGTGGGACCAGCGTGTATGTCTGTCGCCCGACGGCGACTTCTTCGACGCTCTGAGCAGCAACCACGCGTCGATCGTGACCGACAGAATCGCTCGGTTCACCGAGACGGGGATCGCTCTCGAGTCCGGCAAGCACCTCGACGCAGATGTGATCGTGACGGCGACCGGCCTCAACGTGCGCATGCTCGGCGGGATCGATATCGAGATCGACGGTGTCCCGACTGACCTGTCGCAGTCTGTCGTGTACCGAGGCACGCTGCTGTCGGGGATCCCCAACCTGGCCGTCGCGATCGGTTACACCACGTCGTCGTGGACCTTGAAGATCGGCATCCTGTGCCGCTACTTCACAAAGCTCGTGCAGCACATGGATGCCTTCGGCTACGACAGCGTGATCGTCGAACCCGACCCCGACATGGAGACTCGGCCCATCCTTGACCTCAGCTCCGGCTACGCCAAACGGGCCCACGCAACCATGCCGAAGCAGGGCACCGGGATGTGGCAGATGCAGATGTCCTACCCGGCGGACGCCAAACTCCTGCGCGGGCCGCTGCTCGACGATGCCCTGCGATTCCATTCGACCAAGGACGATGCTGCGACAGGCGCCGCGACCACGAAGGCGGCGGCCCGTGTCTAGCTTGCCCGAGGACCGATTCGCGCTTCTACCGTGCGGTACGCGCCTGTGTTACCGGCTGGACGGCGCCCCTGACGCACCGCCAGTGCTGCTGATCGCGGGGCTTGCGGAGGATCTGACGACCTGGTCCGACCGGTTCGTGTCCGCGCTCTTCGCGACCGGCTTCCGCGTCATTCGGATAGACAACCGCGACTGCGGACGCTCCACGTACTCCACGGCCCCGCCGCCGAACACGCTGCGCCAACTACTCGCCCTGCCCCGAAGGGATGCCTACACACTCGCCGACATGGCTGACGACGCCGCACAGCTGATCGAGTATCTCGGCGTCGGCCCGGTGCACCTGGTCGGTCGGTCCATGGGCGGCATGATCGCCCAGGTGGTGGCGGCCCGGTACCCGCACCTGGTCAGAACCCTCACCTCCCTGTATTCGACCACGGGGAACAAGAAGGTCGGGCAGCCGACACTGTCGAGCCTGGCACTGATCGCCGGCAGTCCGCCTCCGCGGAACCGAGTGGGCGCGGTCCGCGCGCATCTGCGGATCACCGCGCACATCGCCGGGACGGCGTACCCCGTCGATGAAGTCGAAGAGGCCACGCACGCCACGACGACCTGGGACCGCACCGCCGGTGACGGTGCAGCCGGGACCGCACGGCAGATCCAGGCCATCTATGCCTCGGGCGACCGGACCGCCGAACTCAGCCGGATCGAGGCTCCCACTCTGGTCATCAACGGTGACCGGGACCCGCTTGTCGCACCGTCCGGAGGCGCCGCCACCGTAGCGGCGATCCCCGGCGCACGACACATCATCATCCCGGGCATGGGCCACCACTTGCCGGACTCACTCGCATTCCGGATCGCCGACCTCGTCGTCAGTCACATCGAACAGGTGCCGGCATGACCGAGCAGATTCGCGCCGCCGGACTCGCAGCGCAGTACGCCTTGCAGGTCGATCACGTGGCCTCCGAGGCGGCCACGCCGAGGACAACTACACCAGCAATGCCAATGATGAAGGAACAGATGGAAACCACTGCACCCACCGCGACACCGATTGCGGACCACCGGGTCACGATCGAGGACGACGCCACCCCTATCGTCCGACTGATCGGCCGGACCCTGCGCGATGCCGTCCAGCAGCGGCACGCCCCCTACGCATTCGGGAGTTACTCCGGCAGCGTCGCGGTGCGCTCACATGCCACCCCGCAGGCGGCCACCGTGACCTTCGCCGACGATGCTGTGACCGTGACCGGCGGCGTCTTCGCTCCCACCGATGCCACCGTGGTGGTCGACCTCGACGCCCGGTTCACCAGCGTCGCGATGGAAGGTGACGCGGAAATCGCCGACTGGTTGCTGCGTGCCTTGCAAGTGCCACAGCCCGAGTGGCGGACGGCTGCTGCCCGATTCTGGGAGATCACCCGGGACGTCCGCGGCATCCCCGACGTTCTCGTCGCGGTTGCGTCCGGCCCCGACGGCCGAGAGGAGGCCCGATTCGGCGCCGGCACCAACGTCTACAGGGTCGTCGGCACTCCCGATGTGCTGGCCGGGCTCTTCACCGGTAGCGATTTTCTGTTCACCGCCTTGGCACGTGGTCTGCGCGTCCAGGGCACCCTGGCTCAGCTGTCGGCCATGACTGCCGCATCGTGGAAGGCCCGTTTCGATGTCTGATCTCACCACCGCCGCGGCGAGCTCGTCCGCCCGACCCGTCAAGGCTTACCGCGTCGAGGCCACCAATCACGACGGGAGCTTCATGGGCAAGAACGTAACGCCCGCGAAGTTCGCCTCCGGCAAGGACTCCGGATTCGCCTTCGCTGACGTCCTGTTCGCCATCGACATGGGCACCGACGTCGTGTTCGGCGACGCTTACCCGGAATGGCGCGGCAACCTCTACGACATCGCGCTGATGCCCGACATGAACACCCTCGTGGAATGGAAGCCCGGCGTCCATTCTGTGATCGGCGACTTCTGGCTCCCGGACGGCAGCCCCGTACCGATCTGCCCGAGAAATCTACTGCGAAGGTTGATCGAACGCCTCGCGGCCTTGGGCTACACCGCCACGGCCGCGGTGGAGATCGAAACTACCCTGTTCGAGGAGTCCATTCAGGAGGCCAGGGCCCGCCGATACCGCGACCTGACCCCGCTCGGCGGCGAAACCGGCGCTACCTACAACCTTGCCAGGTCTTCGGACTGGATCGACTATATGGAAGCCGTCACGGACCGACTCGACGCGCTGGGCATCACCTGGGAGGCATGGACCGACGAGGCCGCACCAGGCCAAACCGAACTGAACCTCGCGCCCAACGATCCGCTGACGCTCGCTGACTCGTGGGTGCGGGCCAAGCAGGTGATGCGTGAAATCGCTTGCAAGATGGGCCGGTCCGTCACGTTCATGGCCAAGCCGACCGCTGGATTCGGGCAGGGTGCACACCTGAACGTATCCCTGCAGGCCGACGGTGAAAACCAGTTCTATTCGCCCGACGGTCCGTCCGAGCTCATGTTGCACGCGGTTGGCGGCCTGATGGCCACCATGGCAGGCAACACTTTGCTCGCGTTGCCACAGATCACCTCGTACCGGCGTCTGGTCGATGTCTCGGGGCCACCGACAACGATCAGCTGGGGCGTGCATAACAAGACCGCTGCACTGCGCGCTGTCGTCGGCCATCCCAAGTACTCCCGGCTCGAGTACCGGGTTCCCGGCTCGGATGTGAACCCGTACTACGCGCTGGCCGGTGTACTCGCCGGAATCGTGGCCGGCATCGAGCGAAAAATTCCCGCACCCGCGCAGGTCGAAGACATGGCGTGGTGTCTTCCCGACGACTGCGGTATCGACCGGATCCCCGATTCGATGACGAAAGCGATCGCGGCGCTCGATGCCGACGAGATCCTCCGCGAATATCTAGGAGACGAGTTCGTCGACTTCTGGACCGCATCACGAAAGTGGGAGTGGATGCAGTTCCACACCACCGGTGGCGACCCGTACGCCGAACTGTCCGACTGGGAGTCTCGGCGTTACTTCGAGTTCTCCTGAGCCGCAAGCGATGGCCGGTATCGCCGGCCATCGCCTCCGACAAGCTCATGCGACAGTTGCGGTGGCAGCCTCAGTCGCGCAGCTGAACCAGCATGAGGGCAGCCACCACACTCGCCGCGTTCTCCGCAAGCGGCACGGGCAAGAGCTGATCGGCACGGGCGAGTCGCCGCTCGACGGTGCTGCGGTGCGTGTACAGGTGTTCCGCTGTAGCAGATGCGTTGAACCGTTCCTGGACATAGGTGACCACGGTTTCACGCAGCGCAGCATCAGCGGTGGCAAGCTCACCGAGGGTTTCGGCGACGAACTGATCTGCCTGTGCCATGTCGGCGCTGAGGACCGAGACCAGAGCGATGTCCTCGTACCGAACGACCTTTCTTGTGGAGCCGACCCGCGCGAGCACTCGCTGGGCAGTCGCGGCATCTAGGTGACTTCTGCGGAATCCCTCGAGGTCCTTGGCCGGGCGCCCGAAAGCCACGCGGATCCCAGGCCGGCCAGTCATGGCGGCTTGCACCACTTCGGCCGACGGGACAGCGTCCGCAGCCAGCCACACCCACAGCGCAGCCACGCTCGCGTTCAACGTGAGCCTGCGAGTCGCCCCGCACACTCGCATTACCGCTTCGGCGGCCCCGTCGAGCCCCGCCGAGTCGTCGGCCGAGTCGCTCCAAAATATCGCCGCTACGTGGCTGCCTGTCAGCGCATACCCGAGTCGCGACTCCGCGCGAGTACGGCTGATCGGTGCTCCCTCGAGCAACAGTTGGACGGTCGAGTGACGCTCCGCGCTGGCGCCCTTGGTCAGTTCGGCGCGTTCTCTTTCGACGTACTCGTCCAGCGCTGCGATCGAGTCATCGATGAACGTCGACATCGACCGCTCGGACACCTTCATCAGGTCGCGAAGCTCATCCAGGTCGCTGGTCACGGCGAAACACTCATCGACCCACGCCGACCACCCACCGTGCTGGGCGCCCCGCCATGCGCCGAGATCATGCATGTCCAGCCCACGCCGCACCAGATCACGAGCGAACTGCAGAATATCTGGGTCGGCGCTGGGCGCCACTCGCGCGCCGGGATCCTGCAGGTTGGCCGACAGCCAGTGCAGCAAGTTGGTCCTGTTCATTCGCCGATCGGCGGCGACGAGCTGCGGGTCCTTGAGCACCGCACGGTATTCGGCAGCCTCATGTGAGGCCGCGGTCAGCTCGTCGATCGCCGTCTCCGAGGACGCGACAAGACGTTCCGCGACATCCCGAATCAATTCCGCAGTGCGTCGGCTGGGACGAGGCCAAGATGAGTCCACCGTCGCACTGTAACGCCACGGGCCGCCTTCCCTCGGCTGGATTCGGACCCGCGGCACCTGCTTGAAGTCTTTTCGCGACCCTTCTGCACCCATCTCCGTGACCTTTTCTACGTATCAACTCGACGGCCGACCAGAATGTCTCGGATGCGATGGTTGGGATCACGCAGAAGATTCGTCGAATCACTCATGTTCGACTATTGCCTGACGACGCGCGCCGTACGTCCCGTGCAATAGTCATGGGCGGCAAGGCCGGGATGCCGCTCCCGATGAACCCGAGACATTGGACATGGAGGCATTCCGTGGTTGGGAAGACAACGCTGGCAACTGGGTTAGCAGCTCCAGTTGGGCTTGGCGGGCTACGAATCGCAGGTGTTGCCCCCACACCTACGCTCCCAATTGCGATCTGCTCATCAATGCTCGAGGGGCCGCGAGAACGGCCCTGCCGAACCCGCGCATGGCGGGTTCGGCCGAAGGTTCAGCGCGCGAGATTGCCCGGCAATGTCGCAGTGATGATCTGCCGAGCCTCGGCGAGGATCGTGTCGACCACGTCTGCGCAGCTGCCGATGTCGTGGATCAGCCCTTGGGCTTGACTGGCCCACCACAGGCCGCCGTCGACATCTCCGTTCTCGTAGACCTGCTCACGAGCTCGAGCGCCGCTGGCCAGGTGAGCGATGTCGTCGAAGGTCGCACCGGGCTTCCGGGAGACCGCAGCGATCTCCTCCGACACCGCGTTGCGGGCCACCCGTGCGGAGTTGTGGAACTCGCGGAACACGATCACGGTGTCGCGTTCGGTGTTGTCGACGATCTGCTGCTTGACGTTGGGATGGATGGGCGCCTCGGTGGTTGCCATGAACCGAGTGCCCATGTTCACCGCGCATGCGCCGAGCGCCAGGGCGGCGACAAGCCCCGCGCCGGTGGCGATTCCACCGCTGGCAATGATCGGGATGGACAATGCCCTGGCGGCTGCGGGGATCAGCACGAGTCCCGGGACGTCGTCGTCACCGGGGTGTCCCGCACATTCGAACCCGTCGATGCTGACCGCATCGACACCGAGCTGCTGAGCCTTGAGAGCATGGCGGACGGTGACCGCTTTGTGGATGACCTTCACATCGGCAGCCTTGAACGTGGGCAGGTGCGGCTGTGGGTTGCCCCCCGCGGTTTCGACGATGGTGATGCCGCTCTCGACGATGGCGTCGCGATATTCGTCGTAGGGCACCGGTTTGATGGTCGGCAGAATGGTCAAGTTTACACCGAAGGGTTTGTCGGTCAGATCCCGGCACCGGTTGATCTCCTTGACCAGCGCTTCAGGGGTGGGCTGAGTGAGAGCAGTGAGGAATCCGAGAGCCCCGGCGTTGGCCACCGCGCTGATCAGGTCAGCGGTGCCGACAGCGGTCATGCCGCCACAGACGAGGGGGTGCTCGATACCGAACATCTCGGTGAAGGGGGTGGTGAACATTGGGTTCCTGATCTTAGTCATTCGTATTAGTCGTATGACTGCCACAGCGAACGGCAAGGCCGCTCGCTGTGGTGACAGTCAAGGTGTGGCGCCGACGTAGCGCGATCGCTACATCGGCAGGTCGGGGGAATCGACGCCGACCACACGGTCACCGCAGAACACCCGGACCGCCTCGCCCGGGCCATGTCCGCCGATTCCCGAAGTGCCCCAGAAACTCTGGGCCGAGCCGTCGGCCAGGTCGGCGACCTTGGCGCCGTTCACGCGCACCTCGCCCGACAGCACTCGCGAGCCGACCTCGATGGCGCGGTCCAGGTCGCCACCGAACACGTAGGCGTCCAAGCCCGACGGGTTGGCGTTGGCCACGCGCAGAGCGTGCTCGTCGGACTCCACGGCGTGCAGGCTGATCAGCGGACCGAACAGCTCGGCGGTGGCCAGCGACGCGTCGACACCCGTCGCGACAGTGGGTGACAGGAAGAAGCCGTCCAGTCCAGGGAGCTTCGCGGGCTGGTGGATGGTCGCGCCGTGGGCGCGCAGCCCGTCGATACGGCTGCGCAGCGTCGCGAAGTGCGGGGCGTTCGAGATGGGGCCGAGTTCGGTCCGCTCGTCGAGCGAGTTCCCGATTTCGATGCGGGAAATGCGTTCGAGCAGCGCCTCGAGCAGCCGCTCGAGCAGGCTTTCGTGGGCCAGCACCTTGCCTGGACCCTCGCACCACTGGCCGTTGAGCTTGGTCATCCCGTCGAGGATGCCGTCGGCGGCCACGTCGATGTCGGCGTCGTCGAGGACCAGCGCCGGGTTGTTGCCGCCGAGTTCGAGCTGGAGCACCTTGAAGTCTTCTGCGGCCGCGCGGGCGATGGCCCGGCCGGCGTTAGGGCCGCCGGTGAAGGAGACGATCTTGACACGCGGGTCACCGGTCACAGCGGCGCCCACGTCGCCCGCGCCGTGCAGCAACTGCAACGCACCAGCAGGCAGTCCCGCCTTGACGAAGCTCTCGACGATGATCTGCGCACTGCTCGGCGCGTGCTCGGACGGCTTGAGGATGATCGGGCAGCCGGCGGCCAGCGCGCTCACCATCTTCGCGGCGGGAATGAAACTGGGGCCGTTCCACGGAGTGAGGATGGCGGCGGGACCCCACGGGACCTTGTAGAGCCGCACGTCCCGACCATCGGCCGCCAGCGCCGTGCGGCGCGGGACGGCACGCAGTTCCGCTGCGGCGGACCGGATCCGGTGCGGCAGAAACTGAGCGACCAGGCGGGACTTGGCGATCGGGACGCCGCTGGTGAGGGCGTCGGTGCGGGCGATGTCCTCGATGCGGGACTCGACGATGTCGGCCGCGCGCTCGATCACCTGGGCGCGTTCCTCGCTCGCGGCGTCGTCCCACCGCTCGAAGCCATAGGACTGTTCGGCGTGGCGCAGGGCGCGTTCCACGTCGGCGGGTGTTGTGGTCACCGTCCGGTGCACGGGCTCGCCGGTGTTGGGATCGAGGTTCCAGGCGCCGGGGATGGTCGCGCACTCGGACCACTCGTCGGCGATGTAGTTGATCGGTTGGGGTAGTTGCGGATTCGTCATCAGTGTCTCCTTCGGGGCTCGATCGGGGTGTGGCTCACACGGTGAGGTCGGCGACGATGCGGGTGACCTCACCGGACTTCATCGCCTCGAAGCCCTTGTCGATGTCGCGGAACGCGACGACGTCGCTGACCATCTCGTCGAGCAGCAGGCGGCCCTGCTGGTACAGGCGGGCGAACTGGGCGATGTCCTCGGCCGCCTGGCCCGAACCCATGTAGGAACCGATGAGGCGCTTCTCGCTGAAGAAGAAGTTCCAGGCCGGCAGCGTCAGATCGGTGCCGTCGGGGGCGATGCCGACCAGACATGCGGTGCCGGTGGGGCGCAGTACCTCGAGGGCGGTGGCCGCGGTCCGCGCGCTGCCGACAGCCTCGAACGAGTAGTCCACGCCGTCGCCGAGCACATGCCGGATCTCGGCGGCCACGTCGGACGCACCGTTCACGACGTGGGTGGCGCCGTAGGTCCTGGCAGCGGCCAAGCGGGCGTCGTCGAGGTCGACGGCGACGATCGCCGACGCGCCGGCCAGGCGCGCGCCCTGGATGATGGCCGAACCGACACCGCCGCAACCGATCACCGCGACGGTGGAACCGGGGCGCACCTCGGCGCCGCGGAACACGGCACCGACGCCGGTGATGATGCAGCACGACAGCAGGCAGCCCACGTGCAGACCCACCTCGTCGGCCACCTTCACCAGGGCGTTCTCACGCAGCAGGGTGTGGCGGGAGAACGCGCCGACATCGCCGAGCCGGTGCACGGCCTGACCGCTGGGCAGCTGGAAGGCAGGCCGGGGCCGCTGCCGGATCTGGGTGAGGCGCTGACACTGGGTCGAGTGCCCGACCTGACAGTTGCGGCACATCCCGCACGAGGGCGTGAGCGCGCCGACGACCCGGTCACCGGGGCACAACGTGGTCACCGCGGAGCCGACCGACTCGACCACACCCGCCACCTCGTGGCCGACTACCACGGGCAGGTCCGCGCCGACGGTTCCGGTCATGTAGTGCAGGTCGCTGTGGCACAGGCCCACATTCGAGACCGCGAGGCGGACCTCGTTGGGTTCCGGGTCGTCGACCAGGATCTCGGTGAACTCCAGCGGCTCGTTGACCGCGGTGAGGACAGCTGCTTCGGTGGTGATCATCATCGTCTCCGTTCGTTCTTCGATTCCCAGAAACCCTCGATGCCTTCGGTCAAGGCACCGGACTCCCAGGACTGGCGGGCCGCGTCGTCTTCGCGTGCGAAGGCCGCCTCGATCTCTTCGGCACGCGGCCGCAGCAAGCTCAGATGCAGTGCGGTGGTGCGGGGATCGGGATTCCACTGGCGGACCGTGTCGACCGCGCGAGCCACCAGGTGCTCCTCGGCGACGATCTCGTCGAGCAGGCCGATGCGCAGCGCCTCGTCGGCTTTGATCCGTTGCGAGCCGAGCACGATGCGCATCGCGTGGTTGCGGACCAGTCGGCTCATCAGGAAGCTCGAGGCATTGGAAATGATGATCCCGCGGTGGTTCTCCGGCTGGAAGTACTCGGCGGCCGGGCTGCCGATCCGACCGTCACAGCACAGCGTGATCTCCGAGGCGCCACCGACCGCGATCCCGTTCACGGCCGCGATCACCGGGATCCTCGTTTCGAGAATCGCCCGGGTGATGTCGTGGAAGGTCGCGAAGGCCTCGCGGATCTCGTCGTAGGTACTCGGCATCGCCTGCAGGTCTTCCCCGGCGGAGAAAGCCCGGCCGGTGCCGGTGAGGACGATTCCGCGAACGAGATCGCCGGTACCGAAGTGGCGGATGGTCTGCGCGAGTCGCACCCGGGTGGCCACGTCGAGCACGTTCAGCTTCGCCGGGCGGTTCAGGGTGAGCACCGCGACGTCGTCGTCGATGTGGGTGTCGAGGTAGTTCTCTGTCATGTCCGGGTCCTCAGTCGCGCGGGGGCTGCAGGTCATAGGTGGTGCCGGGGTGTTCGATCGCGCGGGCTTTCAGCGCGGGCTTGGACACCCGTTCGGACGGGGTGCGCGGGAAGTCGGCGACGAATTCCACGTAGCGCGGAAGCTTGAAGCGCGCCAAATGGTTTCGCGCGTGGTTGAGAATCCGCTCGGCGGTCTCGCGGCTCTCCTCGACGCCGGGGGCCAGCTGCACGAAGGCCTTGACCTCTTCGCCGAACAGTTCGTCCGGCACTCCGACGACTGCCGTCGCGACGACGGTGTCGTCGCGTTCCAGCACGCGTTCGACCTCGGCGCTGGCGATGTTCTCCCCGCCGCGGCGCACCATGTCCTTGATCCGGCCGATCAGGCGGTAGCTGCCCGCCTCGCGCACCGCGACGTCACCGGTGTGTAGCCAGCCGTCCCGCAGGGTCTGTGCGGTTTCCTCGGGCCTGTTCCAATAGCCGAGCATCATCGGTTTGCCCGAGGTGATCAGCTCACCGGACTCGCCGTCGCCGACCTCGCGGCCTTGGGGGTCGACGACTCGCACCTGTTTGGTCGGTACCGGCTGACCCAGTCGTCCACTGCCGATATCGTCGGTGCTCTCGGGAAGGCTGAACAGGTCGACCCCGGTTTCGGTCATCCCGAAGATCTCGCGCCACGGTGCGCCCCATCGCTGTTCGAGCTCGGCGTGCAGGGCGACGGGGATGGCCGAGCACAGCACGATACGCAGGTCGTTGTCCCGGTCCCGCGGGGTCGGCGGCTGCTTGAACAGCAATGTCGGCATGGAACCGAGCACGTAGACGAACGTCGCCCGGTGCTCGCGCACGTCGGTCATGAAGCCGGAGGCCGAGAACCGCGGCAACACGACCAGCGGCGCGCCGATCGTCAAACACAGCGCGGTGTTCCACTGCGGGTCCATGTAGGAGAACGGCTGCGAGGTCAGGGCAACGTCGTCGGCGCCGAGGCTGTTCGCGTTCGCGCAGAACCAGCCGATGCGCGCCCAGTACTCGTGGGTCAACATGCAGGCCTTGGGGAAACCGGTGGTCCCCGAGGTGTATTGGAGGTTTGCCAGGGTCGCGCCGGTGATCTCGACGGCCGGGCGTTCGGCCGGGTACGCCGCGAGCTCGGCGGGCGAGGAGGCGTCGACGACCCGGAGATCGGCCAGTTCGCTGGTCGCGGTGCGGACCACCTCGACCAGACCGGCGTGCCCGGCGTCGGTGAACAGCACCCGAGCGCCCGAATCCCGGAGAACGAACTCGAGGTCGGCGCGCTGATACGCCGAGTTCACCGGGACCGTCACCGCGCCCGCCTTGAGGATCGCCAGCCAGGCGATCGGCCACTGGACCACGTTGGGCAACATGATCGCGACCCGGTCCCCGGGTCGGACACCGTCCGCGGTGGCCAGGCGCCGAGCCAGGCGCGAGGTCCAGTCGTCGACCTCGGCGAAGGTCCATGACCCGTCCGCGAACCGGAGGAATTCACGATCGGGCGATCGGACGGCCTGGTCGACCAGGAGATCGACGAGGGTGTCGATCGGCGGGTCCACGGCGAGCCGATCGAGCGCGATCGAGCGTTCGGGAGCGTGGACCGGTTCGACTTGGATCATGTCGTCCTCTTCGCAGGGTTGCAGGGTGAAGGTCCTTCGATCGACCTGGAGATCGCCAGGTCACGGCCCGAGCGGCGGCCCCCCGAGCGTGATCGGTTGGGCCTGAAAATGTGAGGCCTGACATAACCGTATCGGTAGTGGGTCAACAGATCAAGACGATCGACAAACTTCTTGCGAGATTTCCTCTATCGCCTCACGCGACGCAGCCTCAGAGCTGGTAACGTTATGAACGACTTGATCAATCGTTCAAAACGAACCGACAGGAGCATCCTCATGGCCCGCGTCCCCGCCGCCGAACGTCGCGCCGAGCTGGTGGCCGCGGCCGTGCGCGTGATCGCCGCTCACGGGGTGGAAGGAGCCACCACGCGCCGGATCGCCGAGGAAGCGAACGCCCCGTTGGCGACCCTGCACTACTGCTTCGCCACCAAAGAAGTGCTGTTCGGGGCAGTGTTCGAGTATCTCGCCGGCGAGTACCGGAATGTACTGACGAGCAACGATGTCCACAGTGACGTGCAAACCACAGCACGGGCACTGCTACGCGGATTGATGGAGTGGTATCTGGACAATCCAGCCTTGGGCGCCACCATCATCGAGCTGATCAGCTGGGGACAGCGTGAGGGCACGCAGGCCAAGGTCGTGTACAACGCAGCCTTCGAGACGATGCGCACGATCATCGGGGTCACCCCCGTGACCGAGACGGGTCGACCGGTCCCCCAGGCCACGATCGACAAGCTGATCTACATCGTTGCCGCGCTGTCCGACGGCTTTGCCCTCAACTGGCTGGTGTTCACCGATCCCGTCGCCTCGGCGGCTCAGATGGAGATCACCCTCGGCGTGCTCGACGCATGGATGGCGGCCAATCTCGGCGACCCGGCCAACGCACCGACGGCCGACGCCCCCGCGACCGAGCCCGAACCGGATATGCGTTCACTGGTGTCCTGGGTGAGCGTGGATTGAGGGCGAGCGACTGTGGCCGCCGCCGAAAAGGTGTCGGCCACAGTCGTTTCCGGTCCACTCAGCGTCGTTCGGCCGCCGCGTCAACGAGCCAGCGCAGCGCACCGTCGTCGCTGTTCATCCACTCGGGATGCCACTGCACGCCGAGCACCGCCGCACCAGGGAGCTCGATAGCCTCGGCGACACCGTCCTCGGTGCGACCGGTGACCACCAGACCCTCCCCGCGGACGTCGACCGCCTGGTGATGCCACGAATTGGTCACCAGCCGATCGCCGAACACCTTCTGGGCGGTCGTCCCCGGATCGAAGGTGACGACGTGTTCGGGGTCCCCGTCCGACAGCGGTCCCGTGGACATGAGGTGCCTGATCGGCCCGGCGGGCAGGTCGGGAATCAGCGTGCCGCCCAGCGTCACGTTGAGCACCTGCATGCCGCGGCACACGCCGAGCAGCGGGATCTGCCGGTGCAGCGCCACCCGGGTCAACGCGATCTCGAACTCGTCCCGGCCGGGGTCGTGGACCGAGGGGTCCGCGACCGGATCGATCCCGCTGACCACCGATTCGTCCCCACCCCAGCACCTCGGATGCACGTCCTGACCACCGGTGATCACCAGGCCGGACAGCCAGTCGCCCAGATCCGCCGGATCGGCGTCATAGGGAAGATTCACCGGTACACCGCCCGCGCGGGTGATCCGCACCGCGAAATCGGCGAAGAAGGCGTCGGTGAGACGGCCGCCGTACCCTGGGTGACTGCCCTGGATCAGCCCCATCCGGAACCGCCTGCCCGTCAAGCCGATCAGGGGCTTCGAGGTCGAGCGCCCGGTCACAGGAACTCGAAACAGCGAAGCGGGCCATCTGCCCGGACGGAGTCGGCGACGAGCGGGACGATCGGAGGTTTTCGGGGCGCCCCGAGAGCGTGACCGCCCGCGTCGTCCTCGATCCGGATACCGACCACGTTGATCGCGTGCGTCGCGGAACCGATCGTCGCTTCGGTCATCATGCTCCTCTTTCGATTCGACGAGATCGTGTGCGTGCACGCCGTCGACAGTGGATCCTTACGGACGTCGATAGTAGTCATACGTCTGAGTCGTATGACTATGATCGTGAGGTACAGGTCACCGGTTTGTCAACAAGCATCGGGCAATTCTCATGAACGCCACCCCTTCCGGCTGGCGAGATCGACTCGCGACCCGGTTGCGAGCGAAGTGGCGTGCAGCATCTGCGCAAGCTCCTGCAGAGCTTGCCGGTCCGGGGCTCTTGCGCGCAGGATCAGCCTCGCCTGCACCCCAACTCGGCCGATGACCAAGGCCACAAACAAGTCGGCGGCGGCGGCCAAGGCGATCTACCAGCTATCTTCGCGACAAGCCCCGAACACAAGGGAACTGGCGAGCTTCGCGGCCGCCACTCGGGAGACCCAAGGTCCGGGAGGCCGTGCCGCCAGGCCGCCTCTGAATCATCCGCGATATCACCCTGCTCGATATCACAGTGCCTTGACGATGTCGGCGACCCGGTCCTTCGCGTCGCCGAACAGCATCGCAGAGTTCTCCCGGAAGAACAGGGGATTCTGCACACCGGCGTACCCGGAGGCCATGGATCGTTTGAACACGACGACGTTGTCGGCCTCCCATACCGTGAGCACGGGCATGCCCGCGATGGGGCTGGCCGGGTCCTCCGAGGCCGCCGGATTGACGGTGTCGTTGGCGCCGATCACCAGAACCACGTCGGTACCGGTGAAATCGTCGTTGATCTCGTCCATCTCCAGCACGATGTCGTAGGGCACCTTCGCCTCGGCCAGCAGCACGTTCATGTGGCCGGGCAATCGACCCGCGACGGGGTGCACGCCGAAACGCACACTCACGCCCCGCTCGCGGAGTCTGCGGGTGAGTTCGGCGACGCCGTGCTGGGCTTGGGCCACGGCCATCCCGTAGCCGGGCGTGATGATCACCGAGTTCGCCCCGGTGAGCAGCTCGGCGACGGCGTCGGCAGTGATCTCACGATGCTCGCCCAGGTCGGTGTCACCAGCCGGGCCCGCGGTAATGCCGAAGCCGCCCGCGATGACCGACAGGAACGAGCGGTTCATCGCCTTGCACATGATGTAGGACAGGTACGCACCCGAGGAGCCGACCAGCGCGCCGGTGATGATCAGCAGATCGTTGCCGAGCAGGAAGCCCGACGCCGCGGCGGCCCACCCGGAATAGCTGTTGAGCATCGACACCACGACCGGCATGTCACCGCCGCCGATGGAGGCGACCAGATGCCAGCCGAGGAGCAGTGCGACCACGGTGACCGCCACCAAGGTCCACAGCCACGGGTCGACGACGAACCACACGGTCAGCGCGGCGAACAGCACCAGCGCCCCGAGATTGAGAATGTTCTTGCCCGGCAACGTCATCGGCGCCGAGGCGATCCGTGCCGAGAGCTTGAGGTAGGCCACGACCGAGCCGGTGAAGGTGACCGCGCCGATGAACACCCCGATCGCGACCTCGGCCCCATGGATTCCCAGCAGGCCCTCGGCGCGCAGCAGCTCGGCATCCACACCGCCGGGATGTCGTTCGACGTGCAGATAGCCGTTCCAGCCGACGAGCACGGCCGCCAGACCGACGAACGAATGCAGCAGCGCGATCAGTTCGGGCATCCCAGTCATCTCGACGATGCGGGCCCGCCACAGGCCCAGCGCCGCACCGAGTGCGGTCGCGCAGGCCAGCAGTACCAGGCCCACCGGCTCGATGTCGCGACCGATCGCCAGCGCGACGGTGGCGCCGAGGGCCACCGCCATCCCGGTGATGCCCAAGGTGTTGCCCATCTTGGCGGTGTCGTGTCGGGCCAGGCCGCCCAGGGCGAGGATGAGCAACAGCGCCGCGACGATGTAGGCCGAATTGGCCACGGTCTCAACGGAAATCATGAGAGTTCACTCCGAGGTCGGGCGCAGCTCAGCTGCGGGAGAACATGGCGAGCATGCGGCGGGTCACCGCGAAGCCACCGAAGATGTTGATGCTCGCCAGCAGGATCGCCGCGAAGGACAGTCCCGTGATCCACGGATCGCCGTGTCCGATCTGCAGCAGCGCGCCGACCACGATGATCCCGGAGATCGCGTTGGTCACCGACATGAGCGGGGTGTGCAGCGCGTGGTGCACGTGGCCGATCACGTAGTAGCCGATCACGATCGCCAGCGCGAACACTGTCAGGTGTCCCTGCAACGCGGGCGGCGAGATCGCGATCAGCCCGAACACCACGGCCGCCGCGACCAGCACCAGCCCGATGCGGCGCCGGGCGGACATCGGTTCCTTCGCCGGTGCGGGTGCGGGCGGGACGACGGGTTCGGCCGTCGGCTTCGCCGAGACGGCGACCGCCGGCGGCGGCCAGGTGACCTCACCGCCGCGCACGACGGTGATAGAACGCTGGACCACATCGTCGAAGTCCAGGACCAGCCTGCCGTCCTTGCCCGGCGTCATCAGCTCCAGTAGGTTCGCCACGTTCGTGCCGTACAACTGCGAGGCCTGCGCGGGCAGTCGACCGGCCAGATCGGTGTAGCCGATGATGGTGACGCCGTTGTCGGTGACGATCGCGCGGTCGACGACGGTGCCCTCGACATTGCCGCCGTTCTGCGCGGCCATGTCGACGATGACACTGCCGGGCGTCATCGAGGCCACCATCTCGGCGGTGATGATGCGCGGTGCGGGGCGCCCGGGGATCAGGGCGGTGGTGATGACGATGTCGACATCGGCGCACTGCTCGGCGTAGAGCCGCGCCTCGCGGGCCTTGTAGTCCCCGCTCATCTCCTTGGCGTAGCCGGTAGCCGACACCTCGGCCTCGCCCGAGTCGATCGAGAGATATTCTCCGCCAAGGGATTTCACCTGATCGGCGACTTCCGGCCGCGGATCGGTCGCGCGCACGACGGCGCCGAGGCTGCCCGCGGCACCGATGGCGGCCAGCCCGGCCACCCCGGCACCGACCACCAGGACCTTGGCGGGCGGTACCTTGCCCGCGGCGGTGACCTGCCCGGTGAAGAACCGGCCGAACGCGTGCGCGGCCTCCACGACCGCGCGATAGCCCGCGATATTGGCCATCGAGGACAGCACGTCCAGCGACTGGGCCCGCGAGATGCGGGGCACCGCGTCCATGGCCAGGGCGGTGATCGGCCGCCTGCCGAGGTCGGTGACCAGATCCGGATCGTTCACCACCCCCAGCAGACTGATCACGGTGGCACCGGGGTTCATGTCGTCGAGTTGGTAGGTCGCGGGCGCGTTGACACCGAGCACGACATCGGCGGCGCGCGCGTTGCCGATCGTGGCACCCGCCTCGACGTAGGCGTCGTCGGAGAAGGAGGCGAGACTGCCCGCGCCGGTCTCGACCACGACGTCGTAGCCGAGCCGGACGAGCCGAGTGACCGTCGTCGGGGTGGCGGCCACCCGGGTTTCGCGCGGGCGTGCCTCGCGCAGGACACCGACGATCATGCTCCCGCAACCTCGACCAATTCGGCCAGCCACGCCCGGTGCGCACCGGCGGTGCCGAAGGCGAGCTGGTCGGCCTTGGCGCGCTTGAGGTACAGGTGGGCCGGATGCTCCCACGTCATACCCATGCCGCCGTGCAGCTGCACCGCCTCTTCGCCGGCGTGGACCGCGAGGTCGCTGCAGAACGCCTGGGCCACCGCCGACGCGACGGGCGCGTCGGCGTCGTCCGCGGCGAGGGTGGCCGCTGCGTAGCGGGCGGCGGCATTGCCGGACTCGACCGCGGTGTACAGATCGGCCAGCCGGTGCTTGATCGCCTGGAATCCGCCCACCACGCGACCGAATTGGCGCCGCTGCTGCAGATACGACACGGTCTCGTCGAGGCACCACCGCGCCACCCCGTACTGCTCCGAGGCGAGCAAGGCGGTGCCCGCGGCGAGCGCGCGCCGCACCGCGGCCTCGCCGTCTGCCACGACCAGTTCGCCTGCGGCACCGTCGAATTCGATGTCGGCGAGCTGGCGGGTCATGTCGAAGGAGACGACCGGGGTGAGCTCGGCGTCGGTGGACGACACCGCATACAGGGCAAGGCCATCGGGCCCGGTGGCCGGGACCAGCAGCACGTCGGCTTCGAGCGCACCGGCGACGCTGCTGACAGCGCCGGTCAGCCGCCCGTCGGCACCTGTCGAGACGGTGCGCAGCACGGTGTGGACCGCGGTGGTCAACGGGACGGCCAGGGCGGCTGTCCGCTCCCCCGCCGCGAGCTGACCCAGCAGCGCCGAACCACTGCCGAGCAGCGCGGTAGTGGCCACCACGGCGCTGGTCAGGAACGGCACCGGGGCGACGAAGCGCCCGAGTTCTTCGAGCACGACCGCCGCCTCGCGGGCCGAGGCGCCCGCGCCGCCGTCCTGCTCGGGGACGAGCAGACCGGCCAGGCCGAGGTCTACCGCGAGGTTCTTCCACAAGTCGTCGACCATCGTGCGGTCGCCGTCGTAGAGGGCGGTGACCGCGCCGGGTTCGCATCGGGAGGTCAGCACCGAGCGCACGACGGTGCGCAGGTCTTCCTCGACTTCGGTGTAGAGCAGATCGAGCTCGGTCATCGCGCGACTTCTTTCCAGGGACGGTCCTTGTCGGTGCGCGGCTCGGCGGGCAGGCCGAGAATGCGCTCGGACACGATGTTTCGCAGGATTTCGGAGGTGCCGCCCTCGATCGAGTTGCCCTTGGCCCGCAGGTAGCGGTAGCCCGCGTCGCGCGCGTTCATGTCGACACGTTCCGGACGGACCAGGGTCCAGTCGTCATAGCGCAGCCCGTCCTCGCCGAGCAGCTCCAGCTCGAGCCCGGACAACTGCTGGGCGATCCGGGCGAAGGACAGCTTCATCGCCGCCCCCTCCGGGCCGGGCTGGCCCTGGGCCAGCTTCTGCCGCAGACGCAGTCCGGTGAGCCGGGCGACCTCGGCGTCGACCCACAACCGCAGCAACCGGTCGTGCAGCTCCGGGGTACGCAGCCGCGGGTTCTCGCGCCAGGTGTCGGCGACCACGCCGATCATCCCGGACTCGCGGGCGCTGGCCTTGCCGCCGATCGCGACCCGCTCGGTGTTGAGTGTCGTGTTGGCGATGCGCCACCCGTCGCCCTCGGCGCCGAGGCGCTGGTTGTCGGGGACGCGGGCGTCGGTGATGAAGACCTCGTTGAACTCGGCCTCACCGGTGATCTGGCGCAGTGGCCGCACCTCGATACCCGGCTGGGTCATGTCGATCAGGAAGTACGTCATGCCGCGGTGTTTGGGGATGCCCGCGTCGGTGCGGGCCAGCAGGATCGCGAACTGTGCCAGATGCGCGCTCGAGGTCCACACCTTCTGCCCGTTGACCACCCACTCGTGGCCGTCGCGGACCGCGCGCGTGCTCACGTTGGCCAGGTCGGACCCGGCGCCGGGCTCACTGAACAGCTGGCACCAGATCTGTTCACCGGTCCACAGCGGACGCAAGAACCGCTTCTGCTGCTCCTCGGTGCCGCAGGCGAGAATCGTCGGACCAGCCATGCCGAGCCCGATGACATTGGCGTTCGGGTTGTTGTCCGGGGCACCGGCTTGCTCGAAGAGCTGGTCCACCTCGGTCTGCCAGGCGTGTGGCAGACCGAGACCGCCGTGACCTTCGGGGAAGTACACCCACGCCAGGCCCGCGTCGTAGCGAGCGCGCAGGAACTCGAGGCGCTCGGTGGTGGCGGGATCGTTGACGGCGAGGAATTCCCCGATCCTGGTGCGGAGTTCGTCGACGGTCATCGGGCCTCCCGTTGTTTGCGCAGCTCGTTCTTGGCCAGCGCGTTCTTGTGGACCTCGTCCGGACCGTCGGCGAAGCGCAGCGTGCGGTTGCCCGCGTAGGACGCGGCCAGCGAGAAGTCCTGTGACAGGCCGGCGGCGCCGTGGACCTGGATGGCCTTGTCGAGAATCCACTGCACGGTGGCCGGGGTGGCGATCTTGATCGCCTGGATCTCGGTGTGGGCGCCCTTGTTGCCGACGGTGTCCATCAGCCAGGCGGTCTTGAGCACCAATAGCCGCAGCTGTTCGAGTTTGACTCGCGACTCGGCGATCCAGTCCCGGATCACGCCCTGCTCGCTGAGCGGCTTACCGAAGGCGACACGTTCGTCGGCGCGGGCGCACATCGCCTCGATCGCGCGCTCGGCGACGCCGATGGCACGCATGCAGTGGTGGATGCGGCCGGGACCGAGCCGGGCCTGCGCGATGGCGAAACCGTCGCCCTCGCCACCGATCAGGTTGGCCGCGGGCACCCGCACGTCGGTGAACGACAGCTCCGCGTGCCCGCCGTGATCGTGGTCGTCGTAGCCGAAGACCTCCATGCCGCGGATGATCTCCACGCCAGGAGTGTCGCGCGGGACCAGGATCATCGACTGCTGGCGGTGCCTGCTCGCGGACGGGTCGGTCTTGCCCATGACGATGAAGATCTGGGCGTTGGGGTTCATCGCGCCGGTGATCCACCACTTACGGCCGTTGAGCACGTAGTCGTCGCCGTCGCGCTCGATGCGGGTCGCGATATTGGTGGCGTCGGAGGAGGCCACGTCTGGCTCGGTCATCGCGAAGGCGGACCGGATCTGTCCCTCCAGCAACGGCTCCAGCCATTGCTTGCGCTGGGCCTCGGTGCCGAACTGCGCCAGCACCTCCATGTTGCCGGTGTCGGGCGCGGCGCAGTTGAGGATGGCCGGGGCCAGATGCCCACTGCGGCCGGTGATCTCGGCCAATGGCGCGTACTGCAGATTGGTCAGCCCCGCACCCTCCTCGCCGGGCAGGAACAGGTTCCACAGACCGCGCTTGCGGGCCTCGGCGCGCAACTCGGTCATGACCGGCACCGAATCCCACGCCCAACGGTTGTCGAGCTGGGACAGCTGCTCGCGGAACACCGGTTCGGCCGGGTAGATGTGGGTGGCCATGAAGTCCAGCAGCGTGGCCCGCAATTCCTCGGTGCGGGCGTCGTAGGCGAAATCCATCAGCGGTGCTCCTTCAGTGCGGTGAGGCCGGTTTCGAGGAGGGGCTCAATCGCCGCGCCGACGGTGTCGAAACCTTCGCCGACCGTCTGGCCGTGCAGATGGCGGTAGTGGATGCCCTCGAGGATCGCGGCCAGTTTGAAGGCGGCGAGCCCGAGGTAGAAACCGAACCGGGACATGTCGCGATCGCTGCGCGCGGTGTAGCGCGCGATGATCTCGTCCTCGGACAGGAAGCCCGGGGCGACCGACGCGTCGGCCACAGTGAGCCCGTTCGACCGGCCTGCGGCGAGGCGGCCGTAGACGATCATCAGCGCCAGGTCGGTGAGCGGGTCACCGAGGGTGGCCATCTCCCAGTCGATGACCGCCGCGAGCCGGTCGCGGCTGTCGGTCAGCACGTTGTCGAGCCGGTAGTCACCGTGCACGATGCCCACCGCCGACTCGGCGGGCACTTCGGCGGCCAGCCGCGCATGCAGTTCGTCTGCCAGGGGCAGCTCGCGCGAGTGCGACGCGTCCAGCTGCTTCTTCCAGCGACGCACCTGACGCTCGAGGAAACCCTCGGGACGGCCGAAGTCGGCGAGCCCGATCGCCGCCGGGTCGACCGCGTGCAGCACGGCGAGGGTGTCGATCAGGTCGGTCGAGATCGCCCGTGTCCGTTCGGGTCCCAGCTCGCCCAGCTCCGCGGCGGTCCGGTACGGCGTGCCCTCGATGTACTCCATCACGTAGAAGGGCGCGCCGAGCACGGTGTCGTCCTGGCACAGCGCGTACATCGTCGGCACCGGCACGTCGGTGGACTGCAAGGCGGCCATCACGCGATATTCGCGCGCCATGTCGTGGGCGGTGGCCAGCACATGGCCCAGCGGCGGGCGCCGCACGATCCAGCGGGTGGTGCCGTCGCTGACCTCGTAGGTCAGGTTCGACTTGCCGCCTGCGATCAGCTTGCCGCTCAGAGCGGAGCTGGTCACCGGAAGCTGACCGCGCAGCCACGTCGAGAACCGGCCGAGATCCAGGCCCGGAAGGTCGGTCCGGGTTTCCATCAGGCCACCACGAGGGTGAGCGATTCGACCACGCACACCGGCTTGTCGCCGCCCTCGCGTTCGATCGCGACCTTGGCGGTCACCAGGTGTCCCGCGGCACCCGCCGCGACCGAGGCGAGCTCGACCCCGGCCCGTACCTTCGAGTCCACCGGCACCGGCGCCGGGAAACGGAGCTTGTTGGTACCGTAGTTGACCATCATCGCCACGCCGTCGACCCGATACACCTGCGCCACCAGCAGCGGAATCAGCGACAGGGTCAGGTAGCCATGCGCGATGGTGGTCCCGAACAGACCGTTGGCCGCCTTCTCGGTGTCGATGTGGATCCACTGGTGGTCACCGGTCGCGTCGGCGAAGGCGTTGATCTGCGCCTGGGTGATGGTGTGCCACTCGGAATAGCCGAGATGCGACCCGACCGCGGCCTCGAGTTCGGCGATGCCCTGGAAGGTCCTCATGCCTTCGGCCCTCCCGCCACGTAGAGCACCTGACCGGACACGAAGCCGGCGCACTCGCTGGCGAAGAACGATACCGCGTGCGCGATATCCTCGGGCACACCGGTGCGAGCCACCGGAATCTCCTTGGCGGCACCGGCTTTGAAGTCCTCGAATGGAATGCCGATGCGCGCTGCGGTGGCCGCGGTCATCTCGGTCTCGATGAAACCGGGCGCGATGGCGTTGGCGGTGACGCCGAACTTGCCGAGCTCGAGGGCGAGGGTCTTGGTGAAGCCCTGCACACCCGCCTTGGCGGCGGCGTAGTTGGCCTGGCCGCGGTTGCCGAGCGCCGAGGTGCTCGACAGGTTGACGATGCGGCCGAACTTGGCCTCGGTCATGTACTTCTGGACCGCGCGGGTCATCAGGAAGGCGCCGCGCAGGTGCACGTTCATGACGGTGTCCCAGTCGCCGAGGGACATCTTGAACAGCAGGTTGTCCCGGATGACGCCGGCGTTGTTGACCAGCACGGTCGGGGCGCCCAGCTCGGCGACGACCCGCTCGACCGCCGCGGTGACGGCGGCCTCGTCGGATACGTCGGCGCCGATGGCGATCGCGCGGCCACCCGCGGCCTGGATCTGCTCGACGACCGGCTTACAGGCGACCTCGTCGAGGTCGATCACGGCCACGGCCATGCCGTCGGCGGCGAGCCGGCGGGCGACGCCGGCGCCGATGCCACGGGCGGCGCCGGTGACGATCGCGGTCTTGGTGGGGGTGCTCATAGTTGTCTCCTGGAAGTTCGGTGTTGTTGTCAGACGCCGCCGGTCAGCGTGACGCCGCCGTCGAGGACTAGTAGTTGGCCGGTGACCCAGGACGCGTCATCGGAGAGCAGGAACGCCACCGCGCCTGCGATGTCTTCGGGCACACCGAGGCGCTTGAGCGGGTAGGTTTTGGCGAGCTCAGCTTCCTTACCCTCGTAGAGCGCGGTGGCGAACTTGGTCTTCACCACGGCGGGCGCCACCGCGTTGACGCGGATGTCCGGGCCGAGTTCCACGGCCAGTTCCTG
>NZ_JBFAHR010000030.1:0-29874 GCF_040654275.1 Nocardia sp. NPDC050717
CTCCTCAACCGGGGGGTATGAGAAGCGGAACCAATAATAATATTGGCACTGACATTCATCGACACACTATTGAGTTCTCAAAGAACACACGCACAGGCCTCTACCCTCAACATTTCATCGGGGCTTCGGCAAGGCAACTGTTCCAACCTAGCGCAGACAACCCAACCGAAGCAAGTTCGGGGAAGGAAGCTGACCAGGTGATCCGTCAGGCGCTCGGCGGACTGTGTCCGTGTCGCTCTGACTCGAAATAAGTTACGCAGCCGCGAACACGAAGTCAAATCGCCTGGAAGATCCGGCGTTTCCCCAGGTCAGAGTCGGGCACCCGGCGCGGCCGGCGGCCCAACACGCCTCCGGGTCGCACACCGCGCGAGCTGAGACACCGACGGCGACTCACCGGCAACTGATCGTTCGTCCAGCTTTCCATCGTCCGTTAAATGCCTTCTCACCTGGAACTATGTCCGGCGCCACATGGACACCCTCCCCTGGCCGATATACAGTTCACGGACCATCAGCAATTCTTTGGTTAACTCAGGCGCGGAAGGAGGCCGAGGTGACCGACGATCTCGACTCGGTCGAACGTCGTGCCTGGAGCGCGGTGGTCACCCTGGCGATGCGCGTTCCCAGCGCGCTCGACTCACGGCTGCAACGCGAGTTCGGGGTGACCCACTTCGAGTACCGGGTCATGGCGCTGTTGCGCGAGGCGCCGGACCACCGGATGCGGCTGAGCGTGCTCGCCGCGCGGGGGCACGGTTCCATCTCCCGCATCTCCCATGTGGTGTCCAAGCTGGAGCGGGTCGGCTGGGCCAGGCGGGTGACGGCGACGTCGGGCCGCGGGGTCGACGCGGTGCTCACCGAGAGCGGGCTGGCCAAGGTCGTCGAGGCGACGCCGGACTATCTGGTCGCGGTGCGCACGCTCGTGCTGGACGGGCTCGACGCACCGCAGAAGGCGGAGCTGGCCACCCTCGGCGAACGGCTGTCCGATCATCTCGTCGGAACCCTCCGTGGGGACGAGCCTGCCTCCTGAACCGGCGATGCCGCCCCCGGTCGGCCGGGAGCGGCATCGTGGCGAGTGGTTCTCAGGCCCTGTCGGGGTGCCAGGTGGCGACCGCCCAGATGACCACGATGTCGAGGATGATCACCAGGATCGACCACCACGGGTAGTACGGCAGCCACAGGAAGTTCGCCACGATCGACAGCGCCGCGATCACCATCGCCGACACCCGTCCCCACGTCTGACCGGCCAGCAGACCGATCGCGACGATCACCGCGATCGCGCCGAAGATGATGTGCCACCATCCCCAGGCCGTCAGGTCGAACTGGTAGGTGTACTCGGGGCCGACGACGATCAGGTCATCGTTGGCGACGGCCGCGATTCCCTGCAGGATCTGCAGGACACCGACCACTGCCAGCAGGATGCCGGCCCCGATGGAGGTTCCCGCCGCGATGCCCTCTCGGACGGGATGCTGATTCTGGTTCGTCGTCATCGCTCGGCCTTTCCCTCACGTCAACAGACGTGCCACCGCGGCACACACCGACGGTAGGAAGCCGACCGGCGACCCGCCTCACCCGTTGCGGGTGAATTCGCGGACCCGGCGCACCGGGCGCAGCGTCTTGCCGAGGTCGGTACGCAGCGTGAACAGGGCGTCGAGCAGATAGTTCTGCCTGACCCGCCACGGATGCCGGTCGCCCTGGCGGGGGAAGGCCGCGATCGAGCGCTGGATGTAGCCCGCGTTCAGGTCGAGCAGTGGGCGCTCGCTGAGCGCGCCCTTCGGATCGGGGACCACCGCGGCGGCGCCGGTGCGGTCGAGGTGGGTGAGGACCTTGCAGACCAGGCGCGAGGTGAGGTCGGCACGCAGTGTCCAGGACGCGTTGGTGTAGCCGACGCAGATCGCGAAATTGGGCAGGCCGGTGAGCATCGCGCCCTGCCAGACGAACTGCTCGGCCAGCGGCACCGGGGTGCCGTCGACCGACGGGGCGATCCCGCCGAAGGCGAGCAGGCGCAGGCCCGTGGCGGTGACGATGATGTCGGCGGGCAGGAGCTTGCCCGATTCCAGGCGGATGCCCTCCGGGACGAACGCGTCGATCCGGTCGGTGACCACCGCGGCCTTGCCTTTCTTCATGGCCTTGAAGAAGTCGGCGTCGGGCGCGGCGCACAGGCGCTGGTCCCACGGGTCGTAGTCGGGGGTGAAGTGTTCGGCCACCAGCCGCTCGTCCTTGAGGATGCGCGTGGTGAGGCCGGTGAGCAGCTTGCGCGCGGCGGCGGGGCGCCGGCGGCAGTACTGGTAGAAACCGATGTTGAACAGGATGTTCTTGGTCCGGATCAGCCGGTGCGCGAGGCCGGCGGGCAACAGCTCGCGGATCTTGTCGGCCTGCTTGTCGCGGCCGGGGACGGCGCTGATCCAGGTGGGCGTGCGCTGCAGCATGGTGACGTGCTCGGCCTCGTCGGCCAGCGATGGCACCAGGGTGACCGCGGTCGCGCCGCTGCCGATGACGACGATCCGCTTGTCGCGCACGTCGAGGTCGGTGGGCCAGAACTGCGGGTGCACGAGGGTGCCCGCGAAGTCCTCGCGGCCCGCGAAGTCGGGATCGTGCGGCTGCTGATAGTCGTAGTAGCCGGCGCAGGTGTAGAGGAATCCACAGGTCAGCGTGCTCAGCTCGGGACCGTCGGGGCCCTCGTGGGCGATGGTGAGCTGCCAGCGCGCCCGCGCCGACGACCAGTCGGCGCCGATCACCCGTGACCCGTAGCGGATGTGCTTGTCGATCCCGTTCTCGCTCGCGGTCTCGCGGATGTAGTCCAGGATCGACGCGCCGTCGGCGATGGACTTGGCCGCGCGCCACGGCTTGAACGGGTAGCCGAGGGTGAACATGTCGGAATCGGAACGGATGCCCGGGTACCGGAACAGGTCCCAGGTGCCGCCGAGATCGGCGCGGGCCTCGAGAATCGCGTAGCTGCGCCCGGGGTGTTCGGTCTGCAGCCGGTAGGCGGCCCCGATACCGGACAGTCCGGCCCCGACGATGACGACGTCGAGGTGTTCGGGGGCAACGGCGGAGTCGGTCATGGGGTCCAGTGTGCCGTGTCTCGCCTATTCTCGGTGCCGTGTCGATCTTTCGCCGGGCGGGCTGGTCGTTCGTCGGCGTACTGGTCATCGCGCTCACGGCCGCGGTCGCCGGATGGCCGGTGTTCGTCCGGCCGCAGCTGGACCCGCTGCGGCGCGCCGAGGTGATCGTCGTTCTCGGTGGCGTGCCCTACGAGCGCTTCGACCTCGGCATCGAGCTGGCCGAGCGCGGTTTCGCGCCCGAGGTGCTCATCGCGCAGACCACCCCCGACGATCCGAACATGGATCGATTCTGCGGCGGGCGCTTCGCTTTTCGCGTCTCCTGCTTCGTGCCCGATCCGACCCGCACCGACGGGGAGGCGCGCGAGATCGTCCGGCGGGCGACGATCTACGGCTGGCGCCATCTGATCGTCGTCACCGCGACCTCGCACGTGTCGCGGGCGCGCTACCTCGTCGGCCGGTGCTACGACGGCGAGCTCACCATGGTGGGCAGCGGCGCCGGGGACGGGCTCTCGTTCTGGTCCAGGGTGTATGTGCGTCAATCCGCCGGGTATGTCCGGGCTTTCGTGAACCAGCGGTGCGACGAGGTCGTTTAGGCTGGTCGGGTGCCGGACTCGTCGACCGATACCCACCCGCACGAACCCCACGCCGAGGGGCTGGCCTCCCGGCTGAACTGGCTGCGCGCCGGAGTGCTCGGCGCCAACGACGGCATCGTGTCCACCGCCGGGCTGGTGGTCGGTGTCGCGGCGACCACCAACGACAGCACGACGATTCTGGCCGCGGGCGTGGCCGGCCTCGTCGCGGGCGCGATCTCGATGGCCGCCGGTGAGTACGTGTCGGTGAGCACCCAGCGGGATTCGGAGAAGGCACTGCTGGCCAAGGAACGGCGTGAGCTGGCCGCCTTCCCCGACTACGAACTCGCCGAGCTCACCGAGATCTACGAGGCCAAGGGGCTGAGCCCGGCGACCGCGCGGCAGGTCGCCGAGGAACTGACCGCGCACGACGCCTTCACCGCGCACGCCGAAGCCGAACTCAAGCTCGACCCGGACGAGCTCACGAACCCGTGGGCGGCGGCCGGATCCTCGGCGATCGCCTTCACCTGCGGTGCACTGCTGCCGCTGCTGGCGATCGTGCTGCCGCCCGCGCAGTGGCGGGTGCCGGTGACGTTCGTGGCGGTGCTGGTCGCGCTCGCGCTCACCGGCTCGCTCAGCGCGCGGCTCGGCGGCAGCAGGCGGGGCAGGGCGGTCCTGCGAGTGGTCGTCGGCGGCGCGCTCGCGATGGCGATCACCTACGCGATCGGCACGCTCACCGACACCCTGGGCGGCTAGCGCATCGGGCCGAGATCGAGCCTGCGGGTGACCCGGTCCACGACATCGGGCGGCATCCCCGGTTCGCGGCGCGCGGCGAGCGCCTCCCGGCGGCCCGCCTCGACCACCGCCTCCCTGGCCGCGCGCATCCGCGCCGCGAATTTGCGCTCGTTCTCCAGGGTGGCCTTGGCGTCGGCGTCGGCGGCTTCGGGGTCGGCCTTGGCGGAGATCTGGCGCAGCCGGTCGCGCAGGTCGTCGTAGACATCGGGTGGCAGGCCCTCGCTGTCGGCGATGCGCTGCAGTTCGGCGAGTTCGGCGCGGCGCACCCGGATCCACAGTTCCTTCTCCAGCGCGCGTTCGGTCTTGGTGTCGGCGTGGACCCCGGTGATCCGGACGACCAGCGGCAGCGTCGGCCCCTGCACGAGCAGGGTGAACAGCACGACGGCGAAGGCGACGAACAGGATCTGCGAACGGGCGGGGAAATCGGCGCCGGAGTCGATGGTGAACGGCACGGCCAGCGCCAGCGCCACCGTCGCGACGCCGCGCATCCCCGCCCACCAGGTGACGACCACCTCCCGCCAGGTGAACGGCTCGTCGGTGAGGCGTCCCAGCTTCCTGCTGATCGTCCACGTCGCCAGCAGCCAGACCAGCCGCAACAGCACCACGACCGCGAGCACCGCGACGGTGACCCCGGCCAGCCCCGACCAGTCGCCGCCGGTGGTCTCGATGACCACGCGCAGTTCCAGGCCGATCAGCGCGAACGCGAAGCCGGTGATCAGCATCTCGGCGATGTCCCAGAAGGCGTCGGCGACCAGCCGGTATTCGCGATCCCCGATCTCGGTGACGGCGTCGGTGAGATACAGCGCGCACACCAGCACCGCGAGCACCGCCGAGCCCTCCCAGTGCTCGGCGACGCCGTAGGCGACGAAGGGTAGCAGCAGGCTGAGCGCGACCTGGCCGGTGGCGTTGTCGAGGTAGCGGGTGAGGCGACTACCCAGCCAGCCGAGTGACAGTCCGACGACGAGCCCGACCACCGCGGCCAGGACGAAGTCGCCGAGGGCGTGCCACGGGGAGAACAGGCCGGTCACCACGGCCTGGATGCCGACGGTGTAGATGACGATCGCGGTGACGTCGTTGAACAGGCCCTCGCCGCCGAGGGTGACGATCAGGCGCCGCGGCAGGCCGAGCCGGCTGGCCATCGAGGTCGCCGCCACCGGATCGGGCGGGGCGACCAGGGCGCCGAGCACCAGGCCCGCCGCGACCGCGGTCGCCGGGTTCCAGGCATGGAACACCGCGGCCACCGCGACGGCGGTCACGATCACCAGGCCGACCGCCCGCAACGCGATGATCTGCCAGTTCTCGGCGAACTGCCGCCACGAGGTGCGCCGGGCCGCGGCGTAGAGCAGCGGCGGCAGCACCAGCGGAAGGATGAGTTCGGGCGGCACGTTCAGGCTGGGTACCGCCGGGATGAGCGCCAGCAGGCAGCCGAAGACGGTCATCAGGATCGAGGGCGCGACCCCGATCCGGCCGCCGAGCGATTCGGCCAGTACCGCGGCGAGCAGGATCACCAGAGTGAGCACCAACTGGTCCATAGCGGATCAGTCTCATCGACGCCGACGGCCCGCGCGGGGCGACCCGCCGACCGTCAGGGCCGCACGGCGGCGGCGGGCGGGACGAAGATCGGCGGCAGCGGGAACGGCAACTGGATGACCGGCGGTGGGGGCGGCGGAGGCGCGGGCAGCGGTTCCGGCGCAGGCACCGGTTCAGGTTCCGGCGGCGGGGGCGGCTCGTAGGCGGGCGGTTCGTAGACCGGCGGCTCGTAGACGGGCGGCGGGGGCGCCTGGACCGGCTCCGGTTCCGGCGGCGGGGGTGGCGGCGGTGCCGGCGCGGGCGGGACCGCGGCGTCGGGAGTGGTGGCGGTGCAGGTCCAGGCGCCGGCGTCGTCGACCCGCCAGTGCGCGACGATGCCGCCCGCCGAACAGTTACCGCCGACGCGCCGCGCCGGCCACGGTGGGGCGAAGGCCACGGCCTGCCCGGAGGCCTCGTCCGCCGAGACCGGTGATTCGGCGCCCATCTGGTTGACCCGGTCGTTCTCGTCGCCCTGGTTCGCGCGCATGACCAGGCCGAGCGCGACGACCAGCGCGAGCAACGCGGCGAGTACCGCCGCGATCGCGATCACCCGGGTTCTGCTGCTCTCTGCCATCACACCGCCTTCGCCCGCGGATCTGGACTCCCCTCGTCCAGCAGGCTACCGCACGGTTGCTCGATGGCGGCTCTGGTCGAGTGGACTCCACTGGCCAGGGCACATACGTATATTCAGTGGTTGCCAGATGTTTACTTGATCGCGACCCGCACCTTCACCGCGTCGGCGTCGGTGTTGTGCAGCGCCTGGGCGATCAGCGCGCTCAGATCGAGCTGGGGTCCGGTCGCGGTGATCGACTCGGTGAGCGGGCGCAGTCCGGGCAGGAGCGCGGAGAGTTCCGGGCCGATCTCTTCGAGCTTGGCGGTGAGCTCCTGCAGGAACGGCACGAGGCCGCCGTCGCGCAGGTACATCTCCGGGTCGCCACCAGCCGCGCTCACCCGTCCGACCGACTCGACGAACTCGTCGATGACCTGGCTCAGGCGTACGAACGCCGGTGCCGCGGCGGAGGTGGCCGGGCCCGCCCAGCCGATGTCGCCGGAGACGTACTCGAAGTTGTTCTGCAGCTCGGCGATCGCGGGTGCGCGGCTCATGATGGCGGCGGCGAGCAGATCGCCTGCGCGCGCGAGTTCCGGGATGACGTTCTCGGTGCCGGTCATCGCCTGGCCGAGGGTGTCGACCAGCGACCCGACGACGGCCGGATCCAGCTGCTCGACGGTCTTGGTGACCAGCCGCGCGACCTCCGGAATCGACATCGGGGTGCGCACGTTCTCCCCCGCCAGCCGCTGCCCGTCGCTCAGGTAGGGCCCGTTCCCGTCGCGCGGCACGAACTGCACGTACGGCTCGCCGAGCGAGGACAGGTGCTCGATGGTGACGATGCTGCTCATCGGCACCTTGTTCGCCGCCCCGATCCGGAAGCCCACCTCGACGCCGCCGGACGCGGCCGGGTCGACGGCGGTGACCTTGCCGATCTCGATGCCGGTCAACAGGATCGGCGAGCCCACGCTGAGGCCACCGGAGTTCGCGAGCTCGATCGAGGCCTCGGTGTAATCGGCGAGCGGGTCGACCTTCACGACGCCGAAGGTCAGGTAGCTCGCGCCGAGCACCGTGATGGCGGCGATGCCGGTGAGCGAGGCGAGGGCACCGATCTTCATCGCACCATTCCGATCATCCGCAGCGCGGTCACGATCTGTTCCACCTGTTCCTGCTCGGACAGCTGGACGCTGGTGACGTTCACCTTCGGGCCGCGCTCGGCGAAGGGAATCACCTTGTCGCGCAACAGCGCGGTGAGCAGCGCCATGTTGGTCGAGGAGCGCAGGTCGGCCGAGCCGCCGGTGGCCAGGGGCAGGAAGGCGGTCGCCGCCGCGTCGCCCGCGCCCGCGATCGGGGCCAGCCAGGTCAGCGACGAGCCGACCGGGCCGAGCGCCTGGAAGATCGTCATGGTCTTGGCGATCGAATCCTGGTTGCCCGTCAGGGAGCGCACGGCCTCCGGCGTGAGGATGTTCGTCAGTTCGGCCTCGATGCCCACCATGACCTCGGCATTGGCGGCCAGGCCGTTGACCAGCAGGTCCACCTGGTCGAGGTTGGCCGCGAGATCGGCGGCGTCGGCGCCCATGACGGCGGAGATGCGCGCGGTCTCCTTGGGATCGCGCGGCATCACCGAGTTCACCCGCCCGATCATGTCCTGCAGCTGACCGATCGCACCGCCCTGCACGAACAGGGCCATGGTGGCCATCGTGTCTTCCAGCTGCACCGGCGGTTTCGTCTGGTCGATGCCGATGGTGCCGCCGTCGCGCAGCAGCGCGCCGAAGCCGTCCTTCGGGGTGGTCAGCGCGACGTGGATGTCGCCGAGGATGGTGTCCTGGCGCAGTTCGGCGATGGTGGAGGTGGGCAGCTGCACCGAGTCGCGGATGTCGGCCTCGACGACGACGTAGCCACCACGACCGGCGGGCGCGTCGGCGGGCTGGATCACCCGGACGGCGTCGACGGTGCCGATCTCGGCGCCGTTGGCGATCACCTTCGACTTGGCGGGCAGGTTCAGCGCGCTGCTGAACTCGATCTGCACGCGGTAGGTCGGGCCGCTCACGCTGGAGCCCGGCACCGGCACCTCGGCGGGGTCGAAACCGCAGCCGCCGACCGCGAGCCCGGCCGCGAGCGCCAGCGCGATCGCGGTGCGCCGCACACTGTTCCGTCGCACGTTCATCGGGCACCTGCCATTCCCAGCACCACCTGGACGAGGTTCACATCGGTCAGACCCGCCGCCGGATCGGCGCACTGTCCGGGGACGAGCGCGTTGAGCGCGCCGCACACCTGGTCGGCCTCGGCGGTGGGCAGCGCCACCTTCGGCGGGGCGTAGGTGATCGCGGTGCCGCCCGCGACGCTCTGGAACGCCGAGGTCAGCGCGGGCATCTTCAGCACCACTTCGCGCAGCGATCCGACGTTGGCGCGCAACAACTTCACCAGCGGGACGGCACCGTCGAGCGCGCCGATCAGCGGGTCGCCGAGGATGGTGGCGAAGTCGTTGAGCATCGGCAGCACCTCGCGCAGTCCGTCGAACAGCGAGGTGGCCGGGCCGAGCAGGTCGTCGGAGGCCTGGTTGAGCAGCGGCGCCAAGCGCACCAGCATCGTCTGCAGGTCGCCCCAGTTGGCGGCGACCCGGTTCGAGACCGAGGCGAACGCGTCGAAGAGCCCGGCCAGATGGCCGATGTCGGCGTCGGGCTGGTTCATCGCCGAGCCGAGCTTGTGCACGAGTTCGTTGATCGTCGGGCCGGTGCCGACGGTCGCGCGGTCCAGCGAGGCCAGCCCGTCGACGAGCGCGCTCGGCTGACCGGCCTCGGCGCCGGAGAGCTGTTCGGACAGACTCGCCAGCGCGGTGAGCGTCTCGGTGATGCTCTTCGGGGTCAGCGTCTTGGTGATACACCCGCCTGCCAGCCGCTCGGTGTTCGCGCCGCTGGCCAGCACGGCCAGATTGCGGTCGGCGGCAACGGAATACGCGACAGTGGTCGCCGAAGCGTCGGCGTAGACCGGGTATTCGGCGTCGACCTCGAACTCCACCCGCACCTTGGCGCCCTCGTTGCGCACCGCGGTCACCTCGCCGACATCGATGCCGCGCATCGTGACGTGGTTGCCCGGGTAGAGCCCGATCGCGTCGGGCATGAGCGCGCAATAGGATTCGGTCTTCTTCAGCGGATCGAAGGCGACGAAGTAGCCGCCGATCACCAGCGCCACCAGCACGGCGACACCGGCGATCGACATGAACGCCTGGGATCCGAGGAGTCGTTTCAGCATCAGCACGCCTTCCCCGGCAGCGGCACACACACGGCGGACTGGTCGACCACGATGCCCGCCTCCGGCGTCGCCAGTTCCGAGAGCTTGGTCTGCAGACTCGACACCGTCGCGAGCAGCGGCTCGAATCGGCCTTCCAGCTCGCGCAGGCGCGGCAGCGCGTCGGCCAGTTCCTGTGCCTTCGGCTTCAGGGTGGAGTCCCAGCTGGGAGCCAGCCCGGCGAGCCGGTTCACCACCGAGACCAGCAGGCGGACCGCCTCGGCCAGTTCGGCCTTCTTGCTCAGCAGCACGTCCTCGAGCAGGTTGACGTTGTCCATCAGCCTGCCGAGATCGGACTTGGCGCCGTCGTACATGGAGATGTACTCGTCGAGGATCGCGATCGAGGTCGACACCTGCGAGCGCTGGCGATCGAGCATGTCGACGTACTTGCCCACGGTGTCGAGGGTGGAGCGCAGCGCCTCCGGGGAGGCGGCGATCGCGGAGTTGGCCGCGGCCAGGTTCTCGCGCACGGTGTCGCCGTCGACGGCGGCCAGCGGCGCGGTCGCGTCCTGGAAGGTCTCGATCAGGCTGTAGGGCAGGCGGATCCGGTCGGCGGGGATCGCCTCGTCGCCCAGCGGCCGCGAACCGGCCGGGTACAGCGCGACGTAGTGGCCGCCGACCACGGTGAGCATGCGGATGTCGAGGGAGGTCTGGTCGCCGACGAACACCTCGCGGTCGACGGTGAACTCCATCAGCACCTTGTCCGGCTTCAGCTCGAGCGAGGTGACGCTGCCGACCGAGATGCCCGCCAGGCGCACGTCGTCGCCCTCGCGCACCGACTGCGCCTCGCTGAGCTCGGCGGTGTAGGTGTGCTTGCCCAGCGGCACCACGTAGACGATGCCGGCGCCGATGATGAACAGGACGACCAGGCCGAGGCCGATGATGCCCATCCGCAGTTCGCGGGCGCGCTTGCTCGCCTCGTCCAGGATCGGGCGGTCGCCCGAGAAGAACTTCAGGCGTTGCATATCGTCACCTTCTGTCCGGCGATCAGCACCTGCAGCGGAGCGGGCACCTCGGCGGCGCCGTTGCTGCAGGTCGGCGTGAAGTCGGCGAAATCGCGCGAGAGCGAGGAGTCGACGGTGGCCAGCAGGCCGGGCAGGCGCCCGAACACGTCGACGGCTTCCTGTGGATCCGGGAACAGGCCGCGGATCAGCGCGTCGACCTCGGCGCTGCCGCCCTCGACCAGGCCGAGCGAGGCGAGCAGCCGGTCGACCGGGGCGAGCACCGACGGCGCGGTGGCCGCGAACTGGGCGACGCCGCCGATGTTGCGCTGCATCGCCTCGAAGATGTCGGTGAGCCGGGCAAGCAGCGGCAGCAGGTAGCCGACGCGGCCGCCGTGCCGGTCGCCTAGCGTCGACAGGTTGCGGATGAGGGTGTTGATCACCTGCTGGCGGTCCTCGGCGTAGCTCGCGAGCTGGTCGATCGCGGTGAGCGCGGGACCGAGGCCGCTGCCGTCGCCCTCGATGACGGCGAGCATGCTGGCGGTGAACTGGTTGAT
The DNA here is from genome assembly GCF_040654275.1 of Nocardia sp. NPDC050717. Classification (NCBI taxonomy): domain Bacteria; kingdom Bacillati; phylum Actinomycetota; class Actinomycetes; order Mycobacteriales; family Nocardiaceae; genus Nocardia; species Nocardia sp. NPDC050717. The sequence continues at coordinate 11,326 of NZ_JBFAHR010000030.1, forward strand.
CGCCTCCGGCGACAGCGTCGCCAGCACCGGCTTGAGGCCGCTGAACAGGCTGGTCACGTCGAAGGACGGCACGGTCATGTTCGCGCCGATCCTGGCGTCGGCCGCGATCCGGTTGCCCGGGGTCGGCGCCTGCTGCAGGTCGATGTAGCGCTGGCCGGTGAGGTTCTGGTAGCGGATGGCCAGCTTGCTGTTGTCGTAGATCGGGGTGTCGGTCTTGACCGTGAGGTGCACCTTGGCCTTGTCACCCTCGAGGCTGATCTTCTCGACCTTGCCGACCTGCACGCCGAACATCCGCACGTCGTTGCCGACCTTGAGGCCGTTCGCGTCGGTGAACAGCGCGTCGTGCGCCTCGGTGTCACCGGAGACCGGGCGCTTGATCAGGGTGAAGACGAGTCCGAGCACGGCCAGCATGACCAGCGCGAACACACCGAGTCGCAGCGCGACGCCACCGACCTTCATCACGCACCGGCCTTTCCGAACAGCGGCACCGCGATCGCGGGCACGCCGCTGAGCTCGACGTCGAGGTTGAGAACGGGACCGTTCGGGCCGTCGGGCATGGCGCCGCGCAGGTTGTTCAGCAGCGCCTGCAGGTCGGCGCCCGTCTGACGCGGGTTGGGCGACATCTGGGCCAGCGCGTACAGCATCGGCGCGAGCATGTCGGTGGTCTCGGCGAAGTGGCCGCCCGCCGTGGTCAGGGTGGTGGTCAGGGCGGGCAGGATGGCGCCGCCGATCACGCCGACGCCGATGTCGTAGCGCTCCTTGTCGACCTGGGTCACCTTGATCTCGCTGAGCCGGTCGATCACCTGCATGGTGGCGCCGGCGAACTGGCCGCCGCCGTCGAAGGCGGGACCGAGCTTGCCGAACAGTTCCGATGGCGCGACGTCCTGGTTGTCGGCGATGGTCTTGGCCACCGTGATCAGGGCCTGGACCAGCGGGGTGAACGCCTTGAAGTCGGCGGCCAGCTGGGAGACGACCGTCGCCATCTGCGGGCTGGTCACCGTCATGCCGACCTGGGACAGGCTGCGCAGAATCGCGCTCATCGTCGCGTCGTAGACCCGGTCGGAGTTGGCGCCGGTCAGATCGAGCACCGCGCCGGCGCGCAACGGGTTGCCGCCGGTGCCGCGCCGCAGTTCGATCTCGGCGATGCCGAACAGGTTGGTCGGGGCGTAGTCGACGGCGAGGCTGTCGTCGATGCCGTGCAGCCGGTCGGCGTCGAGCAGCAACGAGATCTGCTGGGTGCCGCGCTCGCCGGGGCTCACCTCGGCGACCTCGCCGACCGTGACGCCGTCGATGCGGACCTGGCTGCCCGCGCTGATGCCGTCACCGAGGTGTTCGGTGTGCAGCGCGATCCGCAGGCCCTCTTCGGTCTTCAGGTTGCGGTAGGCGACCGTTCCGAGCACGACAACGGCGATGATGCCGAGGATGATCGCGCCGGTCAGCCGCGAGGTGCGCCGATCGGCGGCGACGCCGGGCATTCCGTAGTTAGGCACTAGCTCACCCCGTAAAACTGATCGCCGAGTTGAAGCCCCACAGCACGATCGACAGCACCATGTCGATGGCGACGATGGCCACCGAGCTGGCCCGCACCGCGCGACCGGAGGCGATACCGACGCCCTCGGGTCCACCGGTGGCGAAGAAGCCGAAATAGCTGTGCACCAGGATCACGACCGTGCCGAACACGGCGACCTTGATGACGGCCGCGATCATGTCGAAGCCGGAGATGAACTGGAAGAAGTAGTGGTCGTACACGCCGGCCGACTGCCCGTAGACCATCGTGAGCAGGCCGCGGCAGGCGCCGTAGGACAGGATCAGCGCGATCAGGAAGGTCGGCACGATGGCGATGGCACCGGCGATGACGCGGGTGGTCACCACGAACGGCACCGAACGCAGGCCGAGCGCCTCGATCGCGTCGATCTCCTCGGAGATGCGCATCGAGCCGATCTCGGCGGTGATCCGGCAGCCCGCCTGGGCGGCGAAGCCGATGGCGGCCGCGATCGGGGCGAGCTCGCGGGTAGTGGCGTAGGCGGAGATGACACCGGTCACCGGGCCCATGCCGAGCATGTCGAGCGAGGCGAAGGATTCGACGCCGACCGAGGCGCCCATCACCAGGCCGAGCACGATCATCATCGGGACGGTGCCGCCGCCGACGATGATCGAGCCACGGCCCCAGGTCATGTCGGTGACCGCGCGCAACGTCTCGTCGCGGTAGCGGCGCAGCGTCAGCGGCACCGAGGACAGCACCTGCCAGACGAACACGGCGATGAAGCCGAGGGATTCACCCGCGGAGGCGACGCGTTTGCCCAGGCGCGCGGGACCACGCAGCCAGTGCAGTGAGGTGGGGAGGTAGGAGGAGGCAGCCATCACGCCAGCTTCGTCGGGAGGAACATGGCGCTGATCTGGGTGCCGAGCAGGTTCACGATGGCGATCGAGACCACCGAGAGCACGACGGCGGCGTTCACCGCGTCGGCCACACCCCGTGGCCCGCCCTTGGCTTCCAGCCCGCGCTGGCAGGCGATGACGACGACGACGAAACCGAAGATCAGCGCCTTGAGCAGCGAGACCCACACGTCGCCGACGGTGGCGAAGGAACCGAAGGTCGACCAGTAGCTGCCCGGTGTCACGCCCTGACCGCCGACGGCGACCGCGTAGCCGGCGATCACGCCGACGAAGATGATGAGCACATTGAGCATCGGGGCGACGATCAGCATGGCCGCCATGCGCGGGATCACCAGCCGGTGCACCGGGCTGATGCCCATGGTGTTGAGCGCGTCGATCTCCTCGCGGATGGTGCGCGCGCCCAGGTCGGCCGCGATCGCCGCCGCGCCGGCGCCGCCGAGCAGGAACCCGGTGGCGATGGGCGCGCCCTGCTTGATGACGCCGAGACCACCGGTGGCGCCGAGCATCGAGTCCGCGCCGAGGCTGTGGATCAGATTGCCCACCTGCAGCGAGACGATCACGCCGAACGGGATGGCCATCAGGATCGCGGGGATCGCGGTGACCGTGATCAGGCGCCAGGCCTGGAACAGGGTCTCGCGCCACTGGAAGTGGCCGCGCGCGACATCGGTGACCGATCCGGTGACCGATTCCTTCGCGAGGTCGACGGCCCGCCCGAACGTCCGCAACGACGACACGACCGTGTCGGTGAAGTTCTTGCGGACGATCTGGGTGGCGGAATCCGGCTTCGCGGAACGCAGATCGGTGGACATCAGCGATGCCCCCGGCCCGCTCGCGAAGCGCGGGAAATGGTGATTTTCATACCGCACTCTCTGGCTTCGGCGTCGGTGCCAACTCCAGCAAGCTAACCGGTACTCTGCGTCACAACAAAATTTCGGGGTAGTGACCCTCGTCGCTTTTCCGCGGTTTCCATGACAGGACACCACCCCATGTGATCCGCAACACTCCAGCTACGGGCTTGCGGCCAGGAACACGAAAGCCGCGAACAACGCCAGGTGAACGCCACCCTGCAGCAGGGTGGCGCGGCCGGGCACGATGGTCAGCGTGCCGACCACGACGGTCAGCGCGAGCAGCACCATCTGCGTGGCGCCGAGACCGAGCACCAGCGGACCGCTCAGCCACATGGTCGCCAGCGCGATCACCGGAATCGTGAGTCCGATACTGGCCATGGCCGAGCCGAGGGCCAGGTTCAGCCCGATCTGCACCTGATTGCGGCGCGCGGAATTGAACGCGGCCAGCGTCTCCGGCAGCAGCACGAGCATGGCGATCGCCACGCCGACCGCCGAGGGCGGCAGACCGGCCGCGGCCACACCCCGCTCCAGCGCGGGCGAGACCACCTTCGCCAGGCCGACCACGCAGACCAGCGCCAGTAACAGCAGACCCAAGCTGATCACCGCGGTCCGGTTGGACGGCGTGGTGTCGTGGCCGGTACCGGCGTCGTCGACGGCCCCCGCCTCCTCCACCGGGAGGAAATCGTCGGGGTGGCGCACCGTCTGCACCATCACGAACAGCAGGTACAGGGCCAGCGAGGCGACCGCGGCGAAGGCCAGCTGCGCGGGCGAGAACTCCGGGCCCGGCTTGCTGGTGGTGAAGGTCGGCAGCACCAGGCTCAGCGTCGCCAGGGTCGCGACGGTGGCCAGCGCGGCGCCGGTGCCCTCGGAGTTGAAGACCGCGACCCGCCTGCGCAGCGCGCCGACCAGCAGTACCAGACCGAAGATGCCGTTACAGGTGATCATCACCGCGGCGAAGACGGTGTCACGGGCCAGTGACGCCGCCTTGTCGCCTCCGGAGATCATCATCGTCACGATCAGTGCCACTTCGATCACGGTGACGGCCACGGCGAGCACCAGCGCGCCGAACGGTTCACCGACCCGGTGCGCGACCACTTCCGCGTGGAAGACCGCGGCCAGCACCGCACCGATGAGCGCGATGTCGACCAGCACCACCACGACGCCCGGTATGTCCCGCCCCCAGGTCGCGGCGAGCACGAGGGCGGCGAATATCGGGATGTACAGGGTCCATCTGGTCCTCAGCGCGGCAATCATGATCTCCATCGTCCCAGCTGCGCGCGAGTGCACCCCGCTACGCGGCCGCGAAGATCACCGGATGGATTCCCCGGATCGCCCCGATGGGGAACAATTCAGCGCGTGCGGACCCAGTTCACCCTCGAGCTCGTTGCCCTGTCCAACGATCTCACCCTGATGTCGCGCCTCGCCCACGATTCGACACAGCGGGTCACCGAGGCTCTCGCCGGCGCCGACCTCACCGCGGCCTACGAGGTCTTCGCGCTCGACGAACAGCTCCAGGAGATGTTCGCGGCCTGCGAGAATCGCACGATGGCGCTGCTGGCCCTGCAGGCGCCGGTCGCGCGCGACCTACGCCACGTGGTGACCGCGATCCAGATCGCCGGGGAACTCTCACGCATCGGACGGCGCACCGAAACCGCCGGTCAGTACGTGTATCGGGCGCATCCGCGCGCGGTCGCGCCGGAGCCGGTCGTCGACCAGCTGGTGGCGATGGGCACCCTCACCGCCGAATGCGTTGCGCGCGTCGGCGCTTCGGTGGCGACCGGCCGATTCGTCGCCGACGACGGCACCGCGGCGGCGGCCATGGAGCAGCGGTGCCGCGAGCTGCGCACGATGCTCTCGACCACCGAGACCGGCGTCGACACCGGCGCGGCGATCGATCTGGCCTTGCTGGGCAGTCAATTCCAGCGCTGCGTCGACCACGCCGCCCGCGTCGCCCGGCTGATCCGCTTCCTGGACACCGGAATCCCGCCGGAGACCGGTACCCTGCCCGACTGACTCCCACCCGCGATGTGATGTCGGTCACTCCGGGTTTACGCCGTGTTCCAGCAGGTCACCTCCGTCGATAGGTGAACGCTATTGAGCCGCAATTCCTTTGCGCTGTCCTGTGCCGAAGGTCATAGCCGACAATCGGATACGACGCCGCGCGCGGCCGTTAGGTTGTGCCGGTTCATTTTCGACGAAGCGTGTGGGTGGTACGGGCATGAAGTGGTCCTCGATCGGTGGCTCTCCTCTGGGCCGGGCGCTGTTGGCGCTGGCAGGCGCGGTGCTGCTCGCCGTCGTGCTCACCGTCGCGAATTCGTTGCTGGACAAGGTGAGTCCCACCGCGCCGGGGCCGGGGTCGGCGACCGCTGCGACGGTCTCGGGCAAGGAGATCGGCGACCTGATCGGCAAGCTCGTCGTCGCGAAGGAAGGCCCGATGACGGGCTACACGCGCGAACAGTTCCCGCACTGGGACACCAACAAGCCCGAGCACGGCTTCACCGGCGAGCTGGCCCAGTACGCCAAGTGCACCAGCCGCGAGGTGATGATGCTGCGCGATGCCACCGGCGGGGTCACCCTCGACGCGAAAACCTGTGAGCTGAAGGTGCCTTCGGGCGCGGGCTGGCAGGACCACTACGGGTTCATCGACAAGAAGACCGGGCAGCTCGGCCCGTACAAGTTCATGACCGACCCGTCCAAGGTCGACGCCGAACACATCGTCGCGCTCGCCGAGGCCTGGCGCTCCGGCGCCGCCGACCGCGACGAGGACACCCGCAGGCGCATCGCGAACGACTCGATGAACCTGGTCGCCGCCGACCCGTCGGCCAACCGCTCCAAGGGCGACCAGGACCCCGCGAACTACCTGCCGCCGGGCGAATTCCGGTGCGCCTATGTCGAGCATTACGTGAAGGTCAAGATAAAGTACGCCCTGACCGTTGATACCGCCGAGCACACCGCGTTGCGCACCGCAGTCGACGACTGCCTCCGCCGAGGAGAGTTCAAATAAGCGAGACGATCGAGATCACCGCCGAGAGCGCCGTCATGACCGAAGAGGAAGGGACGGTGTCCGGCGAGCTCGACGTCATGCTCGACGACGCGGGCCACGGTCTCGTCCGCTATCGCGGCACCGACACCTGGTACACCATCGGCAACATCGAGGGTGAGCCGCCGCGGGTGTGGGACAGCGTCGCCGACCTGGTGAAGGCGATCAAGAAGATCGCCGGCACCCGCGATGTGGCCGGAAACACCGTGGTCTTCGAGGCCTGACGCCGCGCCTGGCAATCTGGTAGTTATGCCGATTGCCTCTTTCCGACCCCCCACCTGTGAGCTCGCGTGGTCGACGCTGGGCCGCAGGCTGCCGCTGGCCGCGACGCTGCTGGCCGTCGCCCTGACGCTCGTCGGCGTGCTCACCTGGCAGGTCAACAACGACGCCGGGATCATCCGGATCGATCCGAGAGTGCTCGACTGGATGATCGCCCATCGCGGCGAGCCGCTCACCTCGATCGCCCGGTTCGTCACCGATCTGGGCGACACCCTGTCGATGACGATCCTCGCCACGCTCACCGTCGCGTGGTTCGCCGCGCGCCGGGACTGGGCGACGGTGGCGCTCGTCGCGCTCACCTCCGCGGGCGCCGGCGTGCTCGTGGTGGTGATCAAGCGGCTCGTCGGCAGGCACCGGCCGCCGGAGGTGTCCCGGCTGGTGGCCGAGCCGAGCCTGTCGTATCCGTCCGGCCACACGCTCGGCACCACCGTGGTGGTGGGCATCGTCGCGCTGACCGTGATCCCCGGCCTGCGCCGCCGGTGGCTGCGCGTGGCAGCCACCGTGTTCGCGGTGCTGTTCCCTATCGCGGTGGGCCTGTCCCGGATCTACCTGGGGGTGCACTGGTCCACCGATGTGCTGGCGGGCTGGATCTTCGGCCTGGCCTGGCTCACCCTGTGCGTCACCGTCTTCGCCTGGGTGTACCGCGAACACTTCGCCCCGACCGGCCCGATCGACGCGCCGGTCGCCACGTCCGGGCAGCGCTAGCTCACCGTGCCGTGGAAGACGGCTGTCACCGCCTCGATCCGCGCTCCGCGGTGCGCAGTTCCCGCTGTACCGGGGCGTCCCAGTCGATGCGGTAGCGGCGTTCGCCACCCATCGTCTTCTCCGGGTTCATCACCGTCCGCACCATCAGCGGCATCATCGCGTTCATCACCTTCCGGGCGAACGGGCCGGGCGTCTTGCTGTGGTTGATCTTGGCGGCGCGGGCGGTGATGCCCTCCACCCGGGACCGGCGCAACTGTTCGTAGGCCGCGAACGCCTCGGTGGGCGCATCGATGTCGCGCAGACAGCGGGCCAGCTGGACCGCGCTCTCGATCGCCAGCGAGGCGCCCTGCCCTGAACTGTTGGACGGCGCGTGCACCGCGTCACCGACCAGCACCATCCGGTCGCGGTACCAGTGCGGCACCGGCGGCATGATGTGCAGCGCCCCGGTGATCTCCAGGTTCTCGGCCGTGGTGCGGCGCGCGAATTCGCCGCCGGGGGTGTCGGGCGCGTAGGTCTCGCGCAGGATCCGCAGCCACTGCTCGGCCGGGACCGCGCGGGCCTCGGTCAACGACAGATACTGCTTGCTCGGCAGATTCGCGCCCCAGGTGACGTGCCCGTCGGCCGCCTTCCAGTACAGGTAGTAGGCCTTGGCGCCGAACGCGAACACCATGGTGTCGTCGGGCAGGTCGAGGTCGTACTCGACGCGCGCGCCGAATCCGAGCATGCCGGTGTAGCCGGGGCCGGGCGCGGCCGGGTCGATGAGTCCGCGCACGGTGGACCGGATGCCGTCGGCGCCGATCAGGATGTCGGCGGTCGCGGTGGTGCCGTCGGTGAAGTGGGCGGTGATGCCGTCGGCGTGCTCGTCGACCCGGACCAGCCGTTTGTCGTAGGTGAACGGCACTCCGGCCGCGACCGCGTGATCGTGCAGCACGCGGTGCAACTCCCCGCGATCGACGACCTGCAGCGGCGGTTGATCGGCCAGGACCGGCAGGATGTGCTCGCGGCCGCCGACGGACAGTCGCGACCCGGCGACGGGGAGCGCGATGGCGCGCACCGCGTCACCTGCGCCGAGCAGGTCGAGCGCGGCGATGCCGTTGGGGGCGAGCGCGAGCCCGGAGCCGATGCCCTCGGAAGGGCCCGAATAGGCCTCGTACACCGGGGCATCGATGCCCGCTGCGCGCAGGGCGGTGGCGACGACGGGTCCGGCGATGCCGCCGCCGATGACGAGTGCGGAACGAGTGGTGGACATGGGTGATCTCCAGATCTGATCTGCGCGTCACCCAGCTATCCTGTGGTTGCCAGCCTCGAGGCCGGGTGCGCGTGCGTACTGCGGGTGTCGGGACGGTTCCCGGGCTCGGTGGGGTGTTGCCGCACACCACCGGGTCCGGGTTTTCTGAGTGCGGGAGCTAGTCGTTCCCCCTTTCGCCGAGCTCGGCGATCCGCGCGGCGGGCATGCCCTCGGCATGCCACTGCTGCCAGCGGTCGAGTCCGTCGAACGTGCCGTCGCGCAGTTCCTCGCGCAGGGCGCGCGTCCATGCCGCTTCGGCCTCCAGCATCGCCAGCCCGTACTCGGATTCGATGACGAACAGCCGGGGCAGCGTGCCGGTCAATGCGGCGAGGTCGGCGCTCGTGCGCGCGATGATCTGGTCGAGCGCGGCGATCCGGTCACCGAGCAGTTCGATCACCTCGTCGGGCGGGAGGACGGCCAGCACGGACAGGCCTGCGATGAACCGGCGGGCCTCGGGTTCGGGCGCAGCGATCAGTTCCCTGGTCCAGTCGGCCATCTCGGCGCGGCCCGCGTCGGTGATCCGGTAGATCACCCGTTCCGGCCTGGCGCCGTCGCGTTCACTGCCGACGACCTCGAGGAATCCGGCCTTCGCCATGTTCTGGACCACCGTGTAGAGCGAACCCCACTTGATGTCCATGTCCTTGTCTTTGCCGTGGGCGCGCAGGGTGGCGGCGATCTCGTACCGGTGCATCGGCCGCTGCACGATCACCGACAGCACGGCGAGCGCCAGCAGGTTGTTCACCTTGCGCTTCGTGGCCATGACCGCCTCCTTACTCGTCTACGAATATACGTCTACGAGTATTCGGCTGACAAGGTCAGACCTTCACCGGCTCGGCGTCGGCGCCTTGTTCGAGCAGCTTGCCCGCGATGTTCGACAGGGCCTCGTCGAGCAGCGCGCGGTCGGCGGGGTCCTGGTAGTTCCAGTCGTCGAGACGGTCGCCGAGCCAGCGGCGCCAGCCGGTGCGCAGCAGCTCGACCTCGGTGTCGCCGTGCTCGGTCAGCGACAGGGTGCCCGTTGCGTCGCGCAGCAGACCGTCGTCGACCGCGCGCCGGAAGACCGGCGAGAGCACCTCCACCGGCAGCCGGTGGCGGAACGCGATGGCGTACACCGTGGCCGGTTGCCCCTGCTTGCCGTAGAGGTAGACCTGCGCCAGCGCCCACGCGGTGTCGGGGCTCAGCCTGCTGCCCGCCGCGGAGATCAGTTCCGGGATGATCGGTTTCTGGGCCCGCGCCTTGCGCACGGTCGCCGCGACCGCCCGTTCCAGCTGCACCACCCGGTCGTCGGAGTCGGGCATCGAGAAGCCCTCGCCGATGTCGCCCGCGCCGTGCCTGGCGCTGTCGCGCAGCCGTACCTGCGGCAGGAACCAGGCGACGACGAACCCGATCAGCGCCACCGGGATCACCCAGCGGAAGACGTAGTTGATCGAGTCGGCGTAGGCGTCGATGATCGGCGCGGCCCGCTCGATCGGCAGTTCGCGCAGGACCTGCGGATTCGCCGCCGCCTCGGGCGGGACGCCGGGTGACTGCCGCAGCGCCTCGGTGAGCGCGGGCCCGCTCTTGTTGGTGTAGAGGGTGCCGAACACCGCGGTGCCGAAGGCGCTACCGAGGGTGCGGAAGAAGGTCACGCCCGAGGTGGCGGTGCCGAGGTCGGCGTAGGGCACCGTGTTCTGCACGACGATGGTGAGCACCTGCATGGACAGGCCCAGGCCCGCGCCCAGGATCAGCATGTACAGCGATTCCAGCCACACGCTGGTTTCGCGGCCCATCGTCGACATCAGGGCCAAGCCGAGCGCCATCACCGCCATGCCGACGATCGGGAAATAGCGGTAGCGCCCGGTCCGCCCGACCACCTGCCCGGAGAAGACCGAGGTGATGAACAGGCCGACGACCAGCGGCAAGGTGCGCACGCCCGACACCGTGGCCGTCGCGCCGTCGACGTACTGCAGGTAGGCGGGCAGATAGGTCATCGAGCCGAGCATGGCGAAGCCGACGATGAAGCTGAGCACCGAGGACACCGTGAACACCCGGCTGCGGAACAGCCGCATCGGCAGCATCGGCGCCACCGCCCGGTTCTCCACCAGCACGAAGCCGATCAGCAACGCCACCGCCAGCACGAACAGCCCGATGATCTGCCAGGAGCCCCACGGATACTCGTTGCCGCCGAATTCGAGCCCGAGGATCAGCGCCGAGACGCCGAGCGCGACGAGCCCGATCCCGAGGTAGTCGATCACCGGCCGCACGACCGAGCGCAGCCGCGGCAGAGTCCGCGCGGCCATCGCGATCATCAGGATCGCCAGCGGCACGTTGACATAGAAGCACCAGCGCCAGCTCGCGTGATCGGTGAACAGCCCGCCCAGGGTCGGACCGACGACGGTGGTGATGCCGAAGACCGCGCCGAGCGCGCCCTGATACTTGCCGCGCTCACGCAGCGGAATGGTGTCGGCGATCAGCGCCATCGAGGTGACCATCAGCCCACCGGCGCCGACGCCCTGGATGCCCCTGGCCAGGATCAGCACGGCCATGCCCGGCGCGAGCCCGGCCAGCGCCGAACCAACGATGAAGATCAGGCCGCTCACCTGGAAGAGCAGTTTGCGGCCGAACAGGTCACCGAGTTTGCCCGCGAGCACGGTCGCGACCGCCTCGGCGAGCAGGTAGGCGGTCACCACCCAGGCCATGTGTCCCGCGCTGCCGAGATCGGCCACGATCGAGGGCAGCGCGGCCGAGACGATGGTCTGGTCGAGGGCGGCCATGAGCATGCCGAGCACGACCGTCGCGAAGATGACGTTGATCTTGGCCTTGCTCATCGGCGCGACGGGTTCGTCTACAGCGACACCATCCGGCATGGCCCCAGTATGGGCTTTCCCGCCGCGGCAGGGACTTCAGTGACACGGCAGCAAATCGTCAACGATCCTCAGCGCACGGCGTACCCGGCGAGCCCCGGTTCGAGCCTGTCGAAGGCGACGCGCGCGTATTCGGCCATGGCCGTGGCGATCTCGTCGTTGGGCTCGTCGGCCAGGGTGCGGCGCAGGATCTCCTCGAACAGCACCCGGTGCACGCCGGCGAGCTGGGCCGCGGCCACCCGCGGCGTGATGTCCCCCGGCGCGGCGCCGGTGTCCTCGGCCAGCGCGCGGGCCAGCGCGGTCTCGCGGTCCTCGTTGAACTCGCGCAGGCGCGCCACCAGCGCGGGACTGTCGGTGATCATCTTCGCGAACGGCCTGCCGCTGAATCCGATCACCGGGTCCTGCGCCGCCACCGCCGCGAGGTAGGCGCGGCGCAGGGCGGCCAGCGCGGATTCGCCCGGCGCGCGATCGCGCACGACCGCGGCGAGTTGTCCGGCGTAGACCTCGCCCAGGTCGAGGGCGAGGTCCTCCTTGCGCGGGAAGTAGTTGGTGACGGTCATCTTGGCCACCTCGGCGGCCGCGGCGACGTCGGCGATGGTCACCCGGTCGAAGCCGCGGGCCAGGAACAGCTCGGTCGCCCGGTGCGAGATCTGCTCCCTGGTCTGCTGTTTCTTCCTGGCTCGGAGGCCCTGCTGCGTGGTCATGCCATCACCATAGCTGAAGTCGTCATAAATTTATGCTTGACATATTTTTAGGTCGGTTCTAAGTTTGTGTTCGTCGCCGAGCGCGACACCGATCGAAGGAGACAGCGCATGCCGCACGGACCCGATATCGCCGCCCGACCCCGACTCATCCGCACCACCGACGAAGGAGCAGCCGATATGGCCCGATACACGACGATGCGACCAACCCTCGACGACACGGTCCGCGCGATCCTGACCGCGTCCGACACTCCGCCGAGCCCGCGCCGCACCGGCACGCCCGACCGCGCGAGCTACCCGGTGTCCCGGCGTCGCGGCGCAGGCTCGGCCATCCGCGGAGCGCAGACCAGGTCGACGACCGTGCGCAAGCCGCTACGGATTCCCGGCCGCTGATGCCGCCAGGGTGGGGGCGATGCATCGCCCCCACCCCTCTCCCCCGAACCCGCCGCTGCCTGGGAGTTCTCTTGCCTGTCACCACCGATCCCGTCCGCGACTACCTGACCGCCATCGCCCGCACTCCCCTGCTCACCCCCGCCGAGGAGCACGCGCTCGCCGTCCGCGTCGCCGCGGGCATCGCGGCACGCGCCGAACTGGCCGAGAACGCCGCGGCCGGCGTCGAACCGAGCGCCGCCCAGCGAGAGCTGCTGCGCCGCACCGAGATCGACGGGCTGCGGGCCAAGGACCAGATGGTGCGCGCGAACCTGCGCCTTGTCGTCTCGATCGCGCGCCGGTTCCCCACGAATACGGGGATGTCGCTGCTGGATCTGATCCAGGAGGGCACGCTCGGCCTGATGCGCGCGGTGGAGAAGTTCGACCACCGGCGCGGGCTCAAGCTCTCGACCTACGCCACCTACTGGATCCGCCAGTCGATCGGTCGCGCGCTGACCGATCAGGGTAGGACGATCCGGCTGCCCTCGAACGTGGCCGACGTGCTGCACCGGGTGACCCGGGTGCGGCGCGAGCTCACCCATCAGCTGGGCCGCTCGGTCACCGTCGAGGAGCTGGCCGCGGCCGCCGAGCTCACCGTCGCCCAGGTCGAGGCGATGCTGCGGTACGAGGCCGAGCCGGTGTCGCTGCACGCGCCCGTCGGCGAGGACACCGAACTCGGCGCCCTGCTCCCCGATGCCGCGCCCGCGCCCGCCGAGGTGGTCGCGCGGCGGATGATCCCCGGTCATCTCGCCGCCGCGCTGGCCGGGCTCACCGAGCGCGAGTCGGCGGTGATCCGGCTGCGCTACGGCCTGGATCGCGGCGAGGGCCGCACGCTGGAGGAGGTGGGATCCGAACTCGGCGTCTCCCGGGAGCGGGCCCGCCAGATCGAGGCGAAGGCGATGACCAAGCTCCGAAGGCCCGCCTGCGCCCGTACGCTGGCGGGGCTGCTCGACTGAACCCTATGCGCCGATCTTACCGAAGAGTAAGATCCGGGCCATGGCATGGAAACCAACTGACATCGCGGACCAGACCGGGCGCACGTTCGTGATCACCGGGGCCAACGGCGGCCTCGGTGCCGAAACCACCAGGGTGCTGGCAGGCAAGGGTGCCACCGTGATCATGGCCTGCCGCAACGCGGCCAAGGCCCAGCCGATCGCCGACGCCATCCCCGGCGACGTCCGCGTGGCCGCCCTCGACCTGGCCGACCTGGCTTCCGTGCGCGCGTTCGCCGAGCAGCAGGGCGAGTTCGACGTGCTGATCAACAACGCGGGCCTGATGAACATCCCGTTCTCCCGCACCGCCGACGGGTTCGAGACCCAGTTCGGCGTCAACCACCTCGGCCACTTCGCCCTCACCGGCCTGCTGCTGGACAAGATCACCGATCGGGTGGTCACCCTGGCCAGCATCGCCCACAAGCAGACCCCCAAGCTGTGGATCGACGACCTCAACTACGAGAACCGCCGCTACCAGCGCAACCTTGCCTACGCCCAGGCCAAACTGGCCAACCTCATGTTCGGGCGCGAACTCCAGCGCAGGCTCACCGAGGCGGGCTCGACGACGAAGTCCTACGCCGTGCACCCCGGCGTCTCCGCGACCGACCTGTTCGCCCGCACCGAGACCCCGCTCGACCGGGTCAGCAAGCCGTTCATCAAGCTCATCGGCCATCCGCCGGCCAAGGCCGCGCACTCCACCCTGTTCGCCGCGACCGAACCCGACGCCGACCCGACCGTCTACTGGGGTCCGAACCGGTGGATGCAGTCGCAGGGTCCGGTCGAGGCGTGCCCGTCGAGCGGCATCTCGCGCGATCCGCAGCTGCTGCGCAGGCTGTGGACCGAATCCGAGCGGATGACGGGGATCACCTACAAGTTCTGACCCCGCGACCTGCTCCTACGCCGCCTGTAGTAGGCGGGTACCGTGGAGCGCGTGTCCGCTTCACCCGAACGCCCCGCGCACAACAAGCCGGCCCTGATCGCGCTGGTCGTTGTCGTCGCCGCGGGCTGCCTCGCGCTGGCCTGGTGGCAGTGGGAACGGTTCGAATCGGCGTCGGGCACCGGACAGAATCTCGGCTACGCGCTGCAGTGGCCGCTGTTCGCCGCGTTCGCGGTCTTCGCCTACGTCCGGTTCGTGCGGCTCGAGCGCGAGGCCGAGGAGCCTGCGACCGCACCGGACCGGGCCCGGCCGGAAGCGCCGCGCGAGATCCCCGCCGGGATCCTGCCCGAACGCCCGAAGGCCGCGCCCACCGACGACCCCGAGACGGTCGCCTACAACGCATACCTGGCGAGTCTGCACGCCAACGACATCGACGCGCAGGTCCGCTCGGCCGGGTCGCGCGCCACGGAGAGGAACGCCGGGTGACCACCGACAAAGACACCACCGCACCGTCGCTCGACCAGGATCGGGCGCCCGCGGCGGGCGCCGCCAAGATCCGCCCGGCGCTGCAGCGCTACCGGGTGCTGGCGTGGGTCACCGGCCTGTGGCTGCTGCTGCTCACCATCGAGATGATCGCCAAGTACGGCTTCGGCGTCGACACCCCGAGCTGGATCGCGGTCGTGCACGGCTGGGTGTACTTCGCCTACCTGCTCGTCACGGCCGACCTCGCGGTCAAGGTGCGCTGGCCGATCGGCCGCACCGTCGGCACCCTGATCGCGGGCACCATCCCGCTGCTGTCGTTCTTCGTCGAGCATCGCAACGCCAAAGAGGTCAAAGAGCAGTACAACCTCTGACCCCACCTACGCCGATCGCCGCCGCCCGAACGACCCGGGACGGCGGCGATCGTCGTTTCGGCTGACGACGAGCGCTCGCGTCGGCGTTCAGTCGAGCGGCTCCCGCCGCCCTCGCCTGTGCTGCTCGAGCGCGGCTCAGGCCAGGGCCGACAGTGCGGGGAGCAGCTGGATTAGGGCGCGGCCGCGATGCGAGACGGCGTCCTTCTCGGCGGGGGTGAGCTCGGCCGCACTGCCGGTACCGCCCTCGGGCCAGAACAGCGGGTCGTAGCCGAAGCCACCGTCACCGGACGGCTCGCGCGCGATCCTGCCGCGCCACTCACCACGGACCACGGTGGTGGTGCCGTCGGGCAGCACGAGGGCGCAGGTGGAGACGAACGCCGCGCCGCGCCGCTCGTCGGGGACGTCGCCGAGCTGGCCGAGCAGCAGGGCGTTGTTGGCCTGGTCGTCGCCGTGGCGACCGGACCAGCGGGCCGACAGCACGCCGGGCATCCCGTTGAGCGCGTCCACTTCGATCCCGGAATCATCTGCCACACAGGGCAATCCGGTGGCGACGGCGCCGTCACGGGCCTTGGCGATCGCGTTCTCCTCGAAGGTGGCGCCGGTTTCGGGGGCCTCCTCGTAGGGCGGCACATCGGCCAGGCTCACCAGTTCGATCCCGGCCACGCCCGCCTCGTCGAGGATGCGGCGCAGTTCCTTCAGCTTCTTGGCGTTTCGGCTCGCGACCAGCACACGCACGGCCACGGGCTACTTCTTCCCCGCGGGCTCGGGCAGCACGCCCGGATACGGCAGTGCCAGCGCTTCCTTCTGGACCGCGAACAGCTGCTCGCAGCCTGCCAGTGCGGAATCGAGCAGCTTGTCCAGGGTCGAGCGCGGGAACGTCGCGCCCTCGCCGGTGCCCTGGATCTCGACCAGGGTGCCGGTGTCGGTGGCGACCACGTTCATGTCGACCTCGGCGCGCGAGTCCTCCTCGTAGGGCAGGTCCAGCCGCACCCTGCCGTCGACGACGCCGACGCTCACCGCGGCGATCATGCACGAAATCGGCTGCGGGTCGGCCAGTTTGCCCGCCGCGGCCAGATAGGTGACCGCGTCGGAGAGCGCCACGTAGGCGCCGGTGATGGCGGCGGTACGGGTGCCGCCGTCGGCCTGCAGCACGTCGCAGTCGAGGGCGATGGTGTTCTCGCCGAGCGCGGCCAGGTCGATGCAGGCGCGCAGCGAGCGGCCGATCAGCCTGCTGATCTCCTGGGTGCGGCCACCGACCTTGCCCTTCACCGACTCGCGTCCGCTGCGGGTGTGGGTCGCGGCGGGCAGCATCGCGTATTCCGCGGTGAGCCAGCCCAGTCCGGAATCCCGGCGCCACGGCGGCACACCCTCGGTGACGCTGGCCGTGCACATCACCCTGGTCTGGCCGAACTCCACCAGCACCGATCCCGCCGGATGCGTGGTGAAGCCACGGGTGATCCTTACCTCGCGGAGTTCGTCATCCGCCCTGCCATCGGCTCGTCTCGACACGAGCCTGAGTGTATTGGCCGACGGCGATCCGGGGCGGGCGGGGGCTAGAGGTCGAAGGTTTCGCCCGGTGCCACCGCGTGGACGGGACCGGCGAAGGCCGCCTTGGCCTCGGCGATGACGTCCTCGCGCGACGTCCACGGCGGAATGTGAGTGAGCAGCAGTTCCTTCGCGCCGGCCCGGGTCGCGATCTCGCCCGCCTCGGTGCCCGAAAGGTGAATGCCGGGAGGACGATTCGCCGGGTCGTGGGTCCAGGAGGCCTCGGACATGAGCACATCGGCGCCCTGGGCCAGCTCGACGACGGCATCGCACATCGCGGTGTCGCCGGTGTAGACGAAGACGCGGCCGTCGGCGGCGGTGATCCGCAGGCCGTAGGACTCCGGCGGGTGGTACATGCGGCGGGCTTCGACCGTGTGGCCGGGACCGAACGGCACCGGGACGTTCTCGGCCCAGGCCTGCGAGTCGATCACGTCGGACCAGTCGTCGGTCTCGCCGCCGATCTCGGCGGAGGCGTTGCCGATGCGCAGCGCGGCGTCGGAGGGGCCGCGCACCAGCGCCCTGCCCTGCGGCGGGTTCGGGTGGTAGCGGCGCCAGACCAGCAGCGCGGGCAGGTCGAGGCAGTGGTCCGCGTGCAGGTGGGTGAGGAAGATGTCGACGTCACCCGGGTTCATGTGCTTCTGGAGCGCGCCGAACACGCCGGGACCGAAGTCGATGACGGTCGGCCTCATGTCAGGACCGGTCAGCAGGTACCCCGACGCTGGGGAGTCCGGGCCGGACACGCTGCCCGAGCACCCGAGGACGGTAAGGCGCATGCCCCCATGCTGCCACGACGTGCTGGTGCTCAATGCAGGATCCCCCCCATATTCCAGACCGGACCCCCGGCTACCGCGT
The DNA here is from genome assembly GCF_040654275.1 of Nocardia sp. NPDC050717. NCBI lineage: Bacteria > Bacillati > Actinomycetota > Actinomycetes > Mycobacteriales > Nocardiaceae > Nocardia > Nocardia sp. NPDC050717. The sequence goes on from NZ_JBFAHR010000030.1 coordinate 28,973, forward strand.
TGGTACTGCGCGGCCGACCGATGCTCCACGGCGGCGTCGACGTTCATCACCAGAGAGTACCCAGCCCGCCAGGACTCCACCCACCGCCCCGAAAAGATGTCCCTGCCAAGAAATTAGGGGATCGCTGGGCAGCACGCCCCACAGCATCGAGCCGTAGAACAGGAAGATCACCACGCCGAGCACGATCTGCCCCACATTGCGGGCGAACCAGCCCCGGCAGATCAGATACGTCAGCCAGCCGAACACCAGCGAGGACGCGCCGACGTGCACGCTGCCCGCGGAGCCGGTCAGCCAGGTGCCGACCCCGGCGACCACCCACACGATCGCGGTGGCCGCGATGCCGCGCCCGATCCCGGACAGCAGCACCAGGAACCCGAGCACCAGCAGGGGCAGGGTGTTGGCGAGCAGGTGGTCCCAGCCGCCGTGCAGCAGCGGCGCCCACAGGATGCCGTCGAGCCCGTCGACCTCGCGCGGTTCGATGCCGCCCGCGTCGAGCTGCCCCGCCGCGCCCGCGGGCCGGTCGGCCGAGAGCACCGCGTCCACACCCTCGATCACGTACAGCGACCCGACGAATCCGACGATCACCACGGCCGCGCGCGTCCACGCCGTGACCAGGCCCCGCCGCGCGGGCGGCTGCGCGCCGGTCTGTCCGCGCAGCCCCGCGATCCGATCCGGATCGAACGACGCCCCTACCCCACCGCTCACCGACATCGCCTCCGCTCAGGCCGACCTCCGCGGCCGCTACAGCCAAGGGTACCGACCACACACGACAGCGAGCCCTCGAAACAATCAGCCGCCCGACCCGACCTCGAGGAGGGTCCGCCGCGCAGCGGCGGTCGCGGCCCGTCCCGTCGATCAGGCACCGTTTCGCAAGCGACGCAGGAGCGAGAAACGGTGCCTGA
>NZ_JBFAHR010000031.1:0-22938 GCF_040654275.1 Nocardia sp. NPDC050717
TTCGGCCTGGAATCGGATGTAGGAGGATTTCGGTCTTTTCCGCGGCTCGGGTCGTATCAGGCCGTTGCGGGTCAGGTGGCGGGAGATCGTGGCCGGGGACACGGTGACGTTGTGGTGGTGGCGTAGGTGCCAGGCGATGGTGTGAGGGCCCGCGTCCATGCCTTGTCCGGTCAGGTCGTGGCGCAGGCTCACGATCAGGTCCACGACCTGTGGTCCGGTGGCGTTGGGGCTGGTGTGGGGGCGTCTGGAGCGGGGTTCGAGGGCGGTGTCGCCTTCGGTTCGGTAGCGGGTGACCAGTGTGCTGACCCAGCTCGGTGAGACGCCGTAGGCGCGGGCGACGTCGGCTTGGCTGCGGCCTTCGACGACGACGGCGGTGATGACCAGGCGGGCCTTCGACATGGTCGGTGACCTTGCCCGGTGTTTCCTATGACCCGAGACATGTGTTTCCTATGTCCTGCAACCAGACACTGGGGCCACGAACCTGCGATCAGAGGTTGCCCTGGTCAACACTACACCTGCGACGCTCGACCGGGAGCGCATAGCTTCTCGCTAAGCATGGGCCCGCCCCCGCCAGTGCGAGCTCGAGAGAGGACGCTAGTGCCCCGTGATGAAAGGTTGATGCTGTAATCCGCTACCCGGGGTGGCGGGTTAATCATCGGCTGCCGACCGGTGATGCTGCCGGTGGAGGTGGTGCTGGTGGCTCGGAAGCCGGATGCGTTCGTCAGGGCGGTGACGCCCGAGGAAGGCCGCAAGCTGGCCCAGATCGCGCGGCGCAGCAAGGTGCCGGTGCGGATGCGGCGGGCGGTGGTGGTGATGGCGTCGGCGCAGCATCAGCCGGTCGGGATGATCGCGAAGCTGATGCAAGTGTCGGAATCATATGTGCGGCAAGTAATCCACGATTTCAACGAGAAGGGCCTGGACGCTCTGGACCCAAAATGGAGCGGGGGCAGACCGGCGAAGACCGATCAAGCGACACGTGATCGGATCTGTCAGATCGCCCAGTGCTGCCCCCGTGACCTCGGCTGGCCGTTCTCGACGTGGAGTCTGTCGAAACTGGTGGAAGTACTGCGGGGCAACAAGATTGCCGACCTCAGCCGTGAAACCGTCCGGCAGATCTTGAAGGCCGGTGAGGTGTCGTGGCAGGCCACGAAAACGTGGAAGGCCAGCAACGACCCCGATTTTCGGGCCAAGATGGCGCGGGTGCTCGATCTCTACGACCATCCGCCCGCCGACGGGCGCGTGGTGTGCGTCGACGAGTTCGGGCCGTTCAATCTGCAACCCAGGGCTGGTCGCGGCTGGTTCACCGTCGGCCGAGCACGCCGGCTCCGGGCCACCTATAACCGGACCCAAGGCGTGCGCCACATGTTCGGCGCTCTTGACCTGCGGACCGGCCAGTTGTATTACCGGATCCGGGACCGGAAACGGTGGACCGAGTTCCTCGCCTTCCTGAAGTCGTTGCGGGCCAGGTGGCCGGGTCAGAAACTGTATTTGACCTGCGACAACTACTCGGTCCACAAGCGGGCCGAAGTCCGTTCATGGTGCGCTGCCAATGCCGTCGAGTTGGTGTTCCTGCCGACCTATTCGTCGTGGCTGAACCGCATCGAATGCGAATTCGCCGCGCTGCGGTACTTCGTGTTGAACGGCACCGATCACCGCAGCCACGACGAGCAAGACGACGCTATCGGCACCTACGTCCGCTGGCGGAACCAGCATGCCCGGCCGATCCGAGGCTTCGCGGTGGGCTCGAAGATCCGGAGGCCGGATTACCTAACCAACGTTGCCTGACACGGCACTAGCTCCGGTGCCGGGTCCGCTGAATCTGTCCGCTCGGCCAGGCCGAGCTCGGGCGGCCGAACTCGATACTGTCAGCGCCGACGCCGCGATCCTCAGACCAACCGTTGGAGCACAGTGCCTGCCCGATGGTTGCGGTGGTTCGGCTCGCCGCTGAAAATATCGACAGCTCAGGGGTTCAGGCCCGCTGGCTTGGCGCCCTCCCGGATCAGCGCCCCGACCTCCTGCCTGTGCACCAGTTCTCAGCCACATCGCACACGTGCATGCAGCAATTACACCGCTGGTCGTCGGTCATGGTCACCGGTCGAGCAGGGTGACCACCGACTTGGATTCGAGATATTCCTCGATCGCATTCGGTCCGTTTTCTCGTCCCCAGCCGGACTGTTTGTAACCTCCGATGGGCATCTGCACCCCGCCGCCGCGGTGGATGTTGACACCGATGCGCCCGGCGCGGAGTCGACGAGCGACGCTGTGGGCGAGCGCGATGTCACGGGTCCAGACGCTGCCCGCGAGCCCGTACTCGGTGTCGTTGGCCAGGTCGATCGCGGTATCGATGTCGGCGTAGGGCATCGCGGCCAGCACCGGCCCGAAGATTTCGTCGCGGACGATCTCCATGGAAGGTGTGGCTTCGGCGAGCAGTGTTGGCGGATAGTAGAAGCCTCGCCCCCCCATCCGCTTTCCACCGATGACGACCCGTGCACCGTCAGCGACGCCCCGGTCAACGAATCCGGCGACGCGGTCGAGGTGGCGGCGCGATACCAGGGGCCCGAGCACCGTATCGGGATCACTGCCGTAGCCGACTTTCATGGCCACAGCGTGCGCGGCGATCCCTTCGATCAGGTCCGCATAGATCGAGGCATGCGCGAGGAGCCTGGTGCCCGAGGTACAGATTTGTCCCGAGTTCCAGAAAGCTCCCAGCGCGATACCTGCTGCTGCGGAGGCGATGTCGGCGTCGGGCGCGACGATCACCGGCGACTTGCCGCCGAGTTCGAGTGAGACCTTCTTGAGGTTGGCGGTGGCCGCGACGACAACTTTGCGACCGACTGTGGTCGATCCGGTGAAGCTGATTTTGTCGACACCTCGGTGTTCGGCCAGCGCTGCGCCCGTTGCCGCGAAGCCCGTCACGATGTTCACCACCCCGGCCGGTATGCCGGCGTCGATCAGGATCGTGCCCAGCGCGAGGGCGGACATGGGTGCTTCTTCTGATGGCTTGAGCACACAGGTACAACCGGCCGCCAGCGCGGGCGCCAGCTTCATCGACATCGCGATCAGTGGTGCGTTCCAGGGCACGATCATCGCCACGACGCCGACTGGTTCCTTATAGGTGGAGCCGTGCAGGCGACGCTCGGACGGACCGATATCGGTCGTAGTGCCGTGGATCTTGTCGGCCCAACCCGCGTAGTAGCGGAACTGGTTCGCCGCCTCGGCGACCATCAGCTTTGCTTGCGACACCGGCATCCCGACATCGCGGCTTTCGAGGTGTGCGAGTTGGTCCACTCGCTCGGTCATCAGATCGGCTATCCGCCACAGAATCACGCCGCGCTGAGCACCGGAGAGCCGCAGCCAGCGCTCGTCATCGAATGCCCGACGTGCGGCTTGCACGGCGTCATCGACATCGGCCGCCGCGTCGGCTACCCGACCGATCACCTGTTCAGTGCCCGGATCGATGACCTCGAAGGTAGCGCCCGCGGCGGCGGGAACCCACGCACCGTCGATGAGCAGCTTGCCCGCGCCAGCCGACTCGATGCCGACTCCCTTGCTCATGCGTGGTGGATCTGGGGCATCGGGTGGGGGATCTTCGTGCCCGGCGGCGGGCTCTGTACCGCATCAGCATCACCGGCGACCAGCTCGACCAGGTAGCCGTCGGGGTCAGCGACCATGGCCACGGTGACCGGACCGAACTCGGTCGGCTCGACTTTCAGCTCGTAGCCTGCGGACTCGAGCTGGCTCGCCGCGGCGTGCACGTCGTCGACGGCGTACACCAGGGGTGCGTAGCCGGGTATCGGCGCAGGTGGGGGCAAAACCTCACCGTGCAGCAGGACCAGGGTGCGTTCGCCGGCGGAGTTCTCGAGCATCACCTCCGTAGCCGCTGGGTCGATGAAATCGAGGACAGCGCTGACCTTCTGGCCGAACAGTGCGTAGAACGCGAGTGAGCGTTCCAGATCGCGGACGATCAGTTTGAAATGGGTGAACTGACCATTGATCATGATTTCTCCGTTGATGGTCGAGAGTTTGGGTAGCCGTTCAGCTCTTGACGGGAGCGTGGTTGAAGCCGGTGAGCAGGCCGTGCCCCGCGTCGACCGGGATCACGGCGCCGGTGACCACCGAAGCCAGTTCGGAGTTGAGGTACAGCGCGGTGTCGGCGACGACCTGGGGGTCCAGCACGGATGTCGCTTTGAGCGCGTTGAAGTGGTAGGCGCCTTCGTCGAGATGTCCTCGGGTACCACCGGGCTCACCGGCGAACAGGTCGTAAGCCGACTGGTTGTCGATCATCGGGGTGTCGATCGCGCCGGGGCAAATGGCGTTGCAACGGATACCGTAAGGGGCGAGTTCGAGGGCGATGTTTTTCATCAGTCCGATCACGCCGTGTTTGGCCGAGACGTAGTGGGCGTAGTTCAGACCGGGTTCGAGACCGTTGGCTGAGGCAATGATGACGATCGATCCGGTATTGCGTCCGATCATGTGTGGTGTCAGAGCTTTCGCGGTGCGCCAGACTCCGCTGAGGTTGACTCCGATCATCTGTTCCCAGTCGTCATCGGACAGCTCCCAGAACGGCTTTCGAGTCCAGATGCCCGCGTTGGCGATGAGGATATCGATCTTGCCGAATTCGGCGAGGCCCAGCGAGACCGCCTGGTCGAGTGCCGCCTGGTCCCGGACGTCGGCTTCGACGGCGAGGGCTCGGCGGCCCTGCTTCTCGACCAGATTCACGGTCTCGGCGAGTTCGTCGGCGGTACCCATCGGGTAGGGCACGGTAGAGAGCTGGTCGGCGAGATCGACAACGATCACGTCGGCGCCCTCGCGCGCGCAGGTCACGGCGTGGGCGCGACCTTGCCCGCGTGCCGCTCCGGTGATGAGCGCGACTTTGCCGTCGAGAAGTCCCATGGTGAATATCCTTCGAAGAGAGAGCTTGCGGTCTACTCGAGAGAGGCCGCGGACTAGGTGCCGTGCAGGATGACGCCGCGAATGATCTTTCCGGCCTTCATGTCGGCGTAGCCTTCGTTGATCTGGTCCAGCCGGTAGTAACGGGTCGCCAATCCGTCGAGCTTCAGATGTCCGCTGTCGTAGAGGCGCAGCAGCTTGATGATGTCGTGGTGAGGGTTGAGGGTGCCGAACATGGAACCCTTGATCGTCTTCTCCCACTTGGTCATCACCGCGCCGGAGACGTGGACGGTGCGGTCTTCGGGGGCTCCCAAACCGGTCACCACCACGGTGCCACCCTTGCCGACGATGTCGAAGGCGTCGCTGACCACTTTCTCGTCGACGACGCCGACGGTAACCAGGGCCTGGTCGGCGCCCTGTCCCCAGGTCAGCTCGTGGACGCGAGCCGCTGCCTCTTCCGCAGTCGAGAAAGCATGCGTGGCACCAAGTTTCAGCGCGGTGTCGCGCTTGAACTCCACAGGGTCGACGGCGACGACGAATTTCGCTCCGGCGAACGCCGCACCCTGGATGGCGTTGATACCGATGCCGCCGATGCCATACACCACCACCGTGTCACCGAAGTGCACTGCGCCCGCCTCGGTGGCCGTGCCCCAGCCGGTCGGCACTCCGCAGCCGACCAGGACGGCGACCTCGAGCGGGATCCATGGATCAATCTTGATCATCGACCGCTCCATGACCGTGGCTCGTTCGGAGAACGTGCCCAGCATGCACAGGCTGCCGTAGTCGCGGCCCTGGGAGTCGTGGTAGCGGAAGCGGCCGTCGGGGAAGGTGCCGTTCATCGTGTCGGCGGCCATGTCGCACAGGCTGGACCGGCCCGTCGCGCAGTACCGGCAGGCGCCGCAGGTGGGTACGAAGCTGCCGACCACGTGGTCGCCCGGTTGCAGTCGGGTCACGCCCGGTCCGACGGATTCGACGATGCCCGCCCCTTCGTGGCCGAGCACGATCGGGGTGCGCCCGCCGAGAATGCCGTCGATGAAGTGGTAGTCGGAATGGCAGAGCCCCGAGGCGACGAACTTGACTTGGACCTCACCGAATCCGGGTTCGTCGACCTCCAATTCGCGCAACTCGAGTTCAGTGCTGCCCTCGTCGATGACTGCGGCGAGTGTCTTCATGCGGGAACCGCGTCGTTCGCGCGCGGTCGCAGCGTCGCGGCGCTGGTGATCTCCGAGCCACCGGCCCGCAGCTCGGCCCAGTCCGATGCGTCGTGGCTGATCCAGACCGTGGTGCCGGGCTGGGTGGACAGCAGCTTGATCTTCTGCAGCGAGCTGTTCTTGTTGGGCCGGTCGACGTCGAACGGCATGCCGATGGTCAGGTCGACGTTGTCCCACTTGTGCGCGGCATCGCTGGTGAGGACGAGCGTGCTCTCGTCGGGCAGGCGCAGTTTCAGGCCGAGGGTGCCGGGGGTGTGCCCGTGCAGCGACAGCAGGGTGATGCTGCCGTCGCCGAACAGGTCGTGGTCGTATCCGGCGGGCACCTCGTTCCAGGCGATCTTCTGCGCTGCGGTGATGTCGTCCTCGCGGAAGAAGGCAGCGTCGAGGTTCGACGGCGTCTTGGCGTAACGCAGTTCGCCCGCACCGATGAAACCCTGCGCGTGCGGGAACAGGTCGAGTCCACCGGTGTGGTCGAAGTGCATGTGCGACAGCACGACCCGACGGACGTCGCGGGTGGTGTAGCCGATGGCCTCGATCTGCCGGTCGAGCCGGTAGGCCTCCGGAAAATCGATCTGAAACGCCGCGGCCATCTCGCCGTATGCGGCCGCCGGATCACCGGCACCGATGGTGGCCAGCCCGGCGTCGAACACCAGCAGGCCCTCGTCGTGCTCGATGAGGAATGTCGGCGCCGGGATGGTCTCCTGCACACCGCCCGAACCGAGCATCAAGATGCCGCAGTCGACGGTCAGGGTCGGGGCATCCAGCGCCCACACGTGACGGACGGTCTTTGTTGCTGCCATGAGGACTCCAATGTCTTGCCGGCGTAGAGGTGCTGAAAATGATTAGCGGAGATCATATTCAGCATTAAATATTTTGTTTTGTTCACCCGAAGGCTGACGATCCATGACGTCGGGCACCGGCGCGCGCTGCCGTTCGCCACTACCTTGCGCCCTGGGTCACAGGCTGCCGTCGAATAGTATCTGCAACCTCGTCGAGATTCAACAGTTGACTAGATTTTGGCTCTACCTGCTGAGATACCCGTTGGAGAACCATCTCAGCGCCCAGAACGACCAGCGAACCGCCGCGACGGGCACAAGTCGACTCCCCTGCCGGAGTCAGCGGATCGCACCGTGAAGCCATTCAGGCAAAGAGCATTAAATTTCGTGCACGATCTCGTACCCTGCTCGTGGGAGTAGCTCCCGGGTCGAGTCCCCGCGGCCCCCGGCCTCCCGTTCCGAACGCCCACTTCCCGCACCCGAGGCCCGCACCGACTCGCTCTCATGGCGTGGCGGGGAGCGCGCGACCCTTCTCACCGAGCGAGAGAGAGAGATCCGATGAGTTCACCGAAGAATTGGGCGACCGCGATCGGTATGCGACCCACCCAGCTGGCAGTCGTTCTGTTCTGCGCGTTCCTGAACATGCTCGACGGCTACGACGTCCTGGTGATGGGCTTCGCGATGCCACACCTACCGGAGGGATTCGCATCGAACGCGCAGAAGGGGTACCTGGTCAGCGCCGCGCTGGCGGGCATGGCGGTCGGCGCGATCGGACTGGCCCGCTACGCCGATGTCTACGGTCGCCGGCGCATACTACTGATCGGCCTGGCGGTCAACACGATCGGGCTCGCGACCTCGGCCCTGTCGTTCAACTTCGAGACCTTGCTGCTCACTCGCTTCGTTACCGGCATCGCCATCGGCACGATCAGCGTGGTGATCGTCGTGCTCGGCCAGGAGAGCGCGCCCGCGAACCGGCGCAGCATCGCTCTCGGCATCGTGATGATCGGATATCCGATCGGCACGATGCTGGCCGGTTTCGCCGGAGCGGGACTCATCACCTGGGTCGGTGGCGCGTGGCAGGGAATGTTCTGGATCGGCGCCGCGTTCGGCGCACTGTCGCTGGCGGTCACCGCTGCCTTTCTTCGGGAGTCCGACGACTTCCTCTCCCGAAGCACCGACGGGCAGCCGGTGGTCACCGCCGACACTCCACCGCTGCTGGGACAGACGTTGCGGGCGCGGACGATTCTGCTGGCCGGCGGCTATTCCATGCTGACCGCCGCCTACTACTTCGTCGGCACCTGGACTCCGCAGCTGATCAAGAACGCCAGCGGCGATGCCGGCAGTGGCGCACTGGCCGGGATCATGATCGGATTGGGCGCGGTCATCGGCGGAACCGCCTTCGGTGCGGTCGGATTGAAGTTCGCCGGCGCGCGGATAGCGGCCGTGACCGCGGTGGTGGCGGCCGTGGCGATCGCGGTGTTCGCGGTGACGCTGCGCGGACCCGTCGCACTGACCATGGCCGCCGTGCTCGGCGCGGCGATCTACGCGGCCCTGACCGGCTACACCGCGACATCCACGGCGGTCTACCCGGTGCTGGCTCGCGCCAAGGGATACGGCGCCATGATGGGGGTCGGCCGGGCCGGTGCGATTCTGTCGCCGATCATCGCCGGCTACGCGTTGGCCGTGCTGACGCCGCGCACGATGTACCTCGCCGTCATCATTCCGCTGCTGATCGCGGCGATCACCGCGATGACATTGATGCGGGTCAGCCGCTCGCTCGCCCTCGAATCATCGCCGACGTCGGCGCCTCGCGAGTCCGTGACGGATTCGTAGGCCCGCCCACCTCGCCGATCCCCTAGTCGGGATCGGCGAGGAACATCCTGATCAGGGTGTGCGAGACTTGGTCCGCGAAGTCCTCGACTCCGAGATCACTGCCGGGATTGAACCATTCGCCGATGAGGGACAGCCCGCCCAGTGCCAGATTCAGCGTGACGTGCAGGCGATCGGCCGGGATGGCCTGCGGTGTGGTGACGAGTTCGTCGACCACGCCACGAAAGATCGAGGTCTGCTCGCGCCGCAACTCGTCGCGTCGCCGCTCGAGCGCCTCGATCGGCACCTGGACCTTGAGGAACAGCGGAATGAACTCGGGGTATTCGCGCAGCGTGATCACGGCTTCCTCACGAAACATCCGCCGCAGCCGGTGCAGGGGTGCCCCCTCGGCTTCGGCGATCACCCGCAGACGCGGGAACACCTCGGCGGCCGCGTGCTCCATGCAGCGAAGAAAGAGCTCTTCCTTGGACGGGAAGTAGTAGTAGAGGCTCGATCCGCGCATGTCGAGTGCCGCGCCGATGGCTTCGAAGTTGGTTGCCTCGTAACCGTATTCGGCGAACAGCCGGGCCGCCGTGTGTTCGATCAGCCGGACCCGACCAGCACGCTTGCGCTCGGCACGGGTGCCGGGTTCCCCGGCTGCGGGCGCGCCGACGCGGCCTGCGTCAGTGCCTGCCTGCGGCGCGTTCATCATCGACCTCCCTGTCGAACCGGTGCCCGGAGGGCTCGCGACAGTCCCGACTCTGCGCGAGTCTAACGAACCCTCGGAACCGACCGGCGTGCGACGACCCCTTGCCAAGCGCCAATAGTATATATAATCTAGCCATCAGTAGAATTTCTGGTCGTGCGAAGAATGGACTGTATCGGTTCGGACCCCGGCCATCGTCAGCGCAGAAGGTGGAGCCGTGGATATCTCCGGAGTGGACGTCGCCCATACCGACGAAGTACTGATCGGCGGCGCGTTCCGACCTGCCACGGGTGAGAGCTACACGGTCACCGCGCCGTCGACGGAACAGCTGGTCACCGAAGTCCGCCAGCCGTCGGTGGCGGACGCGATCGCAGCGGTCGACGCAGCGGATTCCGCACGTCAGATGTGGGCTCGGACCCCACTCGCCGAACGAATCGCGGCGACGGCCCGCTGGTTCGAGCTCGTCGATGCACGTTCGGCCGAATCGGATGTGGTGTGGGCAGTCGAGGCTGGGATGCCGTTGCGCCACGGCCGGGCACTGCACCGCTTCGGCACCACCGCGGCGTGGCGCTCGGCGCTCGACGGCGCCGAAGCCGTACTCCGCGAACGACGTGACCGGTCCGAGCTCGGTGACATCCTGTTGCGCCGCGAACCCGTCGGTGTGGTGGTAGCGATCCTGCCCTACAACGGGCCCGTCGTCACGATCGCATCCAAGGTCGTTCCCGCCCTGCTCGCGGGGTGTCCCGTGGTGATCAAGGCCGCGCCCGAATCGCACCTGACGATGGCGGTTGTCGCCGACTGCGCATTGCGCGCGGGGTTCCCCGCGGGCGTGGTGAATATCGTGTGCGGTCCGGTCGAGGTGGGCAAGGCATTGACCCGCGATCCGCGGGTCGACATGGTGTCGCTCACCGGCGGGCACACCGCCGCCCAGGACGTGCTCGCCGCGACACACGGCCGCTATGCCCGGACCCAGCTCGAGCTCGGCGGCAAATCCCCCGCACTGATCCTCGATGACGCGCCCTTGGACCGGACCCTGCGCGCGCTCGTCCCCGGTGCCACCAATGGCGCGGGCCAGGTGTGTGCGCTGCTGTCCCGAATCCTGGTCTCCGAGCACCGCCACGATGAAGTGGTCGAGCAGCTGCGGGCAGGATGGGAGCGATTGAGGGTCGGTGACCCACTCGACCCGAAGACCCATGTCGGTCCGCTCATCAACGAAGCCGCACTGCGACGCACCGAGGACTTCGTCGCCAAGGCCGCAGCCGACGGCGCGCAATTGGTCACCGGCGGCAAACGACCTACGCACCTGGACGCCGGGTGGTTCCACGAGCCGACTTTGTTCACCCATGTGTCCGAGGACTCCGACCTGGTCCAGCGCGAAGTGTTCGGACCGGTCACCGCGGTGCAGGTCTACCGCGACCTCGATGATGCCGTACGCCTGGCCAATGCCACCGCCTTCGGTCTGTCCGGGGCGGTGTTCACCGCCGACACCACCCTCGGTATCGAGGTGGCGAGCCGGATTCGTTCGGGCGCTGTGGCGGTCAATTCCTTCGGCCCCGCGATGAGCGCCCCGTTCGGCGGCGTCGGGGCGTCAGGGTGGGGCCGCGAATCGGGCCCGGAGGGGATCCTCGGGTTCACCGAACTCAAGCAGATTCTCGTCGGGGCGGCGTGAAGCCATGGAACGACGTGCCGCGACGGCCGCTGCCGATACCTCGACCGAAGGGCAGACGATGGGGCCGTTGACCGGGCTCAAGATCATCGAGTTGGCCGGGCTCGGACCGGGACCATGGTGCGGAATGCTGCTCAGCGACCTCGGCGCCGAGGTCCTGCGTATCGACCGGCCCAGCGCTGTGGGCTCACTGCGCACCGATCTGGGTGCGAGCAATGGTCGCCAGCCCGCGTTCGTCAACGACCGCGGGCGTCGCTCGGTGGCCATCGATCTCAAACACCCCGACGGGGTGGAAACCGTGCTGCGTCTGGTCGAGCAGGCCGACGCGCTCCTCGAAGGCAACCGACCCGGTGTCACCGAACGCCTCGGCGTCGGACCAGATGCGTGCTTCGCCCGCAATCCGCGCCTGGTTTACGGCCGGGCGACGGGCTGGGGTCAGGACGGACCACTGAGTCAGACGGCCGGGCACGATCTGAACTACCTGTCGTTGTCCGGGCTGCTCGCCGCGATGGGACCGGCGGGCGGTGCACCCGCGATCCCGCTGAATCTGCTCGGCGACTACGCCGGTGGCGGCCTCATGCTCGCGATGGGCCTGCTCTCGGCCCTGTGGGAAGCACGAGGCAGCGGACGTGGGCAAGTGGTAGACGCCGCGATGGTCGACGGCATCGCCCTGCTCGGCAGCGTCTTCTACGGCCAGCGGCAGGCGGGCATGCACGGTCTCGAACGCGGGACGAACATGCTCGACGGCGGTGCGCCGTTCTACAGCGTCTACGAAACCGCCGATGGCGGCTGGATGGCGGTGGGCGCGATCGAGCCCGTGTTCTTCGCCGCGCTACTCGACATTCTCGGGCTCGAACCCGAACTCGCCGAGTCCCAATGGGATCGCGCCCGGTGGCCGCAGCTACGCTCCCGGCTCTCGGCGGTGTTCGGCACCCGGACGCGAGCCGACTGGGAGTCGGCGTTCGCGGGCACCGACGCCTGCGTGACCCCGGTACTCGACCTGGACGAAGCACTACGCCACGACCACGCGTTGGCGCGAAACAGTTTCATCCCGGTCGACGGCGTCCTCCAGCCCGCCCCCGCGCCGCGCTTCAGCCGCACCCCCGGTGCTGTGCAGGGACCCTCGGTCCCGGCGGGAACGAATACCACTCGCGCACTCATCGACTGGGGCTTCGACCCACCCGAGATCGATGCCCTCCGCGCCGCCGGAGCGGTCCTCTAGCAGACAAGGAACACCACGAATGAGTCATTGCCGCCTCACTCACCGGAGCATCCCATGGGGATGAGCCTGAACTACATCACCGATGCGATCGCTTCGCAGATGCCCGCCGTCGATCCGAGCCGGCCCGCTGTCGCACTCGGCGGCGAACCTGCCCTGAGCTGGCTCGAACTGCGCGCCGCCGAGCTCCGTTTCGCGCGGGCCCTGCAACAGGCAGGAGTTCGCAAAGGTGACCGAGTCGGTGTGCTGCTGCGCAACTGCACCGACTACATCGCCCTCTACCTGGCCATCGGCCGGGTAGGCGCCATCGCGGTGCGCCTCAACTGGCGGCTCACCGCACCGGAATTGCAGTTCGCACTGACCGATTCCGATCCCGGCGTCCTCATCTTCGACGCCGAATTCGGTGCCACCCTGGCCACGATCCGCGACGACATCGCGGTCACCACCTATGTCGTACGCGGCGAATCCGGTGTCCTCGACGGAGCTGTTCTGCTGTCGGAGTTCGCCGCCGAGGCTTCCGATGCCGCGGGCTTCCCGGTCGTCAGTGCCGAAGACCCGGTATCGCTGATGTATTCGTCGGGAACCACCGGACGCCCCAAGGGCGCGTTGTTCTCCCACGGCAACGCCCTGTGGATCGGATCGATCCAGGCCCAACGCTGGCGCATCGACAGCGACACCGTCTGCCAGACCAGCGGACCGCTGTTCCACGCGGGCGGCTTCGAGGTCCTGCTGCTGCCCGCCCTGCTCACCCACGGCACGGCGATCACCTTCCCGTCGGGCAACTTCGCCCTCGAGAACTTCCTCGAGGTCGCCGACCGGCACGCCGCGACCGATGTGCTGCTCTACCCGTTCATGCTGTTCGACCTTCTGCGCAACGACGACATCATCGACCGGGTGCCGCAGACGTTGCGGCGCATCGTCACCGGCGGCGACATCGTGATGCCCTGGGTCTACGACGCGCTCGAGGAACGCCTGCCCGGCGTCGAACTGGTGCAGTCCTACAGCCTCACCGAGGGCGGCGCGGTCAGCACCAGCCTGGAATTCGACGTGGCCCGTGGCCACGAAAGCAGCATCGGCACACCCCAGGCCATGACCGAGATCAAGGTGATCCGACCCGACGGCTCGCGCACCGATGTCGATGAAGTCGGGGAGATCTGTGTACGCAGCGGCGGGGTGAGCATCGGCTACTGGAACCGCCCCGAGGCCGATCGCGCCACCTTCGTCGACGGCTGGTGCCACTCCGGCGACCTCGGCAGCGTCGACGCCGAGGGTTTCCTGACCATCGCCGGGCGGGCCAAGGACATGTACCGCAGTGGCGGCGAGAACGTCTACCCCGCCGAGATCGAAATGACGCTGACCGGTCACGTCGATGTCGCCGACGCCGCCGTGATCGGTGTAGCGGATCAGCGCTATGTCGAAGTCGGCGCCGCGCTGATCGTCGCCACCGAGGGCGCCACCGTCGACATCGACGCGCTGCGTACCTGGCTGGCCGAGCGGCTCGCCAAATACAAAGTGCCCAAATACTTCCACGTCGTCGGCGAACTGCCACGCAACGCCAACGGCAAGGTCCTCAAAAACGTTCTGCGCACCACCTACGGGCAGACCACGACACCGGAGACGAACACATGACACGAGCAGCATTGTTCGAACAGGCCGGCACGCCACTGCGGCTCGCCGAGATAGACATCGCCGCACCCGGACCCGGAGAGGTCGTCGTCGACGTCCGAGCGACCGGTGTGTGTCACTCCGATGTGGGCGTCTTCTCCGGAAAGCTCCCCGCACCACTGCCTTTGGTGCTGGGTCACGAAGGCGCCGGGGTCGTCACCGAGGTCGGCGATGGCGTCGACGGTCTCGGTGTCGGTGACCATGTCGTCCTGTCCTGGCTCGCCTCCTGCGGGACCTGCTACTACTGCCAGCGCGCCGAACAGCATCTGTGCGGACGCCCACGCACCATGCTCGGCGCCCACACCCTGCCCGACGGCAGCACTCGAATGAGCCTCGACGGCTCCCCGGTGCGCCAGTTCTGCGGACTCGGCACCTTCTCCCAACGCAGCGTCGTGCCCGCCGGAGCGGCTATCCGCATCTCCGACCAGGTCCCGATCGCCTCCGCCGCCCTACTCGGCTGCGGAGTGCTCACCGGATTCGGTGCCGCAGTCAAGACCGGTGGTGTCCGGGTGGGTGATGCTGTCGCAGTGATCGGTTGCGGCGGTGTGGGTCTCAACGCCGTGCAAGGCGCGCGCATCGCGGGTGCGACCACCATCATCGCCATCGATGTCCACGCCGACCGACTCGCGCTGGCCACCGAACTCGGCGCGACACACACCCTGACCGCGGGCCCCGATGTGGTCAAGAAGGTCCAGCAACTCACCGGCCGCCGGGGCGCCGATGTCGTCATCGAAGTGGCCGGTCGCCAGGAGACCGTCAACCAGGCCGTCGCGATGGCGCGGCGTGGTGGCACCGCCGTCCTCGTCGGCGCGGGTCCCGGTGTCGGTGTCGACGAAGTCTTCAACAATGTGGTCATGTCCGGAAAGACGGTCAAGGGCTGCCTCTATGGCTCGGCCTACGTCGAACGCGATATCCCGCAGCTGGTCGAGCTCTACCAGCGCGGGGCGCTGCTGCTCGACCAGCTCGTCACCGAGACCTTCGAATTCGGCGACATCGGCAAGGCCGTCGACTACTGCGCCGGCGAGAACGGCGCCCGCGCGGTCGTCCTCTCCTGACCATGCGGCGGGCTATCGGCGTCCGCTCAGCGAAGCCGACAACCCGAGGAAGGAGTATCCCCAATGCCCGCACCGGGATCCGCACTGAACCAACCTCAGGGCTCCAGCCGCCCGGCCGAGGCCCTTGCCCGGGCAACCATTCCGCGATTGAACGAGCTCGGCGCCTTCCTCAAGGCTCGCCGCGCCGAGCTGACGCCGCAAATGGTAGAACTGCCCGAGCATCCGACGGTACGACGTGTGCCTGGACTGCGCCGAGAAGAAGTCGCTCAGATGGCTTCGATAAGTACCGACTATTACACCCGGGTCGAACAAGGGCGCCGACTCGCCTCGGTACCGGTCTTGGCTACGCTCGCACAGGTCTTTCGGCTCGACGACTACCAGCGCGTCTACATGTTCGAACTGGCGGGAAAGTATCGGTGCGACGCTGATCCAGGTCGTCTTGTCCGTATCAATCCGCGGTGGCAACGACTCCTTGACCAGTTTGCCGACACCCCCGCGATCGTCTTGGGGCCCTTCGCCGATATCCTGGTCTGGAATCAGCTTGCGGCCGCACTGATCACCGACTTCGACCAGCTCTCTACCGACCATCGAAACTATGTGCACCTCATGCTCACCGACCGCGCGATGCGTCGGTTGTTTCCAGAATGGAATGCTCTTGCCAGGGCAGCGGTCTCCTACCTGCGCATGGATTTCGCGACCTACCCCGACAGCCGACGACTGTTACAGCTGGTAGACGAGCTCACTACGAACTCACCTGAATTTCGGCGCATGTGGAAGTCCCACGCGGTCGCTTCGCTCGATGACGGAACCAAGACATTCGCACATCCCGTTGTCGGCGAACTCACACTCGACTGGGATGTGCTGACCTCCGCCGCCTATCCAGGTCAGCGACTGGTAGTCCTCTCAGCTCAACCCGGCTCGTCCTCCGCCGCAGCACTTCGGCTGCTGGCTACCCAGAGCCGCCATCGCAGCTCCGAAGAATCAACTGGTCCAGACACCGGCGATCGCAGCAAGTGACCGAACTCGCCGATCGACCTGATGGCCCCGGGACACAGTCACAGCTGCGACCCGGGGCAGCCCAGCGACGGGTCCTCGTCTACAGATTCTCCGCGTAGAAGCTCTCCAACTTCTCCAGCGCCTGGTCGACATATTCCTTCTTGTCGTACAGGTCGTAATGGCTCGCGCCCGGCACCACGAAGAGATTCTTCTTCTCAGAGCGAGCACGGTCATAGAGCTCGAAGCCGTCGCGGTAGGAACCGAACCCGCCGGGCACATCACCAACGATGATCTGCAACGGCTGAGTCAACAACACCTCGGCCAGATGGAAGGCATCGAAACCCAGAGCCGCCGACAGACCGGAGAACCGCAACTTGTTCGGCGAGTTCGGATTCTGCCCACGCGGCGTCCTGTAGTACTCGACTGCGTTGACGGTATCGATCTCGGTGATCCCGGCCTGCTCGAGCGCTTCGACCGACGGCGGGATGTAAGTGGTAACGACCGGGTCTCCCCCACGCGCTTCGGCCGTGCGCTGCTTACCGATCGCCTCCAGCGTCGCAACTGCGGCGTTCGGCGACAGATCACCCTCGCGCAT
Source organism: Nocardia sp. NPDC050717 (assembly GCF_040654275.1). NCBI lineage: Bacteria > Bacillati > Actinomycetota > Actinomycetes > Mycobacteriales > Nocardiaceae > Nocardia > Nocardia sp. NPDC050717. The sequence continues at coordinate 16,589 of NZ_JBFAHR010000031.1, forward strand.
GATCCGACCGTAGTTCGCCGCCACCACAGTGCCCAGCGCCTTGATCCGGTGCTCGGTCATGGTGGCATTCGCGGCGTAGGCACCACCACCACAGACACCGAGCGCACCGATTCGCTCCTCGTCGACATAATCGAGGGTGACAAGATAGTCCACCGCACATCGGAAATCTTCGACCCGAGACGCCGGGTCCTCCAGGTAGCGGGGCTCACCACCGCTCTCCCCTTGATACGACGCGTCGAAGGCCAAGGTCACATAGCCCATCTCGGCGAGACGTTCGCCGTAGATACTGCCCGCGGTCTGTTCCTTACAACTGCTGATCGGATGACCACACACGATCGCCGGATACTTCTTCGACGGATCGAACCCCGGCGGGAACCGCACATCAGCGGCCACATCGATGTCCTTGTTCTTGAAACGCACTGATTCCATATCGAACACTCCTCGTCTCGTCGGTACCGGCGCTGCGCACTCAACACCCGCGCTATCGATCGTTGCGTCAGCGCCGAAAGATAGCCAGGGACAAACTCGACCCTGGCAACGCTAGGCACCACCCGTTGATCAACGGCACAGAAATGGTGCGTGCGTGGCTCTGATCGCGAACCGGTACCACCCTCGCGCTCGACCCGTGCGATACCACGGAGCACTGTGACCTGCGGCAGCGTAAATGCGATTGCGCAGGGGATTCAAGCGACCTGAAAGACCAGGGCGGTGTAGGCGACTCCGGGGTCAGTCAGCGGGGGCAGTCGTTCGATCGGTGAACTCAGTCGCATCGCCGTGTGTTGCCGTGGGTTAGCCTTGAAACAGAAGAGTCGCTCCAGCAGGTGCTGGAGCGATTCCCAGAACTTTCGATCAGAGTCAGCGGCCAGGCGCCACCGACAGGGTGCGGCCGTCCGCGACATAGGTGCCGGTATAGACGGCGACCGATTCATCCAGGTCGAGCACACCGTCGAGGCCGATGCTGAAACGGCGAAGGATTTCCTCGCCCCCCCCGCAGCGGGTCGGTACCCAACGCCCACGACACCTTGCGGCTGAGAGACATCACCGATGCCTCCGCGAAGGTTCCCGGCTTGTCCGGTACGAACGCGACATCCGGCAGCGGCGTCAGTGCGCCGTCCTTACCGAGCGCGTAGAAGCTGATATGACCAGAGCAAATGTTCGGGGCACACAGGACCGGCCATGAGGCGTCATGCTCGTGATGTGCGGGAGCAGACTTGACAGGTACGGGTTCATAACGGTGGCAACGCGCTGTTTGCCCGGGCCCACCATGGCATCGGCGGTGATGTCGAAGACGGGGAGGCGTCAGATCGAATAGAAATCCGCGATGACCAGGCGTTTTCTGGTTGCCCATGTTTTGTGGGTCCTGCCCGGGACTCGAACCTGCGACAACGGCGAGGCAGGCTGGGGTCGAACGTGCGCAGACGAACTTCCGACTTGATGCGCGTACCAGCCCTTCGGGATCGCTCCAGCGCACCAGCTCCCGGGTCACCAGCGTTGAGGTGCCACCTTCGTCGTCTCGATGCCACAGTCGCGGAGATCATGGACCGCGAGGTATTGCGCCAGACCGAGCGGTCTTGCTGACACTGCGCAGCCGAAACCTCTTGTTCCAATTGTTGTGTGCTGCGCTTGCCTACCGATCATCAGCCGCTCAGGTCCCGGGTGCTGATGTCGAGTGCAATGTCGGTGATCATGTCTTCCTGGCCGCCGACGAGTCCGCGTTTGCCGACTTCGAGCAGGATGGTTCGGACGTCGATGCCGTACCGCTGGGAGGCGGTTTCGGCGTGGCGCAGGAAGCTGGAGTAGACGCCAGCGTAGCCGAGGGTGAGGGTTTCGCGGTCGACGCGCACGGGCCGGTCCTGCAAGGGGCGGACGAGGTCATCGGCGGAATCTTGGAGGGCGAATAGATCACAGTTGTGTTGCCAGCCTTGGAGGTTGGCAACGGCGATGAAGGCTTCGATAGGGCAATTGCCCGCCCCGGCGCCATGTCCCGCAAGCGAAGCATCGACGCGGGTGACGCCCTCTTCGACGGCGACGACGCTGTTGGCCACCGACAGCGACAGGTTTTCGTGGGCGTGGATGCCGATCTGAGTGTCGGGGTCGAGGATCTGCCGGTAGGCCCGGACACGGTCACGGACACCGTTCATGGTCAGGCGTCCACCCGAGTCGGTGACGTACACACAGTGCGCCCCATATGTTTCCATCAGCTTCGCCTGCTTGGCCAGGTCGTCAGCCCCGGTCATGTGGCTCATCATCAAGAACCCGGAAACGTCCATCCCGAGTTCGCGGGCCGTGGCGATATGCTGGGCGGAGACGTCGGCTTCGGTGCAGTGGGTCGCGATGCGGACCGAGCGCACACCGAGTTCGTAGGCACGGTCGAGGTCGGCCATGGTGCCGATTCCAGGCAACAGCAGCGTGGTCAGGGTGGCGCGGGTGAGGTTGTCTGCGGCGGCCTCGAGCCATTCCCAGTCACTATGCGAGCCCGGGCCGTAGTTCAGCGAGCCGCCGGCGAGGCCGTCACCGTGAGCGACCTCGATGGCGTCTACACCGGCGGCGTCCAGGGCGGCGACGATGCGTCCGACGTCGGCCGGGGTGATGCGGTGGCGGACCGCGTGCATACCGTCGCGCAGGGTGACGTCCTGGGTATACAGCTCGGGGATGCTCACCGGTGTGCCTCCGTGGGAGTCGTGTTCTGGATCCGTCGGGCGATGGATTCCGCGGCCTGCAAGGCCGCGGAGGTCATGATGTCGAGGTTGCCTGCGTAGGCGGGCAGGTAGTGAGCTGCGCCTTCGACCTCGAGGAAGATCGACACTTTCGTGGTGACCGGTCCTGCGCCGGCCGGGAGCAGGGTGTGCATGGGTTCCTCAGCGGGAATCGGCGTGAACTGAACGTCTTGCTTGAGCCGGTAGCCGGGGACATAGTCGGCGACTTGGGCGGCCATGTCGGTGATGGAGTCGCGTATGGCGTCGTGGTCGGCGTCGCCGACCAGGGCCAAAACGGTGTCGCGCATCAGCAGTGGCGGTTCGGCTGGGTTGAGGATGATCACGGCCTTGCCGCGGGTGGCACCGCCGACCTGTTCGATGGCTCGCGAGGTGGTTTCGGTGAATTCGTCGATATTGGCTCTCGTGCCGGGGCCTGCGGACTTGGATGCGATTGAGGCGACAATCTCGGCATAGGCGACGGGGGTGACCCGGGAGATGGCAGCCACCATAGGGATGGTGGCTTGGCCACCGCAGGTAACCATGTTGACATTCTCGCCGTCGAGGTGTTGTGCGAGGTTGACCGGGGGCACCACGAACGGTCCGATCGCGGCGGGGGTCAGGTCGATGAGCTTCTTCCCGTACGGAGCGAGGGCGGCCGCGTTGGCGAGGTGAGATTTGGCGGAAGTGGCGTCGAAGACGATGTCGATGTCGCCGAATCCATCGAGCGAGATCAGACCCTCGACACCCTCAGCGGTAGTGGATACCTGCATCCGGGCGGCGCGGGCGAGGCCGTCGGAGAGGGGATCGATGCCGACCATCGCGCCCATCTCGAGGAGGTCGGAGTTGCGCAGGATCTTGATCATCAAATCGGTACCGATGTTCCCCGATCCAATGATCGCGACTTTGATCTTGTCGGTCATGAGTCGTCCTTGGAGAAGGTGGCGGTCACGGGGCCGAGGGTGGATAGCTCGGCGCGGATGATGGTGCCCGGCGGGGTGGGGACCATGGGCCCGAGCGCTCCGGAGAGGATGATCCGTCCGGTGCGCAGGGGGTGGCCGTAGTCGCGGGCGGTGCGGGCGAGCCACCCCAGAGCAGAGAGGGGATCACCCAGACAGGCGGTGCCGGTGCCCTCGGAGACCAATTCCTCGTCGGCGAACAAGTGCATCCGTACGTCACGCGGCTCGAATTCGTCGAGGGTGAGCCATCGATCGCCGAGAACGTACAAGCCCGAGGAGCCGTTGTCGGCGACGGTATCGGTGATGGTGATGTCCCAGTTTGCGATGCGGGAATCGACGATCTCGATGGCCGACGCGGCGCAGGCGACGGCAGCCCGCACCTGGGCATCGTCAAGGTCGCCCTCGACGAGGTCGGCACCGAGCTGGAACGCGACTTCGGCCTCGGCCCTCGGCTGGAGTAGTCGACCACTGGGGACTTCGGATAGCGCCGAAACGTCCATGTCGGCGAACAACACACCGAAGTCCGGTTGGTTCACGCCGAGCTGTTGCTGCACCGCGGGGGAAGTCAGGCCGATCTTGCGGCCGGTGATCCTCGCGCCTGCGGCGACACGCTGGTCTGTCAGCCGCTGCTGGACCGCGTAGGCGCGGTCGATGTCGGTGGTCCCGAGAAGCGGCTGGCAGTTGGCCGCGTTCGCGATCCCTGCCATTGTGGCCGCCGCGATCACGCTATCGGTCCGCACCCGGCTACAGGGAAAGGATCACGTCGTGGAGGCCGCGATATGACCAACGGGCATTGTCGGTACACCGGAACGTACAGGGTCGAGTTGGCCGATACGGATATGGGAGGCGCGGCACATGCAACCTGTGCCCTTCTGTGGTCTGAGCGGGCCGAGCAAGGCCTGCTCAGATCGTTGGGGCTCCAGCCCACATTCCCGCGTCGCCGAGTCGAGATCGACTACCTCGCCCCGTTGTTCTACGGCGAGGAGGTATCCGTCAACATCGAGGTTGTCGAGGTCGGCACGACTTCCGTGGCCTTTTCCTGGACCGGGTACTTCGACGGGACTGTCTATTTCCGTGGAAGGACCATCGCAGTATCCACGGTCGACGGCGCTGTTGCACCCGTGCCACAGGCACTCTCGGCTCTGCCGCTAACCCCGGGGCACGACGAAGGAACTGACTCAGATACGAAATTTACAGACAGGTTTGCACAGGCAGCAATGAAACGAGACGGGGCTACCTTGGGGTTGCCGGACAGCCATCCACCTGCGTAGATGGAAGGGCATCGGGAGAGTCGATCTCCCCTGACCCTGGTCAGCCGCTTCGGCCCCCCGAACCAAACAGCGGCTCGGTCGACTCGAACTCTTCCGCCGCCGCGAACGTCTCCGCACTGATCCGGCCCTGGATCAGCGCCAATCGAAGCGCCAGCAACTCCCGCCCACCATGAGACCCCACCCAACCCGCACACATCCGCCGCGAAACGGCTTCGCTGTCGGTTTGGTGGCATTGGAACAGCTGCAGGGCTTGCGAACCCATATCACCGTCATAGTCACGAAGCTTCTCGTACTCCTCGAAAGCCCACACCCACTCGGGACATCATGCCAATACGGACAACTCGCACACGGCCGTGGCGACGGCGGACCCATCTCCTCCCCACCCGATCGCCGACTGGAATACCGCCAACTGCCACAGCAACACTCTACGACCTTCCCAGCCTGCCCTCTTGCTCATTGCGCCCAGAGCACGAGCCTTCCTGGTCGATCACTGCCAAGCGAGCCCGCCGGCGGATGCGCAGATCACTCGATGCGCAGTAACGGGAGAAGATCGGTCGTGGAATAGTTGGTCATGAGCTGGTTGCCCACAGCCTGGGCAGCAGCGTTGCCCATTCTCATCGAGCAGACAGGACGCGCGACATGGCCCGCAAAGTGGTAGTCAAAATCGTCGACGACATCGACGGCACCACACCCGCCACCGAAACGGTCACCTTCGGCATCGACGGCGCCCTCTACGAAATCGACCTCTCCGACAGCAACGCGGCCAAGCTCCGTGACCACATCGAACAATGGGTCCCACACGCCCGCAAAGTCGGTCGCACAGCCAAATCCACCAAACAAACCATGACCGCACCGATCAAGCCGGAACGAAACCGCAACGATCTCACCGCAATCCGTACCTGGGCCACCGAAAACGGCCACAAGGTCTCCGCGCGGGGCCGCATCGCCGCCGAGATCGTCGACGCCTACAACAACGCCGTCGCCTGACCGACCTATTCGTGCCCGGACGATCCGGGCACGAATAGCTTGGCGCCCATCTACAACTCGTCTTCCATTGTCGTGGCAGGCTCCCTCGCCGGCACCAGCCCAGTGCGAATCTCGTGTCGATTGTGGATCGACCAGTGCAGACACCAAGGACTGCGATCCCGAGTCTCCGGCCCAGGTGAGTCAGCCAGACACGTACCCGCGCTGACTGTTTGAAGACCGACGCCTCTGGCCGCCGGTAAGGAGTGCTTATCGGTGGTCAGGCCTCCGTCCTCGGACTTGATCAGCAATATTCACAGCGATCAGCGAGTCGCCCGACAACGAAACGCCGAACGCCCCTCACTCACAATGAGTTCGGGGCGCTCGTGATTGGGTAATCGGCCGCACACAGGCTTGATGCAAGCTACTTGGTTGGCATTCACACCATACGGCAGGTTCTCAGC
>NZ_JBFAHR010000032.1:0-18747 GCF_040654275.1 Nocardia sp. NPDC050717
CGCGAGATCCCCGACGCCCACGACCTGACCTCCCTGCGCCTGCTCGGCTCCGTCGGCGAACCCATCAACCCCGAAGCCTGGCGCTGGTACCGAGAAGTCATCGGCGCCAACAAGACTCCGATCGTGGACACCTGGTGGCAGACCGAGACCGGCGCCATCATGATCTCCCCGCTGCCCGGCGTCACCACCACCAAGCCCGGCGCCGCCATGGCTCCCCTGCCCGGCATCTCGGCCAAGGTCGTCGACGACGACGGCGCGCCGCTGGACAACGACGCCTCGGGTCTGCTGGTGCTGGATCAGCCGTGGCCGTCGATGCTGCGCGGCATCTGGAACGACATGGACCGCTACCGCGAGACCTATTGGCAGCGTTTCGCTTCCGAGGGCTGGTACTTCGCCGGCGACGGCGCCAAGCTCGACGCCGACGGCGACCTCTGGATCCTGGGCCGCGTGGACGACGTCATGAACGTCTCCGGACACCGCATCTCCACCGCCGAGGTCGAATCGGCGCTCGTGGGGCATCCGGCCGTGGCCGAGGCGGCAGTCGTCGGCGCGAGCGACGCCACGACCGGGCAGGGCATCGTCGCCTTCGTCATCCTCACCGGCTCGGCGACCTCCGACGACGCCTTGGTCACCGAGCTCAAAGCGGCGGTGTCCCTGGAGATCAGCCCGATCGCGCGGCCGCGGGAGATCCATCTCGTGCCGGAGCTGCCCAAGACGCGCAGCGGCAAGATCATGCGCAGGCTGCTGCGCGACGTGGCCGAGGGCCGCGAACTCGGCGACACCTCCACCCTGGTCGACCCCACCGTGTTCGAGGCCATCGCCAAGGGCTGAGCGCGGGTCGGTGTCGGGAGCCCGCGCGCCGCGCGGGCACGGGTGGAGTGGAAGCGGGCATGCTGTGAGGGTGGAGATTCCGATGTTCCCGCTGGGCGCGGTGTTGCTGCCCGGCGAACCGTTGTCGTTGCAGATTTTCGAGCCGCGCTACGTCGCGTTGGTCGAGGACTGTCTCGACGGGCGGCGGGAACCGGAGTTCGGGGTGGTGCTGATCGCCCGCGGGCACGAGGTGGGCGGCGGTGACGTGCGCACCGACGTGGGCGTGGTCGCGCGCATCACCGATGTGGTCGAGCTGTCCGGCTCGCGGTTCCGGCTGCGGTGCGTGGGCGGCGCGCGCATCCGGGTCGAGGAGTGGCTCGACGACGCGCCGTACCCGCGGGCCCAGGTGCGGGAGTGGCCGGACGAGGACGGCGCCGACGACGGCGAACTCCTCGCCGACCTGCGCAAACGCGCCGACCGCCTGCACACCCTCACCGAACGCCTTGCCCGCCGCTCCGGCATCCGCCAGCCGCCACCGTCGGCCCCGCTCGACGACCTGGCCGACGACCCGGTGATCCGCTCCTACGAACTGGCCGCCCGCCTCCCCATCGGCCCCACCGACCGCCAGGCCGCCCTCTCGGCCCCCGACCCCTACACCCGCCTGGAAACCCTCGTCACCGCCGTCGACGACGCCATCGCCATGATGGAATTCCGCCTCCAGTGACCTCGTCCCGAGACACCTCGCCGATTTTCGAACCGGAGCGCTGCCCGATCCGTTGAACCGGTAGTGAGCGTGCCGGGTCCGTGGCTCGGCCCGAGTGGATCGGAGTCAGGGATGAGCAGCGCGTGGGAGATCGATCGGCGGACGGTGATGGTCGGGGCGGGGGTGTTGGCGGCGGCCGCGACCGTGACGGCGTGCGGTGGGAAGGACGGGTCGTCGGCCGGGGCGCAGGCGCCGGCGGGCGGACCGCCGGGTGCGCTGGCGCGGACCGCCGACGTGCCGGTCGGTGGCGGCGTGATCGTGGGGGACACGGTGATCACCCAGCCGACCGCGGGAACGTTCGTCGGGCTGTCCTCGACGTGCACGCACGCGGGGTGCCGGGTGGGCAACGTCTCCGACGGCACCGTCAACTGCCCGTGCCACGGCAGCCGCTTCGGGCTCGACGGCAGCGTCCGCGGTGGTCCCGCGAGCGAGCCGCTGCCGTCGAAACCCGTACGGGTGGAGGGTGATTCGATTGTCGCGGGGTGATCAGCCCGCGTTCATCATCTCGTCCATGCGCCGCTGCATCTCCGCCTCCGAGACGTCCTCGATGTGGGTCGCCACGGTCCAGCGGTGGCCCCACGGGTCCTCGAAGGCGCCACTGCGGTCGCCGTAGAACTGGTCGGTCACGGGCGTGATCTCGGTGGCACCCGCCGCGATCGCGGCGTCGAACGCGCTGTCGGCGTCGGGGACGTAGACCATCAGGTTCACCGGCGAACCGCCGACCGCCTTCGGGTCGAGGAAGCCGATCTCGGGAACGGGGTCGCCGACCATGAGAACAGAGTCGCCCACCAGCAGCTCGCTGTGCACGATCGTGTCGCCGGGGCCCGGCATCTTCATGCGCACCGTGGCGCCGAAGATCGCGGTGTAGAAGTCGATCGCGGCCGCGGCCCCCGCGCACGAGATGCCGGGACAGATTCGCGGGTAACCAGCGGGAAAGGGAGACACATCAGACATCGGACACCTCCGGGTCGAGGGTCGTGCTCGGACCGTTCCGAGCCTATTCCCCCCGCCCGGCGCGGGGAAGGCCGTCGCCGCCATGGTCTTCCGACCGGCCCGAAAGGCTGGTAGAACTTGTTTCAGTTTTGTTGTCTGATCCGGAGGGCCGGAATATGCGGTACGGGCTCGTGCTGTTCACCAGTGACCGGGGCATCACGCCCGCCGACGCCGCGCTGGCGGCGGAGAACGCGGGGTTCGACGCGTTCTACGTCCCCGAGCACACCCACATCCCGGTGGTGCGCGCGGCCGCGCATCCCCAGACCGGCGACTCCTCGCTGCCCGACGACCGCTACCTGCGCACCCTCGACCCCTGGGTCGCGCTGGCCACGGCCGCGGCGGTGACCGAGCGCATCACGCTGTCGACGGCGGTGGCGCTGCCCGCCGAACACCATCCGATCACCCTGGCCAAGACCATCGCCTCGCTCGATCACCTCTCCGGCGGCCGGGTCGAGCTGGGTGTCGGATTCGGCTGGAACACCGACGAACTCGCCCACCACGGCGTCCCGCCCAAGAAGCGGCGGACCGTACTGCGCGAGAACCTCGACGCGATGCGCACCCTCTGGTCGCAGGAGGAAGCCGAATTCGAGGGCGAGTTCGTGCGTTTCGGGCCGAGCTGGTCCTGGCCCAAGCCGATCAGCCCGACGATCCCGGTCCTGCTCGGCGCGGGCGGCACCGAGAAGTCCTTCGGCTGGCTGGCCGCGCACGCCGACGGCTGGATCACCACCCCGACCGAGGGCGAGCTGGGCGACAAGATCGCGCTGCTGCACCGGGTCTGGCGCGAGGCCGGACGCGAGGGCACGCCGCGCGTGATCGCGCTGGCGGGGCGTCACGACGCCGACCAGCTGGCCCGCTGGGCGGAGCTGGGCGTCACCGAGACGGTGTTCGGCCTGCCCGACCGCTCGGCCGAGGAGGTCCGCGGCTACATCGCCCACCTGGGCGGCAAGCTGGCTCCCGCCGCGGTGTGATCCGCCACGCCGCTCAGGCGCGCAGTTTGCGCACCTGGGCGGCGGTGAGGTCGGCGAGCACGCCGGGGTCGACGACTTCGGGTGCGGTGACGACGATCTGGACCAGGGTGTTGCCGACCTGGACCAGCGCCGTGGCCGAGGTCAGGGTCAGGCCCTCGCTGGCCGCCGTGAGAGTGAAGGCCGAATTGGCGTCGCCCGCCTGCGGCTGGTCGAGCGGGGCGGTGCGGTAGTCGATGCGCACGCCCTCGTCCTCCCCGGTATAGGAGACGCAGCGGCGCGGCTGGTCCTGCAGCGCGTCGAACGCGCCGGACAGCGCGGCGTCGGGGTAGCTCGCGGCGTCGATGTCGATCGTCGCGAAACTCGGCCCGGCGAACTGGACGGAGGCCGCGGCCGAGGAGCCCGGCCGCTGGGAAGCGATCGGCGACAGCAGGCGGGCGCAGTCCGGCGGATCGGTTGGGGCCACCGGCGGCACCGCCGGGTCGGTGTTCTCGCCGCGCGGCGGCACCACGCTGAAGTCCCCGGGCAGATCGGCCGCCGCGAGCAGGCCGGCCGACAGGCGCGCCGGATCACTCACCGCCGCACCGGTGCCGGGGGCCGCGGTGACGGTGGGTCCGAACGGCGCGGGACAGGATCCGCCCGCACCGCACTCGTCCTCGTCGGAACCACATGCGACCACCCCGGCCAGTACCGCGCACGCCGAGACGGCCGCGCCGGCGCGCCGCAGAGTCGAACGCATCATTCGGTCCAGGAGACGCGGGTCGACTGCGTCTGCACCAGGGTGCTCTCGCTGCGCGCGTCGCGGTAGGTCTGCTGGCCGCCGACGTCGATCGCGCCCGAGACCGGCAGGGGCAGGCCGAGATCGACGGTGATGGTGCCGGTGCCCTCCATGACGTACCCGGCGATCTCGAGCGCGCCCGCGTCGTTGGGCAGCGTCCACACGTTCTCGGTCGGGGTCTGGCTCACGTGCAGATCGATGGTGAGCCGGTCGCCCTCGCGGCTGGTGAGGGTCGCGGTGGTGATCTGGTCGAGGGTGACCCCGCCGGTGATCTCCTGGTGCACCGTCCACACCGCGCCGACGCCCACAGGCTCGTCGGGGAACGCGATCGAGCGGTACACGGCCTGGTAGAAGGCCTGCTCCAGGGCCGCTCGCGCGGAGTTGGGGGTGTCGGGAGACGGGGCGAGGCGCAGCTCGGTGATGGCGCCGAGGTCGCTCATCTCCAGGCCTGCGTGCGAACCGTCGGCCGAGGTGAACGCCTTGTTCAGCGCCGGATCGGGCGTGGTGACCGTGCCCACGGTGAGGTCGACGCCGTCGTCGCCGGCGATGGCCGTCATCGGGATGGTCAGCGCGGCGGGCGAGAAGTCGCGCGCTGGCTGATCGTTGACCTGCTGCTGGATGCGGTAGTCCGTGCGCAGCGTCACCTCCTGGGTGACACCGGGGACATACCGCGAGCGCAGCAGCTCGCGCGGCTCGTCACCGGCCGACACCAGCGTGGTGACGGCGGCCGTGATCGGCACCGTCACCTCCTTGCCGATGCCGAGCGGCTCGGTGCCCTCCGTGTCGACCGGCGACGCCGACCGATCGGCGCACCCGGCGCCGAAGGTCGCGAACCCGAGCACGAGCGCCACGACCAACACCCCGGGGCGCGCGATGCGGGGCAAGCGAGAACTAGACAACACCGTCACAGCCATCAGCGTACGACCGCTTCCTGAGTAACAGCTGGGACTCCCGGCACCGCGACGAAGGCCCGATCGCCATTAGGGAATGATGGACCCGTGAGTGAAGACCGGCCCATCGACAACGCTGCCGTCCCCGAGACCGGCGACGAGGCGACCACACCGGCGACCGAGACCGCCGAGACCGCCGAACCCGCAGGTCGGCGCCGGTTGACGACGCTGCTGGCGATCGCGGCCGTGCTGTTCGGACTCGACCTGCTGACCAAATGCCTCGCCGTGGCCCTCATCGATCCCGGTGAATCGGTGCCGATCATCGGCGATTTCGCGCGGTTCACCCTGGTGCGCAACCCGGGCGCGGCGTTCTCGATGGCCACCGGCATGACCTGGCTGCTGACCCTGATCGCCGCCGCGGTGGTGATCGGCGTCATCCGGATCGGGCGCACGCTGCGCTCGCTGTGGTGGGCGATCGGCCTCGGCATGGTCCTCGGTGGGGCGCTGGGCAACCTGGTCGACCGGATCTTCCGTTACCCCGGCCCGCTGCAGGGCCATGTCGTCGATTTCGTGGCCGTCGGGTGGTGGCCGGTGTTCAACGTCGCCGATTCGGCGATCGTGTGCGGGGCGATCCTGCTGGTCGCGCTCACCGTGTTCGGTTTCGAACCGGACGGCACCCGCAGCGGCCGCAAACACACCCGGGAGGAAACCGCGTGAGGGAGACCAGGACCATGCCCGTCCCCGACGGGCTGGACGGGATGCGCGTCGACGCGGGCCTGTCCCGGCTGCTCGGGTTGTCGCGCACGGCGGTGGCCGCGCTGGCCGAGGAGGGCTCGGTGCAGCTCGACGGCGTCGCGGCGGGCAAGTCCGACCGGCTGACCGCGGGCGCCTGGCTGGAAGTGGTCTTCCCCGAACCGAAGCGGGAGCTGGTCGTGGAGGCCACCCCGGTGGAGGGGATGAAGATCCTCTACGCCGACGACGACATCGTCGCGGTGGACAAGCCGATCGGCGTCGCCGCGCACACCGGCGTCGGCTGGACCGGGCCGACCGTGGTCGGCGGGCTGGCCGCGATGGGCTACCGCATCTCCACCTCCGGCGCGCACGAACGCCAGGGCATCGTGCACCGGCTCGACGTCGGCACGTCCGGGGTGATGGTGGTCGCGCAGTCCGAACACGCGTACACGATGCTCAAGCGCGCCTTCAAGCAGCGTACGGTCGACAAGCAATATCATGCCCTCGTGCAGGGACATCCTGATCCGAGCAGCGGCACGATCGACGCGCCGATCGGACGGGCGCGCGGCAACGACTGGAAGTTCGCGGTCACCGGCGACGGCAGGCCCAGCGTCACCCACTACGACACGATCGAGGCGTTCCAGGCCGCGAGCCTGCTCGACGTGCACCTCGAGACCGGCCGCACCCACCAGATCCGCGTGCACTTCTCCGCGATCCGGCACCCCTGCGCCGGCGACCTGACCTACGGCGCCGACCCCACCCTGGCCAAGCGGCTCGGGCTGGAACGGCAGTGGCTGCACGCGCGCCAGCTCGGTTTCCACCATCCCGCCGACGGGCGCTGGCTCGAGATCACCAGCGAATACCCGGCCGACCTGGCGGGCGCACTGGACGTCCTGCGCAATGCCTGAGGACCCGCGGTCGTCCACTCCGGCACCGGATCCGGTGCCGGACGACCGCGGGCCCCTCCCCGACCCGGACCTCGTGACCGCACCCGACGAGCCGCCCGCGCGCGAGCACCGGCTCCGCACGGCACTGCTGCTCGCCGGCGCCGCCGTGCTGGCGGTGGTGGTCGTCGTCCTCGGCGTCGCCAATCCGCGCCCGACCTCCGGTGTCGCCACCGATCGGCTCGGTCCCGCGCAGGGCGAGCGGGTCGACGACTATCTGAGCGAGGCACGCGCCTCCCTCGACGGCCCCGACACCGACGCGCACTGGGCGCTGGTCTCGTTCACCGACTACCTTGCCCCGCCCCAGATCCCGGCCGCGGCCGCCGGCCTGCGGATCTCCGGGGTGATCCAGCACGTCCCGATCGAGCGGGTGCAGACGCCGGTGATCACGGTGGCCACCCCCGCGGGCGACGAACCGGCGCTGACCTCCGCCGACGCGGCGGCGGGACTGCTCGCCGCCCAGCGGTTCCGCGACCAGCGCGCCGCCGAGATCGCCAGGGTGACCGAAGCCAGGTTGCGCGCGGGCTGTGCCTGCACCGCAGGCCTGGTGGTACGCGGCACCCTGCCCGAATTGCGTGACCTGGCAACGCGACCCGGCGTCCGCTCGGTCCAGGCACTGCCCGCCGACGCGATCGCGGGCCGATTCGCGGTGGCGCCCCTGCTCCCGGAAACCACCGACGTGGTGACGCCCATCCCCGACGACGGGCCGGTCCCCGCGGAGTAGGGGCCGGTCCCCGCGGAGTAGGGGCCGAGCCACCGCGGCCTGGCCGAGCACTCACGCCGCGACGGCGGCGTGCCCGATCGTGATGTCGCCGTACATGTTCCGTGCGTGTACACGCACGGTGTCGTCGCCCGTGACGGCGGCCGCGGCGAAATCGTTGCGGACCGTGCCGTAGGCGGCGAAGGTCTCCACCTCTACGGCGCTGCCGGGACGCACCCCGACCGACAGCGTGCCCATCGAGGTCTCCACCTGCACCACCCCGCGCACGGCCGCACCGATGGTGATGTCGCCCTTGGCGGTCTTCGCGGTGACCGAACCGCGGGGACTCTCGACGACGATGTCACCCGCGGCCACGTCGAGCTCGCAGTCACCGAGCTCGCCCGTGCCGACCAGGCGGCCGAGCGCGGTCGTGGCCTTCAGCTGTGAACCCGCCGGGGCCAGGACGCTCACCTCGATCGAGTACCTGCCGCTCAACACGCCGGTGAACCACTTCTCCTCGGGCGCACGGACCGTGAGCACCCCCGCGGCGAAATCGACCTGCATCCGCTCGGCGGCACGCACATCGTTCATGCTGGACGGATCGGACGGACGGATCTCGACGACGGTGTCGGTGCGGTCGCCGGCGGTGACGACGACATCGCCGCACGGCACGTCGACGACGACGGTGATCGGGTCCGGGGTCTGGAAAGTGGGCATGACTGTGCTCCTCGGGAGATGCGATGGGGGAAGGCCGGTCCGCTCGACTGGCGAGGTCGTTCCGGCTACAACTCCCACTATATGTAGAAGTATACGTATACGCAAGAGGCGGCCGAGATGCACGGTCTGTGCGCAGGTGGAACGGGGTTTCGGCCCGCCGCGCCCGGGGCGGCGCGACGGTCCGGTGCGGTCAGTCGGGCAGCGTCACCACGCCGTCGAGATAGCGGCGGCAGCGGCCGAGCAGCAGGACGCGATCGTCGGCCAGTTCGGTGCGCAGGGCACCGCCGCGCCGGGAGAGCTGGCGCGCGGTCAGCGTCGTGCGCCCGAGCTCGCGGCGCCACAGCGGGACCAGCTGGGCGTGCGCGGAGCCGGTGACGGGGTCCTCGGGGACACCGACGCCGGGGGCGAAGAAGCGGGAGACGAAATCGGCGGAGTCGCCGGCGGCGGTCAGGACCAGCCCGCGCGGCAGGGCCGGAAAGGCGCCGAGATCCGGTGTGGCGGAGCGTACTTCGTCCTCGGTGGCGACGACGATCACTTCATCCTGACCGGTGTAGGCGCGGATCGGGGTGACACCGAGCGCGGCCACGAGGGCCGGGTCGGGATCGACCTGGACCGAGGCGAGGGCGGGGAGATCGAGGACATATTCGTCGTCGTCGGTGCGGTCGACGTGCAGCCACCCGGAGCGGGTGTAGAAGCTCACCCGGTCGTGGCCGGGATGCAGGTCCTCGATGATCTGGGCGGCCGAGGCGAGCGTGGCGTGGCCGCACATGTCGACCTCCACCGCCGGGGTGAACCAGCGCAGATGGAAGGCGGGCCATTCACCGGGCGGTCCCCCGGCGTCGGGGGGTAACTCGGAGGTGTAGAACGCGGTCTCGGCGAGGTTGTTCTCCTCGGCCAGTTGTTGCAGCAGCGCATCCGGCAGCCACGCGGACAGCGGCATGACCGCGGCCGGGTTGCCCGAGAACGGTGCGTCGGCGAACGCGTCGATCTGGTGCAGCAGTACCTCCATAGTGCGCAAAGGTACTCCAAGACCGAATGTTCGTCGGGCACAAGGGTTCTCGAGGCAACCCGGCCCTGGTCAGCGCGGCCTCACGCGCCCTGCGCGCCGACCGCGGGCACGAACTTGCCGGTGTTGCCGCTCATCCGCGCCTGCACCCACCACGCCAGCTCCACGAGCACGATGCCGACCGCGCCGCAGACGAACGCCGCCAGCGTCAGGCGCGGGTTGGACGGGTCGAGCTTGAAGAACTCTCGCGTGAACGGGATGGTGAACAGCGCGATGTAGGCGAGCACCGACACCGCGATCAACACCACCTTCCACCACACGTACGGCCGCGCGACGAGCGCGAGCACCCACACCGCGATCATGATCAGGGTGATCAGCGCCGTCGTGCCCGCCTGCACCTTCTGCGTCTCGGAGGCCTCCGGCCCCGCGTAGGCGATGAGGTACGCCACGAAGGTGGCCACGCCGATCACCACGCCCGAGGGCACGGCCAGCCGCATGACGCGGCCGACGAAGCCGGTGCGGGCCCGCTCGTTGTTCGGCGCCAGCGACAGGATGAACGCCGGGATGCCGATGGTGAACCACGCCGCGATGGTGACGTGGCGGGGCAGGAACGGATAGCCGATCGGGTCGTAGCCGAAGATCTGCGAGCCGACACCGGCCAGGCCGACCAGGAACGCCAGCAGCACCGAGTACACGGTCTTGGTGAGGAACAGATTCGAGACGCGCTCGATGTTGCCGATCACCCGGCGGCCCTCCCCCACCACATACGGCAGGGTGGCGAACTTGTTGTCCAGCAACACGATCTGGGCCACCGCGCGGGTCGCCGGGCTGCCCGCGCCCATCGCGACGCCGATGTCGGCGTCCTTGAGGGCCAGCACGTCGTTGACGCCGTCGCCGGTCATGGCGACGGTGTGCCCGCGCGATTGCAGGGCGGCCACCATGGCGCGCTTCTGGTCGGGGCGGACCCGGCCGAAGGTGGTGTCGGTGTCGAGCACGTCGGCGAGTTCGTCGCGGTTCTCGGGCAGGGTGCGCGCGTCGACCGGGTGGTCGCCGCCGGGCAGGTCCAGCGAGGAGGCGACGGCGCCGACCGAGACCGCGTTGTCGCCGGAGATCACCTTGATCGAGACCTGCTGGTCGGCGAAGTATTCGAGGGTGCCCTTGGCGTCGGGACGCACCTTCTGCTCGAGCACGACCAGCGCGGCCGGTTCGACCTCACCCGGCGCGTCGGCAGCGTCCACGGGACGGTCGCCGCGCGCCAGCAGCAGCACGCGCAGGCCCGAGGAGCCGAGTTCCTCGGCGCGCGCGGCGTCGGCCGAGGCGGGATCGAGCAGCACGTCCGGCGCGCCGAGCAGCCAATCACCGTGCGCGCCATAGGAGATGCCGCTCCACTTCTTGGCCGAGGAGAACGGCGCGATGGCGGTCTGCGACCAGCCCGGGGTGTCCGGCAGCGCCTCGGCGATGGCCTGCACGCTGGCGTTCGGGCGTGGATCGTCGCCCGCGAGCGCGGCGAGGACCTGCCGGACCAGCGCCTCGTCGAAGGCCCCGAGCGGCTCGACCTGCGCCAGGCGCATGCCGTTCTCGGTGAGGGTGCCGGTCTTGTCCGCGCACACCACGTCGACGCGGGCCAGGCCCTCGATCGCGGGCAGTTCCTGGACCAGGCAGTTGCGCTTGCCCAGTCGCACCACGCCGACCGCGAACGCGATCGAGGTCATCAGGACCAGGCCCTCGGGCACCATCGGCACCAGCGCGGCGACCATGCCGGTGACCGCCGGGCGCCAGGACTCGCCACTGGAGACCAGCTGGTTGTAGATGCTCAGCGCGCCCGCCGGAATCAGCAGGTAGGTGATGAACTTGAGGATCTTGTCGATGCCGGAGCGCAGCTCGGAGTGCACGAGGGTGAACTTGCTGGCCTCCTCGGCCAGCTTCGCCGCGTAGGCGTCCTTGCCGACCTTGGTCGCGCGGTAGGCTCCCGAGCCCGACACCACGAAGCTGCCCGACATCACCGGGGCACCGACGCCCTTGTCGATCGGATCGGCCTCACCGGTGAGCAGCGACTCGTCGATCTCGAGCGCGGCCGACTCCTCGACCTCGCCGTCGACGACGATCTGGTCGCCGGGGCCGAGCTCGATCAGATCGTCGAGCACCACCTCGCCGGGCGAGACCTGCGTGGCGACGCCGTCGCGGCGCACCGTCGGCTTGGCCTGGCTGACGATGGCGAGCTGGTCCAGGGTCCGTTTGGCTCTGATCTCCTGGATGATGCCGACCGCGCTGTTGGCCACGATGAGCAGGCCGAACATGCCGTCGATCAGCGAGCCGGTGGCCAGCACCAGCAGGAAGAGCACGCCGAGGATGGCGTTGATGCGGGTGAAGACGTTGGCCCGGACGATGTCGCGGACCGAGCGGCTGGCTCTGGCGGGGACATCGTTGGTGCGCCCGTCACGGCGTCGTTCCTCGACCTGTGCCGCGGTCAACCCGGTCGCCGCGGGCTCCTGCACGGAAATGGACATGCTCGTCAGGCTACGTCAGTCGTAACATGGGATGAATGCAGCGCAGCCCCTCTCCGCCCGGTGTCGTCTTCGGGACCGGCGCCTACCTGATCTGGGGCATGTTCCCGGCGTTCTTCGGGTTGCTGGCCTTCGCCTCGGCCGCCGAAGTCGTGGCGCAGCGCATCATCTGGACGCTCGTCGTCGTGCTGATCGTGCTGGCGGTGGCCGGGCGGCTGCGGGCGATGCGCGGGATCGACGCGCGCACCTGGCGGCTCGCGGCGGCCGCGTCGGCGGCGATCGCCATCAACTGGGGCACCTATGTGTACGGCGTGAATTCCGGGCATGTCGTGGAGTGCGCGCTGGGGTACTTCATCAACCCGCTCGTCACCGTGGCGTTCGGCGTGGTGCTGTTCCGCGAACGGCTCACCCGCGCACAGTGGGTGGCACTGGGGCTCGGCGCGCTCGCGGTGGTCGTGCTGACCGTCGACTACGGGCGACCGCCCGTGATCGCCCTGGTGCTGGCCTGCTCGTTCGCCACCTACGGGCTGGTCAAGAAGGTGATCCGGCTCGACGCGCTGCGCGGCATCGCGGCCGAGGGCATCGTCGCGTTCCCGTTCGCCCTGGCCTTCCTGATCGCCCTGATGGCCACCGGCCGCAGCGAATTCACCTCCACCCCCGCCCATGTCGGCCTGATGCTGGCGACCGGACCGGTCACCCTGATCCCGCTGCTGCTGTTCGCGGTGGCCGCCCAGCGCGTGCCACTGTCCACCATGGGCATCCTGCAATACCTGACCCCCGCCCTCCAGATGGCCTGGGGCGTGGCCGTCATGCACGAACCCATGCCCGCCTCCCGCTGGGCCGGTTTCGCCCTCATCTGGGCGGCCCTGGCCGTCTTCACCACCGACGCCCTGCGGCGGGCCGGACGGGCGCGTCGCGCGGCGGTAGCGGCCACGCCCGTAGACGAGGTCACTACGCCTTAGCTCGCGCACCGGTCCACCTCCACCGCGGGCCGACCGGCCTGGGTCGCCTGCCCCCGCGTGCCGACACCGAATTGCCGGTGCCACGCACAATCCGACCGGTAGGCTCGATCGGCTGGATGGTGGAGAGCGGCGCTCGGGAGGGGTGGTTCGGTTGGTCGGTTCGGGGTTCTCGGATCGGGTGGCGGGGGTGCTCGTCGGTGGGGCCGCGGGCGATGCCCTGGGGGCCGGCTACGAGTTCACGAAACCCGGGCCCGCGACGGTGATCGACATGATCGGTGGCGGGGTGTTCGACTGGGCGCCGGGTGAGTGGACCGACGACACCTCGATGGCGCTGGCCATCGTGCTGGCGGCGGTGAACGGGCCGGGGATCGACCTGGACGCGGTCGCCCAGGGGTTCGTGGCCTGGTTCGACTCGGACCCGCCGGACATCGGCAACCAGACTCGCACCGTGCTGTCGGCCAGGCCCTCGTCCGCGCTCGACATGCAGGCGGTCGCGATGTCGCTGACCGGGCTGACCGGCGGCAACGGCTCGTTGATGCGCACCGCGCCGGTGGCCCTGGCCTACCTCGACGACGCCGCCGCGTGCGTCGCCGCGGCAGGCCGGATCGGGATGCTCACCCACTACGACGAGCAGGCCGTCGAAGCCTGCAAGCTGTGGACCTACGCGGTGCGCCACGCCGTGCTGCACGCCGATTTCGGCGGGGTGCGCGAATACCTCAGCGGCTCAGCGCATTCGGCGTACTGGACCGAGCGTCTCGACGAGGCCGAGCAGGGCACCCCCGCGGACTTCCCGAACAACGGCTGGGTCGTACATGCCCTGCAGACCGCGTGGTGGGCCATCAGCACCACCGACCAGTCCACGCCCGAGCATCTCCCCCGCGCCCTGGAAGCCTGCGTCCGCGCGGGCAACGACACCGACACCACGGCCGCCATCGCAGGCGGCCTGCTCGGCGCCCGCTGGGGAGCGTCGGCCGTTCCGCCGCGCTGGCGGGCCATGCTCCACGGCTACCCCGGCCTCACCGGCGCCGACCTCCCCGACCTGGCGCAACGTATCGCCGCGCACTCGCGCTGAGCGCCGACTCGACGCGAGGTGAACATCGCCCGATGTCCGGAACGGCCGGATGGGAGACGACGATGTCACCTCTCCCCACAGCAGCTCTGTGATTCGGCGCGCCGAGAGCACGGATCCTGATGGATCGGTTAGCCAGTGGTGGAACCGCTGCCTTCCGATGCGGTACAACCGCGTTCAGCGGGAGTTGCGGAGCACCACATCGAGATTGTGCCGCAGGTCGACCACGGTCGGATCGTCGGATCCATAGGCACGCAGGGCCGTTCGGTATGCCTGGTCCAGGATGAGCGCGGCCCCCTGCCTGTCGCCGGACTTGAACAGGCCGGCCCCGACCGCTTGGGCGGTGGCCAGCGTCTCGGGGTGCTCGCTGCCGAGTGCCGCCTTCTTGGCCTCCAGAACCGTCAGAAGCAGGGGTAGCCCCTCGGCCCACTCGTGCATGAGTAGCAGCGCAGAGCCCAGATTGTGCGCGGCGCTCAGGGTGAGGGGATGGTTCGGGCCGAGGGAGCGGGTGGCGCGGTGGTGGGCGTCGCGATGCCACGCGGCCGCATCGGGAAAGTTCCGCTGCTGATAGCAGGCGGATCCGAGGGCGTCGATGACGGTGATCGTGAAGGGATGCTCCGCTCGGATCTCGGCTTCACAGTCGGCGAGCAGTTCGGTCAGTGCGGACTCGGCCGATCCGTGGCTGCCGACGTCGAGCAACCGCAGTGCCTCCCCGAGGCGCCGTTCGAGTTGCACGGGAACGCGATCCGATCGACGCCGTATGAATCTCACAGCGGCCTCCATCGCCGGGCGGTTCCTTCAGGGTAACCCGCCGCCACCCTCACATCGGGCGATTCGAACCGCCACCTCCGGAACAGATGTCGTTGCGCCGCACCCACTTCGACGAGTTCCGCACCCACCGGTCGCGCCGATTACATACCGAACACCCGCACCGATTCCTGCGTGACGCAGAACACGGACAACCCGACTCGTTCATGCTGATGGGCATGGCGAATCGATGGGTCGGGATCACGATCGACTGCACCAACCCGACGCGACTGGCATCATTTTGGAGCACGATTCTGGATATCCCCGTCACGGCCGAACACGGTGATGATCCGGGATGGGCAACCATCGGCTCACGCTTCGACGACAGACCACGCTTGACCTTCCAACGAGTGGCCGAGCCCAAGATCGGAAATGTTCGCATCCACCTCGACATCGAGGTTGACGACATCGAAGCCGGTTGCCGTGCGGTCGAGAATTCGGGCGGCCGCTGGTCCGGTGAGCGGCACGACTACGACGAGGGCGTCGTCATGGTCATGAGCGATCCCGAGGATCACGAGTTCTGCCTGGTCCAGTATTTCCGTTGTGGCTCCAACTGATCGGCACGGTTCGACGAAAACCCATAGGGACACCCGCTTCGGCCACGGCAGGCCACGGCGGTCCTGTACCGATCGCCGCGGGCCGAGGTCGAGCGCGCGCTCGATCTCGGCCGGTCGGCGTCGACTACCAGGCAGTGATGATCGGGCCAGGAGTCCAGGTCCCCCAACGGTTGTCGGAGGACACCGTCGGCTGTGCCGGGACGGCGGTGCTGTCCAGCGGCAGGTACTGCTCGAGCGAACCCCAGTCGCGGTCCCAGTCGTTGTTCAGGTAGGTCGGCAGGGTGCGGGCCGTGAACAGCAGTTGGGTCCAGCCGAGCGGGCCGCCGCCGTCGTGGCCCTGCCACAGGTTGGTGATGGTGGCGCCGTTGCGGTCGGGCAGGATGCGGTACTCGGGCAGCGCCGAGATGCCGTTGTAGGTCGGCAGGTGGTTCTGGCACGGGAAGTGCAGTCCCACCGCCCAATCCAGCAGCACGGGGGTGTCGCTGCCGACGACGGCGTTGAGCGTGGTCAGCTTCGGCACGCGCGGCGGGGTGACGGCGAGCCACTGATCGGGGCCCAGATCGCGGTCCTGCGCGACCAGCCGGACGACGCCGGCCTCGGCGGGCACCTGATCGAGCGGCACGCGCAGATTGCGCCACATCGGCGCGGGGCCGATGTCGATCGGCGCCACCCGACCGGCCGGTGTGACCGAGCCGTCGGGTCCGGCGGTGCCGTACTCGACCGTCAATTCCTGGCCGGGATGCACGATGCCGTCGGCGTCGACCGAGCGGATCCGGCCTGCCACCGCCACCGTCAGCAGCGGTCCGCGCGGACCGTCGGGCAGGCGGAACCAGCCGCTGGTGAGCGCGGCGGGTTCCTGCGCGCCGGAGCGGTAGCTGCCCAGCACCGGGGTGGTCGCTGGATCGAGGCCGAACGGGAGCGCGAGCGAGCCCTGCCGGGACTCCGAGCCCGCCGAGGTGGAGGCGTCGCGCAGCTTGTCGGGATCGTCGGAGACCGAATTGGCCTGTCCCGTGGTCGATTCCACCTCGTCGGAGGTGAGGACCGGGGCCACGCCGTCGGGCCGGAAGCCGGTGGCTTCGGTGCCTGCCAGCGCCGTCGTCACGTCACCGGTCAGCGGGACGAGCACGGAGGCGTTCGGGTCGGTCTCGACGAGGACCTCGTCGGCCATGCCGCAGCCGCCGGCGAAGGCCGCCTGGAAGTTGGAGTTCGCCAGCGAGTACGCCGGATGCTGCGCCACGGTCGCCTTCGCGAACGAGGCCACCTCGAAGAGCACCATCATGGCGGCGACGACGGCGAGCACGGGCACCCGCGACAGCCGACCGGCCGTGGGCGACGGGTTCGGGTGGATGTGGAACCACGCGGCGATCGCCAGGCACAGCGCCGTGAGCCCGGCGAACAGCGTCGAGACGCCGAAACCGGCGAGGGTCGGCGGCTTGTCCCACCACGGGATGCCCCAGGACGACGCGTACCAGTACCCGTTGGCGCCGACCCAGGTCATCGCCAGCGCGAAGAACACCGCGGCGGCGAACAGCGCCCGGTTGCGCAGGGGCCGCAGCACGGCCGGGCTCACCGCGACCGCGGTCACCGCGGCGACGCAGGTGCCAAGACCGGCGAACACACCGAACTGGTGGGTCCACTTGGTGGGCGAGAACATCATCAGCACCATGGCGGCCAGGGTGATCCCGAGCAGCCTGCGCGTCGGGCCCGTCGCGGTGCCGGGGATGTGACCGCCGCGCCGGAGCATGGTCGCCGCGCAGACGATCAGGCCGAGCAGCATGACGAACACCCCGAAGCGCCGGGTCAGCCAGCCGTCGGCGTTGATCTGCAGCAGGTACTGGTAGCGCAGGAACTCGAAGAACCAGGATTCGCCGGGCCCGATCTTGCCGTGCACCTCGAACATCTCCCGCACGCCTGCCAGGGTGCGGTCGGCGAAGACCACGGTCAGCACGACCGTGCCCGCGGCCAGGATCGGCAGCAGCTGCGCGAGATAGCCGACCGACTTGGCCCGGCGCACGATGACGGCCGTGACCGTGCGGGCGCCCGCCACCAGCGCGCCGAGACAGATCAGCCCCGACGGCGCGCCGGTGAGGGTGAACGCGGCCACGATCACCGCGACCGCGAAGGGCAGCAGCCTGCGGGTGGCGATGGATCGCTCCACCGACACCCACGTGACCAGCACACCCAGCGCGACGACGAATTCCGCGCGCAGGCCGTTGTTGTAGGGCAGCCAGAAGGCGAGGAACACCAGGGCCGCGGTCCAGGTGGCGACCCGCTGGCGGCGCACCGCCGTCCCCAGCCGGGGCAGCACCTCGCGGCTGATCAGCCACCAGGTCAGCAGCCCGGCGCCGAGCGCGGGCAGCCGGACCACCGGGCTCGCCGTGGACAGGTGGGTGAGCCAGCCGATGATGTCGGTGTAGGGCGTGTAGAACGGGCCCTCGTCGACGCTGAACCAGCGGTAGTAGTTCGACATGTTGCCGGAACTGCGCGCGCCCCTGGCCATCCCGAGGATGTAGCCGTCGTCGGAGGTGTTGGCGCCGATGAAGTGCCACACGGTGAGGACCGCGAACACCAGCCAGTCCACCGGGCGCAGCCGCCACCAGCGCTGCGGCAGGAACCGGCGGGCCGAGCGACCGTCGCGCGCGTCGAGCCGGTGCAGCGCGAACAGCGACAGCGCCGTCGCCAGCAGGCACAGCACGATCGCGGCGAGCTTGATCCAGGTGGGCGAGGTGATGTAGCGCGAATCGGCGACCACGTCGACGGCGAGGCCGGTGGGCGGCGCGCCGGTGAGTTCGCTGAAGACACCGACGACCTGGGGCCGCAGATCGGTGGACACCGTCGCGCCCGCGGCGCCGAGCCCGGTCGCGGTGACCGCGGCCTCGCGCGGGGTGATCGAGGCCGAGATCGCGCAGTCGGCGCCGACGACATCGGCCAGCGGCGCCGTCCACAGCAGCGTCGAGCGCGACACCACGTCGACGCGGCCGGGCCGCTCGTCGGTGTCGGCGACGACCTTGACCACGAAGCCGTACTTCTCGCGATCCGCCGACTGGTACGGGATCGTCGACACCGCGACCCCGCCGGTCGCGGCCAGCGAGCTCAGCGCGGCGCACGGCACGGTGGCGGTGAGTTCGGCCGGCGCGTAGGCGACGAGCGGGGACTCGACCGCGGTGAGGGTGCCGCGCTGCGGCCACGACACCGTCGCGGTGTCCACCCGCACGGGCAGCAACGGTATGGCGATCGCGCTCAGAACGCCGATGAGGGCGGCGACGATCGCGACGATGCGAACCCCTCCGCCGGCCCGATCCCGTCGCGCGGGCTCCGAAGCATCCTCGGTCGGATGCCCCGGCCGCACGATCGTCTCAACCACGGGGCCCGATAGTAGCCGCGCGGCGGACTCCTCGCGAAAACGCCCGAAGCCCCGGCCACGACGGGTGTCGGGCCGGGGCTTCGGGGGGTCGGGTCAGGCGCAGGCGACCGACTGCTGACCCAGGTTGGTCAACATGGTGCAGGCCCACGACTTCTGGACCTTCCACTTGCCCTCCTCGGCCACGAA
>NZ_JBFAHR010000033.1:0-16427 GCF_040654275.1 Nocardia sp. NPDC050717
CCCGGTCCCATTCCGAACCCGGAAGCTAAGGCCACCTGCGCCGATGGTACTGCACTCGACAGGGTGTGGGAGAGTAGGACACCGCCGGACATATTTTGCGAAAGGCCCTCCAACTTCGGTTGGAGGGCCTTTTTGCGTTCCCGGACCCGTCACCTAGAGTGCTCGGGGTGCGCCTCGTCATTGCTCGTTGCCAGGTCGACTACGTCGGCCGCCTCACCGCCCACCTTCCGATGGCTCGCCGGTTGCTGATGATCAAGGCCGACGGCTCGGTGCTCGTGCACTCCGACGGCGGCTCGTACAAGCCGCTGAACTGGATGAGCCCGCCGTGCTGGCTCGAGGAGCGTGACATCGCGACCCTCGTCCCCGCGGAGCTTCCCGACGGCGTGACGCCGCTGCGGGAGGGGAAGACGGCACTGCCGGAGAACATCAAGGCGCTGTGGGTGGTGACGAACAAGGCAGGTGAGGAACTGCGGATCACCATCGAGAACATCGAGCACGACTCCTCGCACGACCTCGGGATCGATCCCGGCTTGGTGAAGGACGGCGTCGAGGCCCACCTGCAGGAGCTGCTCGCCGAACACGTGACGAAACTCGGTGAGGGCTACACCCTGATCCGGCGCGAGTACATGACCGCCATCGGCCCGGTGGACCTGCTGTGCCGCGACGCCGACGGCGCCACGGTGGCGGTGGAGATCAAGCGGCGTGGCGAGATCGACGGCGTCGAACAGCTCACCCGCTACCTCGAACTGCTCAATCGCGACCCGCTGCTCGCGCCCGTCGCCGGCGTGTTCGCGGCCCAGCAGATCAAGCCGCAGGCGCGCACGCTCGCCGAGGACCGGGGGATCCGCTGCCTCACGCTCGATTACGACGAGCTGCGTGGCACGGAGAGCAACGTTTTCCGCCTCTTCTAGGCTGGGACCATGCCGCGACGCAAACCACGCTCAGGGCGACGCAGCGAGCCCGCGCCGCTCGGTGACGTCTACGGACGCACCGAGGACGGGCCGGGCGACGAAACCTACATCGTCCGAACCGTTCCCGGCGCCAGGGCGGTGAAGACCTACCGGTGCCCCGGGTGCGACCACGAGATCGTCCCCGGCGTCGCGCACATCGTCGCCTGGGCCGCCGACGGGGGCGAGGACGATCGCAGGCACTGGCACCAGGGCTGCTGGAACGGCAGGCGCACCCGCGGCATCACCCGCCGCTGGTCCTGACCCGCCCGAAGACGACGAAAACCGAAGGCCGCCTCGAATGTTCGAGGCGGCCTTCGGTTCTTCGATGATCGGTGGAGCCGATGTCGTCGCAGGTCCGACGTCAGTTGCTGATGTCGGCGTTCTCGCGGTCCTCGTCGACGATGTCCTCGTCGGCGTCGGCGACCTCGGGGATGGCCTTGGTCTGGCGGGAGCCGGACACGGACTTGTTGTTGCCGTTGTTGCTGATCGACTTGCGCTCGGGGGCGCCGTCGAGCAGCTCGCTCTCCCGGTTGACCGCCGCGAGCATGGCGGGCACCGAGTCGAGCTGACCGCGGATGCCGAGCAGCTGGGCCAGGACCCGGCCGCGCAGCACGCGCATCTCCTCGGCCAGTTCCTTCGCGTGCGCGATCTTGCGCTCGGAGGTCTGGGTGGCGGAGCTGATGAGCCGGTTGGACTCATCGGTCGCGTCCTTGATCCGCTGGGCGGCCTCGGCGCGACTGGTGGCCTCGAGCTCCTCCATGGCACGAGTCAGCTTGGTGCGCCGATCGTTCATGGTGGCCTCGAAGTCCTGCTGGGTGGCCTTGCGCTTGGCCTCGGCCTCCTTGGCCAGGCGTTCCACATCGGCCTGGGCGGCCTCGATGATCTTGGCGGACTCGGTGCGCGCGTTCGCGAGGGTCTGCTCGAACTCGATCTCGAGCGCCTCGCGCTTCTCCTTGGTCTCCGCGAGCAGCGACTCGTACTTGCCACGCATCTCGGTGGCCTGCTGCTCGGCGATCGACACCATCTCCGCGGCCTCGGCCTGCGCGAGCGCGCGGACCTCGGACGCTTCGTCCGAGGCCAGGCGCAGCATGCGCGAGATGCGGTCGGACATGCCTTCGGCGGTGGTCGGCGGCACGGAGAGCCGGTCGACCTCCTTGCGGAGCTCGTCGATCTCGTCGCGCGCGTCTTCCAGCTGGCTGGCGAGATTACGGGCCTGCGCCGCGGCGGCATCCCGGTCGGTGGCGGTGACGCGGAGCTCCGCGTCGAAGCGGTCGAAGTAGTTGCGCACCTCGTCTTGCGCATAACCCTTGCGCACAACGGTGAAGGGCAGTGCAACGAAGCGATTGCGATCGGACTCAGGTGACGACATGGCACACAAAATACAGCCTCGAGCGAGCGGATGGAGACTCGACCGCGATTGTGATCGCGCCGAGATTTACCGACCGTATCCGCTTACTAGTGCGTAACATTCGGGTTCGGCTCGACGAGCTCCACCAGCACACCGCCAGCATCCTTCGGATGGATGAAATTGATGCGGGAATCGGCGGTCCCGTGGCGGGGGGCCTCGTACAGCAAACGCACGCCGCGGTCGCGCAGGAAGACCGAAACGGCCTCGATGTCGGTGACCCGAAATGCCAACTGCTGCAAGCCAGGACCGCTGCGGTCGAGGAACTTGGCGATGGTCGACTCCGGGGTCAGCGGGGCCAGCAACTGCAGGGCGGTCGCGCGGTCGGCGGCGGCCGGGCACGACAGCATCGCCTCGACCACGCCCTGGGCCTCGTTCACCTCGCGATGGGTCTCGACCATGCCGAGGTTGTCGGTGTACCAGGCCACGGCGGCGTCGAGGTCGGGCACGGCGATGCCCACATGGTCGACGGCGATGACGTAGTCGGCGGGGATGATGTTCACGTTGGTCACCACTCGAAGTTAGCGCCAACCTGCGTGCGGGTCACGACCCCGTAGCGGTTACCGTGGAGTGCGACTCCTCGACGCGCCCGGCGCCGCCGTGTGCGCCGTGGCGAGGTTCGACTCAATGAATGCGAGGCTTTCGTGACGACTTCTGTCATCGTGTCCGGTGCGCGTACCCCGGTCGGCAGGCTGCTCGGCGGCCTGAAGGGCTTCAAGGCCTCGGATCTGGCCGGTGTGGCCATCAAGGCGGCGCTGGAGAAGGGCGGTGTCGCGCCCGAGCAGGTCGACTACGTCATCCTCGGTCAGGTGCTGCAGGCGGGCGCCGGGCAGCTGCCGGCGCGGCAGGCCGCGATGGCCGCGGGCATCCCGCTGGACGTGCCGTCGCTGCTGATCAACAAGGTGTGTCTGTCGGGCATCAACGCGATCGCGCTGGCCGATCAGCTGATCCGCGCCGGTGAGCACGAGATCGTCGTCGCGGGCGGCATGGAGTCGATGAGCCAGACTCCGCACCTGTTGCCCAAGAGCCGCGAGGGCTTCAAGTACGGCGACACCACGCTCGTCGACCACATGGCCTACGACGGCCTGCACGACGTGATCACCGACCAGGCGATGGGCCTGCTCACCGAGGATCGCAACGACCTCGACAAGGTCAGCCGCGAGGAGCAGGACGCCTTCGCCGCGGCCTCGCACCAGCGCGCCGCCGCCGCGTGGAAGAACGGGCTGTTCGCCGACGAGGTCGTGCCGGTCCCCGTGCCGCAGCGCAAGGGTGACCCGGTCTACGTCACCGAGGACGAGGGCATCCGCGCCGACACCACCGTCGAGTCGCTGAGCAAGCTGCGCCCGGCCTTCCGCAAGGACGGCACCGTCACCGCGGGCACCGCCTCGCAGATCTCCGACGGCGCGGCCGCCGTGATCGTGATGAGCAAGGCCAAGGCGGAGGAGCTCGGCCTCGAGTGGATCGCCGAGATCGGCGCCGCCGGTCAGGTCGCCGGTCCCGACTCGACCCTGCAGGACCAGCCGGCCAACGCCATCCTCGCGGCGTGCGCCAAGGAGGGGATCACCCCGGCCGAGCTGGATCTGATCGAGATCAACGAGGCCTTCGCGGCCGTGGGCGTCTCCTCGACCAGGAAGCTGGGCTACGACCCGGAGAAGGTGAACGTCAACGGTGGCGCCATCTCCATCGGTCACCCGCTCGGCATGTCCGGTGCGCGCATCCTGCTGCACCTGGCGCTGGAGCTGAAGCGTCGCGGTGGCGGTGTGGGCGCGGCGGCGCTGTGTGGTGGTGGCGGTCAGGGTGACGCGCTGATCATCCGCGTGCCCGCCTGATTTCTCGCTCGACGACGGGCCCCGGTACCGGGTGGTGCCGGGGCCCGCTGTGTGACCGGTCCAACTACACCGTGTCGTAGATCATGCTGCACAATGGCTGGTATGGGTTTCTTCGATCTGCGCACCACTGCCAGCCGGTTCCGGTTCCTGGCGGTGCTCGAGGCGCTGTCCTGGATCGGTCTGCTGACCGGTATGGCGTTCAAGTACCTGCCCGCCGAGGGCAACGAGATCGGCGTGAAGATCTTCGGGCCGGTGCACGGCGTCATCTTCGTGCTGTTCGTGATCACCGCGCTGCTCACGGCGCGCGAGCTGAACTGGAGCTGGAAGACCACCGTGCTGGCGCTCGCCTCCAGCATCCCGCCCCTGTTCACCGTGATCTTCGAGGTCTGGGCCGTGCGCACCGGGCAGCTCGGTGAGCTGAGCAAGGGCTCCCCGGCAGCCGCGCCCGCGGCTTCGTGACAAACTGGGAAGCGTGACTCGACCCGCTGCCCGTCGTCCTTCGCCCGCCGTCGCCGCCGCCATGTCCGGTGCGGTGGATCTGTCCGCGCTGAAGCAGCCGCCCGCCGCCCCCGGCGGTGCGGCCTCCGCCCCGGGAAACCACACGGTCACCGAGGCGGACTTCGAGACCAAGGTCATCCGCCGCTCGATGCAGGTGCCCGTGGTGGTCGCGCTGTTCTCGCAGCGCAGCCCGGGCAGCGTCGAGCTGATGCGCACGCTGGAACGCCTCAACGCCGCTGACGGCGGCAGCTGGGATCTGGCCGTGATCGAGGCCGAGGCGAACATGAACATCGTGCAGGCGCTGCGCGTGCAGGGCATCCCCACGGTGATCGCGGTGGCGGGCGGGCAGCCGCTGGCCGACTTCGAGGGCGCCCAGCCCGAGGCCCAGGTGCGGCAGTGGATCGACGCGGTGCTCGACGCGACCGCGGGCAAACTCGAAGGCGACCAGGGCCAGGCCGAGCGGCCCGAGGTGGAGGACCCGCGCTTCACCGCCGCCGAGGACGCCCTCGCCGAGGGCGACATCGCCGGCGCCGAGGCCGCCTACGAGGCGATCCTGGCCGAGGAACCGGCCAACGAGGAAGCCAAGGCGGCGCTGCGTCAGCTGCGCTTCCTGACCAGGGCACAGCAGATCGACCCGACCGTCGTCGCGACGGCCGACGCCGAGCCGGGCAACCTGGACGCCGCCCTCGACGCCGCCGACGTGGAACTGCTCGAGCAGCGTCCCGAGGCGGCCTTCGACCGGATCATCGCCGTGATCAAGCGCACCGCGGGCGACGACCGCACCAGGGCGCGCACCCGCCTGCTCGAGCTGTTCGAGCTGTTCGATCAGGCCGAGCCGTTCGTCGTGGCCGCCCGCCGCAAGCTGGCCACCGCGCTGTACTGATATCGAGCGATCGTCTCCGCGAGGCCGTCCGGGCTGAACTGCCCGGGCGGCCTCGCCGTATGTCCTGGTCGACCCGCGGCGCCGCCGCGAGCTGACGCGAGGAGAACACGCGCATGCAGTTCATCGCCCAGCTCGGTGAGGTGGAACCCAAGATCGTCGAGCGGTTCCGCGCGGGCGGCGGCCTGTCCTACGACGACTACGCCCGATTCCACGCGCTGATGGCCGAGGAGAGCGCCGAGGTGTTCGACGCGGCGCTCATCGACGTGGTGCTGCCGATGGCGCCCGGCCTGACCGACCGGCTGCTGATGGGTATGGACGTGGCCGACATCGCGTGCGGCAGCGGCCACGCGGTGAACCTGATGGCCAGGGCCTTCCCGGCCAGCCGGTTCCGCGGCTACGACTTCTCCGCCGACGCCATCGCGGCAGGCGTCGCCGAGGCCGAGGCGATGGGCCTGCCCAATGTGGAGTTCGTCGTGCAGGACGTCGCGGAACTGCACGCCCCCGAATCGTGTGACCTGATCACCGTTTTCGACGCGATCCACGACCAGGCGCATCCCGCGCGGGTACTCGCCGACATCGCCGAGGCGCTGCGGCCCGGCGGTGTGTTCCTGATGGTCGACATCCACGCGTCGAGCATGCTCGAGGAGAACGCCGATCTGCCGCTCGGCCCGTTCCTGTACACGGTCTCGACGATGCACTGCATGTCGGTCTCGCTGGGCCAGGGTGGCGACGGCCTCGGCACGGTGTGGGGTGAACAGCGCGCGCTGTCGATGCTCGCCGACGCCGGATTCACCGACGTGCACACCCATCAGGTCGACGGTGATCCGCTCAACACCTATTACATCGCGGGCAAGGGCTGACCGGGCCCGCCGCTGCTACGGTCGAAAGATGGGCTCCAGGAACGATATCCAGCACCGGGTCGTCACCGCGTTCCAGCGCAGGGTCAATCCGGTGCTGCGCAGGCTGCCCGGGCAGCAACTGCTCGAGACCGTCGGCAGGGTGAGCGGGCAGCCGCGGATCACGCCGATCGGCGGGCGGCGCACGGGCGACCAGTTCTGGCTGGTCTCGGAATTCGGTACGCGTTCGCAGTACGTGCGCAACATCATGGCCGACAACCGGGTCAGGGTGCGGCTGCGTGGCCGGTGGCATCACGGCGTCGCGCACCTGGTCCCCGACGACGACCCGCGCGCCCGGCTGCGGGTGCTGCCGCGCTACAACAGTGCCGCGGTGCGCGCGCTCGGCACCGACCTGCTCACCATCCGCATCGACCTCGCCGGCTGAGGATCAGCGCTCGGCGGCCAGCCAGACGGCACTGTGCGGAGCCAGGGTGACGGTGGCGGAGACGGGGCGGCCGTGCCACGGCGTGGCCTCGGCGGTGACGGCGCCGAGGTTGCCGATGCCGGAGCCGCCGTACTCGGCGGCGTCGGTGTTGAGGATCTCGCGCCAGCTCCCGGTGGCGGGCAGACCGACGCGGTAGTTCTCCCTCGTGGAGCCGGAGAAGTTGAAGACGCAGGCGACCGCGCTGCCGTCGGAGCCCCAGCGCAGGAAGGCGAAGACGTTCGCGGCGCTGTCGTCGGCCTCGATCCAGGAGTGCCCGCCGGGCGTGGTGTCCTGGCTCCACAACGCCGGGTGCGCGGTGTAGGTGCGGTTGAGGTCGGCGACCATCGTCGAGATGCCCTGGTGCAGCGGATTGTCCAGCTCGTGCCAGTCCAGGCCGCGATCGTTGTCCCACTCGCGGAACTGGCCGAACTCCTGCCCCATGAACAGCAGTTGCTTGCCGGGGTGAGCCCACATGTAGGCCAGCAGCGCGCGCACCCCGCTCGCCTTGGTGAAGTCGTCGCCGGGCATCCTGGTCCACAGGGTGCCCTTGCCGTGCACGACCTCGTCGTGGCTGATCGGCAGCACGTAGTTCTCGCTCCACGCGTAGACCAGGGAGAAGGTCATCTCGTTGTGGTGCCAGGACCGGTGGATCGGGTCGCGGCCCAGGTAGCCGAGGGTGTCGTGCATCCAGCCCATGTTCCACTTCATGGTGAAACCGAGTCCGCCGACATCGGTGCCGCGGGTGACGCCGGGCCAGGTGGTCGACTCCTCGGCGACGGTGATCACGCCCGGATACGCGCGATGCACGGTGTCGTTGAGTTCCTGCAGGAAGTCGACGGCCTCGAGGTTCTCCCTGCCGCCGTAGATGTTCGGCTCCCAGCCGCCCTCGGGACGGGAGTAGTCCAGGTACAGCATGGAGGCCACCGCGTCGACGCGCAGGCCGTCGATGTGGAACTCCTCGATCCAGTACGCGGCGTTGGCGACGAGGAAGTTGCGGACCTCGTTGCGGCCGAAGTCGAACACGTAGGTGCCCCAGTCGAGTTGCTCGCCGCGGCGCGGATCGGGGTGCTCGTAGAGCGGGGTGCCGTCGAAGCGGGCCAGCGCCCATTCGTCGCGCGGGAAGTGCGCGGGCACCCAGTCGAGCAGGACGCCGATGCCCGCGTTGTGCAGGTGGTCGACGAAGTAGCGGAAATCGTCGGGGCTGCCGAAGCGGGAGGTCGGCGCGTAGTAGGAGGTGACCTGGTAGCCCCAGGAACCACCGAACGGGTGCTCGGCGACGGGCAGCAACTCGACGTGGGTGAAGCCGGTGGCGCGCACGTACTCGGCCAGCTGCGCGGCCAGTTCGCGATAGCCGAGGCCGGGGCGCCACGAACCCAGGTGCACCTCGTAGACGCTCATGGGCGAGCGGGTGGCGTCGGTGGTGGCGCGGGCGTCGAGCCAGGCACTGTCGGTCCACAGGTGGTCGGCGCGGGTGACCACCGACGCGGTGGCGGGCGGCACCTCGGTCGCAAAGGCCAGCGGGTCGGCGTGATCGACGACGCGGCCGTCGGCGCCGTGCACCCGGTACTTGTAGCGCGTGCCCGGCCCGACGCCGGGCACGAACACCTCCCAGACCCCGGAGGAACCGAGCGCGCGCATCGGCGCCGAGGCGCCGCCCCACAGATCGAAATCACCGAACACGGTGACGCCGCGGGCATTCGGGGCCCAGACCGCGAACGAGGTGCCGTCGACGTCGCCGTCGAGGGTGGTGTAGTGGCGCGGGTGCGCGCCGAGCACCTCCCACAGCCGGGTGTGGCGGCCCTCGCCGATCAGGTGCAGATCGAATTCGCCGACCGTCGGCAGGAAGCGGTAGCCGTCGGCGGCGAGCACGGTCTGCCCGCCCGGATAGGTGGTGCGCAGGCGGTAGTCGTCGATCTGCGGGTAGGGCAGCACGGCGGCGAAGACGCCGTGCCCCAACGACTTCAGCGGATGCTGCGACCCGCCGACCAGCACCGTCACCGTCTCGGCCTGCGGACGCAGCGCCCGCACGGCGGTGCCGTCGGGGTGTGGATGCGCGCCGAGGACGGTGTGCGGGTCGGGGTGGGTGCCCGCCGCGAGCAGCATCAGGTCCCTGCGCTTCATCAGAAGCTCCGGCGGTAGGCCAGTGGCGCGCGGGCGGCGGCGGGCACGGCGGGCAGCGCCAGGATGTGCGCGACGGCGCGCGCGGGGTCCAGGCGCACGAAATTGTGCTGCCCCCAGTGGTATTCCTCGCCGCTGACCTCGTCGAAGACCACCGGATGGTCGTGCCATTCGCGGCCGATGGCGGGCAGGTCGAGCGAGATGTGGCCCTGCTCGGCGCCGTAGGGATTCAGGTTGACGATCACCAGGACCGCGTCACCGGAGGCCGGGTCGATCTTGGAGTAGGCGAGCAGCGCGTCGTTGTCGACGTGATGGAAGTGGACGCAGCGCAACTGCTGGAGCGCGGGATGGGCGCGGCGGATCTCGTTGAGCCTGGTCAGCCACGGCTCGAGCGATTCGCCCCTGGCCAGCGCGCCGGCGAAATCGCGGGGCCGCAGTTCGTACTTCTCCGAGTTCAGGTACTCCTCGCTGCCGGGGCGCACCGCCTCGTGCTCGAACAGCTCGAATCCGGAGTACACGCCCCAGGTGGGCCCGAGGGTCGCGGCCAGGGCGGCGCGGATGGCGAACATGCCCGGGCCGCCGTGCTGCAGGCTCTCGTGCAGGATGTCGGGCGTGTTGACGAACAGGTTCGGCCTGGCCTCGTCGGCCTTGGCGGCCAGTTCGTAGCCGAACTCGGTGAGCTCCCACTTGTGGACGCGCCAGGTGAAATACGTGTAGGACTGGCTGAATCCGCGCCGCGCCAGCCCGTAGAGGCGCGCGGGGCGGGTGAACGCCTCGGACAGGAAGATCACGTCCGGATCGGTGCGGCGCACCTCGGCGATCAGCCACTCCCAGAAGTCGGCGGGCTTGGTGTGCGGGTTGTCGACGCGGAAGATGGTGACGCCGAGCGAGATCCAGTGCCGCACCACCCGCAGCACCTCGGCGTAGATGCCGTCGGGGTCGTTGTCGAAGTTGACCGGGTAGATGTCCTGGTACTTCTTCGGCGGATTCTCGGCGAAGGCGATGGTGCCGTCGGGCAGGGTGGTGAACCACTCCGGGTGTGCGCGCACCCACGGATGGTCCGGCGCGCACTGCAGAGCCAGGTCGAGCGCGACCTCGAGGCCGAGTTCCCTTGCGGTGGAGACGAAGTCGACGAAATCGGACTCGGTGCCGAGCCGGGGATGGATCGCGTCGTGGCCGCCGTCGGCCGAACCGATCGCCCACGGCGAGCCCACGTCGCCCGGCTCGGTGGTGAGGGTGTTGTTGCGGCCCTTGCGGTTGATCTCGCCGATCGGGTGGATCGGCGGCAGATACACCACGTCGAAACCCATGCCCGCGATGCGCGGCAGCTCCCTGGCCGCCGTGGCGAAGGTGCCGTGCACCGGCTCGCCGTCGGCGTCGCGGCCGCCGGTCGAGCGGGGGAAGAACTCGTACCAGGAGCCGACCAGCGCGCGGCGGCGCTCCACGTACACCGCGTGCTGGGCGCCGCGGGTCACCAGTTCGCGCAGCGGGGTCGCGCGCAGGATCTCGGCGACCTCGGTGCTGAACGCAGGCGCCACCCTGGCCGGGAGCTGCTCGTCACCGCGCAGGGCGACCGCCACCGCGCGCAACCGTTCGAACTGCTTCTTGGGGACCGCCTGGGCGGCCCGCTCGAAGAGGACGGCGCCGATCTCGAGGTCGTTGGCGAGGTCGGCGGCGGACTGGCCGACCGCGAGCTTGGCCTCCACCGCCGAGCGCCAGGTGGCGATCGGGTCGCTCCAGCCCTCGATCCGGAAGGTCCAGGTGCCGGGCAGGTGCGGGGTGAACACCGCGCTGAAGACGTCGGGCTCGTACTCGGGCGTCATCCGGATACGGGTGATCCGGGAGGAACCGGGCGCGCGCACGGCCAACGTCGCCGCCACGGCATCGTGGCCTTCGCGCCACACCACGGCGCGTACGGGAAACACCTCGCCCA
Organism: Nocardia sp. NPDC050717; assembly: GCF_040654275.1. Classification (NCBI taxonomy): domain Bacteria; kingdom Bacillati; phylum Actinomycetota; class Actinomycetes; order Mycobacteriales; family Nocardiaceae; genus Nocardia; species Nocardia sp. NPDC050717. The sequence continues at coordinate 10,937 of NZ_JBFAHR010000033.1, forward strand.
CCGCGGCCTTCGCCGGGCGGCCGCCGGGAATCGACGGGGCGATGTCATCGATGGCAATCCGGCCGGTCACCGCACAAACCTACTGGATTCGGCGGCCGGGTGGCGGTAGGAGCACGCGTCCGGGCAGCCGCGGCCGGCGCTATCGGTTAGGGTTCGGCTGGTGAAGGCACTCCGTCGGTTCACTGTCCGTGCCCATCTGCCGGAGCGGCTCGCCGCGCTGGGCGAGCTCTCGACGAACCTGCGGTGGTCGTGGCACGGCCCGACGCAGGATCTGTTCGCCGAGCTCGATCCCGAGCTGTGGCGCTCCGTCGGCCAGGACCCCGTGCGCATGCTGGGTGAGGTGCCCGCGGCGCGGCTCGACGAGCTCGCCGCCGACCCCGTCTACACCGCGCGCGTCGACGCGGCCGCCGCCGGACTGGCCGACTACCTGACCCGGCCGCGCTGGTTCCAGGAGCAGACCGGGACCACCGTCGCCGGCATCGCCTACTTCTCGATGGAGTTCGGTGTCACCGAGGTGCTGCCGAACTACTCCGGTGGGCTCGGCATCCTCGCCGGTGACCACCTCAAGGCCGCCTCCGATCTCGGCCTGCCGCTGATCGGGGTGGGGCTGCTGTACCGCTCCGGCTACTTCCGGCAGTCGTTGTCGGCCGACGGCTGGCAGAGGGAGCACTACCCGGCACTGGACCCGCAGGGGCTGCCGTTGCGGCTGCTCACCAGCGACGGCTCGCCGGTGCTCGTGCACGTCGGGATGCCGGAGGGGCGGGTGCTGCGGGCGCGGGTGTGGATCGCGCAGGTCGGCCGGATCCCGTTGCTGCTGCTCGATTCCGACATCGCCGAGAACGATCCGGAACTGCGCGCGGTCACCGACCGGCTCTACGGCGGCGACCAGGATCACCGGATCAAGCAGGAGATCCTGGCCGGGATCGGCGGGGTGCGCGCCGTGCGGGCCTACACCAGGGCAAACGGCCTGCCCGATCCCGACGTGTTCCACATGAACGAGGGCCACGCCGGCTTCCTCGGTGTCGAGCGGATCCGCGAATTCGTCTCGGGCGGAATGGATTTCGACACCTCGCTGGCCGCGGTGCGGGCCGGGACCGTCTTCACCACACACACCCCGGTGCCCGCGGGCATCGACCGGTTCCCGATGCCGCTGGTGCGCCGCTACTTCGGTGGCGCGCACGGTGAGTCCGAATCCGCGCTGCTGCCGGGACTTTCGGTCGACCGCATCCTGGCGTTCGGGCGCGAGTCCGATCCCTCGGTGTTCAACATGGCCCACATGGGTCTGCGGATGGCCCAGCGCGCCAACGGTGTCTCGCGGCTGCACGGTGAGGTCAGCCGGGAGATGTTCGCCGGGCTGTGGCCGGGCTTCGACGCCGCCGAGGTGCCGATCGGGTCGGTCACCAACGGCGTGCACGCGCCGACCTGGGCCGCGCGCGAATGGATCGACAAGGCCCGCGAACACGTCGGCCCCGAGCTGGTCGAGGAGGCGCGCGGCTGGGAGAAGCTCAGCGACGTCGACCTCGGCGAGCTGTGGTCGACGCGAAATACCTTGCGCGGCATCCTGATCGACGAGGTGCGCCGTCGGCTGCGCGAGTCCTGGCACCAGCGCGGCGCGGCCGAGGCCGAGCTCGGCTGGGTCGACGAGGTCTTCGACCCGAACGTGCTCACCGTCGGCTTCGCCCGCCGCGTGCCGACCTACAAGCGCCTGACCCTCATGCTGCGCGATCCCGAACGGCTGCGCGCGCTGCTGCTCGACCCCGAGCGGCCGGTCCAGCTGGTGGTCGCGGGCAAGAGCCATCCCGCCGACGACGGCGGCAAGGCCCTGATCCAGCAGGTCGTGCGGTTCGCCGACGACCCGGCGGTGCGTCACCGCATCGTCTTCCTGCCCGACTACGACATGTCGATGGCCCGCTACCTGTACTGGGGTTGCGATGTGTGGCTGAACAATCCGCTGCGCCCGCTCGAGGCCTGCGGGACCTCCGGCATGAAGTCCGCGCTCAACGGCGGGCTCAACCTGTCGATCCGCGACGGCTGGTGGGACGAGATGTACGACGGCGAGAACGGCTGGGCCATCCCCACCGCCGACGGCGTCCGCGACGAGCACCGCCGCGACGACCTCGAGGCCGCCGCGCTCTACGAACTCGTCGAGCGCACCGTCGCGCCCCGCTTCTACGACCGCGATGCCGCGGGCGTGCCGGTCCGCTGGACCGAGATGGTGCGCCACACCCTGCAGACCACGAGTCCGAAGGTGCTCGCCTCGCGCATGGTCCGCGACTACGCCGAGCAGTACTACGGCCCGGCCGCGGCCGCCTTCGCGCGCGCGGCCGCCGACGACTACGCGGGCGCGGCGCGGGTCGCCGAGTACCGCAAGCGGGTCGACGCGGCCTGGCCCGCGGTGCGGGTCGCCCAGGTCGACAGCTCCGGGCTGCCCGACACCCCGGTGATCGGTGCCGAACTGGAACTGCGCGCGCGGATCGAGCTCGGTGGGCTCACGCCCGCGGACGTGGTGGTGCAGGCGGTGCTCGGCCGGGTGTCGCCGACCGACGACCTGTCCGACACCACCACGGTCGAGATGACCCACACCGGCACCGAGGAGGGCATCGAGCGGTACGAGGTGCGCTCGCCGGTGCCGCTGTCGGGCGCGGTCGGCTACACCGTGCGTGTGCTGCCGCACAACGCGCTGCTCGCCTCGGACGCCGAACTGGGGCTGGTGGCGGTGGCGGGCGCGTGACCTGCGCCGTATCGGGCGTCGCGGGTTATTCGATTCAGTGAACTTTCCGCTAACGTTCCCTCGCATCCTTCTTCTTTGAATCCGCGGACTGGAGAGTCATGGCCAGCGATCTCGTAACCCGCGCCCGACGGCGCATCGACGGATACTTCGGTGTCACGTCGAGCGGGTCCACCTACCGGCGCGAGATCATGGCGGGCACGGTCACGTTCCTCGCGATGTCCTATGTGCTGGCGGTGAATCCGTCGATCCTCGGCGACGAGGGCGCCCTGGGCGACAAGGGCATTCCGATGCAGGCGGTGTTCACCGCGACGGCCGTCGCCGCGGTGTTCGGCACGCTGGTGATGGGCATCTGGGCGCGGTACCCGATCGCGTTGGCGCCGGGCATGGGCCTCAACGCGTTCTTCGCCTACACGGTCGTGCTCGGCATGGGCATCCCGTGGCAGGTCGCGCTGTCGGGCACCCTGGTCTCGGGCGTCATCTTCTTCGTGCTCGCGGTCACCAAGATCCGGGAGAAGATCCTCAACGCCATCCCGTTGCAGATGAAGTTCGCGGTCGGTGCGGGCATCGGCCTGTTCGTCGCGTTCCTCGGGTTGAAGAACGCGGGCATCGTCGTCAACAGCGACGCGACCCTTGTCACCCTGGGCGATCTCACCGCGGGCACCACGCTGCTCGCGATCTTCGGCCTGGTGATGACGGTGATCTTCCTGGTGCGCGGCTGGCACGGCGCGGTGCTGTACGGCATCGTCGCGACGACGATCCTCGGCATCGTGACCGGGCTCGTCGACCTCCCGAGCGGGGTCGCCGAGCTGCCCAAGGGCCTGGACCAGACCTTCGGGCAGGCGATCATCCACCTGCCCGACGTGTTCACCGGCGAGATGATCGTCGTGGTGCTCACGGTGCTGTTCGTGGACTTCTTCGACGCCTCGGGCACCCTCATCGGTGTCGCGAACCAGGCCGGCCTGCTCAACAAGGACGGCACGCTGCCGCGCGCGGCGAGCGCGCTGGCCGCCGACTCGGTGGGCACCACCGCGGGCGCGATCATCGGCACCTCGACCACCACGGCGTACGTGGAATCGACCGCGGGTGTGTCGGCGGGCGGCCGCACCGGCCTGACCGCGGTGACGACGGCGGGCTGGTTCCTGGTCGCGATGTTCTGCTACCCGATCTTCTCGGTGATCGCAGGCTCGGCCGAGATCACCGCGCCCGCGCTGATCGTGGTGGGCGTGCTGATGTCGCGCGCGCTGGGCGACATCGACTGGCAGCACCTCGAGTACTCGGTGCCCGCGTTCCTGACCGTCATCATGATGCCGCTGACCTACTCGATCGCCAACGGCCTGGCCATGGGCATGATCTTCTACCCGGTCGTGATGGTCGCCAGGGGTCGGGCCAAGGAGGTCCATCCGGCGATGTGGGTCTTGATGGTGCTGTTCCTCGGGTACTTCGCTTTCCTCGTCGAGTAGGTGTCCGCACCATAGGTGTGCCTATACTTAGGCTAGCCTAGCCAAGCTCGAAGGAGATCTATTCATGAAGCGTTCGCTCTTCGCCGCGTCGATGGCGGTTGCCGCCCTCTTCGCGCCGGTCACCGCCGCGGTCGTCGCCGCCCCCGCCGCCATCGCCGCGCCGGCCACGCCGTCGGCCGGTGAGCTGCAGGGCAAGCTGCAGGCCGCCATGAACGGTTCCGGCGCCGAGCTGGAGTCCGGCAACGCGGGCAGCCTGGCCGTGGTCCGCGACACCGTGAACCGCATCCCGGGCTACAGCTGGGACGTCTCGGGCCCGGTCACCGTCGACGGTGACGTCCTCTCGGCCACCCTGAACAGCCGCCTCGGTGACTACACCTACCCGATCCCGGTGACCTGGAAGAACATCGACGGCACCTGGAAGCTGTCGCAGGAGTCGGAGAGCGAACTGGTCGGTTACGCGACCATGGCGTGGTGATTTCTCACTGACGAAGGCCGCCCCGTTCGGGGCGGCCTTTTCGTCTTTTGGTGACGAGCGTCACGGAACTTCGGGCGCCCTCGTGAAATAGTTGTCCCGGGCCCAGGGTTGTGCACGGACAGGCAACCGGACCGTGGTCCGGTTGCGGGCATGTATCGAATCGCAGATGAGGACACGATGACCGACACCGCTACCCGCACCACTCCCTCGACACTCACCACGAAGACCGTCGACGCGCTCGATGCCAGCGGCATCGGCCTGCTCGTCCTCCGCGTCGGCTTCGGCGGCCTGATGGCCGCCTACGGCACCCAGAAACTGTTCGGCTGGTTCAACGGCCAGGGCCTGGCGGCCACCCAGCAGGGCTTCGACGCCATGGGCTACAACCCCGGCGCGCTCTTCGGCACCCTGGCCGGACTCACCGAGCTGATCGGTGGACTGCTGCTCGTCGTCGGGCTGTTCACCCCGCTGGCCGCCGCCATCGTCCTCGGCACGATGATCAACGCGATCAACGTCCTGTGGAGCGGCGGGCTCTTCCCGGCCGATCCCACCGTGACCGGCTACTCGACCCCGCTGCTGTTCGCGATCGTCGCGGCGGTGCTCGCCTTCACCGGCCCGGGCGCCTACTCGCTCGACGCGGGCAGGCCGTGGGCGCGCCACGGCGTCGTGTGGGGCGCGGCCGCGGTGGCGCTGGCCGTCGTCACGGCGGTGCTCACGCTGATCCTCAAGTGGGCGCTGGACAACTCGCTCACCTCGTATCTGAAGGGACGGCGGCTGGTCACCCGGCAGGGCAGCGGTGAGCCGAATCCGACGTGGATTCCGCTGGCG
>NZ_JBFAHR010000034.1:0-12168 GCF_040654275.1 Nocardia sp. NPDC050717
GGCCAACCCGGGCGGGGGGGGCGCGGTCCCCGGCCCGGGCCCCCGCGCCGCTTTTTCGTCACCGGACCGATGCTCGCGGTTGGGCGCAGGCCCCGCATCTGTCGTCGGCGGCGATTACCCTCGGCGTCGGCGCCGGTCGAACGCGGCGCCACCGCATCGTCCGCGCGTCGAAGAGGAGAGCTGCGATGAAGGCTTACGACCTGGGTTTCGGAGATTCGGCGGACAAGCTGGCGGAGACGCCCGGCGGGGAGCCGATGACCCTCGACGCGCCGGTGCGCGCGGGCTGGATCGGGAGCGAGGGCCCCGCGATCGATCCGGCCACCTGGCCGCGCGGACCGGTCACCGGGCTGCCGATGATGCACGCGCTCACCCTGCGGCTGCCCGCCGACTTCCAGCGGCGTGGCCCGGGATTTCCCGCCATCGCCTTCTTCCAGGGCGAGGGGCAGTTCGCCGACGCCAACGATCCGGTGGTGCCCGACGCGAACTCCGACGATCCGGTCGCGCGCGATCTGGTGGCCACCCGCCTGCACTCCCAGCTGCAGCTCCTGCACGACGAGATCGGCGGGGTGTTCGCGCTGATCTGGCTCACCGAGGAGGAGTTCGCGGGCGGTCCGGTCGCCCCGCCCGCCGACGTGCGCGCGCCCGGCTCCCCGGTCGCGAGCGACGAGGGCTGTAATGCCTGGGACGACATGCACCCCACCGTCGGCGTCTGGCTGGCCGAGCGCGTCGCCGATCCCAATGTCGGCATCCCGCCGGTCGAGTACGAACCCGATACGCGGTACCAGGACCCGCTCACCGAGGATTCCGGCTGGACCCCGTGGGCCGAACCGCTGTTCGGCCGCTCCCATCTGGGCGGCACGGCCTTCCCCGTCCAGGCCCTGCCCGAGGGCCTGACCCCGTTCTACCTGGAGATCGAGGAGGTCTCGGGCCTGAACTTCGGCGGCGGCAACGCCCAGCTCGACCTGGAATCGGGCGTGTTCGACTGGGCCTGCGGCTAGGGCTCAGTCGACCATCGCCGGGCGGTCGTCGTCGGGGTGCGCCCCGCCGACGACCTTCGGCGGCCGGATGGTGTGCGAAACCTGTTCGGCGGCAGGAACATCGAGGATGATCGGTTCGATCGGTTCGATCGGCGCAGGCGGCTCGGTCCGGAGCAGCCGGACGACCCCGACCAGGACCAGCAGATAGATGATCACGTAGACGTTCATCAGCAGCTGGATGCCCGGCCACCACGGCGGCAGCAGGAACGTGCCGACGCTCACCCAGGTGGGCGTGTAGGTGTAGGTCCAGGCCGCGATGGCGACGTACAGCGCCGCGGCGGCGAACCACCAGCGGCCACGGCCCTGCGCGCGATGGATCAGATACACCATCAGCGGCACGAACCAGACCCAGTGATGGCCCCAGGAATACGGGGAGACGGCGCAGGCGGTGAGCCCGCCCAGCGTCACCGACAGCAGCGGTTCACCGCGCCGGGCCAGCGCGGCCGCGAGCCACAGCGCGACCAGCGCCACCGGGACCGCGATCAGCAGCCACAGCCACAGCGGCGCGGGCCCGTGCACGAGGTGCGCGATCGCGCCGCGCAGCGATTGGTTCGACGGGTGGGCGTCGGGGGCGATGCGGCTGGACTGGAAGAACGTCGAGGTCCAGTACTGGTAGGAGTCGCGGGGCAGGACCAGCGCGGTCAGGCCGATGGTCGCCACGAAGGTGAGCGCCGCGGTGGCCGCGGCGCGCCACTGCCGCTGCGCGAGGTACTGGGCCACGAAGTACAGCGGCGTCAGCTTGATGCCCGCCGAGATGCCGACCCCGAGCCCGCGCAGCCTGCTGCCTTCGGGGCGGGAGAAGTCCCACAGCACCAGCAGCATCAGCCACAGATTGATCTGGCCGTAGTACAGCGTGGTGCGCACGGGCTCGGCGAAGGTGCAGGCCAGCGTGATCAACACGCTGACGAGCACCAGGCGCGAGGTCACCCGGTAGCCGAGCATCCGCCAGCTCTGCAGGACGACGCCGAACAGGACGAGCAGGTTGAGCCCCATCCAGGTGTTGGTGACCGCGCCCCACGGGATCAGCAGCAGTGGCAGGAACACCAGCGCCGAGAACGGGGTGTAGGTGTAGAGCAGTCCGAGATGGGTCGGCTCGATGTAGAGCGCCCGATCGTGCAGCACCCGCCAGCCGCCGTCGCGGTAGATGTGGACATCGAGACCGCCGGCCAGGATGCCACCGCTGATCATATGCGGGTCCATGGTGACGAACAACAGCGTCACGCCGGCGACGGCGGTGCCGAGTAGCAGGAGGAGCGTCGAGATCTTGTGCGGCAGCACCGCGCGTCGCGTTTTCTCCACCACAGCCGTGCTACCGCTCGGCTCGCATCGTATGCACGACTAAGAAGCTACCGCGCACCCTCGCGGGGTTCGCGTCGCGGCCCACCATTGGTAGGTGTTCCCTATCAGCTCGCGCCGGGGCGGGCCAGGTCAGGCGATGTCCATGGTCTCGCCTGACCCGGCGGCCGCCGTGGGCGCGGCAGACGCTACGCGGCGGGTTGCAGGACCAGCATGGTGTCGGCGCCGTGATGGAACTCGTAGCGCACCTTGCGCAACGCGGTGGGGATGCCCTTGTCGTGCAGTTCGGTGCGCAGGTGGCCGACCAGGTCGTCCAGCGGCGCGCCGGTGTAGTCGAGCAGGGGATACAGGCGGGCCTCCCCGGCGGTGACCCGCGACAGTTCGTGCAGTGCCGCCAGGTGGAATTCGGCGTCGAGGCGGTCGGCGTAGCTGAACAGCAGGTGCGAGCTCAGCGACAGGTCGAAGGACTTGTCCGGGAACGGTAGCTCCGGCAGGCTCGCCGCGATGTAGCGGTGCGGCTCGGTGCGCACGTCGGCCGCGAAGCGCCGCGCCGCGCCGCGGCGGATGGCGGCGTGCCCGTCGGGGGAGCCGTACCAGTCCCAGCGGTAACGGTGCGCGTTGGCGGCGGCCCACGCCACGGCCCGGTCGTTCTCGGTGACGGCGTCTTCGGCCAGATCGGTGGTGGGGCGCGCGTAGATGGGGTCGACCGCGGTGACCGCGGCGCCGAGCGCGCTGGCTTCCGCGGTGAAACTCGCCGCGCCGCCGGGACAATCGAGGATTCGGCGACCGGTGAGATCGTCGTCGGACAGGTGAAACATCGCGCGGTACTCGGCCAAAGATCTTGCGCTGACCAGAAATTCGCCGAGTACCTCGCCATCGGCGTGGTGCTTCATCTGCCAACGTTCTCATGAGATGCTTTCGCCCGGTAGCGAATTCACCGTTGTGGTCATGCGGATTGCACGACTCGACACGCTATGCCGAGGCGGTGAGCCTGCGCAGCGCCTTCGACACGACCTCGGGATCGGTGGTCTCCCAGTACGGCGGCAGCGAGGCGCGCAGGTATCCGCCGTAGCGGGCGGTCGCCAGGCGCGAGTCCAGGATGGCGACCACACCGCGGTCGTCCACGCTGCGCAGCAGCCTGCCGGTGCCCTGTGCGAGCAGCAGCGCCGCGTGATTGGCCGCCACCGTCATGAAGCCGTTGCCGCCGCGCGATTCCACCGCCCGCTGGCGCGCCGTGAGCAGCGGATCGTCGGGGCGCGGGAACGGAATGCGGTCCAGGATCACCAGACTCAGCGACGGGCCTGGCACATCGACGCCCTGCCACAGGGTGAGCGTGCCGAACAGCGAGGTCTCCGGGTCGTCGGCGAACTTGCGGACGAGCGCGCCCATCGAGTCGTCGCCCTGGCAGAGCACCGGGGTGTCGAGCCGCTGGCGCAGCGCCTCGGTGGCCGCCTTGGCGGCGCGCATCGAGGAGAACAGCCCCAGTGTGCGTCCGCCTGCCGAGGTGATCAGCTGCTCGATCTCGTCGAGATAGGCGGGCGAGAGGCCGTCGCGACCCGGCGGGGGCAGATGCTTGGCGACATAGAGGATGCCGGACTTGGCGTGATCGAACGGGGACCCGACATCGAGGGAACTCCAGCGCACCGACTCCATGTCGGCCGGCGCGGTGGCGCCGTTGGCCAGTGCGGGGTCGACCTTGCCCGCGGACTGCGACGGCAGCCCCCAGGTGATGGCGAGGCCGTCGAAGGAGCCGCCGATCTGCAGCGTCGCCGAGGTGAGCACCACCGTCGCGGTGCCGAACAGCCTGCTGCGCAGCAGCCCACCCACCGACAGCGGCGCCATCCGCAGGGTGCGCCGCGCGACGCCGCGGATCTCGTCGGCCGAGAGCCAGATGACATCGCGGCGCGCGGCCGGATCGGCCTCCTCGAACGCGGTGAGGGCGCGCACCGCGGCGTCGTGCACCTCGTCGATCGCGGCCACCGCCATGGTGCGCGCCGCCGCGTTGTCCGGATCGTCGGTGGCTTTGACGCTGCCCTGCGGGGCGATCGCGGTGCGCGCGTTCCACGCGGCGTCGCGGACCAGGGCGAGCACGGGGGCGATGCCGTCGGGCAGCTGGTCCCAGCGGCCGGGCGGCATGTCCTCGAGCGCCTCGTGGAAAGCCTCCGCGGCGCCTTCGAGCCGGTCGACCTCGCGTTCGTCGATCAGCTTGGTGCAGCGGCGGGCGGCGGCGCTGATCGCGGTCGCGGCCAGTTCGGCGGTCGCGACACCGGTGACCCGGTCGACCAGTTCGTGCGCCTCGTCGATCACCACGACATCGTGTTCGGGCAGGACCTGGATGCCGCTGATCGCGTCGATGGCGAGCAGGGCGTGATTGGTGACGACCACGTCGGCCTGCGCCGATTCCGTGCGGGCCTTCTCGGCGAAGCAGTCCTGGCCGAACTGGCAGCGGGTCTTGCCGAGGCATTCGCGCGAGGACACGCTCACCTGGCGCCAGGCCCGGTCGCTCACGCCGGGGGCGATCTCGTCGCGGTCACCGGTCTCGGTGTCGGAGGCCCACTCGTTGAGGCGCTGGACCTCGCGGCCCAGCTTGGAGATGGCGAACGCGTCGAACAGTTCGGCCTCGCCCGTGTCTTCCGGGATGACACTGTTGATCTTGTTCAGGCACAGATAGTTGTTGCGGCCCTTGAGGATCGCGAACTGCGGCGTGCGGCCGAGCGGCTTGCTCAGCGCCTCGGCCAGCCGCGGTAGATCGCGGTCGACGAGCTGACGCTGCAGCGCGATCGTCGCCGTGGAGACGACCACCGTGCGCCCCGTCCGCACCGCGTGCCGCAGGCTCGGCACCAGATAGGCCAGCGACTTACCGGTGCCGGTCCCGGCCTGCACGGCCAGGTGCTCCTTGGTGTCGATCGCGTGATCGACGGCGGTGGCCATGGTGGTCTGCCCGGTGCGCTCCTTCCCGCCCAGCGCGTGCACGGCGGTGGCGAGCAGTTCGGCGACGGGAGGAAGTTCGGGCACGCAGGCAGCTTATCCGCCTCCCACGACAAGTCCGTCCGCCTCAGTGCTCGCGGACGAAGTCGTCGAGGTTGGTGCGGATGTAGTCGAGGATGCGCTGTTCGAAGTCGTCCGGCTCGTTGATGTCGTAGATCTCGTCGGGGTCGTCGGCGCGGGCGCCGTCGGAGCGGCGGATGCGGCCGGGGGCGGCGAGGGTCTGGTGTTCGTCGTCGAAGAAGCGGTCGAGGTCGTCGTCGGGGGAGCTGGGGGAGAAGTCGCGGGCGGTGAGGACGGCGGCCGCGGCCAGTTGCGGCATGCCGGCCGCGCGCAGACCCCGTGTCGCCCAGGGGAGTTCGCTGCGCCGGGTGCGCAGGTAGCCGCTGAAGCCGGACTCGAGGACGGTGCTGTGCAGGCTCGACAGGGCCAGCAGGTGGGCGAAGGCGGGCGGCAGTTCGGCGAAGGCGCCGATGCCGCGCCGCCGCAGCTCCTCGGTGCCGGGGTTGGACCAGAACACGATGTCGGCGGCGTCGTGGATGCTGTCGACCCCGGCCAGCGCGGTCGTCAGCCGGTCGCGCGTCGGCGCCGGGAATCGGTAGTCCATGCGTGCAGGGTATCCGCGCCGCTCAGGCGGGCAATGTCCCGGACAGCTCGACCCCGGCATCGCGCAGCGTCGTGAGCGCGGCGGCGACGGTGTCCGGCGCGACACCGGCGGTGAGGTCGAGCAGCACCCTGGTGTCGAAGCCCGCGGTGCGGGCGTCCAGCGCGGTGGCGCGCACGCAGTGGTCGGTGGCGATGCCGACGACGTCGACGGTGTCGATCCCCCTGGCCCGCAGCCACTCGGCCAGCGAGGTGCCGTCGGCGGCGGAACCCTCGAAACCGGAGTAGGCCGCGGAGTACTCGCCCTTGGAGAACACCTCCTCCACCAGGCCCGTGTCCAGGGCCGGGTGGAAGTCGGCGCCGGGCGTGCCGACGCGGCAGTGCGGCGGCCAGGTGTCGACATAGTCGGGTTCGGCGGAGAAATGGGGGCCGGGATCGACGTGATAGTCCCTGGTCGCGACGACCGCGTCGTAGTTCTGCCCGGCGACGAACTCGCTGATCGCCGCGGCCACCGCCGCGCCGCCGGTCACCGCGAGCGAGCCGCCCTCGCAGAAGTCGTTCTGCACATCCACGATCACCAGGCCGCGTGCCATGCCATCCTCCACTTTCCGCCGGTCGCGTCGCAGCGCCGCTTCGCTGACGTCACCATTGTCCGCTGCCCGAGCCGACGCGGCCAGCCGTGTGCCGGCCACCGGTCCGGCCCATCCGGGGCGCAGCGACCGCGTGGTCCGGCCGAGCGGACTTCGCGCCCCTCTCGCTCACTGGAGTGCGGCCGGGCCGATGCAGCGGGCGCACCCGCTCGCCAGGTTCGGCCGAGCCGGCTTCGCGAGCCCACTCGCCCGGCCGGGAGCCGACGGGCGAGTTCATCCGAGGAACGTCGTCGGCACCGCGGGCTCACCCGCCGACAACTTCAACCCCTCCCAGGGCAGGCTGACCAATCCGCGCGCGACGAGCTCACGGCTCTGCGCCAGCGTGGCGACGCCCTCCACCACCGCGCCGGCGCGGACGAGCGGAACCTGCAATTCCCTGACTTGAAAACCGTTGGTGGACGGCGCTTCTCCCGACACCGGATAGACGATCTCCTCGACGATGGTGCCGGTCGCGCGCGCCAGGCGCACCGCCTTCTTGGTGCCGCCGCGCGACTGCTTGTGGCTGCTGCGCTTGGCGACCGGAACGCCCTCCACCTCGACCAGCTTGTAGACCATCCCCGCGGTCGGCGCGCCGGACCCGGTCACCAGCGAGGTGCCGACGCCGTAGACGTCGACCGGCTCGGCGCGCAGGGCCGCGATCGCGTATTCGTCGAGGTCGCCGGAGACCACGATGCGGGTGCCGGTGGCGCCGAGCCCGTCGAGCTGATCGCGGACCTGCCTGGCCAGCACGCCCAGATCGCCCGAGTCGATCCGCACGCCGCCGAGCTCGGTGCCGGCGACCTCGATCGCGGTGGCGACGCCCCTGGTGATGTCGAAGGTGTCGACCAGCAGCGTGGTGCCGACGCCGAGCGCCTCGACCTGGCTGCGGAAGGCGGCCGCCTCGTGCTCACCGTCGGCGCCGCTGTGCAGCAGGGTGAACGCGTGCGCGCTGGTCCCCGCGCCCGGGACGCCGAAGCTGCGCACGGCTTCCAGATTGGAGGTCGCGTCGAAGCCGGCCAGATAGGCGGCGCGCGAACTCGACGGCGCGGCCAGCTCGTGGGTGCGGCGCGAGCCCATCTCGATCATCCGTCTGCCCGCCGCCGCGCTCACCATCCGCGCCGCCGCCGAGGCGATGGCGCTGTCGTGATTGAGGATCGACAGGATCAGCGTCTCGAGCAGCACACATTCGGCGAAGCTGCCGCGCACGGTCAGGATCGGCGAGCCGGGGAAGTACAGCTCGCCCTCGGCGTAGCCGTCGATGTCGCCGGTGAAGCGGTAGGCCCGCAGCCAGTCGACGGTGGCCGGGTCGAGGAACGTCGCCGCGATCGCGAGCTCGGGCTCGCCGAAGCGGAATCGGGTCAGTGCCTCCAGCACCCGGCCGGTGCCCGCGACCACGCCGTAGCGGCGGCCGTTGGGCAAGCGCCGGGCGAACACCTCGAAGGTGCACGCGCGATGGGCCGACCCGTCGGCCAGCGCGGCGGCCAGCATGGTCAGCTCGTACTGGTCGGTCAGCAGCGCGGTGCTGGCCTCGTCACGGATCTGCACACCCGAAACTGTAGTCACGCCGGGTGTTGTTTCTGTGGGGCCGCGTCGTACCCTGGGGTTTATGGCCGTGTGCAATCCCGTTCGAGCCGGCGCCGCCACCGACGCCGTGAACGCCGCACTGTCCGCGGCGCAGGCGACTCCGGAGGCCGTCGAGAACACCGAGATCCTCGAGGCCGAGGACCGACCGTGGGTCACCGTCGTCTGGGACGACCCGGTGAACCTCATGCACTACGTCACCTACATCTTCCAGAAGCTCTTCGGCTACAGCAAAGCCAAGGCGACCGAGCTGATGCTGCAGGTGCACAACGAAGGCAAGGCGGTCGTGTCCTCCGGCTCCCGCGACAAGATGGAACAGGATGTGCGGCGGCTACACGCCGCGGGGCTCTGGGCGACCATGCAGCGCGACGACTGAGTACCGTGTAACCCTGTGCGGAAGTGGAGCAGGAAGAACTCACTGAGTGGCCTCAAACTGCGGTCCGAGATGGACGAGCACGAGGCCACGGTTCTCCGCTCCCTGATCGGCGCCGTCTCCGGCCTGCTCAGCGATCGCGCCGCCGAGACCCCCGAGGACGAACTCGCCGCCCTCACCGGCCTGCGCACCGGCAACTCCACCCCGCCCGACGACCCGCAACTGCTGCGCCTGCTGCCCGATTTCCACCGCGCCGAGCCGGGCTCGCCCGACGCCAAGCGCGCCGACCTCAACGCCGCCCTGCGCAGCCTGCACGAGCCCGAGATCATCGACGCGAAGCTGGCCGCGGGGCGGGTGGTCCTGGACAGCTGTCCCGAGGCGGGCGGCAAGATCGTGCTCACGCCGGAGCAGGCCGACGCGTGGCTGGCCGCGCTCACCGATGTCCGCCTCGCGCTGGGCACCCTGCTCGACATCGATGACGACACGCCCGACCACTTCGACCCGAGCGATCCGCGGGCGCCGCATCTGGACGTCTACCACTGGCTGACCTGGATGCAGGACTCCCTGCTCCAGGCGCTCGCCCCCTGATCTCCCTGGCCGCGCGCCGGTGATCGACCGCGCGTTCGCGCCGTCCGCCTCGCCGCGCATCCCGAAGTAGGGTCGAGGGATGCGCAGCGTCCCCGGCCCCCGAAACGCGATCACCGATGTGGCGGGCGTGCTGGTCGGCCATCATCAGGTGCTCGACGACGAGGTCACCCTCGGCACCGGCGCCGCGACGGGCTGCACCGTGATCCGGGTCCCCGGCGGCGCGACCGCCTCGGTGGACGTGCGCGGCGGCGGGCCAGGCACCAGGGAAACCGACCTGCTCGATCCGGCCAACACGGTGCGTCAGCTGAACGCGGTGCTGCTCACCGGCGGCAGCGCCTACGGCCTTGCCGCCGCCGACGGCGTGATGCGGTGGGCGGAGGAGCACGGCGAGGGCATCCCGATGGACCCCACCGACCCCGGCCGGGTGGTGCCGATCGTGCCCGCCGCGGTGATCTTCGATCTGCCGGTGGGCGCGTGGGACATCCGCCCCGACGCCGAATTCGGCTTCCGCGCCGCCGAGGCCGCCTCGACCGAGTTCGCGCGGGGCACGGCGGGCGCGGGGGTCGGTGCGCGGGCCGGTGCGCTCAAGGGCGGAATCGGTTCGGCGAGTGTGGTTCTCACCGAAGGTCCGGGCGAAGGGGTCACCGTCGGCGCGGTGATCGTCGCCAATCCGGTCGGATCCGTGGTCGATCCGCGCACCGGCCTGCCGTGGGGCACGGGCACCGACGGCCCCGAATTCTTCGGTCTGCGCCCCGGCACCGACGCCGAGATCGCCGCGCTCAACGCGCTGCCGGTGAAGAGCGTCGTGCTCAACACCACGATCGGCGTGATCGCCACCGATGCCGCGCTCGACCCGATCTCGTGCCGCCGCCTCGCCGCCACCGCGCACGACGGGCTGGCCCGGGCGATCCGGCCCGTGCACTCCCCGCTCGACGGCGACACTTTGTTCGCGTTGTCGACCGGCGCGATCGAGGTCGCGCCCGTCCCGCTGCCCGGCGCCTTCCCCGGCGATCTGCTGCTGCTCGACGACCTGTGCACGGCCGCCGCGGTGGCGGTGGAGCGCGCGGTCGTCGACGCGGTGCTCAGCGCGACCTCGATCGCGGGCATCCCCGCCTACCGTGATCTGTTCCCGCGCTGATGGGGACCGGTGTGCGCGGCGCGAGGAATACCCGAATAGGGTGAGTCGTTGTCGAGGTGGTGCTCGACAGCACGCTGGACGGTTGTGGAAAGGGTCGAGAAGTGCTGGTGATCAGGGCCGATCTCGTGGACGCGATGGTGGCGCACGCGCGCGCCGATCACCCCGACGAGGCCTGCGGGATCATCGCGGGCCCCGAGGGCAGCGACCGGCCGGAACGCTTCGTCGCCATGCTCAATGCCGAACGCTCGCCCACGTTCTACCGCTTCGACTCCGGCGAACAGCTCAAAGTCTGGCGCGCGATGGACGACGCCGACGAGACCCCCGTCGTCATCTACCACTCGCACACCGCCACCGAGGCCTACCCGAGCCGCACCGACATCTCCTACGCCTCCGAGCCGTTCGCGCACTACGTGCTGATCTCCACCCGCGACCCGGAACAGCACGAACTGCGCAGCTACCGCATCGTCGACGGCGAGGTCACCGAAGAACCCGTCCGGGTCGTCGAGTCCTACGACGCCTGAACCCCACCGAACCGAGTCACACCCGAGGAGTCCCCATGCCGGTAACCGTGTCCATTCCGACCATCATGCGAGGTCTCACCGGAGGCGAGAAGCGCGTCCAGGGTGAGGGCCAGACCCTCTCGGCGCTCATCGAGAACCTCGACGCCAACCACCCCGGCCTGGCCGAGCGGCTGCTCAAGGACGGCAAGCTGAATCGCTACGTCAACATCTACGTCGACGACGAGGACGTGCGCTTCGCCGGCGGTCTCGACGCCGAGGTGCCCGCCGACGCGTCGGTCACCATCCTCCCGGCCGTGGCCGGCGGCGCGTTCTGACGTGGCCCGCTACGAATCGCTGATCGCGACCCTCGGCAACACGCCGCTGGTCGGGCTGCGCACCCTGTCCCCGCAGTGGGACGGTGACGATCACGTCCGGCTGTGGGCCAAGCTCGAGGACCGCAACCCCACCGGCTCGATCAAGGACCGCCCCGCGCTGCGGATGATCGAGCAGGCCGAGGCCGACGGGCGGCTCACGCCCGGCTGCACCATTCTGGAGCCGACCAGCGGCAACACCGGGATCTCGCTGGCCATGGCGGCCAAGCTCAAGGGCTACCGGATCGTGTGCGTGATGCCGGAGAACACCTCGGTGGAGCGGCGTCAGCTGCTCACCATGTTCGGTGCCGAGATCATCGATTCGCCCGCGGCGGGCGGCTCGAACCAGGCCGTCGCGATGGCCAAGGAGATCGCCGGGCAGAACCCGGACTGGGTGATGCTGTACCAGTACGGCAACCCGGCCAACGCGCTTGCGCACTACGAGACGACCGGCCCCGAACTGCTCGCCGACCTGCCCGAGATCACCCACTTCGTCGCTGGCCTCGGCACCACCGGCACCCTGATGGGCACCGGCCGGTTCCTGCGCGAGCAGGTGCCGGGCATCGAGATCGTCGCCGCCGAACCGCGCTACGGCGAACTCGTCTACGGACTGCGCAACATCGACGAGGGCTTCATCCCCGAGCTCTACGACGAGACCGTGCTCACCACACGGTTCTCCGTCGGCCCGTACGACGCGGTCAAGCGCACCAGGGAACTCGTCGGCGAGGAGGGCATCTTCGCCGGGATCTCCACCGGCGCCATCCTGCACGCCGCGCTCGGCGTGGCGAAGAAGGCGCAGAAGGCGGGCAAGCGCGCCGACATCGCCTTCGTCGTCGCCGACGGCGGCTGGAAGTACCTGTCCACCGGCGCCTACGACGGCACCCTCGACGAAGCCGAGGAGAAACTCGACGGGCAGCTCTGGGCTTGAGTTGTTGGAGCGCTGGCGCGCTCGAGTCGCGGCCCCTTGGTGTCCCGCTGCCGGTGACCACGTAGTCGACCCGAACGTCGAACACGTGCGCGCCGATCCAGTCGGTGAGGGGATGCAGCGCCGCCCACTTGGCGACCCC
>NZ_JBFAHR010000035.1:0-8376 GCF_040654275.1 Nocardia sp. NPDC050717
CTGGGCGATCAGCTCGTTGTCGAGCGCCTTGTCCAGGCCGTGGTCCTGGGTGCCGGTGCAGCGGGTGTCCTGGTTCATGCCGCCCTGTCAGAGCCCGTACGTCTTGCCGATGATGTCGCGCTGGATCTCGCTGGTCCCGCCGAAGATCGTCGACACCAGCGCGCCGCGCACGTGCTTCTCCATGTCGAATTCCCTGGCGTAGCCGTAGCCACCCATCATCTGCATGCCCGCCAGCGCGACCTGCTTGGAGGTCTCGGTGGCCTTGAGCTTGGCCATCGACGCCTCGCGCGCGAACGTCTTGCTGGGGTTGGCGTCCACCGCCGCGGCCACGCTGTAGACCAGCAGCTTGGTGCATTCGATCTCGGTCGCGAGATCGGCGATCCGGTGCCGCAGCGCCTGGAAGGAGCCGATCGGCCTGCCGAACTGCTTGCGCTCGCTGATGAACTGCAGGGTGTCCTCGAAGGCGCGCTCGGCGGCGCCGAGGCTCATCGCGGCCAGAATCAGGCGCTCGAAGTTCAGGCCCGTCATCAGCTGACGCCAGCCGTTGCCCACCTCGCCGACGACCGCGTCCTCGGGGAGCAGACAGTCGGTGAAGTACAGGTCGTTGGTCTCCTTCTGGTTGCCCATCAGCTCGATCGGGCTGATCTTGAGACCCGGCGTGTTCGCGGGCACGTGGAACATGGTGAGTCCCTCGTGCTTGCCGCCGCTGCGGTCGGTGCGCGCGACCAGCAGGATGTTCTCGGAGATGTGCGCGTTGGAGCACCAGGTCTTCTGGCCGTTGATCAGCCAGCCGTCGGTGGTCTTCTCCGCGCGGGTGGTGAGCGCGCCGACGTCGGACCCGGCCTCGGGCTCCGACATCGAGATCGACTGCGACGCACCGCGAACGATGCCGCGCAGCACCTCGTCCTTCTGCGCCTCGGTGCCGAACTTGGCGTAGGCGCCGCCGGTGATCAGCGTCGGGCCGATGGCGCCGATGGGCAGCATGCCGCGCAGGCTCTCCTCGAGCAGGATGCACATGTCGACCATCGAGGCGTCGGAGCCGCCGTACTCCTCCGGCACGGTCAGGCCGAGCCAGCCGAGTTCGGCCATCTTGCCGTACACCTCGGCGTTGTGCTGTTCGGCATCGTGGTGGGTGAGCGCGTCGCGCTTCTCCCTGGTGCCCGCCTCGCGCTTGGCGAACGCGGCGACCGCCGTGGCGAAATCCTGCTGTTCCGGGCTGAATTCGACGCCCATGGATGTGTCCCTCTGCTTTCGGTGTCGGGGTGGATGAACGGGTCTACTTCGCGCGGCCGAAGCGGCGCGCGGTGAGCTTGCGCACCATCGACATCGTCGACTCGGTGCGGGCGAACGACAGCAACGCCATGCCGGGGACGACGAAGCGCTGCCGGGCGATCGAATGCGGCCGGGTGAAGCCGAGCAGGCCCGCGGCGCCGTGGATGCGGCCGATCCCGGACTCCCCCACCCCGCCGAAGGGCAGCGCGGGAATCGCGGCGTAGGCGGCGGGGCTGTTCACCGAAGTGGCGCCGACCCGCAGCTGCCGGGCGATCTCCATGCCGCGCTTGCGGGAGAACACCGTCGAGGCCAGGCCGTAGCGCGAGGCGTTCGACAGCCGGATCGCCTCCTCCACATCGCGGACACCGCGGATGGTGAGGGTGGGTCCGAAGGTCTCCTCCGCGACGGCCAGCGAATCCTCGGGGGCGTCGAGCAGCACGATGGGGCTCACGAACGGCGCGGTGATCGAGTCGCGGCCGCCGACGATCGCCGTCGCACCCTTGGCCAGGGCGTCCTCGACGTGCTCGGTGACGATGTCGACCTGGGCGGGCAGCGTCATCGGGCCGTAGGCGGCGTCGGGCCCCGAGCCCGGCTTCAGGTCGGCCACCCGCTTGGTGACCTCGCCGACGAACTCGTCGAGCACCGAATCCACCACGTAGCACCGCTCGGTGCCGACGCAGGTCTGCCCGGAGTTGGCGATCGCCGACCAGACGATCGCGTCCGCGGCCGCCGCGACATCGGCGTCCTCGGCGACGATCGCCGCGTCCTTGCCGCCGCATTCGAGGACCACCGGCGTGAGCCGCTGCGCGGCCGCGGCCATGATCTTCTTGCCGGTGGCCGTGGAACCGGTGAAGGCGATCATGTCGACCTCGGACTCCACCAGCGCGCGACCGGTCTCGCCGTCGCCGCTGACGACACTCAGGATGCCCTGGGGCAACGCTGGATTGGCCTTGGTGAAGGCGTCGGCGAGCCAGTGCCCGACACCGAGGGTCAACTCGCTCGGCTTGAAGACCACGGTGTTGCCCGCGGCCAGCGCGTAGGCGATGGAGCCGTTCGGCGTGTACACCGGATAGTTCCACGGCCCGATCACGCCGACCACGCCGTGCGGCCGCTGCTCGATCACCGCCTCGTGGTTGGCCATCATCAGGCCGGGAAAGACCTTCTTGGGCGCGAGTACCTTCGGCGCGTTCCTGGCCGCCCAGTTCAGATGCTCGACGGCGGTGATCACCTCGAGGTAGGCGTCCTCGAGCGGCTTGCCGTTCTCCGCCTTGATCAGCTCGCAGAACTCGTCGATGTTATTGATGATGCCCGCGGCCCAGCGTAGGAGTGCCCGCTTCCGCTCGGTGAACCCGAGTTCACTCCAAGTCCGCGCTGCGGTCCGAGCACGCGCGACGGCGGCGGCAACGGCGGCCGCGTCGTCGACCGCCCAGGTGCCGACCGGCTCCCCGGTGGCAGGGTTCACGGTGCTCACCATCTTCGCAGAATTGGGTGCGGTAGTGGGGGTTTCGGTCATTCTCGACCTTCCTTCGACTAGCTCGGCGACTGATGCGTCCAGGTCGGGACATGCGCGGGGTTCCGCGTGTCACGCGAACTGTTGACAGTCCGCGCCGACCGCCATTAAGTTAATCACAATTCTCGATAAGTTAATCACGGTTCTCGCAAGTTGCAAAGGGCTGCCCCCACCGGTGGCGGCCTGCGGGAACATCGGATCCGAAAGGGAGGGCGCGATGTTGCGCACCCGGTTCACCGAGGCGTTCGGGGTCGAACACCCCATCGTGCAAGGCGGGATGATGTGGGTCGGCCGAGCCGAACTCGCGGCCGCGGTCTCCGAGGCGGGTGGTCTCGGCATCATCACCGCGCTCACCCAGCCGACGCCGCAGGCCCTGCGCGAGGAGATCGCCAAGGCCAGGGATCTCACCGACAAGCCCATCGGCGTGAATCTCACGATCCTGCCGTCGATCACGCCGCCGCCGTACGAGGAGTACCGGCAGGCGATCATCGACTCCCGCGTCCCGATCGTGGAGATCGCCGGCGGCAATCCGGCCACCCACCTGCCGTTCCTCAAGGACGCCGGGATCAAGGTGCTGCACAAGTGCACCAGCGTCCGGCACGCGCTCAAGGCGCAGCAGGTCGGTGTCGACGGAGTGAGCATCGACGGCTTCGAATGCGCGGGTCACCCCGGCGAGAACGACACGCCCGGCCTGGTGCTGATCCCGGCGGCGGCGCGCGAACTGGAGATCCCGATGATCGCCTCCGGCGGCATCGCCGACGCGCGGGGCCTGGTCGCCGCGATGGCGCTGGGCGCGGACGGGGTGAACATGGGCACCCGATTCCTCTGTACGGTCGAGTCGCCGATCGCGCACGCGGTCAAGGAGAAGATCGTCGCCAACACCGAGCTCGACACCAAGCTGATCTTCCGCACGATGAACAACACCGCCAGGGTCGCCGACAACGCCGTCAGCCGCCAGGTCGTCGAGATCGAACGCGGCGGAGGCACGTTCGACGACGTGCGCGAACTCGTCGCGGGCGCGCGCGGGCGCAAGGTCTACGAGAACGGCGACGTCGACGCGGGCATCTGGAGCGTCGGCCAGTGCCAGGGCCTGATCCACGACATCCCGACCTGCGCCGAGCTGGTCTCGCGCATGGTCCGCGAGGCCGAGGCGCTCATTGCCGAGCGGCTGGCGAGCTCGGTCGTGACGGTGGTGGCGTGATGAGCGAGAGCATCCACGTCAACGAGGAACGCGGCGTTCTGCGCGTCACGATCGACCGCCAGGCCCGCCTGAACGCCATCGACCTGGCTTCGATGGCCGAACTGGCCGAGGTGATCGGCGCGGCCGCGGACCGGCCCGAGACCAGGGTGATCGTGCTGACCGGCGCGGGCAAGGCATTCTGCACCGGCGCCGATCTGGCGGCGGCAGCGGCGGCGGGCGGCAACGAGGCCTCCCCCGAGCTGGTGATGGACACCGCCAACGCCGCGGTGCGCGCGATCATCGACTCTCCGCTGCCGGTGATCGCCCGCGTCAACGGGCCCGCCGCCGGTGTCGGTGCCTCGCTCGCCCTGGCCGCCGACCTCGTCTACGCGGCCGAGGACGCCTACCTGCTGCTGCCGTTCACCTCCATCGGCCTGATGCCCGACGGTGGCGCGACGGCGATCGTCGCCGCCGCCATGGGCCGCGCCAGGGCCGCGGAGATGGCGCTGCTCGGCGGCAGGCTGCCCGCCGCCGAGGCCGCCGCCGCCGGCCTGATCACCCGCAGCGTGCCCGCCGCCGAGCTCGACGAACTGGTCGGGACGGTCGCCGCCAAGCTCGCGGCCGGCCCACGGCGCGCGCTCGAACTCACCAAGGCCGCCCTGAACGCGGCCACCCTGCCCGGCCTGGACTCCGCGCTGGCCACGGAGAAGATCGGCCAGGTGGAACTGCTCACCTCCGCGGACTTCCTCGAGGGCATGACCGCGATGCTCACCCGCCGCGCACCGCAGTTCGCGGGTGCGCCGAGCCCGATCGCCGACCCGGCCTAGCACTTTCGAGGAGACGACATGTCCACTGCCGCAGAACCGATGCGCTCGCGACGCAATCACTGGATGAACCAGATCGCGATCCACGCCACCGCCATCCCGGACGCGCCCGCGCTGCGCTACCTCGGCAAGACGACGAGCTGGCGGGAACTGCACGAGCGGGTCGGGCGCCTGGCCGACGCCCTGTCCCGGCGCGGGATCGGCGCGGGTGATCGCGTGCTGATCCTGATGCTCAACAACACCGAGTACATCGAATCCGTCTTCGCGATCAACACGCTCGGCGCGATCGCGGTGCCGGTGAACTTCCGGCTCACCCCGCCCGAGATCGGCTACCTGGTCGCCGACAGCGGCGCCACGGCGATCATCACCGAGGCCATGTTCGCCCCGCTGGTCACCGCGGTGGCCGAGCAGACCGGCGGCCTCGACACCCGCATCGTGGTGGGGGTCGGCACCTGCGAGGGGATGCTCGGCTACGACGACCTGCTCGCCGAGGAGGGGGCCCCGCACGAGCCGGTCGACGTGCCGGAGGATTCCGCCGCGCTGATCATGTACACCTCGGGCACCACCGGTAACCCCAAGGGCGCGGTGCTGACCCACCTGAACATGAACTCGCAGGCCCTCACCTGTATCCGGGCCATGCGCTACGGCGCCGACGACATCGCCTTCTGTGCCTCGCCGCTGTTCCACATCGCCGGATTGGGCAGCGTCGCGGCCTGTTTCGTGCTGGGCGCGCTGACGGTGATCCATCCGCTCACCGCCTTCGACGCGACCGAGGTCCTCGACGCCTGGGAGCGCGAGCGCGCCACCTCGGTGTTCCTCGTGCCCGCGCAGTGGCAGGTGGTGTGCGCCGATCCCACGGTGGCACAGCGTGATCTGCGGCTGCGGGTGATCTCCTGGGGCGCGGCGCCCGCGTCGGACACCGTGCTGCGGGCGATGGCCGAGACCTTCCCCGACGCGCTCAACGTCGCGGTGTTCGGCCAGACCGAGATGTCACCGATCACCTGCGTGCTCGACGGCGAGGACGCCATCCGCAAGCTCGGCTCGGTCGGCAAGCCGATCCCCACCATCGCCACCCGCGTCGTCGACGACGAGATGAACGACGTGGCGCCCGGCGAGATCGGCGAAATCGTCTACCGCGGACCGACATTGATGCGCGAGTACTGGAACAACCCGCGCGCCACCGCCGACGCCTTCGCGGGCGGCTGGTTCCACTCCGGCGATCTGGTGCGGGTCGACGAGGAGGGCTTCGTCTACGTCGTCGACCGCAAGAAGGACATGATCATCTCCGGCGGCGAGAACATCTACTGCGCCGAGGTCGAGAACGTCCTGTTCGCGCATCCCCGGATCCGGGAGGCGGCGGTGATCGGGCGCGCCGACGACAAGTGGGGCGAGGTGCCGATCGCGATCGTCGCGGTCGAGGGCGAGGACGAACTCGACCTGGCGGCGCTGGAACCGCACCTGAACGCGCACCTGGCCAGGTACAAGCACCCCAAGGGGCTCGTGATCGTCGAGGCGCTGCCGCGCAACGCCGGCGGCAAGGTGGTCAAGCACGAGCTGCGCAAGCTGCACGGTTCGGCGGCCGCCGTCAGCTGAGCGCGGCACCGTCCGATCCCGTTGTGCCGGTGGCGCAACGGGATCGGGCGTGTCCGGGGGGGTGCGCTCAGGCCGCGCGGCGGTCCGTGCCGAGATCGGCATCGGGGACGGGCCGGGTCGCCGATCCGGGCATCGGCCGGGCGAAGAGCACCCGCAGCGCGGCATGCGCCAGCTCGAGGAGTCCGCGGCGGCCCGCGGGCAGGCCGAGCACGCTCCACACCGTCCTGGTCTCCGAGGGCGTCACCGGCGCGCCGGCGAAACGGTCGGCCAGCCAGTTCAGGCTCAGTGGCGTCGAGAGGGCCAGTAGCGTGAGGTGCTCGCTGAGCCGGTCCCGCAGGTAGGTGACATGCGCGCCGTGCGCACGGTAGCGCTCCACCAGCGCGTCGATGTCGTCGCTCGCGATGATCTGGTCGTGCACCGCCTGCACCACCAGCATGGGCACCTCGGGGGCCGAGGTGCCCAGCTCGGCGTCGGCGAACACCGCGGCCATCTCCTCGAGCGCGAGCAGCTCGGCCAGCGGGATGCTGATGTGGCGCTCCACGTTGTAGCGCGCCAGGCGCAACACGGTGGCGCCCGTGCTGGAGGTGGCGGCCCGGTCGAGCACGGCCAGCCCCGCCTCGTTCACATGCGCGCCGAGGACCGCGTCGAAGGCCGGATACACCCGGCGCAGCGCGGCGACGACCAGCGTCGGCAGGCCGGCGTGCAGCCCACCGTTGAGCCGGTGGAAGGTCGCGACCAGATCACCCACCGGCGAGCCGAGGACCGCGCCGATGATGTCGAGTTCGGGAGCATAGGTGGGCGCCGTCTCCGCCGCCCACGAGGTGGCGAGTCCGCCACCGGAATAGCCCCACAGGCCCACCTGCGCCGTGGAGTCGAGGCCGAGCGGGCCGAAGGCCAGCGCGGCGCGCGCGCCGTCGAGCGCGCGGTAGCCGGGTTCGCGCGGGGCGCCCCACGCGCCGAGCATGCCCTCGTGATCGGGGATCGAGATCGCCCAGCCCCTGGTCAGGGCGTCGGCGAAACAGAGCAGCTCCACATGGGCGAAGGTGCCGATCGCTCGTGAACCGCGCTGGAGCCCGTAGGACGGGAAGCCTCGCGAGGACACGGCGTCGATGGCGCACTGGAACGACAGCAGCGGCGTTCCGGGCGCGGTGCCACCCGCGGGGGCGATCACGGTGGTCACGCCTGCGTCGGGCTTGCCGTTGAGATCGCTGGTGCGGTACAGCAATTGCCACGCGGTGACCCGCAACGGGATCAGCCCGAAGGCCGCGAGCTCGATCGGCCGCCAGCGCAGCACGGTGCCGGGCGCGTGCTGGGCGTAGTCCTCGTTCGGTCGATAGAACGGGTCGTCGTCAGGCAGCAGCGCCGTGGTGGGGGCGGGCCAGCTCTCGGCGCGCGGCGGGGTGTGCTCGGCAGTCAACGGAAAGGTCTCCAGTGGTCGATCGGGCCGGTCGGTGACGACCGGCCCGGCGGGGATCATCGGCTCAGGCGATGCGGCGCGCCGGCTCGCTGCGGTAGCGCGAGGCGGGGCCGCCGATGCCGAGCAGACGCCAGGTCAGCTTGGCGAGGGGGTTCATCATGCCGGTGTCGGTGACGAGGGCGCGGACGTCGCCGAACACGTCGCGCAT
The DNA here is from genome assembly GCF_040654275.1 of Nocardia sp. NPDC050717. Classification (NCBI taxonomy): domain Bacteria; kingdom Bacillati; phylum Actinomycetota; class Actinomycetes; order Mycobacteriales; family Nocardiaceae; genus Nocardia; species Nocardia sp. NPDC050717. The sequence goes on from NZ_JBFAHR010000035.1 coordinate 8,005, forward strand.
GGTGGTCTGCGACTCGGGACTGCCCCAGTACGCCTCGCGCATCACCTCGGCGGGGATGTCGAACTTCTCGACGAACTCCTTCGGCGGCGTCGCGATCATCGACAGCATGACCCGCATGGCGATCGGGAAGGCCACCGACAGCGCGGTCTTGGTGACCGGATGCATCGACGGCACGTTCTTGCGCAGGTATTCGTGCGCGAACGAGATGTGCCTGGCCTCCTCGGCCACATGGATCTGCATCACCCGATGCACCATCGGATGCAGGTTCACCCCGCCCCGCAGCAGCGACTTCTGCAGGTGATCGATCGGTTCCTCGCCGCCGAGGATCATCGTGAAGAACAGCTCGGGGAAGTACTTCACCGCGGGCCAGAT
>NZ_JBFAHR010000036.1:0-6740 GCF_040654275.1 Nocardia sp. NPDC050717
CGCCCTCCCCTTTCGGGGGGGGTGGGGTCCCCGCCCCCCCGCCCGGCACCAAAACGGGGGGGGGCGCGCGGGGGGGGGGGCCCGCCCCCCCCCCCCCCCCCCCGGGGGGCCCCCCCCCCCCCCCCCCCCGCCGCGGGGGAGTATCGGTCGCGGGGTGTGCGCGACATCGTCTGCTCGCGTTCACCGGCGGAATCGAAAGGTACTCTCTACATCAGTCGGAATCCAGAGGGGTCGAACCTATGAGCACGAATGCAGCGGGCGCCGGTGCCACGCGTGAGGCCGCGGCCAAGCGCGTCGTCGTCGCCGAGGACGAGGCCCTCATCCGGATGGACCTCGTGGAGATGCTCAGGGAAGAGGGCTACGAGGTCGTCGGTGAAGCGGGCGACGGGCAGCAGGCGGTCGAACTGGCCGAGGAGATGCGCCCGGATCTGGTGATCATGGACGTGAAGATGCCGCGGCGCGACGGGATCGACGCCGCCGCCGAGATCGCCACCAAACGTGTTGCGCCCGTGGTGATCCTGACCGCGTTCTCCCAGCGCGACCTGGTCGAGCGGGCCCGTGACGCCGGCGCGATGGCCTACCTGGTCAAGCCGTTCACCAAGTCGGACCTGGTGCCCGCGATCGAACTGGCCGCGAGCCGTTTCCACGAAATCACCGCGCTGGAAACCGAAGTCGCGAATCTGTCGGATCGGCTCGAGACCCGCAAACTGGTGGAGCGGGCCAAGGGTGTGCTCATGCAGACCCAGGGGCTCACGGAACCGCAGGCGTTCAAATGGATTCAGCGCACCGCGATGGATCGGCGCACCACGATGAAGGCGGTCGCCGAGGTCGTGCTGGAGAATCTCACTCCGCAGTGATGCGCGCTCGGTATCGCCGTCGTTCGCGCCGAAATCCGGAAAACTTTACGTAAGCGAAACAATAAGTTGAACTACGACTGCACAACGGGGCGTCGACATGACGCGAATGTGATGCAGATCTAACACAGCGGCGATATGTTCTGACCCGGGCTGAACGTGGGTCGGCCCCCTCGGGGACCCCGGGGAGCACAGGACATAGAGGTGAGACGTGCTCAGTTCGACATGGCGCAGTCGTTCGACGCGAGGAGTTCTGGTACTCGGCGCTGCCGCGTCGTTGGTGCTGGCCGGATGTAGCGACAAGTCGTCCGACGGCGGCGGTGGCGGCAACACCGATCTCTCGATCCAGCCGGTGGTCCAGCTCGACACCCAGGGCAAGGCTGTCGCGCAGACCGACGCAGGCGCCGCCGCGGATCCCGCCGGAGACGGCAAGGCCAAGTGCGCGCCGCAGACCATCGCGATGGCGGGCCCGCTGACCGGTGGCAACTCCGCGCTCGGCATCAACATCATCAACGGCGTGAAGCTGGCGCTCGACCAGCACAACAAGGCCAACCCGGATTGCCAGGTCGCGGTCAAGCAGTTCGACACCGAGGGCAAGCCGCAGATCGCCAGCGGCGTGATCCCCTCGATCGTCAGCGATCCGAGCATCGTGGCGTTGGTCGGCCCGACCTTCTCCGGCGAGACCAAGGCCACCGGCCAGATCCTCAGCGAGGCCGGACTGCCGACGCTGACCGCCTCGGCCACCAACCCGACGCTGACCGAGAACGGCTGGAAGACCTTCTTCCGCGGCCTCGGCAACGACAACTCGCAGGGCCCGGCCGTCGCCAACTACCTGACCGGCGAGAAGGGCTTCAAGAAGATCTGCGTCGTGCAGGACAACACCGACTACGGTGCCGGTCTCGCGCAGGCGTTCATCACCGCCGCCGGCGCGGCCGCCGACCCGTCGTGCGCCGTGAGCGTCAAGGAAGGTGACAAGGACTTCTCGGCCGCGGTTTCGAAGCTGTCGGCCGCCAAGCCCGACGCGATCTTCTACGCCGGCTACTACGCGGAGGCGGCGCCGTTCGTGCAGCAGCTGCGTTCCGGTGGCGTGACCTCGGTCTTCGTCTCCGCCGACGGCAGCAACGACCCCGAGTTCGTGCGCCAGGCCGGTAGCTCGTCCAAGGACGCGCTGCTCTCCTGCCCGTGCAGCCCGGCGCCGGAGAAGTTCGCGACCGAGTACAAGGCGCTCAACGGTCAGGCGCCCGGCGTCTACTCCGTCGAGGGCTACGACCTGACGACCATCCTGCTCAAGGGCATCGACTCGGGCAAGGTCACCCGTGCCGAGCTGCTCGACTACGTCCGCAACTACGACGGCGCCGGCGTCGCCCGCCAGTACAAGTGGGGCCCCACCGGCGAACTGGCCAACATCCAGATCTGGATGTACGAGGTCAAGTAGTCCCCAGGACGTGTGAAGCGGTGCGCGTGGCCCCCGGGGCCCGCGCACCGCTCGCCTGACGCGAGAGAAACCATGACATCAGCGGCATCGCTCGGTGTGACCCTGCTGGCCGACGGGTCCATCGATTTCAACGTCTCCGGGGTGATCGACCAATTCTGGCGATTGACCGTGGACGGTCTCACCTACGGCTCGATCTACGCACTGGTCGCCGTCGGCTACACGCTGGTCTACGGCGTGCTGCGGCTGATCAATTTCGCCCACTCCGAGATCTTCATGCTCGGCATGTTCGGTACCTACGTCGGCCTCGAACTGCTCGGCTTCGCCCCGAGCGGCAACGTGTACTCCCAGGGCGTCGTGCTGACGGTGGTCTATCTCGGTATCGCGATGCTGATCGGCATGCTGGTCTCCGGCGCCGCCGCCGTCGGCCTGGAACGCGTGGCCTATCGGCCGCTGCGCAGGCGCGGCGCGAAACCCCTGGCCTTCCTGATCACCGCGATCGGCATGTCGTTCGTGATCCAGGAGTTCGTCCACTACATCCTGCCCAAGATCAAGCCGGGCCTCGGCGGCACCAACGCCCAGACCGGCATCCGGCTCGTGGAGCCGAAGGTGCAGTTCACCTTCCTCGGCGCCTCGGTGACCAACGTGGCCCTGGTGATCATCGCCGCGGCCGTCGTCCTCGCGGTCCTCACCGAGATCCTGATCAATCGCACCAAGTTCGGTCGCGCGATCCGGGCTGTCGCCCAGGATCCCGACACCGCGACGCTGATGGGCGTCTCGCGCGAGCGCGTCATCGTGCTCACCTTCCTCATCGGCGGCCTGCTCGCCGGCGCCGCCGCGATGCTCTACACCCTGCACATCCCCACCGGCATCATCTTCTCCGGTGGCTTCATCCTCGGGATCAAGGCCTTCAGCGCCGCGGTGCTCGGCGGCATCGGCAATCTGCGCGGCGCGCTGCTGGGCGGTCTGCTGCTCGGCGTGGCCGAGCAGTACGGGCAGATCCTGTTCGGCTTCGAATGGCGCGACGTGGTCGCGTTCGTCCTGTTGGTGACCGTGCTGATGTTCCGGCCGACCGGTATCCTCGGCGAGAGCCTGGGGAGGGCCCGCGCATGACCGACCTGACGAAAACCCCGGCGACACAGCCGGATCGGCGCGGCCTCGGCGACGCGCTGCGGACCTGGTGGGACGGGCTGTCCCGGCCCGCGCAATGGGCCGTCGGCATTCCGGTGATCCTCGTGCTGCTGGTGCTGCCGCTGTATCCGCCGCCGCTGCTCGACACCCCCGGCGTGAGCTTCGGCAACGTGATGGCGCTGTTCGCGATGTACGCGCTGATCGCCATCGGCCTGAACGTGGTCGTCGGCCAGGCCGGTCTGCTCGACCTCGGCTATGTCGGCTTCTACGCGGTCGGCGCCTACACCGTCGGCCTGCTGACCAGCCCGAACAGTCCGTGGAACCAGACCGACGGCGGCTGGCTGAACCCGAGCTGGGCGTGGCTGGCCTGCCTGCCGATCGCCGTCGCGCTGACGGCGATCTCCGGCCTGATCCTCGGCACCCCGACGCTGCGCCTGCGCGGCGACTACCTGGCCATCGTCACCCTGGGCTTCGGTGAGATCGTGCGCCTGATGGCCGACAATCTCACCGAACTCACCAACGGCAGCCTCGGCCTGTCCAAGATCGCCTACCCGACGGTCGCGGAGTCCGAAGCGCACCCGGGCGGAGTCTTCTCACCCGGCAACCTGGGCGACTCCGACAGCTGGAATCCGTTCGAGCGGGCCAACAACGGCACCTGGTGGTTCTGGCTGGGCACCGTGCTGGTGATCATCGTGCTGCTGATCATCGGCAACCTCGAGCGCAGCCGGGTCGGCCGCGCCTGGGTCGCGATCCGTGAGGACGAGGACGCCGCCGAGATCATGGGCGTGCCGACCTTCAAATACAAGCTGTGGGCCTTCACCATCGGCGCCTCCGTCGGCGGTCTGTCCGGCGCGATGTACGCCGGTCAGGTGACCTACGTCAATCCCAAGCAGTTCGACATCATCCTGTCGATGCTGTTCCTGTGCGCCGTCGTGCTCGGCGGCTCGGGCAACAAGCTCGGCGTGATCGTCGGCGCCTTCCTCATCGCCTACCTGCCGTTGCGGTTGCAGTCGGCGCAGCTGGTGTCGAACGAGTCGACCGGCTACGTGCTGCTGGCGATCGACATCGCGCTGCTGGTCGGGCTGTGGGTGCTGTGGCGCCTGCGGGGCCAGGCGCTGGGCGCGTGGGCGCGGCGCGTGGTGATCCTGCTCGCCGTGTTCGGCGTGGTCGCCGGGCTGCTGCTGTTCGGCAGTGTGCTGCTGTTCCGGCAGGGCGGCGCGCAGAACCTCGGCGACCTGAAGTACCTGTACTTCGGTATCGCCCTGGTGGTGATGATGATTCTGCGGCCACAGGGTCTGTTCCCCGTGCGGCAGAAGCTGCTCACCTACGGCAGACAGGTATATCAGGCCGTGCGCAAGCCGTCGGCCGAACCGATCGGAGCAGGGCGATGACCGGGCCGGGCGCGGGAGACGCGCTGTTCGACAACGAGGACATGTCGGCCGGGTACCAGCCCGTGCCGGAGGTGGAGAAGGCCGGCGACGTCGACGTCACCGCGGTGCTGCCCGAACTGGGCGACGCGGAGACCGTCGCCGAGGTCGTCGCGCCGCACCGCGAGATCGACACCGCCGTCGGCGCGCCACTGCTGCGCACCGACGGACTGACGGTGAAGTTCGGCGGCCTGACCGCGCTGGACGGGGTGAGCTTCGAGATCCGCCGCGGCGAGATCCTCGGGCTGATCGGCCCCAACGGCGCGGGCAAGACCACCTGCTTCAACGCGATCACCGGTGTCTACAAGCCCGCGGGCGGCAGCGTGCACTTCGACGGGCAGCCGCTGGCCAAGACCAAGCGCAACGAGATCACCCGGATGGGCATCGCGCGCACGTTCCAGAACGTGCGGCTGTTCGGTGAGATGACGGCGCTGGAGAACGTGGTCGTCGGCACCGACGCCAGGCACAAGACCTCGGTGCCCGGCGCGGTGTTCCGCACGGCGCGGCACCGGCGCGAGGAACGCGACGCCATCGAACGCGGCATGGCACTGCTCGAGTTCGTCGGCATCGCCCCGCGCGCGGTGGAGAAGGCCCGCAATCTCTCCTACGGTGACCAGCGCAGACTCGAGATCGCCCGCGCGCTGGCCACCGAGCCGAAGCTGCTGTGCCTGGACGAACCGGCGGCCGGATTCAACCCCAGCGAGAAGTCGGCGCTGATGGACCTGATCCGCAAGATCCGCGACGACGGCTACACCGTGCTGCTCATCGAGCACGACATGCGCCTGGTCATGGGCGTGACCGATCGGATCGTGGTACTCGAGTTCGGGCGCAAGATCGCCGACGGCCTGCCCGCCGAGGTCCGTGAGGACCCGGCGGTGATCGCGGCCTACCTCGGTGTGCCCGATGCCGACACGATCGACGCGGTGCGCGAGGAGGCAGGCGCCGCCGCGGCGGCCGAGGCGGCGCCGACGCAGGCGCCCGCCACGGTGGTCGAAGCCGCCCAGGACGAGCCCGCCGCGGCCGCCGAGCAGAAGGTGCCGTTGCTCGAAGTGCGCGACATGGTCGTGAACTACGGCCGCATCGAAGCGCTGCACGGGATCTCGCTGTCGGTCGAGCAGGGCGAGCTGGTGACGCTGCTCGGCGCCAACGGCGCGGGCAAGACCACCACCATGCGCGCCCTCTCGGGCCTCCTGCCGCTCACCTCGGGCCGGATCCTGTTCGAGGGCAAGGACATCACCGCGATGAAGGCCCACGATCGGGTGGTGCAGGGCCTGATCCAGGCGCCGGAGGGGCGCGGGGTGTTCCCCGGCATGACCGTGGCCGAGAACCTCGACATGGGCTGCTACGGCAGACCGTTCGAGCAGAAGTCGGAGTACCAGCAGACGCTGGAGTGGATCTTCGAACTGTTCCCGCGGCTGGCCGAGCGGCGCAAACAGGTCGGTGGCACGCTCTCCGGCGGTGAGCAGCAGATGCTGGCGATCGGGCGCGCCCTGATGGCACGGCCGAAGCTGCTGCTGCTCGACGAACCGTCGATGGGTCTGGCGCCCATGGTGATCCAGCAGATCTTCAAGATCATCAGCGAGATCAACCGGCAGGGCACCACGGTGCTGCTCGTGGAACAGAACGCCCAGCAGGCGCTCACCCGCAGCGATCGCGCCTACATCCTGGAGACCGGCGAGGTCACCAAGACCGGCGCGGGCGCCGCGCTGCTCACCGATCCCGCCGTCATGTCGGCCTACCTGGGTCACTGAATGGTTGGAGCGCTGGCGCGCTCGAGTCGCGGCCCCCTTGTGTCCCGTCGATCAGGCACCGTGGCTTGCTCCTGACGGGCGGGGGGAAAAAGGCGCGGGGGACGCGGCGGGCGCAGACCCCCCCCGCGCGCGCGGGCCCCCCCGC
>NZ_JBFAHR010000037.1:0-4672 GCF_040654275.1 Nocardia sp. NPDC050717
GATCAGGCACCGTTGCTTCGACTTCGTCGTTACGCAACGGCGCCTGATCGACGGGACGGCCGCGACCGCCGCTGGCGCGGCGGACCCTCCTCAGGGTCGGGTCGTGCGGGGCTGGGGTGCCGTCAGCTCACTCCAGTAGGGCCACCGAGGCGATGCGGTGCAGGGTGAAGTGGCGGGTGGCGCCGGTGACGGGGTCGACGGCGTCGAGTTGGCCGTTGCCGACGCGTAGCGGTTCGACCACGCGCTGGCTCGCCACGCCCTGGGCGTCGACGTAGCCGATGTTCACCGGGCGGCCCACCCTGGCGGCCAGCTGGAGCAGGGCCAGGGTGGCCGCGGTGCCGGTGCGGGTGCCGTCGGTGCGGACCTGCTGGCTGGAGCGGGCGCCCGCCGCGCGTTCGCCCGCGCGGAGCTCGGTGACCAGCAGGGCGAGCTGTTCGTCGCTCGGCGGGGTCGGGCGGTAGGGCTTGCGGGCCAGCGGGCGGACCGCGATGCGGGCGCCGCGCGGGCGCAGGTCGACGATCGCGCCCGCGGAATCCTCACCGGCCGGCGCGAACCCGGCCGCCCTGAGCTGTTCGAGCAGCTCACTCAGCGGAGCAAGCGCGATCGCGACGGTGGGCGCGATCGCGCGCAGGGCCAGCGTGTCGGCGACCGGCGCGGCCAGCACCTGGGCCAGCAGGGCGGGATCGTCGCTGCGCAGGAACGACTGCGCCATCCCGGCGCGCAACTGCCCGTGGCGGCGGGCCACGTCGTCGATGAGGTAGGTCAGCGACTGGGGGACCGGGGTGCGGGAATGGTTGGCGAACAGGGCGTGCAGCTCGGCCGCGGTGAGCCCGGCGTCGAGCGCGCGGCGCACCGACGCGTCGCTCACCCGGTAGACCGTCGCCGCGCCCGCCGACTCCACATCGGCGACCAGCGCGATCCGGCCACGCAGTTCGGGCACCAGCGGGCCGGGTGCGATCACCGTCAGATCGGCCTGCACGAGGACGTGATCGACCGGTTCCGGGAGCGCGGCGGCCATCTCGGCCTCGGCGTCGGCCAGGCTGGTCGCCGACCCGTGCAGCAGGGCCCTGGCGGCGGAGTCGAGGGCGCCGCGCCCGAGTAGGCCGAGAGTGGCCGCCTCGGCCAGGGTGGCGGTCACCGCGTCGAGGCGGAAATGCCTGCGCCGCCGCGGCATCCGCCAGGCCAGCAGCTTGCCGATATCGCCCGCGGTGAGCGCGGTGCCGCTCGGGTACTCGGCGAGCAAGCCGAGGATCGCGTGCCGGTCGCGCACCGCGTGCGGAATGCGCAGCTCGGCGGAGAGTGCCGCGATGGGCTTGTCGGCGGCGTCGCGCAGGCCGATCATCCACGGCATCCGGTCCAGTTCGAGCCAGGACTGCGCGAGCAGCACCCAGCGGGTCGCCGGCGGCGCGTCCAGCCAGGCATCGGCGGCGGGTGTCGGCGCCCAGAAGTCGTCGGTGGAGTCGAGTTCCGGTGTCGGCTCCGGCAGGCCCTTCTCCACCAGCTTGGCGGCGGCCAGCAACTCCATGAGCAGGCCGGCGCGCTGCTCGTCGATCCCGGTCTGCTTGGACAGCCTGCGCAATTCGCGCACGCCGAGCCCGCCGGCGCGCAGCGCGGGCGCGGGCAGGCGGCCCAGTGCGTCGAGCAGGTCGGCGCAATCGCGCAGCAGCTCACCGACTTCGCCCGCGCCGACAGCGTTCACCTCGGCGGGCGCGTTCTTGGTCAGCGTCGGCTTGGGCGGGGCGAGGGCGTGCGGGTCGGTCACCGGCTCGCCGCGCAGCACCTGGCCGACGGTCACCGGCAGTTCCACTGTCTCGTCGTCGATCCGGTGCAGCAGCCGGGCCGCCAGCAGGCGCGGCACCGGCCGGTCGGCGGGCGTGCCCGGCGCGGCGTCCCTGGTGCGCCCGCGCGGCCCCGTGGTGGCCAGCTTGTCGAGCAGGGCGCGTTCGGCCGGGCTCGCCTGTGTCAGCGCGGCGGTGACCTCCGGCTCGGTGAGCGCGTCGGGCAGCGCGGTGGTCGCGCCCAGCGGCCAGGGGAGGGCCTCGGCGGCGCTCGGGGTGAGGTGCAGGTCGTCGCCGAGCTGCCAGACCAGCGCGCGATCGAGCAGACGGGTCAGCGCGGCGGTGAACGCGGTCTTGGTGACGCGGTCCTTCAGCTGCGCGTGCAGGGTGGCGCGGGTCAGCGGGGTGTGCTCGGCGCCGATCGTGCGGGCGTCCTCGTTGGCCGTGAGCGCCTCGATGATCGCGAACTCCAGCGTGTCCAGATCGTCGGCGGCGCGCAGCACCGAGGCCCGCTGCTGGGCACGCACCGCGAGCACCGACATCGACGCGGGCAGCGGCACCGCCAGATCGGGCCGCAACTGCAGCAGTTTCACCAGCTGGGCATCGGTGCGCGCACCGAGCCAATCGGCGAGGGAGTCCGTCGCGATCATCCGATCCAGCCTACAGTTCGCGGCCACCTCGATCCGGACCGACCGGAGTGCGCCAGCCGCTGTTCAGCCCTGTCGCGTATGCCAGAATGAGCCGGTGGTGAACAAATCGAAGAAACCCTACGTCGACAATGGCTGGCCGCAGGTGGCCGACGGCGAGCACGCCGTGACCGAACTGTCGGCGACCCGCGCCGGTAACCTCTCGCCGTTCGGCGAGGAGACCGTGTTTCCCGTCCCGGCCACCGAGCTGCCGTACGTCCACCCGCAGACCGTCATCAACCGGGTGTAATACGGACGGGAAAGACAAGAGCCCGCATCCTCGAGGATGCGGGCTCTTGTTGTGTGCGTGGGGCGATCAGGAGGGCAGCAGGCCCTTGTTCGCCTCGAAGAAGTTGATGACGGCCGGGTCGAGCTGAGTGCCCTTGGCCGAGTTGAAGAAATCGAGCGCCTGCTGCGGCACGGCGACACCCTGCTGCTGCACGACGGTGAGGGCGCGGTCGACGGCCTGGAAGACTTCCTGGCTCGGGTCGGCCTGCACCTGCGGGACGTTGACCTGCGGGACCCAGCTCGGCGAGGAGGGGACGGCGCGCTCGGTCGGACCGCTGCTCAGGCCAAGCTTGGCCGAGCAGGAGGGCCATGCGCCCCAGCCCTGCGAGGCGAGCACCTTCTCGGCGACCGCGATCTGCTCCTCGCGGCTGGCCTGGTTTGCCGTGGCGGCGTACTCGCCACCACCGTGGGCGTTCCAGGTCGACGGCGAGAACTGCAGGCCGCCCTGGTAGCCGTTGCCGGTGTTGATGCCCCAGTTGCCGCCGGCTTCACACTGCGCGAGGCGATCCCAGTCGGAGTCGGGGGCCGCGCTGGCGTTTCCTGCGAAAGCTGCACTGGCGGTGCCGATGATGGCGCCGGTGACGGCGACCTTGGCGACAGTGCGGCCGGTGGAAGTCGGCTTGCGGTGGCGTCCACTCATATCGGGTTTCTTCCTCTCGTGCGCACCTGCATGTGGTCCGGACTGAGAGGTCTCCCGGTCCGCCCTCACCCCTGATTCCAATCGGGGTCCGGTACCCGCGGGGTGAGGTTCGGTGCGGCGGGCCGGTGGTTCCGGGGGTTGCCCCGGCTGAGAGAAACGGTACGACGGACAGCGGGGAAAGTCACTATTTGGTAACCGGCGTGTACAGGGTGGTCTCGGGGTGGTCTCAGGGTGATCCCCGAGGCGTCCGCGCAGGTAGTCGCCATGGTTTATGTGCGCGACGGTTGCACACACACTTCGTGACCTCTCCGTTATGTGATGAGGATCACATGTGCGTCTGGGTAACGACCGGGGCGGGTAACCGGTTGACGCGTCAACGCGCGCGACGGCCCGACCACAGCGCGAAGATCAACCCGAGCAGGAACCCCACCGGCGCGAGCAGCGCGAGCAGATACAGCACGAGCCCGGGTTCGGTGTCGGAGACGATCGGCGTCAGGAAGATCGCGACCACCGCCAGGATCCCGATCCCGAACAGCGCCACGGCCAGTCGCAGCAGCAGATCGCTCGGCCGCCGCGGGCGGTCAGGGGAAGAGTTCGTCACCGGTGCACCGTAAAACTGATGTGCTCGCGGTATGGCCACCGGGGTAGACTCTGGACACATCGCGTCCTGCCTTGCTGTGGGGCGCGTTCTTTTCGCGACAACGCAGAACTAACCCGGACCACAAGGGTTCGGGTGTCGAATGATGAACGGGTGAGCGCAGTGCCGACCGGCCGGGTGAAGTGGTACGACGTCGAAAAGGGCTTCGGCTTCCTTTCCCAAGACGAGGGCGAGGACGTCTACGTCCGTTCCTCCGCGCTGCCCGAAGGCGTCGAAGGGCTCAAGCCCGGCCAGCGCGTCGAGTTCGGCATGGCCGCCGGTCGTCGTGGCCCGCAGGCGCTGAGCCTCAAACTGCTCGAGGCGCCGCCGACGGTGCGCGGCAACCAGGCCCAGCAGCCCGCCCGCAAGGACGCGGGCCCGCGTAAGTCGCCCGACGAACTGCACGGCCTCGTCGAGGACATGATCACGCTGCTCGAGACGAAGGTCCAGCCGGACCTGCGCCGCGGCAAGTACCCGGACCGCAAGCTGTCGCAGCGGATCTCCGAGGTCGTCCGCGCGGTCGCCCGCGAACTCGATCACTGAATTGTTGGAGCGCTGGCGCGCTCGAGTCGCGGCCCCTTGGTCCCGTCGATCAGGCACCGTTGCTTCGACTTCGTCGTTACGCAACGGCGCCTGATCGACG
>NZ_JBFAHR010000038.1:0-2032 GCF_040654275.1 Nocardia sp. NPDC050717
CGAGAGCAACTCGACGAACAGTTGAAGCCGCAGATCGCGCGTGTCCACGGCGAGAACTTCGGCGTCTACGGTGCCCGGAAAGTATGGCTGCAGCTGAACCGGGAAGGCCACCGGGTGGCCCGTTGCACCGTCGAACGGTTGATGCGCGAGCTCGGCTTGCGGGGCGTGACCCGCGGCAGAATCAAACGCACGACTTTCGCGGATCCAGCCGGTGACCGGCCGGCGGATCTGGTGCAGCGGCGGTTCGCGTCGGCTGCGCCGAACCGGCTGTGGGTCGCCGACATCACTTACGTGTCGACCTGGTCAGGCTGGGTCTACGTGGCCTTCGTGACTGACGCCTAGGCGCGAAGGATCCTGGGCCCGCGCACGTCCACGTCGATGACGACCGCGTTGGTGCTCGACGCGATCGAGCACGCGATCTGGACCCGCGAACGAGACGGATGGGATGTGAAAGACGTTGTCCACCATACAGATAGGGGCTCTCAAGGTGAATTCAACTGGACGTCGCAACACCTGGATAGTCGGGAGTTGCGATGGGTGTTCCGAGGCAACGTGCGTCCGACCGGGCAACGCGACCGAAGATGCGTTCGCCGGGTAGGCCTTCGAGTCTGAGTCGCGATCAGCGGCAAGGGTTTTGGCGGAACATCGCTGCTGGCATGGCGAGCGAGGATGCCGCGGTGCAGGTCGGGGTCTCCTCGGCGGTGGGATCGCGGTGGTTCCGCGAAGGTGGCGGGATGCCGTTGATCTCCATGGCTCCGCTCTCGGGCCGCTACTTGTCCCTGCGCGAGCGTGAGGAGATCGCGCTGTTGCGAGCACAGGATCTCGGAGTGCGAGAGATCGCCCGCCGGATCGGGCGTTCAGCATCGACGATCTCGCGGGAACTGCGCCGCAACGCAGCAACTCGCAGCGGATATCTGCACTACCGGGCCTCGACCGCGCAGTGGCATGCCGAGCGGCGCGCCTGCCGTCCCCGCGTTGCCAAACTGGCCGCAAACGAACAGCTGCGAACATATGTCCAGGATCGGCTGTCCGGAACGGTCGTTCACCCGGACGGAACCCAGGTGCCAGGACCGGCCGTGACGTGGATCGGCCGCCGCCACGGCCCGCGCAAGGACCGCCGGTGGGCGAACTCATGGAGCCCGGAGCAGATCTCCAACAGGGTGAAAATCGAGTTCCCAGACGATGATTCGATGCGGATCTCCCACGAGGCGATCTATCAGGCGCTCTATATCGCGGGCCGGGGTGGGCTGACTCGTGAGGCGACGGCATGCTTGCGGACCGGGCGGGCGCTACGAGTTCCGCGGGCTCGCGCGCGAGGGCGCGGCAAGAAGTTCGTCACGCCCGCAGTTCTGATCGACCAGCGTCCCGCTGAGGCGGACAACCGGACCGTTGCCGGGCACTGGGAAGGTGACTTGATCCTCGGCGCCGACAGCTCCGCCATCGGCACCATCGTCGACCGAGCCAGCAGGTTCACCCTCCTGCTACACCTGCCACGAATGATCGGCCACGGCACCGAACCATCGACCAAGAACGGGCCACCGTTGGCCGGCCACGGCGCCGACGCGGTCCGCGAAGCAATCGGTGAGGCCTTCGCAGCCCTGCATCCAGGGTTGCGGCGGTCGTTGACCTGGGACCAAGGTTCGGAGATGGCTCAGCATGCACGCCTGCGCGCTGAAACCGGCCTGCCGATCTACTTCGCCAATCCGCACAGTCCTTGGCAGCGCGGGACCAACGAGAACACGAATGGTCTTCTCCGCCAATACTTCCCGAAGGGAACCGACCTTAGCCGACACTCGGTCGACGACCTCGCCGCCGTCGCTCACGCGCTCAACACCCGGCCCCGCAAGACGCTCGGCTGGCGAACTCCCGCCGAGGCCTCGAAGCTCATCTAAACTCGCTCGAACTGGATTGTGTTGCGACGACTGCTTGAACCTGAGCAATACACGTCCATAGCCTTCAGCGAACGCCTTGCCGAGGCAGGGATCCAGCCCAGTGTAGGCGCGGTGGGTTCGAGCTATGACAACGCGCTCGC
>NZ_JBFAHR010000040.1:0-1048 GCF_040654275.1 Nocardia sp. NPDC050717
TCGACGGCCTCGTCCAGGGCGTCCCTCTTGCGGGCGGTGATGACGACCTTCGCGCCGTCGTCGACCAGCCGCTGCGCGATGCCGAGCCCGATTCCACGGCTGGCGCCGGTGACGATCGCGGTCTTGCCCGCGAACCGGCCGGTCACGACAGCCGCTCCAACACCATGGCCATACCCTGGCCGCCACCGACACACATCGTCTCCAGCCCGAACTGCTTGTCGTGGAAACGCAGCGAGTTGATCAGGGTGCTGGTGATGCGGGCACCGGTCATGCCGAACGGATGACCCACCGCGATCGCGCCACCGTTGACATTCAGCTTGTCCTCGGGGATGCCGAGCTCGCGCGCCGAACCGAGCACCTGCACGGCGAACGCCTCGTTGATCTCGACCAGGTCGATGTCGTCGATGGTGAGACCGGCACGGCGCAGCGCCTGCTTGGACGCCTCGATCGGGCCAAGACCCATGATCTCCGGCGACAGCCCGGACACGCCCGTGCTGACCACCCGCGCCAGCGGCACCAGACCCAGATCCCTGGCCTTGGTGTCGGACATGATCACCAGCGCGGCCGCGCCGTCGTTGAGCGCGCAGCAGTTGCCCGCCGTCACGGTGCCGTCGGGCCGGAACACCGGCTTCAGCTGCCTCACCGCCTCCAGCGTGACGCCCGCGCGGGGTCCGTCGTCGGCACCGACCACCGTGCCGTCGGGCAGCGTCACCGGGGTGATGTCGGTGGCCCAGAAACCGTTCGCGATGGCCTTCTCGGCCAGGTTCTGCGAGCGCACGCCGAACGCGTCCTGCTCGGCGCGGGTGATCCCGGTGTACTGCGCGACGTTCTCGGCGGTCTGACCCATGGCGATGTACACATCGGGCAGCGACGCGTTGGCACGCGGGTCGGCCCACGGCGCGGCGCCGCCCTCGGCCCGCTGTGCCGTACGGGCCACGGCGTCGGCGAAGACCGGGTTCTGGGTGTCGGGCAGCCCGTCGGCGTTGCCCTTCCCGAAACGGCTGACGGTCTCCACGCCGGCCGAGATGAACACGTCACCCTCGCCCGC
>NZ_JBFAHR010000041.1:0-1048 GCF_040654275.1 Nocardia sp. NPDC050717
TCGACGGCCTCGTCCAGGGCGTCCCTCTTGCGGGCGGTGATGACGACCTTCGCGCCGTCGTCGACCAGCCGCTGCGCGATGCCGAGCCCGATTCCGCGGCTGGCGCCGGTGACGATCGCGGTCTTGCCCGCGAACCGGCCGGTCACGACAGCCGCTCCAATACAATGGCCATGCCCTGGCCGCCACCGACACACATCGTCTCCAGCCCGAACTGCTTGTCGTGGAAGCGCAGCGAGTTGATCAGGGTGCTGGTGATGCGGGCACCGGTCATGCCGAACGGATGACCCACCGCGATCGCGCCGCCGTTGACATTCAGCTTGTCCTCGGGGATGCCGAGTTCGCGCGCCGAGCCGAGCACCTGCACGGCGAACGCCTCGTTGATCTCGACCAGGTCGATGTCGTCGATGGTGAGACCGGCACGGCGCAGCGCCTGCTTGGACGCCTCGATCGGGCCAAGACCCATGATCTCCGGCGACAGCCCGGACACGCCGGTGCTGACGACCCGCGCCAGCGGAACAAGACCCAGATCCCTGGCCTTGGTGTCGGACATGATCACCAGCGCGGCCGCGCCGTCGTTGAGCGCGCAGCAGTTGCCCGCCGTCACGGTGCCGTCGGGCCGGAACACCGGCTTCAGCTGACTCACCGCCTCCAGCGTGACGCCCGCGCGGGGGCCGTCGTCGGTACTGACCACCGTGCCGTCGGGCAGCGTCACCGGGGTGATGTCGGTGGCCCAGAAGCCGTTCGCGATGGCCTTCTCGGCCAGGTTCTGCGAGCGCACGCCGAACGCGTCCTGCTCGGCGCGGGTGATGCCGGTGTACTGCGCGACGTTCTCGGCGGTCTGGCCCATGGCGATGTACACATCGGGCAGGGACGCGTTGGCGCGCGGGTCGGCCCACGGCGCGGCGCCGCCCTCGGCCCGCTGTGCCGTGCGGGCCACGGCGTCGGCGAAGACGGGGTTCTGGGTGTCGGGCAGCCCGTCGGCGTTGCCCTTCCCGAAACGGCTGACGGTCTCCACGCCGGCCGAGATGAACACGTCACCCTCGCCCGC